>JBBSJQ010000001.1:0-622018 GCA_038257095.1 Solirubrobacterales bacterium
CGAGCCGCTGCTGCGCAAGTTCGGCGTCCTCGGGGTGACGAAGTCCGGGGCGCCGCGGCACCCGCTCTACATGCGCAAGACGTGTGAGCCGCTCGACCCGCTGACGGGTCGTCTACTGCTGGACCGAAGCCCTCAATTGACCGCACAGCGGGAGGGCGGGTCGTGACCGAGCGGACCGAACAGCTCCTGTCCGTCGACCAGGTCGCCGACATCGTCCAGCTCGACGTCGAGACGATCCGCGTCGCCATTCGCGCGGGCGAGCTCCCGGCGTGCAAGATCCGCCGGCGCATCCGCGTGAAGCCGTCAGACCTCGCTGCGTGGATCGACTCGACTCGTATCGAACCCGAGCGGCTCGACATCGCTGGCAGCCTCCCGCCCCCACCCGTGCGCGCGCCGCGCCCGTCAGGCATGTCGTTCACCGAGAGGGCGAAGCGAGCCGCATGAGTATCCGCAAGCGCAAGCTCCCATCGGGCAGGACGATCTTCGAGGTGCGCTGGCGTGACGTCGGCCGCAACCGGTCGAAGTCGTTCCCGACTCACGGTGAGGCGAAGACGTTCGACGACGAGATCTCACGGCTGCGTCGTCAGGGGGATCTCGCGTGGGAGATGTCTCGCCGGGATCTCACGGTGCTGCAGCTCGCGGAGGATTGGTGGGAGCGTCGCGCGTCGACGGTGAGCAAGAGCACGCAGGCCTCGTACGCGCGTCACCTGGACAAGCGCATCCTGCCCGTGTTCGGGTCGCGTCGCGCGGTCACGCTTCGGCCGGGGGACATTGAGCGGTGGATGCAGAAGATGCGCGATGAGGAGACCGGGGAGCCGACGATCGCGCACGCCGTCGCTGCGCTGCAATCCGTCCTCACGCTCGCAGTCCGCGACGGACTCCTCGTCGCAAACCCGGTCAGCGGCGCCCACCGCCCCGCGGTGGTGCGCGAGCGTCACCCGGTCCTGATCCGGCCGATCACCGTCGAGCGGATGATCTGGGACCTCCGCTGGCGCGGCCGTGAGCGCGAGGCCGTGCTGCTCGAGCTGCTGGCGTACGCGGGCCTGCGGCCGGAGTCGGAGGCGATCACGCTCACGTGGCGGCAGGTCACCGACAGGACGATTACGGTCACTAGCCGCAAGGGCCGTCAGGCGCGACCGAAGACCAGGAGCGTCCCGATCTTCCCGCCGCTCGCGCGCACGCTCGCGGAGTGGCGCCTGCGATCCGGCCGGCCCGGGCCCGACCAGCTCGTGATCCCGTGCAACGGCGGCCCCTGGTCCGGGGACGACTGGCGCAACTGGCAGCGCCGCGTCTTCAAGCCGGTGGCGTGGTGGGCCTACCTGCCCGCGGACGTGATCGCCCGGGACCTCCGCGGGAGTCTCGCGTCACTGCTGATTCACGAGGGCCGGCCGGTCCCGGACGTCGCGGAGATCATGGGTCACGGCGCCGAGGTGTGCCTGCGCGTGTACGCCCAGATCTGGGCGGAGTTCGACTTCCAGCGGCGGGTGAGCGCGGTCGACACGATGGAGTCCGCGAGAGCCCGAGTACGCACAGAGTACGCACGGTGGCAGAAGGCCGAGGAGGGATTCACGCGTAATGCCGCATGAATACGGGCAAGCCGCCGAGCGGATTCGAACCGCTGACCCCTTCATTACGAGTGAAGTGCTCTACCAGCTGAGCTACGGCGGCGGGGCCGGGGAATCCTAGCGCCCGCCCGCCGATCACGCGGTGGCGTCCACCGCCCGCCCGTCAGGTCGACGCGAGCGCACCGGTCCCGAGCAGCACGAGGATCAGCGAGCCGAGGACGAGCCGGTAGACGATGAACACCGAGTAGGTGTGCCCGGCGACGAACTTCAGCAGCCAGGCCACCGCGGCGTAGCCGACGACGAAGCTGACGATGGTCGCCGTGATCGTCGGACCCCAGCCGACGCCGCCGGCGATGTCGTCGTACTTCGTGACGGTCTGCAGCGCCGCCGCACCGGTCAGCGCCGGGATCGAGAGGAAGAACGCGAGCTTCGTCGCGGTGACGCGGTCCAGACCGCGCAGGAGCCCGGCGGACATCGTCGCGCCCGAGCGCGACACGCCGGGGATCAGCGCCAGGCACTGGGTGAGCCCGATGATCAGCGTGTCCCGGCGCGTGACGTCGGCCTCGCCGCGCTCCTGCGTGGCGCGCCGGTCCGCGACGAGCATCACGAAGCTCCACAGGATCAGCGCGCTGCCGACGAACCACAGGTTGCGCAGCGTCGTCTCGATGGTGTCCTGGAACGCGAGTCCGACGATGCCCAGCGGCAGCGAGCCGAGCAGGATCGCCCACGCGAACCGGTAGTCGGGCTCGTCGCGGCGGTCCTGCTGCAGCAGGCCGGTGAACCACGCGCCGAGGATCCGGCGGATGTCGCGGCGCAGGAAGATCAGCGTGGCCAGGACGGCGCCGACCTGGATGATCGCGGTGAACGCGGTGATGTCGGGGTCGTCGATCTCGTACCCGAGCAGCTTCTCGAGCACCGTGAGGTGCCCGGTGCTGGAGATCGGGAGGAACTCGGTGAGCCCCTCGACGGCGCCGAGCAGGATGGCTTCCAGGACGTTCACGTGCGGGGTGGATGATGCCCATGACCGCGCCCCGACGCGTGCCGCCCGTGCGGCCCGCGCCTACCGCGCCGCGCGGATACGCAGCGCGCGGGACGTCGTCTTCACGCGACCGACGGAGTCCACACCGCGCATGAACGCGGTGACGCGCACACCGCCGGGGCGGCGGCGCAGGAGCGCCTTGCCGGCCTTGGTCAGATTGACGTCGACCTTGAACGACCGGGCGTCCTTCACGATCCGCTCCCCGGCACCGACGGTGGTCATGCGACCGCCGATGCGGGTCCGCAGTCGGATGCGGCAGCGGTCCAGGCGCAGCGCGACGGCCTCCTCGGCGCGGCAGCCGATGTTCGCGTCGCCGCCACGGAACGAGACGGGCTGCCGGGAGCTGAAGATGCCGAGTTCGAACCTCTCGCCGAACTTGCCCTGCGGGTAGTCGGCGATCCGCACGACGCCGTTGCGTACGCGCTGCGGGTGCCGGCCGACCGGGAACTGGTGGATGACCTGCTCCGTCTCGTAGGAGATGACGGAGACCAGGTCGTCCTGGCTGGCGCTGACGTAGCAGTACTCGCCGTCGGCGCTGTTGGTCGACCAATACGGCTTGCGGCCGACGTCGAGGATCTTGTGCGAGAACGAGCCACGCTGGACGATCGCGCCGTAGTCGCTCATGGTCCCGGCGACGCAGAACTTCCGGCCGGCCTTGTCGAGCGCGATGCCGTGATGGGCGCTGTCGAGCAGGTACTGCTCGGGAACGAGCTTCGCGGCCTCGTCGCTCAGCGGCAGGCGGGCCAGCCGGGTGACCTTCTCCTCCTTCAGGTCGTACTCGACGAACCCGTGGAAGAAGGAGATCTGGAAGTAGGCGAACCGCTCGTCCGGCGACAGGGTCATCGGACGGACGGCGGCGGAGAATCCGGGGTGCCCGGCCTCCGCCAGCTTCTGGCTCATGTCGATCTGCTTGAGGACCTTGCCGGACCTCGCGTCGACGACCTGGAAGAACTCGCCGCCCTTGCTGGCCGAGTCGATCGCGGTCGGGCGGTCGGTCGGGAGGTACACGCGGCCGATCGACGCGTGGTAGATCGTCGAGCCGTCCTTCGAAAAGATGCTCTCGTGCGGCGAGTCGCCGGACGGGAAGCCGCCGACACGCGCGCCGGTCGCCGTGTCCAACTCGTGGACGACGTTGCCCGTCGAGGCGCTGACGAGCAGGCGCGTACCGTCGGCGTTGATCGCCATGTGGTCGGACCGGTAGCCGTCCACCGGCGCGCGCCACTTGAGCTGCTTGGTGGCGAGGTCGATCGCCACGACGTCGGCGTAGGACGGCCGGGAGACGAACAGCGTGCGGCCGTCGTTGGAGGAGAACACGTCGTCGTTGTACTGGTGGTTGCCCTCGCCGATGAGCTCGCGGATCGCGAGGAAGAAGCCGGCCTTCACCGGGTTCAGGAGGATCTCGCCCTCGCGCTCGTCTTTGTCCGGGATGACGTTCACGCGGCCCAGGCGCTCGTAGGTCTCGGGGTCGACGATGTCGGTCGTCCCGTCCCAGTTGTTGCCGACGAGGATCGCCGCTCGCGTCACGCCGGGCTCCGGCGGGGGGCCGAGGATCGTCGCGGCGGAGGCCGCGGGCACGGTGGCGAGGAACGCCGCGAGGACCAGCGCGGCGCGGACGGGTTGCGGGACGGTCATCGCGGCGGATCGTAGCGCATGAATGAACGCCCGCGTTCAGTCCAGCAGGCGGCTCAGGTACAGGTCCGGTACTTGCGCACGACCGTGATCGACCGGCCGCGCCGGTCCTTGCCCCGCACCCGCACGGTCACCGTCTGCCTCGGGCGCTTGCGCAGGTCGACGGTGGCACGCAGGCGCCCGTCCTTCAGCCGGCGCAGCCCGAGCTTGCGACCGTTCAGGGTCGCGCGCGCCCCGCGGCGCAGCGCCGGGAACGTCGCGTCGAACCGCCTGCGCGACTGGCACGACGGCTTGACGAGCGTCGCCGGGTTGATGTTGCCGGCGCCGGTGCCCCCGCCCGACCCGCAGCCGCCCGTGAAGACGTAGCACGCCAGCGGCGGCTCCTGCGGGACCGTCCGGGCCGAGTAGGCGGCGAAGGAGGCAGCTGCCGCGGCGCCGTCGGCGGGCGCGGTCAGCGGGTTGATGCCGGCGTGGAAGACCTCCAGGCACACGGCCGGGGAGATGCGCGACGGGTCCGCCGGTCCGTCGTTGGTCAGCGCGTCGATCGCCAGCGCGTAGGCGACGGGGTCGACCAGGCCGATGAGCAGGTGCTCGTAGGCGGCCGCCGGGCAGATGTCCTGGGTGGCGACGTTGGTCCGCCGGCCGTCGCCCGTCCGCAGCGACGATGAACCCGTCACGGCGTCCTGGTTGGGCTGGACGGTCTGGTCCACGCGCGTGTAGACGCTCGTGTACGAGATGGGTGCGAAGGTCTCCTGGCGGGAGTTCAGGGCGGCGATGAAGTCCGCCTCGTCGCGCTGCTGCCAGCCCGCGGCGCCGCACGGATCCTCGGCGCTGCACTGCGCCTGCGTCGTCCCGTGGTTCGACGGCGCGAAGCCGATCAGATCCTCGACCAGGCCACGGGTGTCCGGCCACCAGCGCAGCGCCCAGCGGCCGACCATGCCGCCCTGGGAGTGCCCGATGATCGAGACCTTCCGCCCCGACCGCTGCGCCATCGTGCGCAGGGCGTAGACCACGTGCTCGCCGGAGAGCTGCACGTCGCTGGTGGCCTGGTCGGGCAGGTCCATCGCGCACCAGGGAATGCCGAGCCGGTCCAGGCCGGGCTGGTAGGTCCACGACCAGTTGTCCTTCGCGGTCGCGCCCGTCCCCTGCAGCAGCAGCACCGGTCCTGCCGTCCCGCTGCTCAGCGGACCGGCGGAGCACTGCAGCCGGGCCTCCATCTCCGCGGCGGGCACGCTCAGCGCCGCACCCGGCTGGTCGACCGGCGCGTACTCGGCGGCCTGCGCGGATCCGCCGCAGAGCAGCGTCAGACCGACGCACCAGCCTCCGGTCAGACCCAGGACACGGCTTTTCGCAGACATGCGGCGAGCATACGCGCGGTGGAACTCCCGGGGCGCCGGGTAGGGTCAGGCTGCATGGCGGTCCCGAAGCCCGAGGCGCCCACCTTCGACCTGCAGTCGCACTCGACCTGCTCCGACGGTGCGCTCTCCCCCAGCGAGGTGGTCGCCCGCGCGGCGGCCGCCGGTGTCGAGCTGCTCGCGCTCAGCGACCACGACACGGTCGAGGGTGTGGAGGAGGCGATCGCGGCCGGGCGGAAGCACGGGGTACGGATCGTGCCCGCGGTCGAGATCAGCACGCTGGACGGCGAGCACGACGACCTGCACGTCCTCGCCTACAACGTCGACCACTCCTCACCGCGGCTCCTGGAGGTCCTGGGACTCTGCCGGGCGGACCGCGGCACGCGCGCCTCGCGCATGGCCGACGCGCTCGAGCAGGAGGGTCTGGTCGTGGACCGCACGGAGCTCGCGGCCCGTCGCGCCGCGGGCGGCGCGGTCGGCCGGCCGCACCTGGCGCGCGCGGTCGCGTCGCAGCCGCGCAACGCGAAGCGCCTGCAGGCGGAGGGTCTCGCCCGGCCGGGCGACTCGCTGATGCAGATCGCCGACGCGGTGCTCGTGAAGTACCTGATCCCCGGCGGTGCCGCCTTCCGCCCCCGCGCCGCCCCCACCGTCGAGGGCGCGATCGAGATCATCCACGAGGCCGGCGGCCTGGCAGTCTGGGCGCATCCGTTCTGGGACCTCGACGACGACGACGAGGTCCTCGGCGCGATCGACCGCTTCGCCGCGGCCGGGCTCGACGGGGTCGAGGCGTTCTACGTCACCCATACGCCCGAGCAGACGCGGCTGACCGTGGATCACTGCGACGGGCTGGGGCTCCTGACGACCGGGTCCGCCGACTTCCACGGCCCCGACCACGCCCGCTTCCACACCTTCCGCGCGTTCGGGCTGCACGGCCGCACGCCGAACCTCGGCCCGATCGCCGACCCTCCGACGTCCTAGCGTCCCGAGTGCGAGGACCACGGCCGCGTAGAGGACCACCGCGGCGATCGACGTCGCGCTGATCACCAGGCCGGCCGCAAGGGCCCCGGCTCCCGCCCCCGCGGTCGCGACGGTCGCCGCCGGCGAGGCGCTCGGTCCCAGTGGCAGGAGGCCCAGGACGCCGAGCGCGGCGAACACGGCGGCGACTTCCGCGAGCCCGTGCGGCAGCCCGACGGCGGCCAGTGCGACCCCGGCGCGCGTGGCGCCGAGCACGACGACGACCCCCACCAGAACCGCCAGGCGCCCGCGGCGACCGGGCGTGCCGAGGACCGCGAGCCCGCGCACCAGCGGCCGCCGCGCGCCGCAGCGTTGCAGCAGTCGGCGGCTCGCCAGCGGCAGGCCTGCCCCGAGCGCGAGCGCGCCGGGGACCACCCACCAGGCGCCACCGGCGACCAGGACCGCGACGACGACCAGCGCGCAGGCCCCCGCGACCTCGAGGACCAGGATGGGCACGTCGGCGACCGCGACCTGCAGCGGCCGCGGCGCCGCCCCGCCGGCGAACCGGGCGAGCAGCCCGACCCGCACCGCCATCGCGGCGTGCGCCTGCACGGACCCGGCCAGGAACGCGCCGGCGTTCGCGCCGTGCACGGCGGCGCGCGGGACGTCGCGGCCGTCCACCGCGCAGAGCGCGACCCGCCAGGCCTCCGAGCGCATCACGAGCGTGAGGAGGTGCAACGCGACGAGCGCCGCGAACGCGGCCGGGGAGATCGCCCGCAGCGCCTCCCCGAGCTCGTCCCGACGGGTGAGGCAGATCGCGGCGAGCGCGACGAGCGCCCCGCCCATCAGCAGTCCGGACACGGCCGCGCGCACCGTCATGACGACCAGATTCCCCTGCACGCCCCGCGATCCGGTGAACCGGGTGTGACGCAGACGTGACCGTCCGGGGACCGGCGGACCCGCCCGCCGGGTGTCAGCCCTTCAGGCCGTCGATCCCGAGTGCCTCGCCGGCGCGCGTGCGGAAGTAGTCCCAGCCCTCGACGACGTTGCCCTCGGGGTCCTCGAAGTAGATCGACCGGTCGCCGCCATCGTGCATGACTGGGCCCTCGACCTCGACCCCGGCGTCGCGCAGCCGTTGCGCCAGCGCGTCGAGCTCCGACGCCGCCACGCTGAGCGCGAAGTGCACGTGGATGCCGCCGCGGTCGCCCTGCTCCTTGGGCCCGGGGAGCCACAGGCCCAGGCGGGCGCGCTCACCGAGTGCCAGCCAGGTGCGGTCGTCCTCGCGCGCGAGGAGCTGCAGTCCGATGACCTCGAGGTAGAACCGCTCGGCGGCCTCGCGGTCGTGCACCTGGAGCGTGAGCTCGGCGATCGCGTCGACCACGTGGGCCGCCTGGGGCCGGAGCCCGCTCATGACGCGCGCGCGCCCGCGAGGCGACGCTCGATCCGGGACGCCAGCGCCTCGAGCGCGAGCTCCTCGGTGACGTTCAGCTGGAAGCGCGACCGCGTCTCGTCGACGAGCGCGACCGCGTCGCGGAGCGCCCGGCCGTCGGGCACCAGGCCGGCATCCTGCGCGAGCTCCGCGCTGCGGTCGCTGTGGTGCGCGAGCTCGGGGACGCCGTCCACGACGCACGCCACGTCGCGCAGCCAGAGACCGGTGAGCTGCAGGCCGTGGTCCAGCGCCTCGGCCGACGTGCGGCGCATCATCCGCTTGGCGGCGACGTCGCCCTCCTTGCGCGCCCGGTTCTGCTCCTTCTTGGGCAGCATCGCGACCGTCTCGTCGGTCGCGGCGACGCGCGCGTCGTACTCGGTGTGCGCGCGATCCCCCATGACCTGCAGGATCCCGCGCCACGGCTGGTCGGACAGGTCCCCGCGGACGACGGCCCGCGCGAACACCTCGGCACCGTGCCGCAGCGCCGGCCCGTCGCCGAGCGCCAGACGCCGGGCGCGGTCGGCGTCGCCGAGACCCAGGCGCGCGCACGCCTCCGCGACCTCGGGCCCGGCCCCGGCGCGCGCGAGCACGTCGCGCAGCTGCTGGGGCGTCGGCGCCTCGAAGCGCACCGGCTGGCAGCGCGAGACGATCGTCGGGAGGACGTCCCCGAGCCGGTCGGTGACGAGGATCAGGTGGACGAACTCGGGCGGCTCCTCGAGCGTCTTCAGCAGGCGGTTGGCGACCGTGTCGTTCATCGTCTCGGCCTGCTCCAGGACGAAGACGCGCTTGCGGGACTCGAACGGCGTGCGGGTCGCCCCGAGCACCACGGGCTCCTCGATGTCGTCCTTGATCATCGCCCCGGCACCGCTGGGCCGCACGTGGGTGAAGTCCGGGTGCACGCCCTCGCGGACCCGCCGGGCGGCGCCGGCCGGATCGGCGGAGCCGTCCGCGATGAGGGCGGCGGCCAGGTCGATCGCGGCGCGCCGCTTGCCGGCGCCGGGAGGCCCGTGGAACAGGTACGCGTGAGACGCCCGGCTCCCGTCGAGCGCCGCTCCCAGGACGGCCTTCGCGTGCGGGTGCTGGTCGAGGGAGGAGAGGGCCACGGCCCGCGAGGGTAGACGACGCACCGAACGCAAGACCGATCCGCGACGCGGCGCGCGCACGCTCGTCGATAGGTTGCGCGTCGATGGCTGGGTGCCTCATCACGATCGAGGGGATCGACGGTGCCGGGAAGTCGACCCTGGCGACCGCGCTGCAGGCCGCCCTCGCGGCCGCCGGGACGCCCGTCGAGCTGCTGCGCGAGCCCGGGGGCGTGGCGCTCAGCGAGCGTCTGCGGACCGTCGTGAAGGACCCGTCGCTGCGCGTCGACCCCGCCGCGGAGGCGCTGATCTACGCGGCCGCACGTGCGCAGCTCGTCGCCGAGCGGCTGCGTCCGCTGCTCGACGCCGGTCGCTGGGTCCTCCTGGATCGTTTCGTCGACTCGTCCCTCGCCTACCAGGGGGCGGGCCGTGGCCTCGGCGTGGAGACGGTGCGGGCGGTCAACCACCTCGCCACCGGAGGCCTGACGCCCGACCGCACACTCCTCCTGCGGCTGGACCCCGCCGCCGGCCGGGCGCGGCAGGGCGTCCGTGGCGAGGAGGCCGACCGGCTGGAGCGCGAGGGAGACGCGTTCTTCGCCACGATCGCCGGGGCGTACGACGCGCTGGCGGCCGCCGAGCCCGACCGGTTCCGGGTCCTGGACGCCACCGCGTCCCCAGATGTCGTGCTCACGGCCGCGCTGGACGCGCTGGCCGACCTGAGGTCGTGACCGCCATCACGCCTAGAATCCCCTCCTTGCCCGTTCCACCGGGGCCGTTTTCATGAGCCCACCCCACCCCGACTTCGAGGTCGAGACCTTCGAGTACGTTGCCGCCGGCCCCGGCACCGTGCTGCTGCGGATCTCGGGCCGCTGGCGGGCCGACGGCCGCGAGCGACTGTCCCCGCCTGTCCTCGTCATCGACGACGGGCGTCGCAGTCACCGGCTCAACACGCTCCCCGGCCCGGACGACGCCGCACCGCTGGCGGCGCCCGACGCGCCCTTCTGGCGGGCAGCCTTCTCGGCCCCGGCCACGTTGCTGGAGGGCGGGCGCCTCGCCTACGCGCTGGACGCCGGCCGCGGCGTCATGGTCGATCTGCCCCGTCCTGCCGAGCGCGGACGGACGCAGCGCGCGGCGGCCGCCGAGGAGCAGGGTGGCCTGAAGACCGAGCTGCGCGACGAGCGGCGCCGGCGCGAACAGGCCGAGCGGACCGCCGAGGAGCGCCGCCAGGCCCTGCGGGAGGCGCAGGAGGAGCTCGAGCGCCGCCAGCAGGCACGCGAGGACGCCGAGCGCTCCGCCGCAGAGGAACGTGAGGCTCGCCGCCGGGTCGAGGACGCCGCCGCGCGGGTCACTCGCCAGGCCCAGGCGACCCGTGCCGCGCTCGACGCCGAGGTCGCCCGGGTCCGCGAGAGCGGCCAGGCCGAGCTGAGCGCCTTGGTCGCGAAGGCCGCCGCCGTGGTCGAGGCCGCGCGGGAGCAGGAGCGCGCCCGGGCCGAGCGCGAGCTCGCCGAGATCGAGGACGAGGTCGCGCGGGCCCGCGTCGAGGCCGAGCAGCAGGCGCGGGCCGCCCGCGACGCGTCCGAGCGCGAGCAGGCCGCCGCCGCCGCCGTGCAGGAGCAGTCCCGGCTCCGCGAGCAGGCCATGGACGAGCGCGAGTTGCTCGCCGCCGCCCTCACGGCCAAGGAGCGCGCGGTGACCGACGCGGTCGCCGCCCTCGACGCCGTCCGGACGCAACTCGAGCAGGAACGGGCCGCGGCCGAGCAGGCGCTCGCGGCCGAGCGCGTCGCCACGCAGGAGGCGGCCGCCGCCGCGCAGGCCTCGACCGACCTGGCCGCCCAGGACGCGCAGGCGGCCCAGGAGGAGGCGCGTCGCGCGCAGGCCGCCGCGGCCGAGATCCTCGCCCGGGCCGAGGAGACGCAGGCCGACAACGCGCGTCTGCAGGAGTCCGTCGCGCAGGCGGTCGCCGAGGCGGCTGCGGCCCGGGACGAGTCGGCCGCCGCCGCCGCCGAGCTCCGTCGTCGGGAAGAGGCGCACCGCTCGCTCGAGGGTCGGCTCGCGGCGACCAAGGAGCGGGAGGTGGCCGACGCGGTCGCCGCGGTGCAGGACGTCCGGGCGCAACTCGAGCAGGAACGGGCCGCGGCCGAGCAGGCGCTCGCGGCCGAGCGCGTCGCCACGCAGGAGGCGATGGCCGCCGCGCAGGCGTCCGGCGACCTCGCCGCCCAGGACGCGCAGGCCGCGCAGGAGCAGGCCGCCCGGGCGCGGAGCACCGCGGCCGAGGTCCTCGCGCAGGCGCAGCAGACCCAGGCCGAGAACGAGCGGCTGCAGGCGTCCGCCGCGCAGGCGGTCGCCGAGGCGGCCGCGGCCCGCGACGAGGCAGCGCAGGCGGCCACCGAGCTGCGCCGGCGCGAGGAGGCGCACCGCTCCCTCGAGGGTCGGCTCGCCGCGACCAACGAGGCCCGCCAGACCGCCGACGCGCGTGCCGACGGCGCACAGCGCAAGCTCGAGGAGCTGCAGCTCGCGGCCGAGGGCGCCCAGCAGCGGGCCGACGACGCGAGCGCCCAAGCCGCGCAGGCGCAGCAGTCCATCGACGTCCTGGAACGCGACCTCGCCGACGCCCAGGCTCAGGCGCAGCGCACCGAGGCGCTGCAGGCCGCGCTCGACCAGGAGCGGCTACGCCGCACCGCCGCTGAGGGCGCGGCCCAGGAGCTCGCCGAGGCCCGTGAGCGCCTGCGGTCGCAGGCCGCGGCCCGGCAGGCGGCCGAGACGACGGCCCACCGCGTCCAGGCGGAGCTCAGGGAGCTGCAGGTCGAGCTGGCGGACGCGCGCGACCGCGCCGCCGTGGCCGACGAGGCGCAGGAGGTCGCGGCGCGCTCGCGGGACCAGGCGCTCGCCGCTCGGGACCGGGTCCAGCTGCTGGAGGATCAGCTCGCGGAGGCGCTCTTGGCCTCCGGGGACGCCGGGCAGCTCGTCACCGAGCTCGAGGCGCAGGTCGTGGCCGGCGAGGACGAGCTGCGGTCCACCCGCGCCGAGCTCACGCGCGCGCAGGAGAGCGAGCAGGCACGGACGCGCGAGGCGGCGCAGCGCGCCGCGGTCACCGCCGAGCAGATCGCGCTGCTCGAGGACGCGTTGGCGCGGCGCGAGCAGGACGCCGTGGAGTCGACGCGGCTGGCCCAGGACCTCGAGGCGGCAGCGGCGCGCGCCCGTGCCGCTGAAGCGCGGCTGGCCGCGCTGGACGACGAGGCGCGCGAGCGCGCGGAGCACGCCGAGCAGCTCGAGAGCACGCTCGAGGAGGTCCGCCAGGCGCTGACCGGCGAGCGCGAGCGGGCCGCTCGGCTCGAGACGGAGGCCGCCCGCGTCGCGGCCACTGCGACGCAACACGCCGAAGCCGCCGAGGAGCGCTTGAATGCGCTGACCGACGAGACGGCGACCGCGCGCAGCGTGGCCGCCCAGCTGACCGCGCGGGCCGAGCAGGCCGAGCGCCGCGCCAACGAGCTCGAGCGCCGGGCGACGGAGGTGGAGCGCGAACTGCAGGCGGCCCAGACGGCGCAGTCCGAGCTGCACGAGAAGGCCTCCTCGCAGACCCAGCGCGCGACCGGGCTCGAAGCGCAGGTCGCCGAGTCCCAGAGTCGCCTGCTGGCGCTGGAGCAGCGCACCCTCGATGCACGCGAGCGGGCGGCCCGGCTGGAGGAGGCCGCCGAGGAGGCGGCCGATCGTGCCGCCGCCGCCGAGGTCCGGGCCGAGCGGGCGGAGCTCGCCGCGCAGGAGGCGCAGGACAGCATCGCGGGGCTGCGTGAGCGCGCCGACCAGGTCGACGATCTCGTCGAGCGTGAGGCGACCCTGCTTCGAGAGATCACCGAGCTGCAGGCGCAGGCGCAGGCCGCCGAGGAGACCGTCCAGGAGACCGCGGCCGGAGCGCAACGCGTCGCCGGGGAGGCCGCGCAGGCCGCCGCCCGGGCCCGTGAGCTCGAGGGCACCCTCGCCGCGGAGCGCACCACCACCGAGCAGCTGCGCGAGCGGGCCGCCGCCGCGACCCGGGAGCTCGGCGACGCGCAGACCCGCATCCGCACGCTCACCGACGAGCTGGTCGGCGCCGGCGACGCGCGCGAGGCGCTGCAGCAGCAGTTCCAGGGGACACTGGCGGAGGTCGAGCAGGCGCAGGCCCGCGCGGCCGCGGCCGAGCTCGCCCTCGCCGAGGCCCGTGCCGCCGCTGGTGACACCGACCAGCAGGGGGCCCGGATCGTCGAGCTCGAGACCGAGGTGGGCGCCGCCGCTGCCGCTCTGGAGCAGGCGCGGACCGCGTTGCAGGCGGCCCGGATCGAGGCGAAGGAGGCCGCCCGTCAGGCCGAGGAGGAAGCAGCGGCCCGCGACGAGGCGGAGCGCCGCGCGGCCGAGGCGCAGGAGGAGGTCGAGCGCCTGCGGGTCGGTGCGCAGGACGCCGACGAGGAGGCGCGCGACGCCGAGCGCGAGGCGGCCGCGGCTCGCGCCGAGGCGGCGGCTGCACGCCAGGACGTTCAGGAGGCCCAGGCGCAGCTCGCGGTCGCCGAGCAGCGGGCGGTCGAGGAGGCCGACCGCCGCGTGTCGGCCGAGCGTGTCGCGCAGGAGGCGTTGGAGGGGCGCGCCGGGCTCGAGGAGCAGCTCGCGCCGCTCCAGGTGCACGCCGGTGACCTGCAGGAGCGGCTCGAGGCCGTCACCGCCGAGCACGCGGCCGCGGCCGCCCAGGTCGTCGAGCTCGAGGAGACCCGAGCCGGGGCAGGGCGGCGACTCGACGACTTGACCAGGGAGCTGCGAGGCGCTCAGGAGGCGCTCGCGGCCACGCGGTCCGCACGCGACGAGGCCCGGGCGGTCGCCGAACGCCAGGCCGCGGAGCTCCAGGAGCTGCAGGAGGCGGACAAGACCACCGGCGGCGAGCTGCAGACGGCACGCGCCGAGCTGGCCGAGGCGCACGAGCAACTCGCCGACCGCGAGGAGCAGGTCGCCGCGCTCACCGCTGAGCGCGACGAGCAGGTCGTTGCCTTGCGCGATGCGCACACGCTCGAGCAGGCCCGGACCGAAGAGCTCGAGGCGGCGCGCGACGAGGCGACGACCGCGCTGGAGGCGCTCGCGGGTGAGCGCGACGCGCTCGTGGCGGAGCGCGACGCGCTCGCGCGGCAGCTGACGGCCGCCGCCGACCGTCAGGCCGAGGTCGAGCGCACCATGCAGGTACGCGACGCGGCGCTGCAGGAGGTTCGCGAGGCCGCCGCCGCCGCCGACTCGCTGCTGCAGAACGCCCGCCGCGCGGCCGACGAGGCCACGGCCCGCGCGGCAGCGGCCGAGGCCGGGGCACAGGCCGCGGAGCAGCTGGCCGAGACGACCCGCCTGGAGCTCGTCGGCACGCAGGAGCAGCTCACCGAGGAGCAGGCTCGTGCCGCCGGCACGCAGGAGCAGCTCGGCTCCGCACAGGCGCTGCTGGCGGAGAGGACCGAAGAGCTCGAGTCGGCGCGCGCATCGCTCGACGGGCTGGAGCGCACGGGCGCCGAGACGGACGCGGCAACGCAGGCCGAGCTCGCGGAGACCCGCGCAGCCCTCGACGAGGCGCAGACGTCGGCCGCGCAAGCGCTCCAGCGGGTCGACGCGCTGACCACCCAGACGGAGGCATTGCGAGCCGACGCCCTACGGGCCGCCGCACTGCAGGGCGAGCTCGAGGACGCACGGGGCGAGCTGGCCGCGGCCGTCGTCCGCGCCGGGGAGGCCGAGCGCCGCATCGCGGAGCTCGAGCCGGATGCGCTGCAGCTGCCGCCGCTGCGGGCGCGACTGGAGCAGCTGGAGCCGCTGCAGGCGCGCGTCGCCGCCCTCGAGCCGCAGGCCGCGCAGCTGGGCCCGCTGCAGGCACGGATCGCCGAGCTCGAGGACGAGGTCGCGACCGCGCGCCAGGACCACTCCCTCGCGGCCGAGGAGGTCGAGCGCACCAGCGTCGCCGCCCGGGAGACCGAGCAGCGGGCCGCCGAGCAGGAGTCCGCGCTGGCCGAGGCCCGCGAACGCGTCATGCACCTGCAGGAGCAGCTCGACGGGGCGCTCCGCACCCGCGACGAGCTGGACGCCGCCGCCCTGGAACGGACCGCGGAGCTGCACGCCGAGGTGCAGGAGCTCCGCGCGACCGCCGCGCTCCAGCGCGAGACGGCCGCCGGGCTCGATGCCGAGCTCCGGTCCGTCCGCTCGGAGTCCGACGAGGCGGCATCGGCATTGGCCGTCGAACTCGGGCAGGCCACCACGGCGCTAGCCGCCGCCGAGCAGCGCGCGCTCGAGGTCCAGGCCGCCTCGGAGGCGGCACGGGCGGAGGCCGACGAGCTCGCCGCCCGCCAGGTCGCAGAGCTCGGAGCCGCCGTCGAGGCGGCCGAGCAGGAGGCGGCCGCGGCGCAGCGCCGCATCGCGGAGCTCGAGGTCGCCTCGCTGGCGGCTCGAGAAGCGGCGGACGCTGCTGAGCAGCGGGCCCGCGAGGAGGCCAAGCTGCGGACGGAGGCCGAGCGCGATGCGGACGCCGCCGACCGCGAGGCCACCGAGGCGCAGAAGCAGGTCGCGCTCACCGTTGCGCAGGCGCAGCGGGCAGAGCAGGAGGCACGGGTCGCCCTCGAGCAGGCGCAGGCGGCCGACGAGCAGGCGCAGACCGCCGCGGCCGCCCGCGACGAGGCGCGCGCGTCCGTCGCCGCTGCGGAGGCCGAAGCGAACGCCGCACTTCTCGAGGCGCGCGAGGCCGTCGCCCTCGCGGAGGCCGAAGCGAACGCCGCACTGCTCGAGGCGCAGGCGGCGACGGCCCGCGCCGAGGCGGAGTCGGCCGCACGGGCTTCGACCGAGCGGGAGCTCGAGGCAGCGCTGGCGGCCGCAGAGGAGCACGCAGGGCAGGCCGAGGCGCAGGCCGCCGCGCGTGCGGTCCTGGAGCAGCAGGTCGTCGAGCTCTCGGCGGCCGGGGACGAGGCCGCGGCGGCTGCCGCCGCCGCCCAGGAAGCCGCCGCGCAGGCCCAGGCGCAGGCTGCCGCGGCGGCGCAGGAGCGGGCCGCCGCAGAGCGCGAGGTGCGCGCAGCGCAGCTCGCGGCTGAGCAGGAGGCCCGCGAACGGCACCTCGCCCAGGACCAGGCTGCCGCCGCGCAGGCCGCGCGCGAGCTCGCCGAGCAGCAGGCTGCAGCTCGACAGGCCGAGATGGCCGCCGCTCAGGCCGAGATCGCCGCCGCGCAGGAGGCTGACCGTGCCGTGGCGGAGGCCGCGGAGGAGGAGCGCAAGCGCCAGGAGGAGGCGCAGGAGCGCGCCGAGCGCGCACGCGAGCAGGCGGCCGCCGCCGAGCTCAAGCGCCAGGCGAAGGCGGAGAAGCACGCGCGCCGCGCTGCGCGACGCGCGGGCAAGGCGCTGCCGCCCAAGCCCAAGCCCAGGACCGAGCCGGGCCCCGAGCCGGAGCCGCAGGACGATGCGCCCAGGGCGCAGGACGAGCACCCACCCACCGAGGACCACGGTGCCGCGCCCGACGGCGAGGACGCCGACTTCGGGTACGAGGACGAGCCGGTCGCCGCACCGGTGCCGATCTCGGCGGCGCGCCGGGCGGAGATCGCGGCGCTGCGCGACAGCGGGCGTCCGGGCCGCGGCCGCGTCGCCCACGGGCCGCGCCGCCGCCCCGCGACCCGCACGTCGAACTCGCGCTGGCTGCCGAGCGAGCGGGTGATCGGCGTCGTGCTGATCCTCGTCGCGATCGGCGCCGGCTATGCGCTGCTCAAGGGGATCGTGCCGATCCTCGTGGCGCCCGACTCCTAGAAGACCGGCTTACGGCGCCGGAGCGGCGGGGTTCCCTTCGACGATGCCGCCCGACGCCGGTGCGGGTGCAGGCGTCGGCGTCGGTGCGGGCAATGGTGTGGGCGTGGGCACCGGCGTGGGCGTGGCGGGCCCACCCGTGCCGGTCACCGCGGGCGCGGCGGCCGGCACGGGAGCCGGGGCGACGCCCACCGGGGCGACGGCTCCGGCCGCCGCGAGCGGGGTGGCGGTCGCCGTCGCGGACCCGGACGGCGGTGTGCGGGCGAGCTCGGCGCGCCGGGCGAGTCCACGGGCGGTGCCGCTGGCGGGATCGGTCTCCACGACCCGCTGCGCGGCGTCCCGGAAGCCTTCGAAGTCCGCGAGCGCCAGGGCGATCAGCGCGAGGCGGTACCAGGCGTCGACGCTGTAGGGCTGGCGGTCGACGGCCTCCAGCAGCAGGCTGCGGGCCTCGATCAGCCGGCCGCGACCCTGGGCGATCGCGGCGCCGACGAACAGCGGCTTGACCGACACCGGGTCCAGCCGCGCGGCCAGGTCGGCGCGCGCGGCGGCCTGCTCGAGCCCCACCGGGTCCTGCCGGTCGCCCGCGATCGTCTCGGCCTCCTCGGAGACGCCGGCGGCGCGCGCGGGCAGGACGGCGGAGGCGATCGCGGCCGCAGCGACCAGCGAGGCGAGCGCAGCCAGCGCCCAGCGACCGGGGGAAGCGGTCGACCCGGCGAGCGCCTCGACGCTGCGCTCGCGCGGCGGCACGGCACGGGCCGGCAGCGCGACGAGGGTGCCGAGCGCGACCATCATCCCCAGCGTCGCCCCCGGCAGGGACCAGTCCCAGTCGAAGATGCCGTGCACCGACCACGCGACGCCCGCCGCGAGCAGCGGCACCCCGAGGTCGCGTGAGCGGCCCGGCGGGAGCCCCCGCAGGCGTAGGTAGGCGACGCCCAGGAGGGTGAAGATCGCGCCGATCGCGAGCAGGCCGCCGACGATCCCGGTCTCGACGAGGAACTGCAGCGGCACGGAATGGGGCTGCACGACGCTGAGCTGGTCGTCACGGTAGAGCCGGTGCACGACCGGGAACGACCCGGCGCCCCAGCCGCCGAGCGGCCGGTCGCTGAAGCCCCCGGCGGCCTCCTTCCACCACGTCCAGCGGTTGCCGGAGTTCGCGGTGATGACCCGGCCGGGGTCGAACTGCTCGTCCTTGGCGTCCTCGGTGAACGACGACGTCCCACGGTCCAGCGCGCCGCGCAACCCGCCGTCCCCCGATGCCGCCCCGAGGAAGGCGATCAGCGCGAACGCCGCGGCCGCGGCACCCAGGCCCCGCCACAGCTTGCGGCTGTGGTGCGCCTGCCAGCGGGTCCGCGGCTCCAGTCGGATGAGCCCCCAGCCGATCGCCAGCAGCGCCCCGAGGCAGACGAGCAGGACGGCCAGCAGCTCGAGCCCAGCGGTCTCGCGCGTCTCGAGCGGCACCCCGTTGCCCACCAGCGTGTCCTGCGCGAACGCGTACAGGATCCCGGGCATCGCGCAGGCGAAGACGACCGCCATCACGATGAGCGTGCGCAGGCGGTGGGGACCCATCGCGGTGAGCAGCACGAGGACGCTCAGGAGTGCGAGCAGTCCGCCGCGCGAGTACGTCATGAACTGCGTCGTGACGAACAGGAAGACGAGGGCGAGCGCCCCGAGGCGCACGCGTCGGGCCCGCTGGAGATCGGTGGTGATGCGCAGGGCGATCGGGATGCCGAGCACGCAGACCAGCGCCAGCGCGTTCCAGTAGCCCAGCGGGGCCCGCAGCCGCGCGAGGTCACGGGTGTGGTTGAGGTCGATGAGGCCGAACAGCGTGACGCCCGGGATGACCTTGCCGGCGATCGCCCACAGCGCGGTGACGGAGGCGATCGCGAGCAGCCCCATCGCTGCACGCTCGATCGCCCGCTCCCCCGCCAGCGAAGCGGACGCCGCGGCGATCGCGGCGACGATCGCGTAGAGGACGGCGCGGTTGAGCTCCTTCCAGGTGCCGGTGGGCTCGACGGTCCACAGGAACGTGAGGCCGCTCCACACCGCGAACGCCGCGAGCAGCGCGAGGGCGACCCGTCCGCCGCGCGCGGCCCGGGGCCGGGCGGACCCCTGGCGCAGCGACACCGCGACGACGTAGAGCCCCAGCAAGGCGGCGAACGTGATCGTCCAGGAGATCGCGTCCAGCCCCGTCGCGCCGTTGCGGAAGATGGCGTACGTGACGACCGCGAACAGGGCGATCTGGGCCCGCCGGCCGTCCCGGAGGGCATCCCGCAGGCCGGCTGAACCCGTCTGCGGCGGCGCGCCCGCGGCGCGTGTGGGCTGGGAAGCGACGGCCTGCACCGGCCGACGACGGTACCATCGGTGGCGTGACCGGCTCGCCGTCCCCCGCCAGTCCGCTTCGCCGTCCGCGTGTGCTCCTCACGCTGGCGCTCGGCGTGCTGCTGCTTCTCCTTCCGACCGCACCTGCGCGGGCGGACATCTTCGTGGACGTCTTCAAGGACTTCCAGAAGGACGGCGTCGTCGACGCGTGCAAGTTCTCGGCCGCGGAGTTGAAGGAGGCGCGGACGAAGGTCACCCCCGACGTCGAGCAGTACGCCCCGGACTTCCCGGCGGCGATCACCCTCGCGCTCGAGAGCCGCTCGAACGGCAACTGCGCGAAGAAGGCCGCCGCAGGCGGCACCACGAGGCAGGACTCGGGCGCGGCGGCGGCGCCGTCCACCGGCGGCGGCTCGGGCTCCGCCGCCCCGGCGACGGGATCGTCCGGCGGGACCCCCGAGGCCTCGGGTGCGCCCGCGCCGGCGGCGACCGCGCAGGGGCCGACCCCGCAGCCCAACCCCGCGCCCGCTCCGGCGGCGGCCGCGGCCGACGGCGCCATCCGGCAGGCGGCTCTCGCCGAGCCGACCTCGGGCCGCTCCGACGGGCTGCCCGCCGCGGTCGTCGGCCTCGGCGCGCTCGCCGGGTTCCTCGCGGTCCTCGCGATCGCCTGGCTGATCGCCCGCGCCCTTGCGTGGGAGCCCCGGTCCTGGCCGCGTGTCCGTCACGCCTGGCAGGAGGCCGGCTGGCGGATGTCCGGCACCTGGGCCGACTTCACCGACTGGGTGCGCCTCGGCCGCTGACCGCGGCCGCGGCCGGGACGGCGCTCAGGGCGCCTTGCGGCAGACCGCGACGACGTCCAGGGCGCGGTCGACGGCCTCGCGGCCGATGTGGAAGTCCTGCGGCGTGATGTCCGCGGCGCGCGGGTCCGGGTCCCTGCGGCGCTCGGCGGTCAGCCGCCGGTCGTAGAGGACCATCTTCGCGCGGCGGGGGACGAGCCGCCGGAGCTTCAACGGGTCCTTCCGCAGGAGTGCGTCGAGCTTCGCCTTCTCCGCGTCGACGAGCGCCTGGTAGCGGTCGCTGCCGAACAGGCCGACGACCTCCACCTCCGCGAAGTGCGAGGCGCAGGCCGTGTGCAGCTGGTGACGGTCGTACTCGACGTGGTGGTACGGGTCGATGATCTCGTCGGGCCGCGCGAACGTCAGGCGGTTCGGCGTCACGAGGACCGCGGTGCCACCGGGCCGCAGCACGCGCGCGAACTCGCGCAGTGCCCGGTCGGCGTCGGGGACGTGCTCGATGGACTGGACGGCGACGAGCGCGTCGAACGACGCGTCGGGGAACGGCAGCGCGCGCATGTCCGCGACGTGCGTCTCGCGCTCCTGCCCGGCCAGCGCCTCGGCGTCGAGATCCACGCCGATCGTCGTGCGGGGCGCGAGCTCGGTGAACGAGTGGCCGATGCCGCAGCCGACGTCGAGGACCGGGGTGTCCGTCGGCCCGCCCGCCTGCTTGAGCAGCTCCGCCGCCCCGCGGTAGGCGGCGACGTGCCGCTGCCAGGTCGGGTTGAACCCGCCGTCGGGCGTGGTGACGCGCTCGCCGGTGACGACCTTCGCCGACGCCATCAGGCCGCGACCTCGGGCTTCTCGTGCTTCACGACGCGCTCGTACTTCTTCGACTTCCAGACGCCGGCCTTGTGCAGCTGCAGGCGCGCGAGGGCCAGCAGGGTCTTCGTCCCGTAGATCACGCTGGCCTTGAAGTCCACCGACGAGGCCTCCTCGTGGTAGATCGTCTTCACGGGGACCTCCTCGATGCGGAACCCCAGCGAGACGGCCTGGAAGATGACCTCGCTGTCGAAGCTGAAGTCCAGCGCGTTGCGCAGGAAGGGCACGCCGAGCAGCATGTCGCGCGAGTACGCGCGGTAGCCCGTGTGCAGCTCGGCCATCTGGATCCCGAGCACCCGGCACTCGATGATCGTCAGGAAGCGGTTGGCCGCGTACTTCCAGCGCGGCATGCCGCCGGCGATCGCGCCCTCGGGGTCCAGCAGGCGGGACCCCAGGACGAGGTCCGCGCGGCCGTCGATGATCGGCTGGACGATGTCCGGGATCAGGTGCGGCTCGTACTGCCCGTCGGGGTGCAGCATCACGATGATGTCCGCCCCGCGGTTCAGGGCGTCGAGGTAGCACGTCTTCTGGTTGCCGCCGTACCCCGTGTTGTGCGGGTGCCAGATGACCCGCAGACCGAGCCGGTTGGCGACGTCGACGGTGTCGTCGGAGCTGTGGTCGTCGACCAGGAGGATCTCGTCGACCCACTCGGGCGGGATCGCCCCCACGGTCTTCTCCAGCGTCGTGGCGGCGTTGCGCGACGGCATGACGACGGTGATCTTCTGGGCGCGGGTCTGGCGCGGTTGCATGCTCATCGACGGAGTTCAAGGTAGATGGTGCCGCTGCGCCGCGTAGCGACCTCGACGGTCACGCCGAGCAGCGCCACCGGCAGGACGAGGATGCCGAGCGTGAGGGTGGCGAGGCGCCCGAGCGGGGTCTGCCGGTCCTGCTGGGCCTCCGGTCGGCGGATGGCGTCGTACAGGTCGTGATGGCCGGGCAGCCGCTTGACCAGCCCGTGCAGCCAGCCGAACAGGACCTGCCCGCCGCGCACCTGGCTCTCGCACACGACGGTCAGGCCGAGCTCGTGCGCGCGCGTGCGGAGCGCCTGCGGGTGCAGGTGCGTGAGGTGCCGCGGCGGGTCGAGCGCCAGCCAGTCCACGCCGAAGAGCCGGGCCTGCAGGCTCGCTGCGTTGGGGACGGCGACGATCAGGACGCCTCCGGGGAGCAGCAGCCGGGCCGCGGCGGCGAGCTGGTCGGCCGGATCGCGGAGGTGCTCGAGGACGTGCCAGAAGACGACCGCGGCGTAGCGCAGGTCCTCCCGCTCGAGGTCGGTGGGCGACGCGTCGCGCAGGTCGGTCGCACCGCCGGGGACGCCCCGCTCAAGGCCGAGCACGTCCCGCCCGGTGCGGCGGACCGCCCGGACGAGCGTTCCGTCACCGGCCCCGACGTCGAGGACCGGGCCGGACGGCGCCGTCGCGTCGAGGTGCGACGCCAGTCGCCCCCGGCTGAGCGCGAGCACCCGGTCCAGCGGGCCTGCGAAGCGCCCGGACTCGGGCCGGTAGAAGCCGGCGTAGGCCGCGTCGAGCTCGGCGTCGGTCGGCCACGGCGTCGTGGTGATCACGCCGCAGCCCGAGCAGCGCAGCCCGCCGGGCGCGCGCTCGGCGGCGATCGGGAACCCCGCGCCGCACCAGACGCAGGCGGTGGGGTCGGCGCCGCTGGCTGTCGGGCGGTCGGTCACGAGCGGGGGACGATAGTGGCGTGGCGCCGCGCACAGGGCCGCGCGCGGCGGCGCCCTCGGACGCGCACGCGCCATACGATCCGGCACGTGTCGCAGCTCACCCACCACGCCGCGCTCGTCGTGGCGTGTCTCGCCCTCGGCGCCGCGGGCCTGCGCTGCGCCGCGGCCTGCGGGGCGGACGGGCTGCTGCGCATCGTCGCGGGCGCGCCGTTCGCCGTCGCGTTCGCGGTCGCGCAGGCGCTCGCGCTCGGTCGGGTCGATCTGGCGTCGTCGCCCGTCGTCCTGGTCGCCGCGGCACTCGTCACCTGGCTCGTCGCGCGCGCGGTGCTCCCGGCACCGGCGACCTCCCTGCCGGACGCCTGGCGCACCTGGTGGCCGGCGCAGCCCCGTGCCGCCCGGTTCGCCGTCGGTGCCGCCGGCGGCGCCTGGTTCGCCTGGACCTCGTGGCAGCTGCGGTTCCCGCACCTCGACGTCGACGGCCTGATCTACCACCTGCCGCTCGTCGCGTCGTGGATGCACGAGGGGAACACCGGCGCCGCCACGCCCCTCATCGAGGGCCTCCCGGTCGGCAACTACCCGCTCACGAACGAGGTCGCGCTCGCGTGGACGACGGGGATCACCGAGAGCCTCGTCACCCTCTCCGTCTGGTCCCCCGTGCTCTGGGCGCTGACGGCGCTCGCCGGGGTCGTCGGCCTCCGTTCGCTCGGCGTCGACCGGCTCGTCGCCGGCGCCGCCGTCGCCGCGCTGCTCACCATGCCGCTCGTCGCGGTCCAGCTCGGCGGCCCGCTCACCGACCTGCCCGCCCTCGCCTGGGCCGTCGTCTGCGCGTCGCTCTGCGCCGCGGCGGTCGGTCGCCCCGCGCTGCTCGGTCCTGCGATCGTCGCCGCCGGTCTCGCCGTCGGGACGAAGACGACGCCAGCACCCCTGCTGCTCCTCGCGCTCGGCGCGGCGGCCTGGCACGGACGTGCGACGCTGCGGCCGCTCGCGCTCCGTGTGCTCGGCCCCTGCGTCGCGCTCGGCGCGGTCGTCGGCCTGGTGTGGATGACGCGCAACCTCATCGACCACGGCTCCCCGCTGTGGCCGTTCGTCGAGGGGCCCGGGAGCGACCCGCTGCCGCCGGCGCTGCGCGGGTTCGACGGCTCCTTCCTGGACGACCCGTCGGCGATGCTCTCCGGCCGCGAGGACCTCTACCTCGAGACGCTCTCCGGCGGCGCCTGGCTGCTGGCCGGCGCGGTCGTCGTCCCGCTGCTGCGACGCACCCGCGGCGCCCTCGTGCTCCTGGCCGCGACCGTCCTCGGCGTGCTGGTCTGGATGAACGCGCCGTACACGGGGATCCAGCAGCTCGGCGACGCCCTCGCGGTCGGCGCCACCCGGTACCTCCTCCCCGCGCTGGCCTGCGCCACGGTCGCGATCGCGGTCGCGACGTCCGGCGCGGGCACCTGGGTGCGCCGCGTCGGGACGGGGTTCCTGATGCTCGCCGTCGCGGTGTCGGTCCTGCGGATGGCCGAGCTGGGCTTCCCGTACACGCCGTCGGTCGGCACGATCGTCTTCGGTGCCCTGCTGGGCGCCGGGGTCGTCTGGATCTCCCCCTGGACCACGCGCGTCGACGCGCGCCTGCGGCTGACGCGCCTGGCGCCGATCGCCACCGCCGCCTTCGTGACCGTGATCCTCGCCGGGCAGGCCGAGGGGTATCTGTTGCGCCACGCCGGACTGCAGCTGTTCGACCGTCCGATCCTGGGGTCGATCCTGCGCGAGCCGGCGTTCACGTTCGGGGACGGCCGCGACGTCGCGATGGCCCCCGCCGTGCTCGGCTCGCTCGTCGGCGAGCGTCTGCAGCACCGCGTCCTGCTCATTCCCGCCGACGAGGACTGCGCCACGACGCGCGCCCGCCGGGAGTTCGGCTGGGTGGTCGCGCAGATCCAGCCGGCGACGCCTCGCGGAACGGCGCTGGCGGCGTGCATGGAGGGCCTGCCGGAGCTGTTCCGCGACGGGCGCTACGTGCTCTGGTCGGCGTTGCCGCCGCGCTAGAATATTTGTTCCCGCATCCTCCGGGAAACGGTCGCCACAGGCCGCGAAGTCGTCCGACCACTGTCGGATACTCCTCAGCCCCGACGCACCGACCGAACCGCAGGCCGCTCCTTCAGGATCAAGCGGCCAGACCACGAGGAGCAGGCTTGATGGACAGCACCCCGCAGACGGCACTTTCGACCGACGTCCGGAGCGGCGAGCCGCTGGCCGTGCGTCGCTTCTTCACGACCCCGGGAGTCCACCCGTACGACCAGGTCGAGTGGGAGCTGCGCACCGCGTCGGTCGGCTCCTTCGAGCAGCAGGACGTCGAGTTCCCCGCGTCCTGGTCGCTCAACGCCACCAACATCGTCGCCCAGAAGTACTTCCGCGGGCAGATGGACTCTCCCGCGCGCGAGCGCTCGGTCAAGCAGATGATCACCCGCGTCGCGGGCACCATCGCCGACTGGGGTCGCCAGCGCGGCTACTTCGCGACCGCCGAGGACGGCGACGCGTTCGAGGCCGAGCTCTCGTTCATCCTGCTCAACCAGATGGCGGCGTTCAACTCGCCCGTCTGGTTCAACGTCGGGTTCGAGGAGCAGCCGCAGTGCTCGGCCTGCCAGCCGTGGGACGCGCTCATCTCCACGCCCGAGGGCATGGTGCCGATGGGCGAGCTGGTCGAAGACGACCAGGTCGGCCGCGAGGTGTACGACGCGCACGGCGTGACACGGATCGTCGCCACGAAGGCCAACGGCCGCAAGCCGGTCTACCGCGTCACGCTGCGCAACGGCTCATTCGTCGAGGCGACCCCGGACCACGTCGTCAAGGCGGCCCCGGCGCGCCGCAGCGCGCCCTCGTGGCTCCGCGTCGACCAGCTGGAGCCCGGCATGCGGATGCACCTGCACCCGCACCGCGCCAAGGTCGCCGCCCCGGCGCTCGTCGCCGCCGGCGCCCCCGGTCTCCCGGCGGATGACGACACGCTCCCGACCGCCCCCGACCGGCTCGCCGTCGCGTACGCGGCGCTCGCCGGCTGGCTGCAGGCCGACGGCTTCGTCGGCCAGTACGACCACGGCACGAACCGCTCGCTGACGCTCGAGTTCCTCGTCGCCGGCGCCGACGAGCGCGCATGGGTGCTCGAGCACCTGGACGTCGCCTTCCCGGAGGTGCACCGTCACGAGCGCGCGGTCGAGACGCAGGACAAGAGCATCGACCTGCGGCGCATCCGCCTCTATGGGGAGGAGCTGCGCGGGTTCGTCGAGCAGTTCGGCCTCCTCGCCCGCGGCACCGACATCCGCGTCCCCGGGACGCTGTGGACGGCATCGCACGAGGAGATCAGCGCCTACCTGCGCAGCATCTTCCAGGCCGACGGGTTCGTCACCGTCCGCCGCGACCGCGGGCAGGAGAGCGGCCGCGTCGCGTTCGCCGTGATCGGCGAGCGCTGGACCGAGGACGTGCAGAACCTCCTGGGGGTGCTGGGCATCTACTCCCGCCGCATCCGCAAGACCGACCCGCGGAGCGATCGGCACGACCTCCACGAGGTCCAAGTGTCGATCGGCTCCGAGCGCGTGCGCTTCGCTGAGCTGGTCGGGTTCGTCAGCACCGCGAAGCAGGCCAGGCTGCTCGAGACGCTCGAGCTGCGCAACCCGAAGCGCTGCCCGGATCTCCGCGAAGAGGAGATCGTCACGATCGAGCTCCTCGGGGAGATGGAGGTGTACGACATCCAGACCGAGTCCGGTGAGTACCTCACGAACAACGTCGCGGTCCACAACTGCTTCATCCTCTCCGTCGACGACACGATGGACTCGATCCTCGACTGGAACACGCGCGAGGGCCGCATCTTCCGCGGCGGCTCCGGGTCGGGCATCAACCTCTCCAACATCCGCGGCAGCACCGAGCAGCTGAGCAAGGGGGGCACCGCCTCGGGCCCCGTCTCCTTCATGCGCGGCGCCGACTCCTGGGCCGGCACGATCAAGTCCGGCGGCAAGACGCGTCGCGCGGCGAAGATGGTCGTCCTGGACGTCGACCATCCCGACATCCGCGAGTTCATCTGGTGCAAGGCCAAGGAGGAGGACAAGGCCCGTGCGCTGGCCAAGGCCGGCTTCGACATGTCGCTCGACGGCGACGGCATGCAGTCGATCCAGTACCAGAACGCCAACAACTCGGTCCGCGTCAACGACGCGTTCATGGACGCCGTCGAGGACGGCGCCGAGTGGCGCACGACCTCGCGCCTGACGCGTGAGCCGATCGGCGACCTGATCGACGCGCGTGAGCTCATGCGCGAGATCGCGGACGCCGCGTGGCGCTGCGCGGACCCGGGCGTCCAGTACGACACGACGATCAACGAGTGGCACACGTGCCCGAACTCGGGGCGCATCAACGCGTCGAACCCGTGCTTCCCGGCGGACGCCCGCGTGCACACCACCAAGGGCCTCATGCCCATCGGGGACCTGTACGCCCGTTGGACGGCGGGCGAGCAGGACATCCAGGTGTACACGCACCGCGCGACCGCGGGTGAGAACGGCGCCGCGCCGGCCCCGAAGGGCGAGGGCGTCCTCGCGACCACCCCGCTGAAGGTGATGGAGAACGGCGTCAAGCCGATCATGCGCCTGCGGTTCGCCAACGGCCAGGAGCTGCGCTGCACCCCGAACCACAAGCTGTGGACGGTCAACCGCGGCTACGTCGCGGCAGAGTCGCTCACGACCGACGACCGCGTGCTGTTCTCCGACAGCGCCACGCCCGCGTCGGCGGCGTCGTGGGAGCTGCCCGTGGCCGTCGAGGCACCCGCCAGGAGCTTCGCGGCCGGAGGCTCGGTCATCGAGCGCCCGCTGCCCCGCACCTGGAGCGAAGGTCTCGGCGAGCTGC
The DNA here is from genome assembly GCA_038257095.1 of Solirubrobacterales bacterium. Classification (GTDB taxonomy): domain Bacteria; phylum Actinomycetota; class Thermoleophilia; order Solirubrobacterales; family Solirubrobacteraceae; genus Paraconexibacter. The sequence goes on from JBBSJQ010000001.1 coordinate 27,333, forward strand.
TCGGCCACCTCACCGGTGACGGCGCCATGACCGACTCCTCGTCGGTCTGGGTCTACGGCGGCGACGACATCGCCGACGGGCTCGATGCGTCGCACCGCGGCATGCTGGCCGAGCTCGTCGGCCACGCCTCCCGTCAGGAGATGGACAACGGCACGGCACAGCTGCGCGTCGGCTCGTCCGCGGTGCGGGAGCTGCTGACCGGACTCGGCGTCACGACGGCCCGCGCCCACGACAAGCGCGTCCCCGCGTCGCTGTTCGCTGCCCCGACCGAGGTGCAGGCCTCGTACCTGCGCGGCCTGTTCGGCGCCGACGGCTGCGTGGCCCGGATCGAGGGAGGCGGCAAGGCGACGCGCTACGTCGGTCTGGGCAGCCGGAGCGACGCGCTCCTGCGCGACGTCCTGCGCATGCTGAGCACGTTCGGTATCCGGGGCACGATCTATCGGACCACGGAGGCGAAGGAGTCGACGTTCTCCTACGTGCGGGCCGACGGTACGTCGGTCACCTACGAGACCCGCGAAGGCTTCGACCTGCGGATCTCCGGTACCGACATGGAGCGGTTCGCCGAGACGATCGGGTTCTCGACGCCGCGCAAGAACGCAGCGCTCGCGACGCTCCTCGACACGACCGCCCGCTACGCCACGAAGGTCGGCTCGGCGCTGGTCTCGCGTGAGGACGACGGCCAGGAGGTCGTCTACAACCTGTCCGAGCCGCTGCACCACTCGTACATGGTCGACGGCGCCGTCGTCGCGAACTGCAGCGAGTACATGCACGTCGACGACTCGGCCTGCAACCTCGCGTCGCTGAACCTCATGAAGTTCCGCAAGCCGGACGGCACCCTCGACGTGGCCGCCTACCAGCACGCGATCGACGTCGTGTTCCTCGCGCAGGAGATCATCGTCGGCCCGTCGAGCTACCCCACCGAGGAGATCGGCGTCAACGCCCGCGCGTTCCGCCAGCTCGGCATGGGCTACGCCAACCTCGGCGCGTTCCTCATGGCCAACGGGATGGCGTACGACTCCGACGAGGGTCGCGGCACCGCCGCCGCCCTCACGGCGCTGATGACCGGCCGCTCCTACGCGCAGTCCGCGAAGGTCGCCGCCGCGATCGGCCCGTACGAGCGCTACGACGAGAACCGCGAGCCGCACAACGCGGTCATGCGGATGCACCGCGACGCCAGCCACCAGATCCCCAGGTCCACCTGCTCGGACACGAGCCTGCTCGAGGCCGCCCGGTCGTCCTGGGAAGAGGCCGTCGCGCTCGGCGAGGTCCACGGTTACCGCAACGCCCAGGCCACCGTCCTGGCGCCGACCGGCACCATCTCGTTCCTCATGGACTGCGACACGACCGGCGTCGAGCCGGCCTTCTCGCTGGTCATGTACAAGACGCTGGTCGGTGGCGGCTCGATGACGATCGCCAACCGCACCGTCCCGCTCGCGCTCGAGACGCTCGGCTACGCCGACCACGAGATCGAGCAGATCGAGGCCTTCGTGGCCGAGCACAACACGATCATCGGGGCGCCCGGCTTCAAGGACGAGCACCTCCCCGTGTTCGACGTCGCCGTCGGCGACCGCGCCATCAGCCACATGGGCCACATCAAGATGATGGGCGCCGTGCAGCCGTTCATCTCGGGCGCGATCTCCAAGACGGTGAACATGCCGGAGGAGACGACGGTCGAGGACATCCAGGACGCGTACACGCAGGCCTGGAAGCTCGGCATCAAGGCGCTCGCGATCTACCGCGACGGCTCGAAGAACATCCAGGTCCACTCGACCTCGAAGGAGACCGCGGTCGACGCGACCACCGGCGAGGCGATCGTGGTGCCGGAGGGCTCCCTCGTCGTCACGCAGGCCGAGCTCGAGGCGCTCGTCGAGACGAAGGCCGCGGGCCTCATCGCCGCTGCCAAGGAGGCGCCCGCCCGCCGGCGGATGCCGCGTGAGCGCAAGTCGCTGACGCACAAGTTCTCGATCGCCGGGCACGACGGTTACATCACGGCCGGCATGTACGAGGACGGGACCGTCGGGGAGATCTTCCTCACCGACATCGGCAAGGAGGGCTCCACCCTCCGCGGCATGATGAACTCGTTCGCGACCTCGATCTCGATCGCCCTGCAGTACGGGGTGCCGCTCGAGACGCTCGTCGAGAAGTTCGCGTACATGCGCTTCGAGCCCGAAGGCATCACCGGCAACGCGGAGATCCCGTTCGCGAAGTCGCTGCCCGACTACATCATGCGCTGGCTGGCGTCGCGCTTCTGCGACGTCGACGTCCAGCGGGAGCTCGGCATCCTGACCCCCGCGGTCCGCGCCGAGCAGGCCGTCAACGACATGGCCTACCGCAGCGACACCGACGGCCAGACCCCGCCCAACCAGGCCGCCGCCACGTCGGCCACCGGGCTGGAGCTGCCGCCGATCAAGGTCGTCAAGGCGGCCGCGAAGGCCAACCCGACCGGCGAGATGTGCCCGCAGTGCGGCAACGCGACCATGCAGCGGACCGGGGCGTGCCACACGTGCGCAAGCTGCGGCTACAACACCGGGTGTGGCTGAGACCTTCTGATGGATTGAGGGTCTGAGAGAGGCGGTCCTTCGGGGCCGCCTTTCTTCTTGGTCACCCGGCGGGTCGCGCCGTGACATTCCTCTTCGCTACGACGCTTCGCCTCCGGCTACGCGTCGGACGCCGCTCAGAGGAACGTCACGTCCCGACCCGCCTCCCCTGTGGCGTTGGCACTCCGCACCCCCGGGGATTGTTTTGGCTGAGGAGTCCTGGTGCAGGACTCGTTTCCTCTGAGTCGGTGCGCGCGGGTGTGGGAGAGTGGCGCCATGACCAGAGGGCACGTCGTGGCGACAGTCGTGGTGGCTGTGCTCGGAGCGGCTTCGTCGGCGGTGGCCGCCGCGCCGCGCACGGGCGAGCAGGTGGAGGTGGTTCGACCGGGGGCGATCGGTCCGGTCGACGCGACGCCTCTCCCCGACGGCGGGGCCGCCCTTGTCGTGCGGGACACCGTCGGTGGGTTCCTGCCATCCGACCCTCCCGCGCGCGTTCGCCTTCTGCGCCTGGACCGCGATGCGCGCCTCGTCGGCCCGGGGCGGAGGCTCGACCGATCCCCCGGAGTGCTCGGGCCCGACCCGGCGGCGAACGGTGGGCTTCTCGCAGTGTCCGTCGCCGACGGGAGCGCGATGGTCGTCAACGTGCTCGATGCCACCGGTGCGCCGACGGGGGGCACCGTGACGCTCGACCCCGGGACCCCGTCGGTCCTCGTGCATGACCCACGCGGCGGACGGGTGCTGCTCGCCTCGACCGCGCGCGCCTCCGACTCGTCAGATGTCGCGACCGTACAGGTGCGGGCGCTCGGGCCCGGTGGCGCCCCGCTCGGTCCGGCGGTGCCGGTCGCTCCCGCGGGCCCCGTGTTCGGCGCTCCCCGACTCGCGATTGCCCCGAACGGCGAGGCCCTCGTCGTCTGGAGCGGAGCACCGGTCGCGGGCGGGGACCTGCGGGAGACCGTGCTCGCCCGTCGCCTGGACGCCAGCGGTGCACCCGTTGGGGAGGTGCTCCAGTTCGAGGCGCCGCGGCTGCCGGCGAACCTGCGCCGGCAGGTCGGCACGCTCGACGCGTCCGTCGCGGCCGGTGACGACGGGACGTTCGTGGTCGCGTGGGGACGGGTCGTCGCGCTGCAGACCGGTGCGCGCGACGACGGCCGGATCTCCGGTATCGGCATGGCGCGACTGCGTCCCGGCGCCGCCGCGGCCGAGGTCTTCGCGCCCAGCGCCGCGCGCCGCGCGGCGCTGACCGCGGACGAGCGTGTGGCGGTGGTTCAGGGCATCGCGACCGTGACCTACGTGGACGGCTTCCGACGTCTCGTCGGGGTCCGGATCCCGACGACCGCGGGCGGCGCGCCATCCGCGCCGTTCCCGGTCTCCGCGGTGCCCGGCGCGCTGTTCGCGGGCGGCACCGCCCTGCTGCCGCTCGGGTCCGGGCGCTTGGCGGCGCTGTTCCTGGCCGGTCGGCCCGTGACCACCGGCAGCGCACTCTGGCTTCGAACCCTGCCACCACGCTCGACGTTCGTCGGCGAGGCGCCGCGGGTGACCGTGCGGGCGCCGAGCAGGGTGCCGGTCGCGCGGGCCGGGGCGGTGCGGCTGACCGCGACCTGCAGCCGGACGTGCTCGGTCGCGGCGGTCCGTGTCACGGTGCCGGACAGCGACGTCGCGCCGACCGTGGCCACGCGCAAGGAGGGTCGGCGGATCACCGTGCGGGCGGGTCTGTCCCCGACGGACCGCGCAGACCTGCGACGCACCCTGCGGGGCACCGACACCGAACGGCTCGACGTCGTGCTCGTCGTGCGCGACCGCTCGGGCAACCTACGCCGTGTGCAGCGGACCGTGCGGATCACCGTCTGAGCGCACCGCCGGCAGGCGGGCGCCGCGGACGTCGTAAGACCAGCAACGTTGCCCGTTTCCGCCATGCGGGAGTAGGGTGCGGGCATGGGACCAGGTTCTGGCATCTCGAGCTGCTGGACGAGACATTTCCGGAGCGTGGTGCTGGGGTCGGCGCTCCTGATCCCGCTCGCCTTGGCGGCGCAGGCGTCAGCGACGGTAACCGTCGGCGACGGGCGTCTGACGGACTTCGGGGGGACCCCACTGGGCGACGGACCCATCTTCGTCGTCGGCGACGACAGCGAGAACAGCGTCACGCTCTCGTTCGTGACGAAGGGCGACCAGACCCGGCTGCGGGTCGCGAATGTTCAGCGCCGGTTCGACGGCGTCTTCCCCCCCGCGGTCCGTCTCCGGGACCCGGCCGACCCTGACGGCTGTGCCGTCGAGCTCGTGAACGGGCAGCCGGCATCAGTGACGTGTCCGATCACCGGCATCTCCGGCGTCGAGGTGCGTCTGAGCGGGCGGAACGACGTCGTCGACGCGAGCAGGCTCTTCGCGTTCGCCAGTTTCCCGAAGGGGCCGACCACCCTGCCCGTCGACATCCGCGGCGGGGAAGGCGACGACCGCCTCATCGGCGGACCTCGGGCCGACCGGATCGACGGGGGCCCCGGCCGTGACGTCCTCGAGGGCCTGGGCGGCTCCGACACCCTGACCGACACGTCGGCTGCCCGCGGCGACGACACCTTCCTCGGCGGCCCCGGGGACGATCTGCTCGTCTCCGGGCCGGGCGGGGACATCATCTCCGGCGGTCCCGGCCTCGACCGGCTCCCCAACGCGCTGGGCACCGTCACCCTCGGCGACCTCCTCTGCAACGACGGCGGCGAGGCGGACGACCAGATCCTCCGCTTCTCCGTGTCCCGCATCGTCGAGGCGCCGGAGGGCCGGCTGGAATGCCCCCCGGGTCCGAACGGACGCGACCTGGTCGCGGGCGTCGAGATCGTCGAGTCGGAGAGTGCCTCGAGCGTCGACTTCATCGGCGGCCCGGCCTCCGAGGTGCTCCGCGGGGGCTCTTCCGGCGACGTGCTGGAGGGCGGGGGCGGCGTCGACTCCCTGTTCGGTGCAGCGGGTACCGACCTGCTCCTGGCGCGCGACGACGTCGTCGACGGCCAGCTGCGGTGCAACACCCAGGGTGACGTGCCGGACCGCGGCGACCGCGCGGTCGTCGACGCGATCGACCCCGTGCAGCCCGGGTGCGAGACGGTCGAGCGCGGCTCCGCCGGAACTCCCGGCCCGATCGGTGGGGGGACGCCCGCACCCACGCCCCCGGCCATACCGGTGACGAACCCGACCCCCACGCCCTCGCCCGACCCGACTCCGCAGCCCACCCCGGCCCCGCAGCCCACCCCGGCCCCGACCCCAGCTCCCACGCCGAGCCCCGAACCGACACCCGCGCCGACCCCGGAACCGAGCCCCACGCCCGGCCCCGAACCCACGCCGACGCCGAGCCCCGAACCGACACCCACGCCAAGCCCGGAACCGACACCGCAGCCCACGCCCCAGCCGACCCCGCAGCCGACCCCGAGCCCGACACCCGCACCCACGCCGCCCCCTCCCCCGCCCTCGGGGTCCCCGGAGCCACAGCCGACGTTCGCCGCTCCGTTCCCGCCGCCGGCACCGGCGCAGGGTCCGGTCCCGTCCAGCGCCGCGAACGGTCCCGGCCCGGGAGGCGGCGGGGACCCAGACGTCGCCCCACAGCTCCAGCTGCCCGAAGCGGTCGCGTTCATCCGACGCAACGGCCGCATCTCGCTGCGCGTGCGCTGCGTCTACCGCGCCCGCGCCTGCGTCGGCCGCGTGACGCTCAAGGCCCGTCAGCCGATCGGTCGAGGGCGTAACCGCTTCGGCAAGAACGCCTCGCTGGGCAGCGCGCCGGTGAACGTTCCCTGGGGGAAGAGCAGGGCGGCGACGTTCACGGCTCCCAAGCGGCTCCGCCGCGCACTGGCCGGCCGCGACGGGCGCCGCGTCGTCCGCGTCCTCGTGACCGTGACCGCCCGTGACGGCGCCGCGGGTCGTCGGGCGCGCAGCAGCACGCGGTCGCGGGTCGTCCGGCTCGCCGCGCTCGGCGGACCGGCTCGCACGCTCCGTCCCAAGCGGTAGCGGCAGCGGGTCGGGCGTACGATCAGCGCCGTGGACATCGCCACCGCCACCGGCGCCGCGCTGGCGGCGCTCGGGCTTGCCGGCGCCGCCGGGCTGAACGCCTGGCTCCCGCTGCTGGCCACCGGGATCGCGTCACGCAACGGCAGCCTCGAGCTCGGCGGGTCGTTCGACGTGCTCGGCGAGGTGCCGGTGCTCGCGGTCCTCGCGCTCCTGTTCGCCGTCGACTTCGTCGGCGACAAGATCCCCGCGGTCGACCATGTGCTGCACGCGGTCGGGACCGTCGTGCATCCCGTCGCGGGCGCGGTCGTCGCCGCCGCGCAGGCCGGCGCCGACGTCCCCGAGCCTCTGCTCGCGGGCGCCGGGGCGGTGGTCGCATTGTCGATCCACGCCGAGCGATCGGCGCTGCGGCCGTTCGCCACCGTGCTCACCGGCGGCATCGGCAACCCAGTCCTGTCGCTGTTCGAGGACGCCGGCTCGCTCGGGCTCGCGGTGCTGGCGATCACGGCTCCGCTGCTCGCGGTGCTGATGGTCCTCGCGCTGGCCGTCGGCGGGATCGCGCTGCTCATCCGCCTGCGGCGCCGGCGCCAGGCGCGTCGCCGGGCGCTTGCCCCTTCAGATCCCGGGTAGACCTGTCGACTACAGTAGGAGTCGACACACCCATCACGAAGAGAGGAGGACTATGAAAGTCCTCTGTGCAAAGTGCCTGCGCCTCTGGCCGTCGGCACGCGTCTCGGATCGAGCGAGCTGCCCGCATTGCGGCGGCTACCTCAGGCACAACTAGCCACCGACTCGCACCACACCACCGAAGCCCCGTTCGTCACACGAGCGGGGCTTCAGTCGTTCCGGGCGTAAGCCCGGCACGACGGCCCGGTTGTACGGACACACCCCCTCCGAGAGGATCGTCCCGTGCTCCCTTCCCGCGCCGTCCTGACCACGCTGCTCGTGACGACCTCCTGGGCGGCCCTGCCCGCGGCCGGCCACGCCGCGGAGGTCCTCACCCTCGACGGTCCCGGCCCGGACGTCCGCGTCACCGGCGGCGTCGACCTCGCCTCCGACGGCACCGGCGGGCTGGTCTACACGAAGGCGGTCGGCGCGGTCGACCACGTGTTCCTGAGCCGCCGCACGGCGACCGGATGGGCGGCGCCCCAGCAGCTCTCGACCGGCAACGGCGCGGGCGACCGGACTCTCGACCCGAAGGTCGCGGCCTTCCCCGGCGGCGGGCTGATCGTCTCGTGGCGGGTGGGCGCGGCGACCACGCTGCTGAAGGCCGCAGCGTCGCCGGCGGCGAGCCAGCCGTTCGTGACGAAGAACATCGTCGACCTGAACGTCGTCAGCGCCTACGACCTCGACGCGGCGCCCGACGGCAGCGCCTACGTGAGCTTCACCGAGGCGGCGAACGTCCGCGCTGCGCACCTCCCGACCCCGGCCGGCGACTGGAGCCTGCTCGGCGGTGGCGCCAACGCGATCGACCCCGTGGGCATCCTCGACCGCACGCCCACCGACGAGGCCGCGCTGCCCGGCGGCATGACCGAGTCCGACGTGGCCGCGTACCCCGGCGGCGCGGTGATGACGTGGACCGAGAGCGAGGGCGGCGGCGTGACCGACGTCCTCGCCCGGCGCCTCACGGGGACGACCGTCGGCCCGCCCGTCGAGCTCACCGTCGACACGCTCGACGGGCGGCCCCGCGCCGGCATGGGCGACATGACGGACATCGCCGCGGCCGCCGACGGGACCGCACACGTCGCGTTCCGGCAGGTCTTCACCTACGGCGCCACCGACCGGCCGCGCGATCTCGTCCGCGCACTGCCCGCCGGCGGCGGCGCCCCGACCGCCCCGCAGGTCGTCGACGGTCTCGGCGCGGACCCGGTGGAGGGGTCGGAGTTCCCGGCGATCGCGGTCAGCCGCAACGGTGTGCACGGCCTCGTCGGCATGCCGCGGCAGCTGAGCTTCCAGACCTTCACCTCGCGGCTCGCCGGCGGCGCCTGGAGCGGTGGGGCGCGGGCGGACGCCGGCACGCCCACCGGGGCTTCGACGCCGGTCGCGGCGATCGGCGACGGCGGCTTCGGCGTCGTCGCCTGGCAGGGCACCCCCGCCGGGCAGGACGAGACGGTCGAGGTCGCCGCAGGCGCGGGCGCCCTCGGCGCGCCCGAGACGGTGTCGGTCCCCGGCGGCGGGCCCGTCGTCTTCAACGACACCGAGTCGATCACCGCCGCCGCCGAGCCGACGGGCACGAGCCACCTCGTCTTCGCGCAGGGCGCCGCGGCAACGCGCCGGGTGGTGGTCGCCACCGTGACGGCACCCCCGGCCGCGCCGCCGGCCACCCCCACGCCCGCCCCGACCGCCACGCCGACACCAACACCCGGCCCGGGCAGCGGCACCCCGACGCCCGTGCGGCAGAGCTTCGGCCGCACGCCGCTCGTCCGCCTCCCGGCAACGGTGCGCCGCCGCTCCGGGCGTCTCTCCGTGACGGTCCGTAACGCCGAGCCCTTCACCGTCCGGGTGCAGCTCGACGTCCGCACGCGCGCTGCCGCGGGCCGCCCCGGCGTCCGGCTGCTGCCGCGCACGACGCTCACGCTGCGGGCCGGTCAGACCCGGACCGTCCGCCCGCGGATCGCCGGGGCGCGCGCCCGGCGGGTCCTGCGCCGCGGGGCGCGCATCACGCTGCGGGCGACGGTTCGCGCTCCCCGGGGCACGCCACGGGTCGTCGCGCGCACCGCGCGGGTGACGACCGGCTGAGCGTCGGCCTGCGCCCGCGCGGCGGCCGGTCAGATGGCGAGCACGAGCTTGCCGGTGTTCTCACCGCGGAAGAGCCGTAGCAGCGTGTCGGGGAAGGCGGCGACGCCACCGCTCACGACGTCCTCGCGGGCCACGAGACGGCCATCCGCGATCCAGCCGGCCATCTCCTGCGCGGCCTGCGCGTAGCGGTCGGCGTAGTCGAAGACGACCATGCCCTTCATCGTGGCGCGGTTGACCAGCAGCGAGAGGTAGTTCGACGGGCCGGTCACCGCCTCGGTCGCGTTGTACTGGCTGATCGCCCCGCAGATGACGACGCGGGCGCCACGGTTGAGCCGGGTCAGCGCGGCGTCGAGGATGTCGCCGCCGACGTTGTCGAAGTAGACGTCGATCTTCGGCGCGAGCTCCCGCAGCGCCTTGCCGACGTCGGCGCCCTTGTAGTCGATCGCGGCGTCGTAGCCGAACTCCTCGATGAGCAGTCGGCACTTCTCCTCGCCCCCGGCGATGCCGACCACGCGGCAGCCCTTGATCTTCGCGATCTGGCCGACGACCGTGCCGACCGCGCCCGCTGCGCCGGACACCACGACCGTCTCGCCCTCTTGCGGCTTCCCCTCCGTGAGGAGGCCGAAGTAGGCGGTCATCCCGGGCATGCCGAGCGCGCCGAGGTACGTCGGGAGCGGCGCGAGCGCCGGGTCGACGGGGGTGAGGCCCGCACCGTCGCTGATCGCGTACTCCTGGACGCCGAGCGCGCCGACGACGTGCGTCCCGACCGGCAGCTGCTCGTTCTGCGAGGCGACGACCTCGCCGACCGTCCCGGCGCGCATCACCTCGTCGATCCCGACGGGCGGGATGTAGGACCGCCCGTCGTTCATCCAGCCGCGCATCGCGGGGTCGAGCGAGATGTGGGAGATCTTCACCAGCACCTCGCCCTGGCCGGGCTCGCCGACCGGCTCCTCCGTGAACGCCCAGTTGTCGTCGGTGGGGAGTCCGACGGGGCGGGAGGCGAGTCGGACCTGGTGGTTGGTGAGGGTCATGCGCGCAGCCTACGCCGCGCGATGACACCCCGCGGGCGGGCCCCGGAGACCCCGTCACGACACCACGACGCGAACGCCGAGTGCATCGCCTGCGACTCCGGGACCCACGACGAACAGGGGAATGGACGGTTTCCCTGCCGCCGACCCGTCGGGATTCCTCGAGGCCCGATGATGCGACCTCTCAGCTTGCCTGCCCTACACCGATACAACGCAGCCCGGTAACGAAAGTTGGCTTGTTCCGACGCCCGCCGCGGATTGGCACCGCGGCACACCAAGCTACGTCTTAGTAGCTTTTTCGGCCATGACCGACACCACGCCCGCGCTCGCGACCCCGGGGATCGGCGATCCGCTCGCCGAGCCGTTCGTCCTCCCCAACGGCCAGGAGCTCGCGAACCGGTTCGCGAAGGCGGCGATGAGCGAGCAGCTCGGCGACCGGCGCAACCGGCCCACCGTCGCGCTCGAGACGCTCTACGGCCGCTGGGGCCGCGGCGGCAGCGGCCTCCTCATCACCGGCAACGTGCAGGTCGACCGGGACCACCTCGGCGAGCCGCACAACGTCGTCATCGACGACGATCGCGACCTCGAGGCCCTGACCCGCTGGGCGACCGCCGCGAGGGCGGGCGGGGCGCGGATCTGGGCCCAGGTCAACCATCCCGGCCGGCAGTCGCTGCGCATCGCGGGCAAGCACTCGGTCGCGCCGTCCCCGATCCGGCCGAAGGTCCCAGGTGCGGTCACGCCCCGTGAGCTCACCGCCGCGCAGATCGAGGACATCGTCGCGCGGTTCGCGACCACGTCCGCGGTGCTCGAGCGCGCCGGGTTCGACGGGATGCAGATCCACGGCGCCCACGGCTACCTCGTCAGCCAGTTCCTGTCCCCGCTCGCCAACCAGCGCCAGGACGACTGGGGCGGGACGCCCGAGAAGCGCATGCGGTTCCTCCTCGAGGTCGCGCGGGCGATCCGCGCCGCCGTGTCGCCGCAGTTCGCCGTCGGACTGAAGCTCAACTCCGCGGACTTCCAGCGCGGCGGCTTCACGCAGGAGGAGTCGATGGCGGTCGTCGAGGCGCTCGCCCCCGTCGGCATCGATCTCCTGGAGATCAGCGGCGGCACCTACGAGGCCCCGGCGATGGTCGGCCTGGAGTCGGCATCGACCTCGACGCAGCAGCGTGAGGCGTACTTCCTCGACTACGCCGAGCAGGTCCGCGAGCGCACCTCCATCCCGCTGATGCTCACCGGCGGCTTCCGCAACGTCGGCGCGATGCGCGCGGCGCTGAAGTCCGGCGCGATCGACGTGATCGGCATCGGGCGGCCACTGACCGTCGACACCGACGGGCCCGCCGGTCTCCTCGACGGCTCGCGCGAGAGCGTCCGCGCCGGGGAGAAGAGGATCGGAAACAAGCAGCTCGACGGACTGACCGATCTCTACTGGCACACACGCCAGATCTACCGGCTCGGCGCGGGCAAGGACCCGGACGTGCGCGAGCCGGCCTTCGTCGCGCTCGCCCACGCGGTGCTCGACAACGGCTGGCGCGCGCTGCGCCGTCAGCGCGGGGGTTGAGGGCCGGCCACGCCTTCGACGAGCGTGTGCGAGAGCGTCTCGCGCACGCTCCCGGCGGCGAAGCCGGCGGCGACCATCAGCGCCTGCAGCTGGGCGACGGACCGCTGCCGGCCCCCGTCGCACTGGGTGAGCATCTGCAGGTCCTCGAAGGCCGCAAACGGGTGCGGTGCGTGCGGCTCCTGCGTCGTCTCGAGGAGCAGCACCCGGGCGCCGACCTCGGCCGCGTCGCGGACGGCGCGCAGGATGCGCGCGCAGCGCTCGTCGTCCCAGTCGTGCAGGACGTCCTTGAGCAGGTAGACGTCGGCGCGCACCGCGAACCCCTCGAAGAGGTCCCCCGGGACGAGCTCGACCCGGTCGCGGTGGCCGCGCGCGTCGAGGAAGCCGCGCGCCTCCTCCAGCACGCCCGGCCCGTCGACGAGGACGCCGCGGAGGGACGGATCGTGGTCCAGTACGGCGGCCAGCAGGGTCCCGACCCCGCCGGCGACGTCGCAGACCGTCGCGCCCCGAGGCCAGTCGTACGACGACGCGAGCGCCGGCGCGAACGTCTCGGTCAGGCGCCGCATCGCGCCCGCGAAGGTCGCCTCCTGCGCTGGGTGCTGCGCGAAGTGCTCCCACACGGAGCGACCGTGCACCCGCGGGAACGCGCTCTCGCCGGTGCGGACAGCCTCGGCCAGTCCGGCCCACGCGGCCGTCGTCGCCGGCGACGCCATGTAGATGCACCAGTCGCGTTGGGAGCGCGGGTGATCGGCGGCGAGCGTCCGGCCCAGCCGCGTGAGACGACAGCGGCCGGTGCGCCGGTCCATACGGACGACCCCAGCGGCGTGTGCGGCGCGCAGCAGCCGGTGCAGCGCGTCGGCGTCCGCGCCGACCCGGTCGGCCAGCTCGGCAGCACGTGCGCCGCGACGGCCACCCGCCGCGAGCGCCTCGGCCAGCGACAGCTCGGCGAACGCGCCGAGCACCTGCGTCGTCGCGGAGCCCGTCGCGCGCTCGAACACGAGCTGGTCGCCGGTGAGGATCCGGTCCGCGAGGCGATGGACCCGGGCGCGCGCCGCGAGCCCGCGGAAGGCGACGGGGGGCGGCGGGACGACGGGCATCCCGCCAGCCTACGTGCGGGGCATCAGCCGTACTGCGCGCGTGAGACTGTTCGGAGCTGGCGATCACGGGGAGTACGGATGCTGCAGTGGAGTTCCCTCGTTCCGGTGGACAGGCCCGGCATCGATGAAGTCGAGTTTCTAGAGTCTTCGGCGGTCCGGAGATCCAGATGCCCCGCAGAATTCTTTCGGAAGTCCGTATCCAGATAGTCGAGCTGGCCCGTGCCAACGCTCTCGCCGCCCGCGCCGGCGAGCCATGGCGATGCTCCGGGTGACCATGTAGTTTGGCGCGCAATCGAAAATACTAGAAGCAGGGGCACTCGCGAGCGGGTAACCGCCACGGCACTAGGGATGTTGAAACCACCTCGGGCTGAGAGCCCGAAAGAGCTTCAGGCGCTGCTCGTCGCCGAGCGCGCGGGAACATCGTTCGTCCTCGTCCGGCCTCCGGGAGGAGACCTCGTGATCAGCACGCTCCCCGAAGAGGCCGGACTGACGATCGGCCGGCACACGAGCTGCGATCTCGTCCTGGGCTGGGACGCCCGGGCGTCGCGAACGCACGCCATGCTCGAGCGGGTCGGCAACCGCCGGGTCGTCGAGGACGACGGCCTCTCCAACAACCGCACGTTCCTCAACGGCCGCCGGGTGACGACACGCGAATGGCTCGAGAACGGCGACGCGCTGGTCATAGGGGAGACGTCGCTGTGTTCCGCGAGCCGGTCGACGGCCTCGGCGGGACGACCGTCATCGGAGACGGAGCCGACGCCATCAAGACGCGCATGCGCGGGCGGTTCCAGCGCTGCCGCGTCGAGGAGCTTCCGCAGAATCAGAAGCGGGCCCGCGTGGTCGAGCTCGCTTTCACCTACGGCATCGTTAGGGAGACGGACCTGTGATCACCTGCCCGAAGTGCTCGATCGAATCGCCCGACGGCCAGAAGTTCTGTCGCAGCTGCGGCAACGGCCTCCAGGCGGTGGCCGCCGCCGAACCGGTCGCGCCGCCGGCTCCAACCACCACAGGTCCGACGTGCGGCGCTTGCGGGCAGGTCGCGCCCGTCGGCCAGCGCTTCTGCCGCGGCTGCGGAGGTGCGCTCTCCGAGGAGGCCGCGGCGCACCAGCCATCGCGTGTGGTCCCGCTCGTAGACCTGCGCAAGGACGAGGCGCCCACGGACGCCCGGCCGCGGGCCTACGCCGGCGGCGGTCCCTGCAGCATCTGCGGCGCGCCCGCGGGGCCGGGATCGACGGTCTGCGGCGAGTGCGCGAGCACGACGACGCAGGTCCTGCCCACGTCCGAGACGTACGGCCAGCCACGGCCCCGAGCGGACGACCCGGTGCGGCCGACGCCACCGCCGCCGGGTGGTCCGGGTGCCGTACCCGTGTCCGGAGGCTCCTCCCGCCGCGGGCGGACGATCGCGGTCGTCGCCACGGTGGTGCTGCTCCTCGGAGGGGCCGGAGCAGGTGCTGCCGTCCTGCTCTCGGGCGACGACGACAAGGCTCCGGCCGGGGTAGCGGCCGCCGATCCCTCGTCGACGGGGTCGATCACGAGCGACACCTCGCCTACGGTCACGACCCCGACGACCGAGGCTACGCCGACCGCGACGACCCCGACGACGACGTCTCCGACGGTCACGACGACCGAGCCTGGCGTCACCGTCCAGACAACGGAGCCGGACCCCACGGTGACCCCGGCGCCACCGACGTCGGTCAAGACGCCTGGCTCCGTGATCTCGATGCGCCGACACTGGGAGAACCGGGACTCGTCCACGGCCAGCTACGGCGACGCCTACGAGGTGTACGCCGCCGACTCGCCGAAGAGCGTCGGCGCTCGCGCGACTTGGATCCAGCAGCGGGAGACCGAGTCGCCCAGCGTCGTCGTCCGGGAAATCAGGCTCCAGAAGCGCGTCTCCAGTGACGAGCACTGGGTCTACGTAGACGTCCTCCTGCGCGACGCCGGCGGCGAGCCCTGCCGCCACTTCTCCGGCCGCGCTGTGATGGTCAAGCGTGGCGGACGCTGGCGCTGGCGCTGGGGTGATAACGCTCAGACCTGGCGCAACGCCGACGGCACGGGCGCCGAGTCCACGGACCCCGACTGCCCGTGAGAACCATGCAGACCGTGATAGACCCCCGACCACCGCATACGCTCAGCAAGTGAGGAAGTAGACATGTCCGACAAGGTGTTCTGTGGCGAGTGCGGGACCGTGGTCCCGGCCGCATCGAAGTTCTGCACCAGCTGTGGTTCCAAGCAGGAGCCGATCGCCCCCGCGGCGACCGAGCCGACGCCCCCGACCGTGGGGCTGTTCAAGGATCCGCACGCGACCCCCACCCCTACTACCCCGCCGCCGCCCGCGGCCTCCCCTCCTCCTTCCCCCGGGCCAAGTGCGGCCGACGCGGCGCGCCAGGCCGCGCAGCGGATCGACCAGCTCAACCCAGGCGCTTCCGACCTGACGAGCCAGCTCGCGACGCAGCTCAAGACGCCTGCGGTCACCGTTGCGGGCATCGTCGCCTTGTACGGGCTTGCGGCGTCGCTTGTCGTTGCGATCATCGTCGCTGTCCTCACGCCCGGCCTCGGCGACGGCGTCCCGAGCGCACTCTCGTTCGCTGCGCTCGACGAGTCTCGCGTCAGCCTCGGCGAGATCTTGCGGCTCACGGTCGCCGAAACGCTGGCCCGCCCCGACTTCCCGGGTCGCGATTCCGTCACGTACCTCCCGATGATCTTCACGATCGTCCCGATCGGGGCGATCGCGTTCGGCATGCGCCGTGAGGGCGCACGCCTCGCCGACGTTGACGTACGTACGCGGTTCGCCACGTCGCTCTTGGTCGTCGTTCCGTTCGTATGCCTCCTCCTGCTCGTCGCACTCCTGGGCAAGGCCGACGTGGAAGGCCAGGACATCGCGTTCAAGTACGGCAGCGTCATCCTTGCCGGCACGCTCATCGCAGCGTGCGGAGCGCTCGTCGGGACGTGGCTGTCGCTCCGCGACACCGCCCCCGAGACCCTTTCGGGTCTGCTTCCCCCCGTCGCGGTCAAGGTGCTTCAGGCTGTCCGGCAGCCGCTGCGGACCGGCGTGATCGCCGTGGTCCTCAGCGGTCTGCTGCTGACCTTCTACGCCGAAGTCCAGATCATCCGCGGGCAGGAGTCCGTGAAGACTCAGCGATCGACCGTGGCGGCGGTCGTCGAAACCCCGCTGTTCGCGCCGGAGTTCGGTCTTACGGTCATCAGTCTTGGCACAATCGGGACCGCGAAGGACGCTGTGTTCGTCCCGAGCGACGACGCGATCGAGAAGGGCGACGCCGCCAAACTGACCGAGGACCACCGGATCTTCGACTACTCCGGGCCGCTCAGCATCATCGCATTCCTCCCCATTCTCGTGCTCACCGTAGGCATCCCCCTGCTGCTGGCGCTCTACGGAGGCTTCGCCACCGCGCGAGCGGTCGGGGCCCCGTCACCCGGGCTCGGGGCGGCCTGGGGCGCTCTCGTGGGCGTCGTGTGGTCCCTGTCGTTCGTCCTCCTGCGGTCCCTCAACGCGTTCACGGGCGCGACCGTCAGCGGCGACAGCCTGTTCGTATCGTCGTTGCTGTTCGGCGCCATCGTCGGTGCGATCGGCGGCTTCCTGGCGACGCAGCAGCAGACGGCCGCGTCGCCTCCGGGGGTCGCGCCGCGTGTCTGACGACCCCTATGATCGGCGCCACGATCGCCGGCTTCCGGATCGAGGCGCCGATCGCACGGGGCGGGATGGGCGCGGTCTGTACCACCCGACTCGGTGCCCGCGCGCAAGCTCGTGATGCGGATCACGCCGAAGCAGAAGCTGTGGCTCGAAGGAACGCAGGGGCTCGAGGTCGGCTTCGGCGACGCGCGGTTCCAATGATCTCGCCCAGGTCGCCGCGGCGCGCAGCCACCGGACTGCTCGCCTCGGTCGGCCTCGCCGTGGCGGGATGCGGCGAGGACGAGCCCCAGCCGCGTGCGGAACGTCCCGTGACGCCGACCGCGACGGCGACCCCCACGCTGCCAGCAGCGCCTGCGGCCACCCCGGCCGCGACGGTCACCCCTGAGCGGTCGAGCCCCGGTGCGCGGCTGAGCGACCGGCAGCTCGTCGGCCAGCACCTGATCGTGACCTTCCGCGACACGCGGACGCCCGGACCGGCGATCCGGCGCCTCATCCGTCGCGGCGAGGTCGCCGGCGTGATCCTCTTCCGCGAGAACGGCGAGACCATCGCCGCGGCCCGCAAGGTCGTGAACGCCCTGCGGCGCGAGGCCCGGAAGAGCCCGATCGACGCGCCGCTGCTGGTCATGATCGACCAGGAAGGCGGCGACGGACGCAGCACGGGCGCCATCCGGCTCGTGGACGCGCCGCCCCGCCAGTCCGCCACCCAGCTCGGCGCGCAGCCGGCCTCCACGATCCGCCGCGCGGGCCGGGAGACCGGCAAGGCCCTCCGCCGCGCCGGGGTCAACGTCAACCTCGCGCCGGTTGCCGACGTCGGGCGCCCCGGTTCGGCGCTCGTCGAGGAAGGCCGCGTCTTCGGTCAGCAGCCATCCTCGGTCGGCCGCGGAACTGCGGCGTTCGTCGAGGGGCTGCGCTCCGAGGGCGTCGCAGCAACGCTCAAGCACTTCCCGGGATTCGGCGCGGCCGATCTGAACACCGACTTCGGCACGGCGAGCATCGCCCGCAGTGCGGGGGCGCTCCGCGACGTCGACGAGGCCGCGTTCCGACCTGCAGTCAGGGCGGGCGCCGAGCTGGTGATGCTGGCCAATGCCGTCTACCCGGCGCTCGACGCGAGCCGGCCGGCCGGCCTGTCGCGGAGGATCGCGGACCGCGAGCTGCGCGACCGGTTCGGCTTCGATGGCGTTTCGATCACTGACGACCTCGAGGCCGATGCCCTGAAGTCGTTCGGAAACCCCGGGCAGCGTGCGGTCCTCGCGGTGGAAGCCGGCGTCGACCTCGCCCTGATGGGTCGCTTCGCGCAATCCGGCGTCGACGCCCACTCCGCCTTGCTGCGGGCCCTGCGCGACGGCCGCCTCTCGCGTGGCAGCCTGCGGCGCAGCAGCGTCCGCGTCCTCGCGCTCCGGCGCGCGCTGGCCCGACCCTGAGGTGACGAGCTCAGCCTGTCGCTCGGCCTGCTGGTGGGGTTCGTCGCGCTCATCTGGCGGCTCGTCGCCGGTTCGAGTCGCCGCCGTTGATCAGCGGTTGCGGGACAGAATCACGGTCGCATTGCACCGTCCTCTAGACTGCTGCCGCGAAGCGAAGACGCCACGGTGGGAGCAGGGCTTGGAAGGGCAGCGCGCAGGGAGGGCACGCGGTGACGTCGGTGTGCCCGGTCCGGAGACATCGACGTCGTCTCGGCACCTCGTGGCGGAGCACCTCCCCACGTGGCTGCTGCTCGGCGCGGCGCTCGGCTGGCTCGCGACCCTCGAGCTGCACGTGACCTCCGTCGGGACCGGCTCGGCTCTCAGCGGCCGCGAGCTCGCGGACCTCGTCAGCGGTGGAGCGCTCAGTGCGACTGTCCCCCGCTGGCTCGGCGTCGCGTGGTACGGGGCCCCCATGGCCGGCGGCCTCATCCTGCTGACCGCACCCGTCCGGACGCCATGGGCCTCCGCGGCACGCGGGGTCGCCGCGGCCACCGCCTCCGTCGTCTCCCTCACCTATACCTCCAAGCTGACCGACCTCGACCCGGGGCGCTTCGGCTCCGGAGCAATCGCATCGTGCGCCGGTGCCCTGCTCGCAGTCGCAGCAGGCGCCACCGCCCTCGCCAACAGACAGAAGAAGGACCGACCATGAGTTTCTGCGGAGAATGTGGTGCGGCGACCACGCACGACACGAAGTTCTGCCCCAGCTGCGGCGCTCCGCAGGCCGGAAAGGCCGTCGACCCACCGCCCGCGGAACCGATCCCGGCGTCCGCGGCCGTTCCAGCGCCCGTCGCCGCTCCGGCCCAGCCGGGCTCATCGTCCAAGCTGCCGCTGCGCCTGGCCGCCGTCCTCGGGGCCGTCGCGGTCGTCGGCGTGCTGATCGCCGTGGTGAGCGGCATCGGCGGAGAGTCTGGAGGCGCCGGGAGCGCCGAGGAGGCTGTTCGCGAGCTGCAGGCCGCGATCGAGCAGGAGGATGCCGCTGCGGCTCTGGCAATCGTGCATCCCGACGAGAAGCGCGCTGCAGGGCAGGTCTACGACGCCGTTCTGGAGGCGGGCCGCAGCTCGAAGTCCCTGGACTCGAGCGGCCGCCTGGCCGGTGCGGACGTGAAGGTCAAGGACGTCACCTTCGAGGGCTCGGAGCTCGGTCCGGGTGTCCACCGCGTGACCGTCACCGGCGGGACGATCGCCGCAACCATCCGCGGCTCCGCGGTGAAGTCGGTGTTCCGTCCTGCTGACGACCTCTCCACCGAACAGAGCATCGCTTCCGCGAACCTCGCCGGGGGTGCGGGTGTCCCGATCATGGTGCGGGAGAAGGACGGGAAGTGGTTCGTCAGCCCGATCATGACCGCCCTCGAGATCCTCGTCGGCGAGGAGGCCCTGCCTGCCGGGGACTTCTCCGACCCCGGCGAGCCGGCGGAGGGACCGAAGACCACCACCGCGCAGGAGCTCGCGTCCGCGCTCGCCGGCGCGGCGACCGAGCGGAACGTCGCCGCGGTGCTGGACCTGATCTCGCCGCGCGAGGCCGCGGCGGTTCGGCCGTACACCGGGACGCTGCAGCAGCTCGTCGCCCGCATCGGCGACAGCGCCGAGTTCAACGTCTCGCGGGTCGACGCCGAGGAGAAGTCCACCGGGTCCGGGCTCGTCCGCCTTGACCTTCGGGGCCTCGCCGGCTCGGGCACCGTCAACGGCGGGACCGCGAACATCAGCGTGAACGGCCTCTGCGGCACAGCGGAGATCTTCGGCGACACCAGCCAGTCCTGCGACACGCAGAACTTCAAGCCGCTGTTCGGCGTCGACCGAGGCTTCATCATGGCCGAGAAGAGCGGCGACAACCTCCGGGTTGCCCCGGTCGCGACGGTGATGGAGTACCTGAAGGCGCTCACCAAGGAGCTCAAGCCGTCGGGCATCGCCCGCGTCGGCGGAGCGATCGGCAACGTCAAGTCCTCCGGCGGATTGGGCGCCAAGGAGGTGACCGGCAGGTTGAACGACGCCGGCCTCGCCGTTCGCATCATCACCTCCCCCGGTCCGGACGCCCTCGTCGCCGTCCGCAGCGACCGTAACGTGCTGATGGTCGGGCCAGACGGCGGCGCGATCGAGGCTCTTAGCTGCGCGAACGGGACGAGCGTGTTCCAGCTCGGGAAGGCCGGGACGTTCAAGGCGGTCATCGCCGCGAACGGCCTGAACGCGCTCTCGTACAAGGTCAGTGCCGCCATCGTGAAGACGACGGACGCCGAGCTGCCGAGCACGGTGAGCGGCACGCTCCCGCCGTCCGGCGTCCAGGTGCTCTCCGTCGAGCAGCCCACGGGCTCCGTCTACAACTTCCAGAGCGAGTCGCCGGTCAACAGCGCGTCGATCCCGAAGGGCGAGAGCTACTGCTACTCGTCGTCCGCCGAGTCCGTGTTCGGGTCCCAACCGGTGTTCAACAACGACGAGAGCAGTCTGCTCGAAAACACGAGCGGTGAGTACTCCCCATCCTCCACCGTCTACAGCGCCAGCAGCTACCTCGTGATCACCGGCGAGCCGGGGACGCGCTGGACCGGCGAGCTGACAGCCGAGGAGGCGTATGGCGAATAGGCGACAGCGCGCGGACGGCTCGGAGCGGCCAGCCGACTCGCGGACCGGACTCGCGCCGTGGCGCGTCCGGCTGCTGGCCGTCGCCGCCGGTCTGTCGACGTGCGGCACCCTGCTCGCGGTCGGCTACCTGGGCTGGTGGTTGCACGACCGCAACCCCGGCAAACCGATCGCCGTCGAGGTGAACCGTCCGGTCCGTGTCGTCCAGGAGACCGGGACGGCGCCGGACCGCGTGCCCAACGTGCTCGGGCTGGACGCCGATACGGCTCGGCAGACGATGATCGACGCCGGCATCGACGCGGCTGCCGTGACGCTGAAGCAGCAGCCGTTCGCCGGGGCCGGGGGCCTGGTCATCACGCAGGACCCCGGCCCGGGCGCGCAGCGCGCGTCGAAGGTCGTCCTGGCGATGTCCGCTCCGGCCACCATGCCGACCGTCGTCGGACTGGAGCAGGTCAAGGCCCGCAAGATGCTCAACGACCTCGGCGCCCGCGTCGTGACCGAGTTCCGCTACGCGGCGGGTGCGAAGGAGGGCACGGTCACGGCGGCCGAGCCGTCGCCGGGTGTCCCTCTTCCCGGCAGCGTCAAGCTGACGTTGGCCGACGCGCCGTCCAGCGTCTTTCTGAGCGAGCTCGAGGCCATCCGGACGGACTGCAACACCGACGAGACGCAGATCGCGGGACGGACCTTCAAGAACCCGCTGGTCTGCTCGCCGGCGGCGGACTCGCCGGCCCAGATCGAGTACGCGCTCGGGCGACGGGCCGGGGAGTTCGTCGCCACCGTCGGCCTCTCGGACCGCAGTGCCGCGACCGCGCCCGTTCGCTTCCGGGTGCTGGGTGACCGCCGGCAGCTGTTCTCCCGTGTCGTCCCCGCGGGCAGCGACGTCCGCGTCACCGTGCCCGTCTCCGGCGTCCTGCGGTTGCGTCTCGAGACGCTGGTCGCCTCCGGCGCGGAGCTCTCGGACTCGGTCTCCGCGGTGTGGGGCAACGCCCGGGTCCTCGGCGGCCGTCAGGCGATCGATCAGCTGACCACCGTCGACACGCCGTGATCCGCGTGCTGCTCATCGGTGCGTGCCTCGGCCTGACGCTCGGGGCCTGCGCCTCCTCGGAGCCACGCGAGCCCGACGCCCAGGCACGCTACGAGGCGGTCGTCCCCGGAGGTGCCAAGGTCAGCGTCCTCCCCGGCAGCCCGGAGTACTGCACGGCGCTGGCCCGGTCGCGCCCGCTCCGCGAGGTCGGCGCAGCGATGGACGCGCTCGCCCTGTCGCCGGGGTCGGCGCCCGAGGAGCTCCGGCTCCGGCGGGCGGCCGACGCTCTGCGCGAGATCGGCGGACGAATAAAGCAGCGCTCGGAGGACTTCACCACTGCGGCGACGACCCTCGGGCAGTTGGCCGACCGCGGCTTCACCGATCGCGCTGCGGTCACTGCCGTCAGCACCTCCCTGTCCATCCTCGGCAAGACCGTGCAGGGAGCATGCGGATTTCCCGTCGGCTGATCGTCGCGCTCGTCGCGCTCACGCTCGCGCTCGCGCTGGCCGCCCCCGCGGTCGCCGACGCCGCGTCGGCCGGGGGGCTCTGCGACGAGGACACGCAGCGCGGCAGCACTCCCTCGGACTTCGCGCTCGACGCGTGTTTCGACGGCGAGACGATGCACATCCGCAACCAGATCAAGTTCCCGATCGCCTACGAGGGAACGGGCGACGTCGGGGTCGCGAAGCGCACCTCGACGGACTTCGGGCTGACCGCGATGGCGACACGGACCCAGGACGAGCCGCGGCGGATCCTCCCCGGGGACACCGTCCACATCCCGGTCGGCGCCGGCTCTGCGCGGTTCCTCCTGCGCGGCTCCAATTCGACGACGTTCTACTTCGTTGCCAAGGTCATCGAGACGTACTTCCCGGTCCCGACGAAGAACGCGAAGGAGTTCTACGACGCGTTCGCCGGCATGGTCAGCGAGCTCAGCGCCGGCTTCGACCAGTACCGCGACTGCCTGGTCGGGGCCTCGTTCCTCGACCAACTCGGGTGTCGCGCCACGTTCCTCGGCGACGCGACCTTCGCGGTCAGCCGGGCCGGCTTCAAGACCATCTCGGCGATCGAGCTCAAGGAGATCGCCAAGAAGGCCCTCGGCGCGATCATCGGCTCGTACGAGCTGGCGAGCTGGGTCGACGGGCAGCCCAAGCAGGTGCTCGACGTGATCAAGTCGCCGACGCTCAAGCTCGCGCAGCTCAGCGCGGCGACCACGACCATCACGCCCGTAGCAGTGCCGACCGCCGACGCCGGAGGTGCCGCTCCGGTCATCCTGGTGCTCGATACCTCGACCTCGATGACCGAGGACGACGGCAACGGCCGCGTCAAGATCGAGGGCGCGAAGTCGGCGCTCCTGGACTTCGTCCGTGGCGTGGAGAGTCAGACGCCGATCGGGCTGCGCACGTATCCCGACCCGACGGTCGACAACTGCAGCGCGGGCGCGCTCCAGTTCCCGGTCGCGGCTCGCGACCCCGGATCCATGGCCGCGCGGATCCGAACGATCACGGCCGAGGGCGACACCCCGACAAGCGCGGCGATGCTGGCCGCCGCAGACGACCTGCGCGACGGCGGCTACACGTCCGGGACGATGATCCTCGTCTCCGACGGCGAGTCCAACTGCGAGTCGACCCCGTGCGAGACCGCAAAGGAGATCGAAGCGTCGGGGATCACGCTGCAGACGATCGCCATCGGGTTCCAGATCTCCGAGAAGGGTCAGGAGGAGCTCGAGTGCATCGCCGAGGCGTTCGACGGCGTGTACGTCGACGCCGACGACAACGAGCGGCTCGCTGAGGTGCTCGACCGCGTGTCGCGGCCGATCGTCGACCTCGGGCTCGACTACCCGGACGAGGTCACCGCCGAGGTGGGCGACGACGGCGGGTACGTCACCGTCAAGGCGACCATCACGAACTCCGGCGGGCAGGAGGCGCGCAACGTGAAGGCCCGGCTCCGCTTCGACGACGGCGCTCCTGGAGTCGCGGCGCCGGTGCGGGCTCTCGGCAACCTGGGCGCCCAGCAGTCGCGGGTCGTCGAGTGGCGCTTCCGGCCGAGCGTGCTGCTCGTCGACAAGGTCGTCCGCTTCACGGTCCTGCTGCGGTCGGAGAACAGCGAGAGCGACACGGACGCGACCGGGGCAGTCCGGGTCCGGGACACCACCGGTGCGGGCGAGGCCGGACCGATCCTCAAGCGGTCGGGCCGGCTGGTCATCCTCGGAGACTCCTACTCCTCGGGCGAGGGTTCGCACGACTACCTGGCCGGGACCGACGAGGGGAACAACCGCTGTCACCGCAGCCGGCACACGTACCTCTTCGACGCCTTCAAGCTCCCCGACGAGAACCTGCTCGCCTGCTCCGGCGCGGTGACCCGCGACATTGCGTCCAGTCACGACGGGTACCGGATCAAGAGCCAGTCCGCGCAACTCGTGGCGCGGCTCTCAGCGGACGAGCGCATCGCGGCGGTCGCGATGAGCCTGGGAGGAAACGACGTCGGGTTCGGGACGCTCGCGGCAGCATGCATCACCACGACCAAGCCGGCCGACGGCTGCGACAAGCAGATCTCGACCGAAACCGGGCCTCGGTCCCCTGAGGACTTCCTCGCGGCGATCGCGGACGTCACGCAGCAGCTCAACGACGCTTATGTGGAGATTCACAGCGCCCTGAACTCGGAAGACAACGTGCGCCGCCAGGGCGTAACGCCGATCATGGTCGTCGGGTACCCGCTGGTGACACCGCAGTCCAAGTACCGGCGCTCCTGCCTCAACGCCCTCACGCTCTCGGCGGGCGAGCTCGCCTACCTCGTGCAGTTCATCCACACGCTGAACGGTCACGTCGAGGCGGCAGTGGCCCAGGCCCGCAGCCAGAGCGGCGTCCCCGTCTACTACGTGGAGAACACCGAGTCTGCCTTCCAGCCCGACCACTCCCTCTGCGACCGCGAGCCGTACGGCGTCGGTCCGACAGGCATCCGCGCTCCGGGCGCAGGCGGCGATCCCATCCGTCGCGCGGTCCAGGAGCTCTTCCACCCCAACCGCGACGGCTACAAGGCGCTCACGCGCGCGATCATCCGCTGGTCGCTCGGTCCGGAGGCCAAGGCGGCCATGGCGGACCTCAAGACGCGCACAGCCGTCGAGGACAAGCCACTGGAGTGGAACAGCTCCGATGTCGACCTGGGCCAGATCGACAGTGGGTTCCGCCCGCAGCTCCAGGGTGGGACCTCATATCCCCTGACGCTTTCGGGATTCGCCCCGAATGCGCAGGTTGTCGTCGAGCTCCATTCGCGTGCGGTGACGCTCGCCATCGCCCAGAGCGACGGTACGGGCCGGCTCCGGACGTCGGTCCCGGTGCCCCGACATCTGCCGTCCGGAAAGCACACGCTGAAGATCGCCGGGGCAGTCCCCGGCGGCCGACCCAAGCTCATCGTCATCCCCGTCGAGCTCGCGGGCGGCTCGAAGCCCCTTGGCGTCCGGGTGATGCTGTTCGGTGCGATCGGGTGCTGGCTCCTGGCCGTCGCAGGCCTTGCGGTCGCGTTCCCGCGACGTCTGCACGGAGCACCGGAATGACCGCGGGCTTCTGCGGCGATTGTGGGCAGCGGCTGAACACCGGCACAGCGTTCTGCGGCGCCTGCGGGACGCCCATCGTCGCGCAGGCGGAACCGCCCCCGCCCCCGACGGAGATCCCGCGGCCGGCCGAGGCTGCTCCCCGGCACCGCGGGCCGCGACGTCCGGCACATGCCGCGCCGACGCTGCGCGCGGATGCGGTCCTGGACCGTGGCGCGGTGCTCGCCCTCGCGGCGTCGATGCTGTGGCTCGCGGGACTGGGCGCGGTGACCGGCATCGTGCTGGGCCGGGCGTCGCTGCAGCGGATCCGTGCCTCCGATGGCGCAGTGAGCGGCAAGGGGTACGCGATCGCCGCGGTCGCCGTCGGTGCCGGGGCGCTCGTGGCCATGCTGGCGGCGACGGTGTGGGTCATCGCCCAGCCGTGACGGCCGGCCCGGCGGGCTACGGCAGGCGGCGGCGCGTCGCGCCGCATTCGCCGCAAAACTCGGCGTCTGCCGCAAACGTCGTACCGCACTCCTCGCAGAACCGGGCGAACGTCGGCGGCGGATCGACCTCGTACTCGACGGTGGCGTCGTGCTCGGTCACCGGGCCGGGCGGGGCCTCCGCCACCGCACGAGTCTGACCGCACTCACCGCAGAAGACTGCGCCGGGGACGTACGAGGTGCCGCACGACGGGCACCGTTCGACGGACGCGGCCTCCGACTCGAGCCGTGGCACGACGGTCGTCGAGGCCTCTGACGCGACGACGGTTACCGGTTCGAGCTGAGGTTCCGGCTCCGGCTCGGGCGGCTCCGGCTCCGGCTCGACGACGCCGCCCACGACAACCGGCAAGGGATCGTCATCGAGTTCGATCGGCTGCGGCGCCCCGCACGCCCGACAGAATCGGGCGTCAGCGACAACGCGCCGCCCGCACGAGGTGCAGAAGACCGCCTCCGGTACCGGGTTGCCAGCGTGCGGGTCGTCGTTCACGCCCCGCATCCTGCCAAATGCCGGCGGGGTCACTCAACCCGCCTCGCGTGCGACGCTCAACACACGCCCACGGCACCGGGGCGATCACGTCGGCGACGTACGTGACGCTCTTCGCGCTCTCGAACCGCATCCCGCCCCGTCCGGGGAGGTGAGCGTCGCGCCCGCCCGCGCGACTGGCTTGCGGGACCGCGCTGCTTCTCCATCGCCATGGCCCTATCGGCCATGTGCGATGTCGGCTGCTCAGCCGTACTGCGGGCCGACAGCTGCGCGCGCAGCGTGGCGATCTCGGTCTCCGTCGGCGTGATGATGGTTTCTTCCCATTCCAAGCACCAGACGTCCCCAGGCGTGAGCATGTGCGAGTACGCGATGGAGGGACGCGGCTGCTACTACCAGCGACCATTGCGAAGGACCTGTGGGGATGCTCACGCAGGACACGTCTTGGGCCCCACGCGTTGCACGCGGGGTCGGCCGGGATGGCCGCCGAAGCTCTAATCGTGTTTGGTGACGGTTTTCGGTTTCTCTGCGTCGCGAACGACCTCGTGACCGGGCGGAAGTGCAGCAGCGGCACGATCGCCCAGTCGCTTGGCGAGCAGCTGAGCACGCACGAACCCGGAGATCGCGATCGTGCCGGCGATCGCCAGCAGATTGGTGGGCGGGATGCCGTAGCGGTAGTCGTAGCTCACCGTGAGCGTCGGCAGCACGAAGAGCCCGAGTGCCGAGAGGCCGAACACCGCGACCCCCACCCGCTCCCGCCCGCGGAGGAGGACGATTCCCGCGAGGGTGGCGAGAAGCGAGATCAGGACGAGCAGGCGGTCGACGCGGAACAGCTGCTGGTAGCCGGAGAGCAATTCCGGGGCCCGGATCCGGAGCTCGACGCCCTTGTACCGAGGCTGGAGAGCTTGCTGGATGAGGCCCTCGACCATGAGGTCGCGACGTTCGAAGGAGATCTCCGCACGTGTCTGTCCGCCGAGTTCAGCTGATGACTCGAAACCCGGCTCGAGGTACCGCAGGAGGTCCGATCCCACAGCCTCGAGGTAGTCGAGCGGCTGATGGATGAGGACCTCTCGCGCGAACTCGCCGGGGATCGTGCCTGTCCGAGGCCCGAGCGGCGCGAAGTTGCGACGAGAGACGCTGTTCTCGTCCCAGATGTAGAAGAACGGTCCACTCCGCACCTCGAGCGGCGCGTCGGCGCAGAGGGGGCGGCTCCCTGCAGGCGGGTCGAACTTGCGGCAGTCGGCGAATGGCGCAACCCGCGAGTACAGGTTCCACTCACGCATGTCCGCCAGCCCGAGGTACGTGCCGCCCACCGCCCAGAACGCGGTCACGTACAAGCCCAGGATCACTCCGGCCCCGCCTGCGACCGCGCAGGCGTCACGGATCCGCAAGAGGCGTCCGGAGGACGAGGAGAACAGCAGTGCTACGCCTACCGTCGAGACGATGACGGCAAGGCCCACGCTCCGCGAGAGCATGGCGCAGGCGGCGCAAACACCCGCAGCCACCAGCCAGCGGGTGTCGGTGCGATCCCCCAGCCCGAAGCAGATGCACGCGCACGCCAGGACGGAGAACGTGAAGAGGAACCCGTCGGCGAGGATGATGTGCTCGAGGTAGATGAGGTCGCCGCTGAGTGCCGCGACCGCCGCGGCAACGGACGCCGCGATGGCGCTCTGCGTGCAACGGCGCACCGCGGCGAAGACGACGACGACGAGGCCGATGCCGATCAGGTGCTGCACCGCGACGGTGACCCAGATCTCCGTCGACAGGTGATGGACGATCTTCAAGAACGCCGGGTAGCCGGCGGGCATCCAGTAGTCGTCGAAGAGACCGGCTTGCGGGACCGCCCGCGCGAACCGCGGCGTGTCGTACACCTCGAAGATCGAGGGGAAGTACAGCGCGGCGACGGCAACGCGGACCGCGATGGCGAGAAGCAGGATCACCCGGAGTGCCGGATGGTCGATGGCCCGCGCCGTGCCGACGAGCCACCTCGAGATGGCGACGCGCTTCGACGGCTGCTCCTCCATCGCCAAGACCCTATCGGCCATGGGCAATGTTGGCTGCTCAGCCCTGCTGCGGACCGCTGAGCTGCGCGCGGAGCGTGGCGATCTCGGTGACCGCGGCGCCGACCCAGTGGACCTGGGCCTCGCCGATCATCTCGTCGAGCTCGGCGAGGGTCGGGCCGTCCAGGATCACGGCACCGGCGACCACGGCGTCGCGCTCGGCGCGCAGCTCCTGGAGGGTCTCGTGGGCGTGGAAGGCGTTCATGGTGCTCACTCAACGCCGCACGGTCGCTCGCGTTACGCGAGGAATCCGTGAGGTCCGACACACGTTCCTCGTCGGACCCCGGAATCCTGGTCACCGGCCGAAGGAAGACGGCTGCTACCTTCACACCACGTGGCAGACGATCTCAGTCCCACCGACGCAGATCAGTGATACGGACTGTGGTACTGTTTGCGCAAGCAACGGTTGAACTCCTAAAGGATCTGAATTCGACATGGCGTCCCTGCTCCTCATTCCCCTCGACGACACGGTCATCTTCCCGACGATGGACGTCACCCTCCCGGTGGACGTCGGCACCGAGGACCGCGTCCTCCTGGTGCCCCGCCACGAGGGCGAGTACGCCTCCGTCGGCACGATCGCCGCGGTCCGTGACAGCGTCCGCCTGCCCGGCGGCGCCCGCGGTGCGGTCCTGGAAGGCATCTCCCGCGGCATCATCGGTGCCGCGCACAACGACCCGATGGGCAACCTCCGCGCGGAGGTCACCGAGTCCCCGGACGCGACGCCCGTCGACGGCCGCACCCGCGACCTCGAGCGGGAGTACCGCGCGGTGGTCGACGAGCTGCTCGAGCTCCGCGGCGACGACGGCCGCATCGCCGGCTTCGTCCGCTCGATCGCCGAGCCGGGCGCCCTGGCCGACACGTCCGGCTACGCCCCCGACCTGACCTTCGAGCAGAAGGTCAAGCTGCTGGAGATCACCGACGTCACCGAGCGGCTCGAGCTCGCCCTCGAGTACCAGCGCGAGCGCCTCGCGCAGCTGCAGATCCGCCGCCGCATCCGCGAGGACGTCGAGTCCGGCGCCCAGAAGCAGCAGCGCGAGTACCTCCTGCGCAAGCAGATGGAGTCGATCCGCCGCGAGCTCGGCGAGGACGACGGCTCGTTCGTCGACGAGTACCGCACGAAGATCGACGAGTCCAAGATGCCCGACCACGTGCGCGAGCAGGCCGAGAAGGAGCTGGGCCGGTTGGAGCGGGCGGGCGAGGGCGGCGGCCAGGAGGCGCAGATGATCCGCACCTACCTGGACTGGCTGATCGCCGTCCCGTGGGGCGAGACCAGCGAGGAGCGCCTGGACCCGAACTTCACCCGCGAGACGCTCGACGGCGACCACTTCGGCCTGGACGACGTCAAGGACCGG
Organism: Solirubrobacterales bacterium; assembly: GCA_038257095.1. Classification (GTDB taxonomy): domain Bacteria; phylum Actinomycetota; class Thermoleophilia; order Solirubrobacterales; family Solirubrobacteraceae; genus Paraconexibacter. The sequence continues at coordinate 56,890 of JBBSJQ010000001.1, forward strand.
ATCGTGGAGTACGTGGCGGTCGAGAAGCTCCGCAGCGAGCGAGACATCGCGCGCGACAAGCGCTCCGGGGCCATCCTCACGCTCATCGGCCCTCCCGGCACCGGCAAGACGTCGATCGGCGAGTCGATCGCGAAGGCCACCGGCCGCGAGTTCGTCCGCATGTCGCTCGGCGGCGTGCGCGACGAGGCGGAGATCCGCGGGCACCGCCGGACCTACATCGGCGCCCTGCCGGGCCGGCTGGTCCGCGCGCTGCGGGACGCGAAGACGATGAACCCGGTGATCCTGCTCGACGAGATCGACAAGGTCGGCGCGGACTACCGCGGCGATCCGACGGCAGCGCTGCTGGAGGTCCTGGACCCGGCGCAGAACTCGACGTTCCGCGACCACTACCTCGACCTCGAATTGGATCTCTCGGGTGTGCTGTTCATCGCGACCGCCAACCAGGCCGAGACGATCCCCGGCCCGCTGCTGGACCGCATGGAGGTCATCCGCTTCGACGGCTACACCGTCATGGAGAAGACCGCCATCGGCCGGGACTACCTGTTCCCGCGCCAGCTCGAGCGCAACGGCCTGCGCCCCGAGGAGGTCGCGATCACCGACGACCTCCTGACGACCGTCGTCGCGGAGTACACCCGCGAGGCCGGCGTGCGGCAGCTCGAGCGCGTGCTCGGGACGCTGCTGCGCAAGACGGCCACGAAGATCGCAGGCTCCGGCGACGCGGACGACGGGTCCAAGCCCGCGATCACCCTCGACCTCGAGGCGATCCGCGATGCGCTCGGCCGCCAGAAGGTGTTCCAGGAGGCGGCGGCCCGCACGGCCGTCCCCGGGGTGGCGACCGGGCTCGCGGTCACCGGCGTCGGCGGCGACGTCCTGTTCGTGGAGGCCAGCGAGATGGCCGGGAAGGGCCTGGGCAGCCTCACGCTGACCGGTCAGCTCGGCGACGTGATGAAGGAGTCCGCGCGCATCGCGCTCACGTACGTGCGCGGCCACGCCGACGACCTCGGCATCGCCGACGACGCGTTCGTGGACCGCGAGTTCCACGTGCACGTCCCGGCCGGCGCCATCCCGAAGGACGGTCCCAGCGCGGGCGTCACGATGATCACCGCGCTGGCGTCGCTGCTCAGCGGCCGTCCGGTCAAGCACACGGTGGGCATGACCGGTGAGGTCACGCTGCAGGGCCGGGTGCTCCCGATCGGCGGGCTGAAGCAGAAGGTCCTGGCCGCCCACGCGGCCGGCCTGACCGACGTGATCCTGCCGGAGCGCAACCGGGGCGACCTGGACGACGTGCCGCAGGACGTCCGCGACCAGATGACGTTCCACCCGGTCATGACGATCGGCGAGGTCCTCGAGGTCGCGCTCGAGCCCGCACCGAAGACGGCCACCACGACCTGACCCGCGGACCGGTTCGCAGAAATGCCGGTGTTTGCGGGGTCGGGGCCGAACGATCCTTGCGTCCGGACGTCCACCTACGTTTCATCACGCACAAGGTGTCGTCCATGGCCAGGCCCATGCACATTTACGCGAGCGCCTTCTCTCGTCGAGAGCGGTCCCGCCGCGCCTGGAGACGCCGACGCGTCGCGTTGATCCCCGCGGCGCTCGGCGCCCTGACCGGCGCCGTGCTGCTCGGTCTGACGCAGATCGCCCCGACGATCGTCGGCGCGATCCTCTAGGTGTGACAGCACCGCCGCCGGGCCGCCCCACGATCGTCATCCCCTGCTTCAACGAGGCCCTGCGCCTGGCGCCGGCCGGTGTGCGCCGGCTTGCCACCGACGCGAACGTCCTGCTCGTCGACAGCGGCAGCACCGACCGTACCGGGGAGCTCATCGCCGGGATCGCCGCCTCCACCGAGTACGTCCGCACGCTGACGCTGCCGCACAACGGCGGCAAAGGCGAGGCCGTGCGCCGCGGGCTGCTCGCGGCCCTCGACGACGGCGCCGACCTGGTCGGCTACTTCGACGCGGACTTCGCCACGCCCGCCGACGAGATGCTCCGGCTCCTGCGCCGACTCGACGGCTCCCCGGAGCTCTCGGTGGTGCTGGCGTCGCGGGTCGCCCTGCTCGGCCGCACGATCGACCGCTCCCCCGCCCGCCACTACCTGGGACGGGTGTACGCGACCGGCGCGTCGCTGGCCTTGGGTCTGCCCGTCTACGACACGCAGTGCGGGGCGAAGGCCCTGCGGCGCTCCCCGGCGCTCGAAGCCGCGCTCGCCCGCCCCTTCACCACGCGCTGGGCCTTCGACGTCGAGCTGCTCGGTCGCCTGCTGTTCGAGGCACCGCCGCTCGAGGTCTCGCAGATCGTCGAGGAGCCTCTGCGCGAGTGGACCGATGTGGCGGGCACGCGGATGATCCCCTGGGAGATGGTCCGGGCGCTCACGGAGATCGTCGGCGTGTGGTGGCGTCTGCGCGACGCTCGCCGGATCTAGGCTCGCCCGACGGTCGCGAGACCGAAGGTGGGCAGGAGACCCAGGAGGTGCAGCACGCGGTGGGCCGGACCCTCGGGGCAGACGAGGTCGAACGCGACGCCGGCGCTGACCGACTCGCGCCGGGCGCGCAGCAGCACGCCGACCGCGGTCGAGTCCATGAAGCCGAGGTCGGTGAGGTCCAGCTGCAGCCGCCGCGCCCCCGCGGCGAGCAACTCACCGACGCGGTCGCCGATCGGCGGCGCGGTGGCGAGGTCCGCCTCGCCACTGAGGGCGAGGACGACGGTGGTCCCGTCGTGGCGTTCGGTGAGGGTGAGGAGATCGTGCATGGCTCTGTGACAGAAACCGGACGATGGGCAAGAGGTTGGCCGATTCCGTTCATTCTGGCGCGTAGACGCTATATCTGGCTCGCCACGCGTCGGCGCGGCGGCTCAGGAGGCCGGCGGCGCCGCGAGTGTGACGTCCGACCGCCAGACCTCGCCGCCGTAACGCACGCCGATAAGGCTGAAGCGCTGCGGGTTGACCAGCTTGGTCGTCCGGCCGGTCCGGTTGAGGAACCTGGGGTAGGTCATTCGGGAATCCGTGTACGGGGCGCAGCCGGCGAAGTCCGACCCCGGCAGCCGGATCGGCGCCTCCCAGCGCGTGCCGCTCGTGCTGAAGCGGATCCAGGTCCGACCGTGCTCGGTGGACGTTCCACCGGAGGCCGTCGTACACGGCGGGCCCTCGTAGAACTCCTGATAGACCCCGATGAACCGGTGGTCCGTCGTCCGCGCGATGGTCATGACGGTGGTCCGACCCTTCGTCCTGGTCCGGAAGAGCGGCGTGCTCCGGGCCGGGCTCGGGTTGCCGAGCCCCCGGGTCCGTGGCAGCGAGGTCACCCATCGCCGCTCGGACTGCACCCAGACCGACCACCCCCGGCCGAGATCACTCGTCCGCGCGCGGGCGATGCGGAACCCGTCGCCCACCCGCCGTTCGCCCTTCCCGGCGTCGTAGTAGACGGCGTAGAGGTAACCGCCCGCCCGCACCATCGACGGGTGGTACACGCCGTGGGACAGGCGGACGCCGTTACGCGCATATCCGTAGCGTGGCCACACCACCGGGCCGAGATCCTGGACGGCGTTATCCAATCGCTCGGTCTTCGTGCGGGTGACGCCGAAGAACGCCGAGTACCCGGTGGTGCAGTCGGTGTAAAAGTCCTCGCCGGGCTGGACCCCGGAGTAGCAATCGGTGGCCCGGACGCCCGGAACAATGCTGTTCTGCTCTGCCACGCCATTGCGGAGCTGGTTCTTGTTCTCCCCGTGGACCGCCTCGATCCTCCACACCTTTCCGGCGGACGAGGTGACGTTGTCGGCGGAGAACACCCCTTGAAACGAGCGTCGGTGGTCCTCGACGCCCGGCCCCCCCTGCATGCGGATCGCCGTGCAGCGCAGCGGGACGAGCAAGGTGTCGGTCGTCTCGCAGCGCGTGGTGCGCTCGGTGCTCAGGTAGACCGAGAGGCCAGTCTTGGTGGGGACGACCTCCGGGGGGATCTCGGTGACCGCCCCCGGTGGACGAACGATGTCGACAGGGACCGGCGGTGTCGTGAGCGGGATCACGATCCGGAGTCCACGTCGGCCTCAGGCCGGCCCGACCGCCATGCGGGGGGCCGCTGCGTGCTCGGGCAGCCGACCGGCCGCCGCGCGTCCATGCACGTAGCCCACCCACGTCAAGGTGGCGAGCGCGACGTGCACCCAAACGAGCTCGGCGGGCAGCTCGAGGCGGTACTGCACGATCCCGAGCACGCCCTGCGCGCCCAACAGACCGATCGTCAGCAGCAGCGTCCGCTGCAGCTCGAGGGTCCCGCGTGTGCGCGACAGCCACCAGGCCGCGACCGTCCCGATTCCGAGCGCGGTGACCGTGATCCCGTGTACGAGGATGACCGTGCTCAGCGTGTCGGAGCCGAACCAGTCGAACCGGCCGACGAACTCGCCCGTGCCCGACGCCCCGGCGTGCGGTCCGGCCGCGGTGGACATGGTGCCCAGCGCGATAGCGACGAACGCGAGCACGTAGAGGACGCGGATCCCCGTGACGAGCGTTCGGTCGGAGGTCACCGTGGCGACCTCCTCGGGGGTGCGGGACGACCGCCACCAGAGGTTGAAGGCCCAGACCAGCAGGACCATCGAGACGAGGTAGTGGGTCATGACCCAGCCCGGGGCGAGCTGGAAGATGACCGACAGGCCTCCGATGACCGCCTGCAGCAGGACGCCGATCGGCAGCGAGAGCGCCAGATAGCGCAGGTCGCGGCGCTCCGGGCGTACGAGGAACACGCCGAGCCATGCGGCGACCGAGCCCGCCGACACCACGAACGTCAGCAGCCGGTTGCCGAACTCGATGACCCCGTGGGTGTCCAGCGAGGAGTGCACCGAGGTCTCGGTGCACTTCGGCCACGTCGGGCAGCCCAGGCCCGATCCGGTGAGCCGCACCGCAGCGCCGGTGAAGACGATGAGGATCAGCAGCACCAGGGCGGCGAAGGCGAGCTGCGTGTAGCGCTCGGGGGTGATCGGGTGGCGGTCCTGGAAGGCGAGAAGTCGGTCGCGCACGAACTGACAGTCTGACGGACCTCAGCGCGCAGCGACGGCCGGTCGCAGGCCCACGAACGCCGTGAACGCGCCGAGAACCAGGAGCCCGGCGCTCAGCCATATGCCGGCGTGGAAGGCAGCCACCGCATCGGCGGTCGCCGCGTCGGCGAAGGTCGGGGCGCCCAGGCGCCCGGAGACGACCACCCCGACCCCGGCGATCGCCAGCAGACCGGCCACCCGCGCGAGTGCGTTGTTGACGCCGCTGGCGATCCCCGCGTGCCGGTCGTCCACCGCGTCCAGCACCGTCGCCGTCAGCGGCGCGACGGTCATCGACAGGCCCAGGCCGAACACGACGACCGCAGGGAGCACCTGACCGAGGTAGTCGCCGGAGGCGTCCAGCCGCGTGAAGAGCGCCATGCCCAGTGCCATCACCAGCGGCCCGGCGGTCATGAGCGTGCGGGAGCCGATCCGCTGGGCGAGCGCGCCGAAGCGGCGGGACAGGGTGACCATGAGGAGGGTGAGCGGCACGAGCGCGAGCCCACCCTCCGTCGCGTCGTAGCCGGCGACCTGCTGCAGGAACAGGGCGACGAAGAACGTCGCGGCGCCGAGGCCGGCGTACACGCTCACGGTCGCGGCGTTGGCCGCGGAGAACCGGCGGTCGGCGAACAGCCCGAGCGGCAGCATCGGGCGGCGGGCCCCGCGCTCGAACATCACGAACGCGGCGAGCAGCGCGACGCCGAGCGCGAGCGGCAGCCAGACGAGCGGATCCGACCAGCCGTGCACCGGCTGTTCGATCATGCCCAGCACCACGCCACCGAGCCCGAGTGCGGCGAGCGCCGAACCGGTGACGTCGACGTGGTGGTCACCACCCGCCGCGGGCGGCAACGCCGGGACGTGGCGCACGGTCAGCCAGAGCGTCGCGAGGACGATCGGGACGTTGATCGCGAAGATCAGCCGCCAGGAGGCCGCATCGACGAGCACCCCGCCGAGCGGCGGACCGACCGCGATCGCGCCGCTCGTCCACGCCGTCCACGATCCGATCGCCGCCCCCCGCTCTCGCGGGTCCCGGAAGACCTCGGTGAGGATCGCCAGCGTGCTGGGGACGAGCAGGGCGCCCGCGATGCCCTGGAGCGCCCGGGCGGCGACCAGGAGCTCGACCGACGGGGAGACCGCGCACAGGATGCTCGTGACGCCGAAGCCGCCCACACCCAGGGCGAAGATCCGCCGGCGGCCGAACAGGTCGCCGAGCGAGCCGCCGGTGAGGACCAGGGCACTCAGCGTGAGCAGGTACGCCTCGACGACCCACTGCTGCCCGGCCAGCGACGCGTCGAGATCCTCCTGCAGCGCCGGCAGCGCGACGTTCACGACCGAGCTGTCGACGAAGACGATCGTCGAGCCCAGGATGCAGGCGATCAGCGTCCACCGTTTGGTCTGCGCGTCAGCCGTGGACCCCGCTGGCATAGGACGGACTCAGGTGTCCGGCTCGTTGTAGAACCGTGCGGACGGCTGCCCCGCGCGCCAGCGGTGGGACGATGCCGTTCCCGATCGCCGGTAGTCGCCGCGGCTGAGATGGTGCTCGAGCAGCACCATCAGCGCGATGTACGCATATCGGCTCCCCTGCTCCTGGAGGCGCAGCTTGCTGACCCCAGCCTGTCGGTTGGTCCAGCGGATCGGCGTGATGGCATACGAATGCCCCCGGACGACCGCCTTGAGCGGAATCTCGACCGTGAGGTTGAAGTGGTGGGACACGAGCGGCTGCACCCCCTCGATGACCTCGCGGCGGTAGGCCTTGAACGCGTTGGTCGTGTCGTCGTATCCATGGCCGAACAGCAGGCGGATGCCGAAGTTCACGAGGCGGTTGATGACGAGCTTGACCCGCGGGTAGTCGGAGGTGCTGCCGCCGGCCATGAAGCGTGAGCCGAACGCGCACTCATATCCCGAGTCGAGCAGGCGGTAGTAGGCGACGAGGTCATCCGGGTGATCGGAGAGGTCAGCCATGACGATCGCAACCGCGTCGCCGGTGAAGACGTCGAGCCCCGCGCGGACCGCGAACCCGAAGCCGTTGCGATACGGATTGCGCACGTAGCGGACTCTTGGATCCGCCTCGGCGAGCCGCGCGACGATGTCCGCCGTCCGGTCCGTCGACGCGTCGTCGACGACGACGATCTCGTAGTCGATCCCCTCCAGGTCAAGCCGTTGCGTGACGGCAACGACCGTTGCCTCGACGACGTCCTCCTCGTTGTGCGCGGGGATGACGACCGAGAACTTCACGCGGCGACCCAGCGTTCGACGTTGTGGCTGTAGATGTCGCGCAGGACATCCTCGATGCCGAAGGTCAAGCGCCACTGGGGATAATCTCGCTCGAACGCGGCGAGGTCGGAGACGTACCACTGGTGGTCACCGATCCGCGCCTGGTCGCTGAGCGTGTAGTCCAGCTTCTTCCCGCTGATCTCCTCGCACAGGGCGATCGCCTCGAGCATCGACACGTTCGAGGCGCGGCCACCACCAAGGTTGTAGACGGCGGCGGGCTTCGGGTCCTCGTGGAAGGCGTGGAAGGCCCGGACAACGTCGAACGCGTGGATGTTGTCGCGGACCTGCTTGCCCAGGTACCCGAAGATCGTGTACGGGTCGCCGGACACCGTGCACTTCATCAGGTACGCGAGAAAGCCGTGCAGCTGCGCGCCGGCGTGTTGCGGGCCCGTGAGGCACCCCCCACGGAAGCAGACGGTCGGCATGTCGAAGTAGCGGCCGTACTCCTGCACGAGCACGTCGGCGGCGACCTTCGACGCGCCGAACAGCGAATGGGTGCAGGTGTCGATGCTCATCTCGGTCGGGATCCCGCGGTACCACTCGTGCTCGCTGTCCAGCTCCCAGCGCGTCTCTTCCTCGACGAGCGGCAGGAAGTTCGGGCGATCGCCGTAGACCTTGTTGGTGGAGGTGAAGACGAAGCTTGCGGCCGGGCAGTTGTCGCGCGCCGACTGCAGGAGGTTGAGGGTGCCGACGGCGTTGACGGAGAAGTCCGTATGGGGCTCGCGCGCGGCCCAGTCGTGGGAGGGCTGCGCGGCGGTGTGGACCACCAGCTCGATCCGCGACCCATACTCGGCGAACACCCGCTCGACCCCGTCGCGGTCGCGGATGTCGATGGTCAGGGGGCGGAAGGACGCCCCGAGATCCTCGGCGAGCGCTGCGCTGGTCGGCTTCGTCGACGCCTCGTCGCCGAAGAAGTACGCGCGCAGATCATTGTCCAGACCGACCACGTCGAAGCCCTGCTCGGCGAAGTAGCGGACGGCTTCCGAGCCGATGAGGCCGCCGGAACCCGTGACGATGGCGATGGGCACCCGGCTCAGGGTACCGCCTCAGCCGAGGGCACCGTAGACCAGAGTCTCGTTCGCGCGGACCCAGTCGTGGATGTCCTGGAGGATCTGGCGCGGCCCGCGCTGCGGCTCCCAGCCACAGTGCGCCCGCAGCGCGGCGCAGTCGGAGAGGTACACGCGCACGTCACCTTCCCGCGACTCGCCCGCCGCGGACACCTCGACGTCGTTGCCGGTGATCTCCCGGCAGAGCTCGGTTGCCTCGGCGAGCGACAGCGAACCGGCACGCCCGCCGCCGACGTTGAAGGTCCGGCCGTCCCAGGTACCGTCGCGCTCGGTGAGCTGCCGCTCGACCAGGTCGACGAGGTCATCGACGTGAAGCAGGTCGCGGACCTGCTTCCCCGTTCCGCCGTACCCGATGTACGTGAGCGGCCGACCCCGCAGGAACGAGAGCATCCAGTGCGTGAAGACCCCTTGGTCGACCTTCCCCATCTGCCACGGGCCCGCGACCACTCCGCAGCGGTTGATGGTCCACGGCACGTCGTACTCGGTCAGCAGGAGCTCGCCGGCAAGCTTGCTGGCCCCGTACATCGTCCGCCGGCCGTCCAGGGGGAACGTCTCGTCGATCCCCTCCGCGCTGGCTCCATTCAACGGCTGCGCGGCGCGCAGCTCGAACCGCGTGTCGGCCTCGTCGAAGAGCAGGGCCTCTTGATGCGCGATCGGGTAGACGCGGCTGGTCGAGAGGAAGATCACCTGCGCGCCGGACCGGGCAGCGTGCTCGAAGCAGTGGTACGCGCCCGTGAGGTTGACGGGGACGATCACGTCGCTCGCCCCCAGGACGGACGGCTCGGCCGAGCACTCGACCAAGGCGTCGACGGCACCGACCGCGGCAAGGTCCTGCGGCTGGCGGACGTCCGCGTGTTCGAACCGCACGCCGGCGGTGCGGAGGCGCGGGAGGTTCAGCTCCGAGCCGCGCCGGTACAGGTTGTCGCAGGCCACGATCTCCCAGTCCGGGTACCGCGCTGCGAGTGCGAGGGAGATCGACGAGCCGATGAACCCGGCTCCGCCGGTGACCAGGACGCGATGAGACACGGCGGCGATCCTAGGTCATCGACGTGCCCCCGTGCCGACGGTCCAACGACACGACGGTGGAAAGCACAGTGCACCTACCGTGCCACGAAGGCACGATGCTCACGGCGAAACTCGGTTGAACCAACGACACCAGTGGTGCTGGGTGACGCACTGTCAAGGATGCTTCCATGAAGTCAACGGGACCTGGGAGAAGCGCTTGTAGAGGTCACGTGAGATGTGGCGTTTGAGCGCGCGCAGGGCTTCGCGTTTGGTCTTGCCTTCCCGGATGCGGCGTTCGAGCTAGCGCGTGTCTCGGGGTAGGTGCTTGGCGCGGATCATCGCGATCGTGTGGATCGCGTTGTTGGCTTGGCGGTAACCGCCGCGATTGAGGTACAACGCGAGGTCGGGCCAGCTTTAAGCGACGCTTCTTCTTCACGTAGCTCAGGTCGTTGAGAAAGCTCGCAGAAACCCCGCGGCGCATCAGTCCCCTGACCTGGTCGGCCAGGAACATCGGCGGGGCCGCCATCGACGACGGCGCCTGAAAGCACACCGACCTGGTGGATGCCTTTCACACGACTGCGCGGCAGCGCTTGGACTTGTTGGGCGTCGCGGCTCGTGAAAGACCCGAATCTGGTCTAGGGTCGCGCAATGAGGCTCAAGGAGCGGGCTCTGACAACTGCGTGCTGCTCTGCGCTGGCGGCCAGCGCGCTAATGGCGGCCGGGTGCGGCGGCGTTGACACGCCCAAGAAGCCGACCCCACCGGCCGGGCTGGAAATCGTCGATGCGGGGGTGGCAGCTGATCCCTCGATCGCGGGCACCCTCGAGGCAAAGGTCGTGACGCTGCCGACCTCACCGGCACCGGGCTTGCGCGCGATCTCGTCGGCGTTTCAGATCGACGCCAAGACCCAGCCGGAACGACCGGTACGCGTCGCGCTGCCGCTCGCCGGGCAACGGGACGACGAGGACTTCCTGGTCGCCATGGTTGCCGACAACGCGGCCGGCCCGTGGACGCCGGTTGCCGCGAAGGCGTCCGCCGACGGTCGCTACGCGGAGTTCAGGGCGCCGCACTTCTCGTTCTTCTGGATCGGGCGGACCAGCGTCCGCGAGCTCATCAGCGCCGTCAAGGACCTCTTCGACGGCGCGACCGGCGGGGCCTACGCCGAGGCCAAGCAGCCGAAGTGCGCGGACGAGACTGGGGCGCGAACCGAGGGCTTCAGCATCACCAGCGAGGGGCCGGACACCCTGAAGTGGTGCTTCGGTCGCGAGCGCGACGGGCGCCGCCTGCTGCGCGTCACCAACGCCCGCCGGTACTACCTGATGCTCCAGCACCCGGGAGCTAAGACGGTGACGGTGCCCCAAGGGAACTGGTCCTCGCTCCCCGCGAAGATCACGCCGGGCCTCACCGCCCTTCCGCCGGGCACACAGGTCACCTACTCCGTCAGCGGCCCGGCTCGTGTCCGCTCGGAGTTCGACGGTCTCGCGCAGAGCCTCTACGCCTTGGACATCGGCGCGGAGCTCGCTGTGTCGTTCCTGACGAAGTTCGGCGGCAACAAGGCAACGACGAAAGAGAAGCTCGTCAACGAGATCTTCGGCGCGGACCGATGCCTCAGGCAGCTGGGCGAGGACCCCGGGGATGGCGGCGGACTCATCAAGGAGTGCTTTGGCCCCGATATCCTCGGGGAGGCGTTCGGTGCGAAGGGCGTCCTCGCCGGAACCTTCATGCTGGTCAGCGGCGTCGGCGAGTTCTTCCGCTCGGAACTCAACGCGCTCCGAGACATCGTCAGTGGCCGCGACAAGTACGCGATCCGCGTCAAACGCGTCCAGCCGCCGGTGCTCGGCGTAAGCGACTACGTCAACGGCGGCGAGGGCTGGGGAACCGTCGCGCCCTCACTGATCTTCAACGGCGGATCTCCCGGAGGCCGGGCCAGCGACATCACCTGGGAAAACTGGGGCACGGCGACCGCCAGGGGCCGCGGCAAACTCCCGCTTTCCCGCCCCGAGGGCAACTACTACCCGTCGCTGGGAGCGATCGAGCTTGAGGCAACCCGGCTCAGCACGTGCCCCGGGGACGACCAGCCCGCGTACACCCGGCTGCGAATCCGCGCCCCGGAGGTCCCCGGCGGGCCACTTGGCGCCTGGGCCCTGTGGTCCCTGGATCTCTGCGAGTACGCCGCCGAACCCGCCGCGTGCGCCGACGTCGCCGGCACGCCACAGACCGACGACGTGACTACCGACGTCACCGCCTGGGACACCGACTGCCGCACCGCGGAGAAGCTCGCAGAGACTGTCTCCGACATCGACCAGAACAGCGCCGGAGGACCCGACGGCTACCGCGCCCAAGCAGACGGGTTCGCATGCAGCGGCTTCCTCTTTGAGGACGGCCTGCAACATTTCTCCTGGACCTGCGTCCGCGGAACCGCCCAAGTCGGGTTCAGCGACTACTAGCCGAAATCTACGATGTGTCCGTGGTGCCATTCACGGTCCGGTGCGGGCACCTCGGCTAAGCTAAGACTAAGCTAAGCTAAGCACCTGGCAGAGTCGGCCGTGCGTGTGCCCCTCGGCGCTCACTGAGTTTAGGGCGGGCGGCGTCACCGGGTGAGGTGGAGTTCCATCTGACGCCGCACTGCCTCGGACGCCCCTACTACTTATCATCTCCGACGATGCGCCATCCGTCCGCGGTGAGCACCAGGCTGCACGCCTCGGTCGTTTGCCCGCTCGCCCCATCGACAAGCGGGACCTTCGCGGTCTCCGCCGCAATAGTGGCGTTAGCCGCATCAGCGCTGGAGGCGCCGCGCAAGGGCCCTACCGCGTTTAGGTAGCTGGCGCATGTGGCGCCAGGGTCGAGATGGTCTACGCCGAACTGCACAGCAGCGAGACGCTCGCAACGTCTCGGCCTGTCTGCGGCGCGGCGCGGTCTAATTCAGGGAGGAGGGCCACGGGCCGTTGGAGGCGGTGATGAGCGACAACGCTTAGTGCTACACCTGCTGCCTGTTCACCGACACCCTCGAAGACGAGTGGGCCCACGGCCGCACCTGGCAAACACCTGCCGACCGCGACCGAGCCCTGCCCTCATGCATCAGATACTTCGACTGCTACCAACCCCTCAGCGCCGCAGGCAGCCCACCATCGATCAGCCGCGTTCGCAAAGCAAACTCCGCGGGCAGGACAACTAGCGCCGCACCGAGCGAGAGCGCGAGTATCCGCATCGAGTTGATGTGTACGTCACGCGCAGGTGCTCGACGTAGTACCGGCCACGCTTGCGCGGGAGCGACATGGAGTAGGTCCCGTCTGAGCGTGTCGACGTCGTCCGGATCGCGGAACTCGTACCGACACGTCGAAGACGCACGCGCTCCCCGGCCGAACAGAACCCGAGATTCGAGGTCAGACGGCCCACGATCCGCAAGCCCTTCCTCCGGGCCGAGAGCCGCGTCGCCGCTTGACGGAAGGTGTTCGTCGTCGATGGCGTCGGCTGGGTCGGCGTCGGCGCCACCGGAGTAGGCGCAGGCGCGACAGGTGTCGGGGCAGGTGCAGGTGTCGGTGCGGGTGCTGGCGGCGGGTTTGTCGTGACCGACGAGGGGGGGTCGATAAAGATCGAGTAGGTCGAGGCGCCCTCGCGCGCCGCTGGATCGCAGGAACTGTCGTTCCGTACGCGAATGAAGTACTTCGCGGCCTGGGGCGCGCTGAAGCTGAAGCTGCGCTCTGTTCCGATCGAGTCGTTGCCCCCGCCCGCGACCTGGCGACCATTGGTGTCTCGGATGTCGACGTCGACGAAGCGGCACCCATCGGCGTTCGGCGACCTGTTCTGCACCCGGAATGTGAGCGGGGCCGGGCCGGGGGTGTAGAAGAAGAACCAGTCCTCGTCGCCCTTGACCTCGATCGCCCCGTCCATGGAGGCCCCCGGCGCAATCGGCCCGGTCGCCTGGAGCTCGTTCTCGTTCGGCTCGTTCGCGGTTGCCACGCCAACTCCAACAACGAAGAACGTGATGATCGCAAGACAGATGTTACGCACTTTTACCTCGTTAGCAGACTGCTCACGGTCCGCGAGCGTAGACGAATTCAACGTTTTGCGACCCTACAGGAACCCCGTACTTCAACGCACGTTAATGGTAGGACTACAGAGGGAGTCGCGGGCCGTTTGACGACCCGCCACCGGTCTCACGGGCTTTCGCTGCGCAACTCGTCCCACGCGGCTTCAGAGATCGCGGGATCGGGGTGCACGCGCCGGATCCAGCCTCGCGTCTCGGCGACGGAACCGGCGACGCGGGGGCTGCTGTCGACGGCCACCGCGTCCAGAAGCCCGAGCGCCTCATCATGCCGGCCGAACTGGGTGAGGAGGACGGCGCGCGGACATTCGAGGACGGCTCGGTGTTCGCCGGTGAACGGTGCGCAGGCCCGGTCGAAGCAGGCGAGCTTCTCGGCGTCGGAGAGATCGCCGAGCCGCTCGGGGATCTCCTCGAGGAGGATCTCCCGCGTCGGGACGTAGAGCGCGGAGCACGGCTCGGCCACGCCGACGTACTCGAACGCGTCCCCGAAGAAGCCCATCGCCACGTGGATCTGCGGCAGCCACTCGTGGATGAAGTCCTGCTGGACCACGACCGACCCGTGGGGTTTCAGAGCCGGGAAGAACTGGCGGACGACGTGGTCGTTGATCTCCCACGTCTTGCAGATGTCGACGAAGAGGACCTCGACCGGTTCGCCGGACCACGTGAAGCCGCGGACGTCGCCCTCGTGCACCGCGACGACGTCAGCGTGCGTGCCCAGCAGCCGGTCGAACGCAGGCCGGAAGGACGCGCCCGGGTCGATGCCCTCGAGCGCCGACGCGTAGTGCGTCTTCGTCCACTCCTCGACCAGAAACATGTCGTAGGAGTGGATCCGGGGCAGGACGTCGAGACCGTCGCGGCGTGGGTTGTCCGCCAGGCCGGAGGCGAGCGCGATCGTCGAGCCGCCGAGGAGCACCCCGCGTCGACGACGGCCCCGCCGCCGGTCGCGCGGCGCGCGAGGGCGTAGAGCACTGCCCTCTCGTCCGGCCACAACATCGAGGGGTGGGACGCAACCGCCTCGGGCACGGAGACCGTCGTCCACGGCTCGGTCCGTAGCCACGCCGTGAGTGACGGTTCGAGTGACGACCGGCGTCCACGAAGGGCGCTGATCACCTGCTGGAGCCTTGTGACCACGAGTCAGATCACCTGTCCCAGTCGCCGCGGCCGACGTTGCACGAGGACACCCCGGCAGCGCGCCTGCCTTGACAAAACCGTCGTGGTGCTTCGAAAATCCCGGCTCGGCCGGCGGAGTCTCTCCGTTCGGCCGAAATGCTGAACGCCCCCGGGACGAAGCCTGTCCAGGCCCCGGGGGCGCTCACCTTTCCCCCGTCGGAGCGGAGGAAGGGAGCAGCGTCGAGCCGACTCATGACTCGGCGACACGGACGTGCGCGCGCCGAATCCCGGCCCCCGCCCCCACCGGGTCGCCTGTGCCGAGAAGCATGAAGCTGTCGCCGTCGACCTCCCGCGTGCTCGCGCCATCGGTGCTGAGAAATCGTGGGTAGCGCAGGAGATCGTCCTCGTACCCGCAGTACTGCAGCTCGGGCACGTCCACGCGAGGACCCCAGTCGGTGAGATTCGACGAGTACCGCAGCGCCGTGTGCAGCACGGTGTCCGAGCGACCGTAGTGGTTGCGGCACGGCACGTCGGAGTACCAGCGCTCGACGCCGATCCACCGCTGCTCGCCGCGGATCTTCGCGACGTTGAACGTGTACGAGTTCGACGGGAAGATCGGGTCCGAGCGCGCCGGACTCCCGGACGCGAGCGCGGCGTCAGACATCTGCTGCGCGCTGACTCCCGCCGGCAGCGACGGGCGCCACCGGCCGCGCCCTTCGTAGGTGCGGAACGCCTGCGGGTCGCCGAGCGCCGCTGCCGGGGCGCGCGCCACGCGGAAGCCGGCACCTTCGTTGGACGATGTTGTGGCCGTGAAGCCGCCGCGACCCGTGTCGAAGTAGAAGACGTACAGGTATCCGCCGGCGGCGATGCCCGCCGGGTGCCGCACTCCGTGGGAGAGGCGCTTCCCCGATGCATCGCGGTAGCCGTACCGCGGCCAGACGATGGGTCCGTTGTCGTCCATGAACGTGCGGCCCCACCCGTTCGACGCCACCACGCTCGTCCGGGCGGTCCCGACGAATCCGCTGTAGGCCGCGTAACAGTCCTCGTACGGGCCTCCGTCGGGGAGGAACCCCGAGTTGCATCCGCCCGGTCCGCCCTGGACGGACGGAACGATGGTGTTCTGGTGGTGCCGTGCGGGCACGCCACCCACGAGGTTCTTGTTCTCGCCGTGGGTGACCGACACGATCGTGGGGGTCGCGGTGCCGTCGTCGAACAGCAGGCTGGCGAACGTTCCGTAGTAGCTGTGACGATGCGCCGCGTCCGGCCCGAGACCGGTCGGCGGTGCAAACCAGTACTCGCCGGCCAGGACGCGCCCGACCCAGGGCGACGACTCGCAGTCGATGACGCTCGCCGTCGCGATGTTGTCGCGGGAGTCGCAGCGGTAGGCCGAGTCGGCGGACACGTAGTACCCCCACCAGTCAGGCGTCGTCTTGGTGAAGTCGGGAGGATTCTCGGGATAGATCCCCGGCAGATCCGGAAGGCGCATGACGACATGCTCGGGCGGATCCGCCTGTGCGCTCAAGGTCGCCTGCGCGGCGGGCACGAACGCTCCGCTGAGGACGACGGCGAGCGCGAGCCACCCGGCGCGGATCGCGCAGTTCAGCCTCATGCGTGCCTCCAGTCCACGCCGTCGCGCTTGACGACGGCCGGTACCCCGGCGACGAGGCTCCGCGGCGGGACGTCGCGCGTGACGACGGCGCCGGCGGCAACGACGGCCCCGTCACCGATCGTCACGCCCTTGAGCACCATGGCGCGGGACCCGATCCAGACGTTGTTGCCGATCCGTACCGGTCGGGTGATCGGTCGTTGGGGGTCGATGATGTGGTTGTCGCTGTCCCGAATCATCACGTCCTCCCCGATCGCGGCGTCGGCGCCGATCTCGATGCGCTCGAAGCACGCGATCGAGAGGCCGACGTTCGCATAGCCGGTCCGCAGCGACAGCGTCGCGCCCGCGTTCACCTCGACGCAGGCGCCCGTCAAGAGCCGGAACTCCTCGACCTCGAGGGCTCCGGCGACCCAGAGGTAGCCGGAACGCGAGGGAACGGTCGGCCAGGGGAGCCCCACCTCGAGCAGACCACCCACGCGCACCGTGCCGTCGCCGCGCAGGACGAACCGCGTCCTTGGGTGTATCCGGACGCGACCGCCCGCGGCGCGCGATGCGCGCCACGACGCGAGCGGCCGCACCCGGGATGTCACCCGGGTTCCACGCAGCGGGCGCGACCGCCCTTACCCTGCTTGGCGGGCAGGAACTCGAAGAACACCTTGTCGCCCACGACGCCGACCGGTTCGGTGGCGATGTCCTTGCTCGGGCGGAAGCGAACCTCGCCGATCACCTTGGCCCGGATCACACCCACGTCCGCCTTGCGGTCCAGCTTCAGGAGCGTCCCGTCCGCGTTCTGGGCACAGTCCTTGAGATTACCGGGACCGGGCCGAAAGCTCGGGCCCTGCGTGGTCGCAGTGGCGGTCTTCGTCGCCGACGGCGTCGTGTCCTCATCGTCCGAACCACAGGCGCCGAGGCCGAGTGCCACGGTCGCACTCGCCATGACGGCAAGTCCCGTCCGGCCAACCTTCCTTATCGTCATGCTCAACCTCACTCGGGAGACAAACGTGCTCATCGACCAACAACAGCGGCGCCACACCCGACGAAGGGTATGGCGCCGCTGGAACTACCACCGAGGCACAGTGCCTCGATGTGCTTCAAACAGCTAGCCGACCACGTTCACCGCAACAACCTGCTCGACGTTCTGGGCGTCGACGCCAACGTTGTTCCCGGTGCCCCTCACTGCGTAGGTACCGGCGGTTGTGAACAGATCGCCCGCCTGGAGCGGGAGCCCGTTTCCGAGCAGACGCACGGCCGCGACCCCGTCGAGATCGGCGACGAACTCCGCTCGCGTCTCACCCTGGTTCGGCTGCGTGCCGATGCCATCGGCAGTCGCAGTACCCGTGGTTGCAAGCGGATCGCCGGCGCTGTCGAGCAGGACGAACCCGGCCGGGTCAACAGACTCGATACGGGAATCCCAGCGGACCGTCAGGCGTCCGTTGGCGCGGTTGTACGTCGCGCTGAGCGGATCGGGCGCGGTGGTGTAGCCCGACGAATCGGCACCAAAGTTGCCGCCGGTCGGGACGCCGTTCAGCACGTTCGGCACGTTCGCCGCGTCCTCCACGGCACCAGCGTTGGCCACCAGCTGGACGAAGCTCTCGACCTCGTCACGCGCAGGTGCGTCGAACGTCAGGCGGACTGCCCGCGAGTTGTTCACGACGCCCACTGCAAGGTCTGCCTGATGGGCGGCGTTGCCCGAGCTGTTCACGAAGTCGAACGACCCGGCGTTCGGGTTCTGAACCGGCCGGTCGAACGTCGCAATGACGGTCTCGATGTCGGTGAACTCCGCGGTGAGGAGTCGCGGGACGCCGATCGAGGTCCCCCGGCCGGCGATCTGGACCGAGAGGAACGGGGGAGCGACCGCGGACTGCTGACCAGCGGTCACGATCTGGATGCCACCGTTGTCGTTCGCGAAGCCAACTCGCGCGGTCGCCGCCGAGGCACCGAAGTCGGCAACCAGGACGTTGTCCGAGTCACCGTCGATGGTGATGCCGGCCGGGATCACGGGGTTGCCCGCGCTGTCGTAGTAGCCGATCGCATTGTTGCTGGGAGCGTCCTCGATGTCCTGGTCGAACTCGTAGCGCAGGATCTCGTTGTTGTTCGGATCCGGGATCACGCGCTGAAGGTCGGGACCCGGAGTGAAGCCACGGGTGCCCGTCTCGCTGTCGCCGAAGAGCCGTGCAGCGTCCTCAACGTTGTCGACGCCCGAGAGGTCGCCCGTGACGGCGGCGTCCGCGACGGTCGCGAAGGTCGTCGAGCCGGCGTCGAGGTCCGTCGAGTCGTACCGGGTGATGACCTGACGGGTGTTCGACACGTTGCGGTTGGCGGCGTCAGGTGCAGCCGCGGCAGCGTCTGAGCGGTACCCGCCGAGGATGAAGTCGCCCGGGGAGAGGGTGCCGGCCTCGATGGCCTTGTCGAAGGTGTAGGTGACGACCGTGTTCGACGCGTTCGCCGCAACGGACACGAGGTTCGGACGGTCGGAGAAGTCGGGCGCGGGAGCCTGGCCGATGGCAGCTCCAGCGGGCGAGGCAAAGGCGAGAGCGGCTGCAGAGACGCCCCCGGCTGTTACAAGACGGAGCAACGAGCGCCCCTGAGGATGAGAAAACATGCACACCTTCCAGATGTTTGGATCGATTAGTCGTGGCACTCGCCGAGGTGTCGCCCCGTCGCCTGTCCTGGCCCGACAGGCGGCAACGTACCCGATCCGCCGCCACCGTGCCACCCAGAGAGCGAAGTGAGACCGCAGCGAGGTGCGACAGCGGCCTGTTCTCGGCGCGCGGCCGCGACATCGGCCCGATGCCTGGCGCGGCCGGTTACCCTCTCGAGTCCGCCTCGCACCGGGGGACCTCGATCCGACCCTGGTTCACGCAGGTTCACGCACCGTCTGGAGACGAGACTCATGACCCGACGCACGCTCTCCGCCGTATCCCCCGCTCTCGCCGCGAGTGCCCTCCTCTGGTGCGTCGGCACCGCCGCCGCTGCACCCCCGGGCACCCCGCCGGCGGGCGCACCAGGGTCGCTCGTCGCGGGATTCGGGAACGCCGCGCCGCCGCTCGCCTCGGGCCTCGCCCTCGGCCCGGTCGGCACGGTGTTCACCGCAGTGGCCGTGCAGCCGGACGGCCGGATCGTCGCTGCCGGGCGCGCAGGGTCGACCGATGGGCAGCGCCTGATCGTCGCCCGGTTCACGGCGGAGGGACTGCTCGACACGACCTTCGGCGACTCGGGGATCGCTCGTGCACCCGCCACGTTCTCCGGCGACGAGGCCGCCGCCACCGGGTCCTATGCAGCGGCCGTCGCCGTGCTGCCCGACGGTCGGATCGTGGCCGGGGGTGGGCTGCGGGACGCCGAAGGGGATCCGGTCGGCCTGCTCGCCGTGCGCTTCACCCCGCTCGGGGGGCTGGACACCAGCTTCTCCGGCGACGGCGTCGCCTCGGCCTTGACGGACACCTCCCGGGGCGCCGAGGGTCACGCGCTCACGGTCGATGCGGGCGGGCGGTACGTCGTGGCCGGCACCGCGCTCGACCCTGAGAGGTCCCGGCGCTGGGGCGTCATCGCGCGCTTCAGCGAAAATGGAGCGATCGACGCCGGCTTTGCGTCGGGCGGCGTCCTGCAGCGGCTCGACGTCGGCGCGGGCGGGGTCGTCGCGGCGCTCGCGGCCGACGCGACAGGCCGGATCGTGGCCGCGGGGTCGGTGAAGGACGCGTTCGGGACGTCGTCCGCCCTGGCCTACCGCATCACGGCGGACGGCGCGGTCGACACCAGCTTCTCAGGTGGCCAGTTCATCCGCAGCTACGCACGCAACGGCTCGGCGGCGTCGCAGTTCAACGCAGCGGCCGTGACGCCGGACGGCCAGGTCACGCTGGCCGGGGCCGCCGCCAACCTGTCCAGTTCCGACACGTTCGCCACCCGTCTGGACGCGGCCGGAGTGCCGGTCAGCACGTTCGCGAGCAACGGCACCTACCAGGAGCTTGCCGCCGACGCGACCGGCAACGTCGCCCGCACCCCGCCTCCCGGGGCCGCAGCGCTCCTCGAGACCGGCGGATCGGTCTACCTCGCGGGACCAGCCGAGGCGTCCGGCGGGTACCGCCTGCTGTTCCTCACCGCGCTCTCCCGCGAGTCCGGCGCGCCGGTACCGAGCTTCGGGGCGCCCGTCGGCGCGGAGTATCAGGACGGCTTGCCGTTCGCCGCGCCGTTCGGGACGACCTACACGTTCATGAACGGAGCGTCGGAGGAGCCGTACTCGGGCCAGCAGGGTCAGACGCTCGCGCTCGCGCGGACCCCCGACGGAACGGCCATCGTCACCGCCGGTGTCGCGGCGAACTCGCTGTCCGGCTCGGACCCGACCGGGAGCCCGCGCGGCGTCGTCGCCATGTACCGGGCGGTGCCCGAAGTCGGCACGCCGCCCGTCCAGCCCCTCCAGCCGTCCCCACCCAGGCCCTCGGTCCCACCCGGCGGCGGCACCACCGTCCCGGGAGTGCCCGCTCCCGCCCGCGAGCCGGCGAAGCTGAGCGTCCTGGGGTCCGGCATCGAGGATGGTCGTCTCCGTATCCGCATCCGCGCGTCAAGCAGGGCCCGGGGCGCGTCGCTGAGCCTCGCATTCGTCTCGGGCGGAAGGCGCACGACCCTCCGCGCGCAGCTCCCGAACACGTCCGGCAACGTCGAGATCGCGCAGACCTACCGTTTCCTGCTCCCGAGCAGTCAGCGACGGGCGACCTCCGGGATCGTCGAGGTCAGCTCGCCGCAGACCGACACCGTGCGGGCCGACAGCGTTCGGCTCCGCATCGCGCGAAACCCCGCCGCCCTGCAGCGCGGTCGTACCGAGATCACCCGGGCGGGCAACCTCGTCGTGACGGGCACGGTCGCCCGCCGCGCCGTGGGCGTGGTGCGTATCCGCCTGGAGTACGTCAACGCCGACGGCACCGTGGGCACGGTCAACGAGACCGCGCGGATCCGCAGCGGCCGCTGGTCGGTCGACGAGCGGCTGCCCGAGCAGGCCCGGCGCGCCGGAGGTCAGCTCTCGATCCAGTACACGGGGCACCTCCCGTCCGCCACGCGTGGTGAGCAGACCGCGAAGCAGGTCACTCCCCCCGCCTGAAGGCTGGTGGCGCAACTCTGGAGTCCCGGCGGGTTCATGCTTCGAACCCCCACATCGCCCGATCGGATCAGCTCGATGACACGCACGCGCATCCTCACCATCACCGGCGGACTCGTCGCCCTCAGCGGGGGCGTCGCGCTCGCCGTCAACCCCGGCACGCCGCAGACGGGCAGCGCCGGCGCCCTCGACACCACCTTCGCCGGGGCGGCGGCACCCGTCGCGGCCGGGATGACGCTCGGCCCGGTCGGGTCGGAGTACCGCGCGGTCGCCGTGCAGCGTGACGGCAAGATCGTCGCCGTCGGCGAGTCCGGGACCGGGACACGCTCGCGGATGGTCGTGGCCCGGTACCTGCGCTCGGGCAAGCTCGATCGGCGCTTCGGCAGTCGCGGGATCGTCCGGCTTGCAGGGTCGAGCGCCGCGGGTGGCGCAGGGGCGTTCGGAACCGGGGTCGTTGTGCGACGCGACGGACGCATCCTCGTCGCCGGTGGGCTGCGAAGCGCAGACGCAGACGCCGGGATGGTCGTCGTGAGACTGCGCAGCAGCGGCAGTGTGGACCGCGCCTTCGGACGCAGAGGCCAAGCTTTCGCCCTCACCGGGTCGCAGCGGGCAGGCGCAGGACGAGCGCTCACCGTCGACTCTAACGCGCGGATCGTCGTCACCGGTACCGCCAACAGCAGCACCGGCAGCGACCCCCGGGCGACGGCCGTCCGCTTCCGATCGAACGGTCGTCTCGACACCGGCTTCGCGCGTCGCGGCGTCTTCCAGGCACGGACGTCCGGAGCATCGACGGGCCTGGCGGCCCTCGCCACGGCCGGCGACCGCATCGTCGTTGGAGGGAGCACCCGCGACGCCTTCGGCGTTGGGTCCTCACTCCTGTTCCGGCTCACCTCGAGCGGCACGCTCGACCGCGGGTTCGCCAAAGGGCTCCGCACCACGTCGTATGCGCGTAACGGCGCCGCGTTCTCCGAGATCACCTCGCTCGCGCGGTCGGGCAGCGCCAACGTGATCGCCGCCGGCACCGCGCTCAACCGCGGCAGCGGTGACGCATTCATCACCAAGCTCTCCCGGACCGGACAGGTCGTTCGCGCCTTCGGGTCGGCCGGGGTGGTCCGCGCACCGGTCGCGGACCCGAACGGGCAGGTCGGCGACACGCCCCCGCCCGGGGCCTACGGACTCGCGATCCGGGGGAACCGTGCCTACGTGGGGATGACCGTCGAAGCGAGCGGCCGCTTCCGGCTCCTAGGACTGTCCGCACTCAACTCGGCCACAGGCCGAGCCGTCTCCGGATTCGGGGCTGCGGTCGGGCCCGAGTACGCCGAAGGGCTCCCGTTCGCCCAGAAGGGGACGACCTATACCTTCGTCCACGGCCGCTCCGACGCCCCGTACTCGGGACCGGAGGGCCAGACCAACGCACTCGCCATGTCCGCCGACGGATCGCGCCTCGTCGCGGTCGGGTCCGTCGGGCCCTCGCTCGGAACGGGGTCGTCGAGCAGCAGCCGGCAGGGATTCGTCCTGTCCTACCGGTCGCGGACCGGCTGACCTCCGGCGGGTCGACGACGTGCACTAGCCTAGTTGCGCGCGGTTACGTGCGTTCTCCCATTGACCAGCAGGAGCCCCATGCATCCTCCCCGGCGAAACGTCGTCATCGCGGCCCTCGCAGCCCTCGGAACCGTCCTCGTCGCTCCGGCCGGCGCCACCGCAGCACCCCCAGGCACCCCCGCGCCGGGGACCCCCGGCGCCCTTGACGGGTCGTTCGGCAACGCGGCGAGCCCCGTGGCGGCGGGCCTGGTCCTCGGCGGCTCGGAGACGAGCTATGCGGCCGTCGTCGTGCAGCCCGACGGCAAGGTGCTCGCGGCCGGGTACGAGGGGTCGCCTATGGCTGGGCGGCTCATCGTCGCCAGGTACACGGTCGCCGGCCAACTCGACCCCACGTTCGGCACGGCCGGCATCGCACGGGGCCCGGCAACCTTCGCCGGGCCGGAAGCCGGATCCACCGGGTCCTACGCCGGAGGAGTCGCGGTCCAGACGGACGGTCGGGTCGTCGTCGCCGGCGGGCTCGTGCGAAGCGGCGGCCCGAACGGCCTCGTCGCGATGCGCTTCACCCCGGCGGGCACGCTCGACCCCACCTTCTCCGTCGACGGTGTCGCGTCCGCCCTCGTCGGGCCCTCTCGCGCTGCACTGGGTCGTGCCGTGCTGATCGACGCCCAGAACAGGGTCATCGTCGCGGGCGCAGCCACCGAAGGCAATACGGAGACCCAGTGGGGCACCGTCGCCGCGTTCAGGGCTGACGGCGTGCTCGACGGCGGCTTCGGCTCTGGCGGCGTCGTGCAACGCGTCGGCCTCGGCACCTATGGCGAGATCACGGCCCTCGCCGCCGCACCAGGCGGCGACATCGTGACCGCGGGGCAGGTGTCAGGAACCTTCGGGGACCCCCAGGCCATCGCCTACCGACTCAACGCCGACGGCAGTCCCGACGCGGGATTTGCCGGCGGACAGTTCATCCGCCAGTTCGCGCGCAACGCTGCCATATCGCGCTTTACGAGCGTGGCCGTGTCGGCGACCGGCGAGGTCGTCGCAGCAGGGACCGCTGGCAACCTGTCCGGCGCTGACGCCTTCGCGGTCCGGTTCGACGGCGCCGGGCAGCCCATCTCGTCCTTTGGATCAGCCGGCGTCTACCAGGAGCCCGTCACCGACCAGTTCGCCACGTCGGCCGGGCGGAACCCGCTCCCCGGCGCCGCGGCCATCCTCGCCCGGCCGAGCACCGTCTACCTGGCCGGCCCGGTCGAGGCGTCCGGTGGCTACCGCCTGCTGTTCCTGACCGCGCTCTCGCGGGCGAACGGCACCCGGGTGAGCGGGTTCGGTGCGCCGGTCGGCGCGCAGTACTCGTCAGGCCTGTCGTTCGCCGCTCCGTTCGGCACGACGTACACATTCATCCACGGCGCGAGCGATTCGCCGTACAGCGGACCCATGGGCCAGACGCTCGCGCTCGCCTCGACCCCGGACGGGACGGGACTCGTCGCGGCCGGTGTCGTCGCCGGGTCGCTTTCGGGCAGGAACCCCACGGGCAACGTCCGAGGGTTCGTCGCCCGGTACCAGGGCCTCGTCGAGCCCGCGGTGCCGGCGCCGACGCCCGGGCCGACGCCCGCCCCGACGCCTGCCCCGACCCCTGGGCCGACCCCTGGCCCCGGCCCCGGACCGACGCCGTCGCCCACGCCCGGGGCCACGCCCACCCCGGGTCCCTCAGCACCTGGCGGCACGACGCCGCCCCCGCCGGCGTCGCTCCTGGCGCCGACCAAGCTCAGCGTCCTCGGATCGGGCATCGAGGAAGGTCGCATCCGCATCCGCATCCGCGCGACGAGCCTGGCGCGTGGTACCTCACTCGCGCTGCGCTACCGGTCAGCCGGAGTGACGACGCCGTACACCGTGCGCCTGCCTGACACGACGAGCAACAAGGAGATCGCTGCGACGTACCGCCTCCGCCTTCCCGCGGCGCAGCGGCGGGGGACCACCGGGATCATCGACATCGCCTCCCCGACGACGACGGCTGTGCGTGCCGACAGCGTGCGCCTCCGCATCGCCCGCAACCCCGCCGGCCTGGTGCGCAAGCGGACGGAGATCACCGCCGATGGCTCCCTCGTGGTCAGTGGGCGGGTCACAGACCGGGCGGTGGGGATCGTCCGTCTGCGGATGGAGTATGCGGACGCGAGCCGTCAGCTGCGCAGCCTCGACTTCCGCGCCCGCATCACCGACGGTGAGTGGGCCCTCTCCGAGCGGCTTCCCGAGGAGGCCCGCATCGCCGGCGGGCAGCTGTCGATCCAGTACACCGGACACCTGCCGACCCGGACCCGAGGCGAGCAGACCGCCAAGCAGGTTCGTCCCTGACGTTCAGGTCCCGTCTCGGTTGAGCTGGTCGCGAGCGATCGCGAGCAGCTCGCCGCCGTGGCGGTAGTCGGACTGGACGGGCGAGGGCGTGCCGTAGGCCAGACGATCGCTCGCGACGACGACGAGGCCGAGCCCGTTCCAGAGCTCTCCGGGGAAGCGCGAAGCGCCAAGACGACCAGGGACGAAATCGAGATCGACGTAGGCGACCTTGGGAAACGCGTCGTAGGGCACCGCGTCGAGGCCGCTGCGGACGCGCTCGTTCCCCGTGTCGTGCGCCACGATGACCGTATCGGCGATCGCGGGGGAGTCGAGGAGGTCGAGGAGGTCACGCTGCACGCCCTCCGGCGAGTGATCGCCGTCGACGAGGACGAAGTCGACGTTCCGCCCCGCCTCGGAGAGCTCGGCGAGCACCTCGGGAAGCAGCACGTGGGAGTCGCCGGTGTGGAGCTGGACGTGCTTCGGGATATCCGGGATGGCCGGCGTCACGAGATCGAACGAGCGGACTTCGGCCGCATGCTCGGCGATGCATAGGAGGCTCGCACCCTCGGCGGTCCCGATTTCGATGGCGAGCTGCGGCTTCAGCTCATGGAGCAGGCCGACGATCGCGGCGCGCTCGCCGTGCGTCATCTGCCAAACCGCGTCACCGAACAGCTTCATCGCAGGAACTCCTGTCCGGTCACGGCCGTGGCCTCGTCCTCGCCGTCACCCGAGCGGCAAGCGTCATGATGCGACTCGAGTGCAGGGTGACCCATGACTCGCGGAAGCGATCGCGCTCGGCAGCGACGCCCTCGACTTCCCCGCGCAAGCGGTCGATCTCGGTCAGGAGATCGGTCACGTGCTGTTCGCCACGCCCGTAGGCCTGAACGGCCGCATCGTGTGCCTGGACGGCGGCACTGTGAGCCTCACGCGCTCCGGCATAGGCGTGCGACATCCACTCAAGCTCCGTCTCGAGCCGGGCGGTCTCGTCCTGGAGCGTTGAGATCTGCTCCTCGTGACGGATCGTGGCCGACGCTGCACCGGCAGCGCCGAGCCCCAAGCGGCCCCGCGCGAGCCACGCATTCAGCGTGCGCAACTCACGGTTCGCGAGTTCGAGGTCGCGAAGCGCACGGAGATGCACCGGCGCTGCTGCGAACGAGAGCATCGCCGTCGGCGACTCGAAGAGCACCTCCGCGTCCAGGCCCGCGAGAACGACGAGGTGCGCGGCGGAGTCGGGGTCTGGACCGTCGAGCACGTCGACGGCAGCGTGTGGCGCCACGCCGGCGGCGGCGATGAGGGACCCCTCCGCATGACACTGCGGGACGATCGTCAGCCCGGGAAGGTCGCCGAACAACGCCCGAGCCGACTCCTCACCGGACTCGTCGTTCGCGACAGACGCCACGAGTCCGACGCCGGCCCGCACGAGACGACTGAGCTCGGCAGCGGCATCGCCGACGTCCGAGAAGAGCGTCGGCGCGTCGAAGCAGACCACGACATCGACCTCGTCCCGCGTGAGGGATCGGAGGCATTCCAGCGCGCCCATCGCGCGGAACTCGGTGTTGGCGTCAGCGCCGCGGTAGGCACTCGCGGCGTCGACCGAGGCGACATCGCGGTCCACGCCGAGCACCGTCCGCGCGTTCTTCGCCAGGATCCGGGTGCCGTCGCCCCGACCGCACCCGAGCTCGATCACGGACCGCTCCTCGCACGCTCGGGCGGCGAAGGTGTAGCGGTGGCGCCGGTCGAGCGCCGCCAACGCGTTCGGATCGACCGTCTCGAGGCTCAGTCGCTCGCCGACATCCATGTGACCTCCCTCTCCTTGATCAGCGCCTCCATCTCGCCTGCAAGCCGCTCCTCATGAGCGAGCCCGACGCTTCGCAGCATCGAGTCATGACGGATGCGGTAGCTCCAGAGCACCTCTGGGATGACCCGGCCCGTCCGTCCAGCGCGAGCGAGCTCGCGATAGAAGGCCCAGTCCTCGAAGCTCGTCAGATCTTCGCTGTAGGCGTGCCGGCGGAAGACCTCTCGCCGGACCACGGCTGTGCCGTCGCCTGCGACGTTGCGCTCCCCCACGAGCGCCGACCAGTTGCCGATCGGGCGATAGCCGTTGTGCGGTGGATCCAGCGGGGTCCCGTCCTCGTCCACGAAGCGGTTCCAGGCGGTCACGTAGGCAAGGTCCGGATCTCTCTCGAGCGCCAGGATGGATCGACGCACGAACGACGGGTCGAGAAGGTTGTCCGCGTCCAAGGGAAGAATGTACCTGCCGCGCGCGAAGACGATCCCTGCGTTCCGGGCGGCTCCAAGTCCACGGTTCTCCTGCGAGATCACCCGGATCGGGTAGCGCGTGGACAGGGACGCCAGGACGACGTCCTCGGGCGCGAAGGATCCGTCGTTCACGACGATGGTCTCGATGCGCTCGTAGTCCTGGGCGTCGACGGACGCCACCGTGTCCTCGACCCACCGCGACATCCCGTGGTACGGGATCACGACGCTGACGAGGGGTGGCGGTTCAGCTCGCGGATGACGACCCGTGATCGTCGCCGGGGTCGGTGTTGGTGACGTCCGACGCTCGGCGAGCAGCGCGAGATAGTCGGACCGGATCTGCTCGGCGTCGACGAGGGCGTCGAGATGCTCGGCCATTCCGGGACCGTGACGCAACGCACGGGCGCGACCCGGGTCGCGAACCAGCGGCTCGAGGACGTCATGGAGTGCGTGCCGACCCACGCCCGAGGCGTGCCACCCGGACACCCCGGGGCGGACGAGCTCCGTCAGCCCCCCCACCGCCGGGGCCACGAGAGGAACGCCCGCAGCCATGGCCTCCAGAGCGATGTAGGGCCAGCACTCCCAGCGGGACGGCATCGCCACGACATCGTGTTCTGCCATCCGCGCCGGCAGGTCGGCGCGACCCGTCGCCTCGACGAGGTCGACGCGCGGGTCACCGTCGACACGGAGCTCGAGCGTGCGTCGCATGGACCGCGCGAGCGGTGCGGTCGGCGTATCGGCACCAAGCAGCGTCAGGTGCCAGTCCCCCGGGATCGCGAGGAGAGCGTCACAGAGGTCCTGAACGCCCTTTCGACGCTCGCAACGACCCGCATACAGGATCCGCAGCGGTCCGTCGGGGACGGCGGTCCCAGCTACCGGCACACGCCCCTCGAGCGGGTGGCGGATCGTGCGCGCCGGTGGCAGCTCGATGCCGTAGAACCGCCGGTAGCTCTCGAGGATGTCGCCGCCGGCGACGAGGACCACATCTGCCTCGCGGAGGGTGCGACGCTCGAGCTCCCGCGAGAATCGCCGCTCGTACGGCAGCTCGAGATGGCCGTTGAGGACCTCGCACATCTCGGCCGACGTGTGGAATCGCAGCGCGATGGTGGTGTCGGCGAGGAACGGGTCACCGGTACGCCGTGCCTCGGTGGCGACGAACCCTTCCCCGAGGTAGTCGGGGAACTCGATGAGGTCCGGACCCCGCGCACCGAACTTCGTCCGGATGCACTCGAGCACCCGGTGCGAGTACACGTGCATGTGGGAGTCGAACTGGTCGAACTCCTCGCCCTCGGGCACCTCTGCGAAAAGCACGTCGGCACCGCCGTACTCGACGTCGGGGTCCGATCGCGAACGTCGCTCCTCGTACTCCTCGCGGAACCAGCTCGCCGCGACGATCGTCACGTCGGCGATCGGGGCCAGCGTGCGCGCCATCAGGGCGACGTACACCCCGATCCCCCCTCCGCCGAACGGGAACAGCTCCCGCGTCGTGAGGACGACGCGCGGCCGGCTCATCGCGTACGCAGCACGGGTCGTGCCCGCTGCTCGCCGAGCGTCATCTGACAGCGCCCGTCCGTGATGAACGGAAGGTCCAGCGGGACCTGTGAGGTCATGCTGTGGTCAGCCTTTCCGGAGGTGGGAAGCGGGTCAAGGGGGTGGGACGACACCCGCCATGAGGGCGGGGTACTGCTCGGAGAGCACCGACCAGGCCGTCGTGACGGACAGATCGGTCGTGGAGATCATGGAGTGCATCGTCGTGCGGTACCGCGCGACGATGTCGGGCAGGAAACTACCGTCGACCCCTCGCTCGGCGCAGCGGCACCAGAGGTCGTAGTCCTCCCAGCCGTAGAGCCGGTGGTCGGTCGTGTAGCCGCCGAGCTCCCGGAGGGCACTCGCCCGCCACAGCGCCATCGCGTCGATGTAATTGCCCGCCCGCAGCCGCTTCGGCTCCCACGGGTAGCGGCTCAGCAGCCCGACCGAGCCCGAGGCGTTGAACATCTCCAGCATGCCGTAGGCGAAGGCGTGTTCCTCGTGCTGACGCAACAGCTCGACCAGGCGCCCGATGCCCGGGGGGAGCACGTGGTTGTCGGCGTCCAGAACGAAGACGAACTCGCCCCGCGCGACGCCGAGCGCCGAGTTGCGAGCGGCGCCGAGCCCAGAGTTGACCACGTGGTGGAGGACGGTCACGGGGCGCGAGGAGTGACGCTTGGCGAAGGCGCGGACCGCGTCGAGCGAGCCGTCGGTGGACCCGTCGTCGACGACGACGATCTCGATGTCGCGCAGGCGCGAGGAGAAGGCGGTCTCCAGCGCCTCCTCGATGTGGTCCTGATGGTTGTAGAGCGCGGTGATCACGGAGACGACCGGTCGGCGATCCTCCCGCCAGCCCGGGGTCCGCGTGTCGAGGACGACGCGGGGCAGCGTGCGTCCGGCCGACCGCTCGAGCCGGTCGCGCCGCAGGTCGCGCCGCAGCTGCATCAGCTCGAGCCGCAGGTCCTTGAGCCCGCGGCGGACGCTCGACGTCGGAACGAGCACCGGATCGTGCGGGATCGAGATCGAGAGGTCGTCGATCTCGACGATGTGCTCCCGAGGCGGCGACACCAGCCGGGGCATCCGGCCGCCGTGCGGGCTGCGGGCGCGGGTGACTGCCTGTTCGGCAGCGTCGGCGAACTGCTCGACCGCGGTGCGCAACGGCAGGCTCTCCCGGACGACGCGGTGTCCGGCGTCGGCGAACGTGGCTCGGATCTCCTCGTTCTTCACCAACCCGTGTGCCACGGTCATCACGTCGTCGACCCCCGCGACCGCCAGATGCTCCCCGAGCAAGAGCGGCTCGGCGCCGAGCGACGGCTCGGTCACCACGGCCACGCCCTGGCACATGGCCTGGACGACCCGTAGCCACTCGAAGTAGGGCCGCTCGTCTTGATGGATGTTCACCAGCACCTTGGTCCGCCGCAGGAGCGCGAGCTTGCTGTCGTCCACGACGAAGTTCGCGCGCTCGCGATCGTTCGGCGCCGACGGGTGGGCCAGCACGAGCCGGTTGCGGCCGGTCGCCGTGGCGGTGCCGTTCTCGGAGAGCGCCCGCGCGCGGCGGGGCGAGTCGATCCCGAGGTGCAGGACGTCGATGTCCCGGCCCTCGGCGCTCGGCCGGCCCTCCGCGTCCAGGTCGGCGTCGGTGATCGTCGTCCATGTCCGTGTCCACCCCAGCTGGAAGTGCCGGGCGGACACCTTGTGGCGCCGGAACTCCGCGATGCCGAGCGGGCTGATGTCGAACGTCGCCGCGACCAGGGGCGCGAGCAGGGCGTTGTCGATGAAGAACGAGGTCTGCGGCTGCTCGGCGCACAGCGTCACCGTGCGACTCAGCTGCCGCATCGAGGGCGGGGTCCGTCGGGCCTGCAGCGCGAACCACTCGTGCGGAGGCACCAGGGCGTACGCCAGGTCGTCACGCTCCGGCGGAAAGGCGCCCACGTGCCTCGAGGTCCGAACGCCGAGCTGCTCGAGCTCGTCCATCATCGCGGCGACGAGCTCGACGAAGAAGTGGTTCTGGCCGGGAGCCAGGACGAACGCGATCTCCACCGGACTATCCAACCACAGCCGCCTCGGGCACGGCTCTCCCGGCATTTGCGGATAAAGTCGCCCTCGTGCAGGAGACGACCAGCCGCAACCAGCCGGAGCGCTTCGATCCGGGCTCGATGCGCGGACAGCTCATCGAGGCAGAGCATCTGGCCCGCTATACCTGGGCTGCCGCCCTGGCCGACGGGGCCCGTGTGCTCGACGCGGGCTGCGGATTGGGCTACGGCGCAGCCGTCCTCCACGAGGCGGGCGCCGAGAGCGTCGTCGGGGTCGACATCTCGCTCGCGGCGATCGAGCTCGCGGCAAGCGCCGTGCCGAGCGACGTCGAGCTGCGGCAGGGCGACCTCAGCGCCCTGGACCTTCCCGATGACACCTTCGACCTCGTCGTCTGCTTCGAGGTCCTCGAACACATCGAGGACGGCGCCGCGGTCCTCGACGAGCTGCGTCGCGTCCTGCGCCCGGAGGGCGTGCTGGTGGTCTCCAGCCCGAACCGTCGCGAGTACCCCCCGGGCAACCCGTTCCACGTGCACGAGTACACCCCCGAGGAGTTGCGGGCCGCGCTGGACCAGCGCTTCGCGTTCGTACGGCTCGCCCGCCAGCAGAGCTGGGCGGCCAGCGCGATCGTGGACGACGAAGCGCTCGAGGACGCGAGCCTGCGCGATCTCGGGATGGCGGTGCGCAAGTGCGCAGGCATCGCTCCCGGCTCGGAGATGTACACCATCGCCGTGGCGTCAGCAGTGCCGCTCCCGGACCTCGCCGGAGCCGCGACGCTGACCCTTCCCATCGCCCTGCGGCAGTGGCTGGAGACCTACGACCACCAGCAGCAGATCCTCGAGGCTCAGCTCGCGATCCACGACCAGCAGGTGGACGCACTGACCCAGGTGGGCGAGCTCCACGAGCGCCTTCGCGAGGCCGGCCGGCAGTACCAGGAGATCACCGAGCTCGAACAGACCACGCTGGCCGCCCGGCGGGACCAGGGGGACGCGGAACGCGAACGGGACGTGCTGGCCGAGCAG
The DNA here is from genome assembly GCA_038257095.1 of Solirubrobacterales bacterium. Lineage (GTDB taxonomy): Bacteria > Actinomycetota > Thermoleophilia > Solirubrobacterales > Solirubrobacteraceae > Paraconexibacter. Next base: position 88,794 of record JBBSJQ010000001.1, read on the forward strand.
CTCGAAGAGGCACTCGAGGCGAACGCGGCCAACGAGGCGCTGCTCGAGCGCGCCGAGCAGGTGCGTCGCTCCCTGATGACCTCGTGGAGCTGGCGGATCACCGCGCCGCTGCGGCGCCTGAAGAGCTAGAGGTTCTCGGCGATGCGCGGGCTCGCGCGCCGGAAGACGTAGGCGCCGAGCGCGAACGTGCCGAAGACGATGCCCAGCGGGATCAGCAGCCGCACGTCCCCGCGCATGATCTCGCCGGCGCTGGGCGCCGACGGGTCGATCACCGCGTGCCGCATCTGCGCGAACAGCATCGAGAGGGGGTTCACGAGGAACTCCTCCCGGTAGTTGACCGGAACGATGGTCGCGACGTACAGCGTGGAGGACGCGTAGAACATGATCTGGCTCAGCACCTCCCAGATCGGGTACACGTCGCGGTACTTGACGTACATCGTGCTCAGCAGCATCCCGAGGCCGTTCGCGAACATCGCGATGAGCAAGATGATGAACGGCAGCTGCAGCCAGCCGAACGTCGGGTAGATGCCGTTCCCCAGCGCGAAGAGCATGACGGCGATGAGCGTCGTCCCGAGATTCAGCAGTCCGGTCAGCGTGATCGCCAGCGGGATCACGATGGGCTCGAAATGCATCTTGCGCAGCAGGTTCTCGCGGAGCACGAGGCATTGCACCGACTGGGTCGTCACTTCGGCGAAGAACGTGAAGAGGACGATCGCGAACAGGATGTACACGCCGTAGTTCGGGACGCTCTGGTCGAGCCCGGCGATCTCGGTGAAGACGATGTAGATGACGCCGAAGAGCGCGAACGGCCGGATGAGCGTCCAGAGAATCCCGAGCACGGACCCGTAGAACTTCAGGCGGAAGTCGGTGATCGCCAGCGTCCAGGTGAGTGACCCTATGCGGCTCGCCTTCTCGCGGAAGGTCGGCTCGCTCCCCACCGGTCGGGCCTCGCGCTGCTCGGCGAGCGTGTAGACGTCGCGGGCTGCGTCGGTCATGTGCGCTCGATGCTGAAGGTGGCGGGCAGGTCCACGACGCCGCCGGTTACGCGCGAGGCGTGGACGTAGAGGACGGTGAGATCCTCGCGGACGTCCAAGGCGTCGGCGCCCAGCCCCGACCGGGCGATCGAGGGAGTGAGCATGTACTGCGACTGCGACAGCCAGTTCTCCATCTCTATCCGGACGATCACCTCGTCGCCCGCCGCGAACGCGCCGAGCTCGATCTCCGCGTGGTCGGTGGACGTCGTGAAGATGGTGTGAGCTGCTTCGTTGCGCAGAGTCACCCCGAACACGGGGTTCTCGATCTCAGCGGAGAACCGGGCACTCACCGCGATGGTGAGTGCTGCACCCTGCGGAGCCTGCGCGGTCCGCTCGCCGTCGACCTCGAACCAGGCGTCGAGGATCTCGCAGACCTGCTGATCGCCGTACCGGCCCGACTCGCTCTCCTCGTGCACGAGGCGACCGAAGTTCAGCTCGTTGTAGGCGCGCGCGATCTGGTGCGGCTCGTCGATGCTCATGACCTTGCCCTGCTCGAGCAGCATCGCGCGGTCGCAGAAGCGCTCCGTGGCGGCCATGTCGTGCGTGACGAAGACGATCGTCTTGCCCGCGGCCCGTAGCCGGTGGAACTCCTCGAAGCACTTCTGCTGGAAGGCGGCGTCACCCACGGCCAGCACCTCGTCGACGAGCAGGACATCGGCGTCGACCTGGATCGCGGTCGCGAAGCCCAGACGGACCGCCATGCCGGAGGAGTAGTTCTTGAGCTTGAGGTCGACGAACTCCTCGAGCTCGGCGAACGCGATGACCTCGTCGAAGGCCCGTCGGGCCTCCTTGCGGGAGAGACCCATCATCACCGCGTTGATCACAACGTTGTCCCGCGCGGTGAGGTCGGGGTTGAACCCGACTCCGAGCTCGATGAACGGGGACAACCTGCCGTGGACCTTCACCCTCCCCACGTCGGGGCGGTAGATGCCGGCGAGGCACTTCAGCAGCGTGCTCTTGCCTGACCCGTTGCGACCGACGATGCCGAAGAACTCGCCCTGACGGATGTCGATATCCACGCCCTGCAGAGCGTGCAGTTCGTCGTAGGTCATCGAGCGGAACGGGTGGATGACCCGCTCCTTGAGCGTGTGGTACTGCTGGTGCGGCAGCCGGAACGTCTTCTGCAGCTGGCTGATCTCCACGGCGACGGGCGCGCGCGCGAGCTCGGTCTCCCGCCGGTCCTTCTCCGAACTCATCGTGGTGACAGGCATGCCGACGAACGGTAGCGCCCGGGGCGCTACCGCGACCCTGCGGCGGCGTGGTCGGCCAGGGTCGGAGCGTCCCGGTCGCGAGCGCTGATGACGCGACGGTCCTCCGGTACCGGCCAATCGATCCCGACCGCCGGATCGACGCAGGAGATCCCGCGCTCGACGTCACCCGAGTAGTAGGCGGACTGCTTGTAGAGCACGTCCGCGACGTCGCTCGTCACCGCGAAGCCGTGGGCGAAGCCCGGAGGGACGTAGAGGAGGCGCATCGTGTCATCCGAGAGCTCGAACGCCTCCCACTCGCCAAAGGTTGCGCTGGTGCTGCGGATGTCGACGAGCACGTCGACGATCGTCCCGCGGCCACAGCGCACGAGCTTTGCGCAGCCTTCACCGGCGTGGAAGTGCATGCCGCGGATCACGCCGTAGGCCGATCGCGAGTGGTTGTCCTGGACGAACGTCTCCCGGATGCCGACGTCGGCCAGCTGGTTCTCGCGGAACGTCTCGCAGAAGAAGCCACGTTCGTCCGGGAAGACGGCAGGCTGCAGGAGCTTCGGACCGTCCAGGCGGGACGGGAGGACCTCGAAGGGCATCCGGGCAGGGTACCCTCGTCGGCGTGTCAGACGACTCCCCGACCGTCACCGAAGCCTCCGAGGTGCAGGCGCTTCGCGCCCGCGTGGCCGCGCTGGAGGCCGAGCTCGCCGAGCAGTCCCGCGCAACGAACGCGCTGGTCGCACGCTCGCAGGAGAAGCTCTACTGGCTCGAGCGCTGGAACGTCGACCTGGACCGCGTGATGGCGCGCCCCGGGGCGATCCGGGCGCTCGACTCGCTCAAGGTCGTCCGCTCGGGCGTCCGCTGGGTCCGGATCACGTCGCGGCGGTTGCGCAGCCCGCGATGAGCGAGGTCGCGAGCTTCTCGGTCGTCGTCCCGGTCAAGGACGGCGGGCGGTACCTGGCTGAACTGCTGGCCGCCGTCCCGTCCGCCTCGTCCTCCGGCGTCCCGGTCGACGTGCTGATCATCGACAGCGGCTCGACCGACGACAGCTGCGCGCTCGCCCGCGCCACCGGGGCACGCGTCGTCGAGATCGATCCTGCCAGCTTCCAGCACGGTCGCACGCGCAACCTCGGTGCGGAGTGGTCGACCGGCGACGTCATCGCCTTCCTCACCCAGGACGCCACGCCGGTCGCCGGCTGGGTTGACGCGGTGCTCGACGGCTTCGCCCTTGCCGACGACGTCGGGATCGTCCTCGGTCCCCACCTGGCCCGACCGGACACCTCCCCGATGATCGCGCGCGAGCTCGCCGCGTTCTTCGCCACCAAGGCGGACGCCGACGGCGGCCCGAGGGTCGAGCGGCTCGGCGGCGACCCGTGGCTGTCGAACGTCAACGCCGCGTATCGCCGGGAGTGCTGGGAGGCCGTGCGCTTCCCCGAGGTCCCCTACGCGGAGGATCAGGGGTTCGCGGGCAGCGCGCTGGCCGCCGGCTGGGCCAAGGCCTACGTCCCCGCCGCCGCGGTCCTGCACGCCCACGACTACCCGGTCGCCGACTTCGCCCGCCGGTACTTCGACGAGTACCGCGGGCTGCGGGAGACGATCGGTCACGTCGAGCAGCTCGGGGTGCGCTCGACCGTGCGGACCGTCCGCGACCTCATCGCCGGCGACCGTGCGTGGATGCGCGCGCAGGGCTACGCGCCCGCCGACCTCAAGCGCTGGACCGCCCGCTCCGCGGTCCATCACGCTTCGCGGTTGGTCTTCGGCGCCCTCGGTTCCCGCGCGCACGGCATGCCCGCCACGGTGCAGCGCCGCCTGTCGCTGGAAGGTACGGTCGGGGCCGCCGATCCCGGTCCACTCGCCGGCGAGCGCGGTCCCCGGCCTCCCCTGTCCGGCAAGCCGATCGGCGCCCGGGAGATCGTCTGGGACGCGATTCGCCGCTACGCGCGCGACGGCGCCGCGCCGCTGCTCGACCCTCTCCCCGGCCAGGACACCGACGCGCCGCTACACATCGCCTGCGTCGTGCCGCCGTTCGACCGCGGGTCCGGCGGGCACAACTCGATCTTCCAGGTGATGTACCGCCTCGAGCAGGCCGGGCACACGGTCTCGATCTGGCTGAACGACGAGTTCGGGCACAAGAAGCACGAACGCGCAGCGCGCATCCGCCGCGACCTGCGCGAGTGGTTCGCGCCGATCGATGGGCCGGTCTTCAAGGAGTTCGACGAGTGGTACGGCGCCGACGTCGTGATCGCGACCGGCTGGCAGACGGCTCACGAGGTGATGCTCCTGCCCGACTGCCGCTCACGCGTCTACCTCATCCACGACCACGAGTCCGAGTTCTACGCGTCCTCGGTCGAGGCCCGGTGGGCGGAGGCGTCCTACGCGATGGACATGCACATGATTTGCTCTTCGCCGTGGCTGCAGGACATCGTGTCGTCGCGGTACGGCCGGACGTCATCGCTCTTCGACTTCGGCGTCGACCATGACGTCTACAAGCCGCTCGATGTGCCGCGGCAGGAACGGACCCTGCTCTTCTACGGTCGGGACGCCACGCCGCGCCGAGCGGTGTCGCTGGCGAAGCTCGCGCTGCGCGAGCTGGCGGACCGTGGCTTCGACTTCCGGGTGCTCAGCTTCGGGAACGCCGCCGAGATCGACATGCCGGTCCCCTACGAGCACCTCGGCGTCCGCGATCCGGACGAGCTCGCGCAGGCGTACAACGAGGCGACCGTCGGGCTGGTCCTCTCCCTGACGAACTACTCGCTGATCCCGCAGGAGATGCTCGCCTGCGGACTGCCGTGCGTGGACCTCGAGGGGGTGTCGGCCGAGGGCGTCTTCGGCGCCGACGGACCGGTCGCGCTCAGCGCGTTCGACCCGATCGCGCTTGCCGACCGGATCGAAGCCCTCATGACCGACTCGGACGAGTGGCAGCGTCGGCACGAGGCGGGCCTGGCGTTCGTTCGCGACCGCACCTGGGACGTCGCCGCCACGCAGGTGGAGGCGGGGATCCGCGAAGCGCTCGCGCTGCGCCTCGCCGCCACCTCCCGTCCCCGCTGTAGCCCATGAGTCCCCGGCTGCGCCGCGGCGGCGGCTCCGGCGAGCCGCTGCCGATCCGGCTCCCGCCGGGGATGCTCGCCGCCCTGCGCGACGGCGCGGTCCCCCTCGATCCCGGTGCCGCCGACCGGAGCGACGCGACCGCTTTGCGGGTCGCGGTCGTGATCCCGCAGTTCCGGCGCGGCAGTGGCGGGCACAAGACGATCGCCGACCTCGTGCGCGAGCTCGAGGCGCTCGGTCACGACGTGTCGCTGTGGGTCGTCGACGAGGAGGACCGCCACGCGGGCGCGTCCGACGCCGACCTGCGGTCGCAGTTCCACGACTTCTTCGGCGCCATGCGCGCCGACGTGGCCCGGCTCTCGCCCACGTCGCTCGCGGGGGAACCGGCGGACGTCGTGGTTGCGACCGGCTGGCAGACCGTCCCCGCGGTGCTGCGCCTGCGTGGGGCGCGGGCGCGGGCCTACCTCGTGCAGGACCACGAGCCCGAGTTCTACGCGACGTCGGTCGAGCGCGAGTGGGCCGCGTGGACCTACCGGCAGGGCCTGCACGCGATCTGCGCCTCCCCGTGGCTGGCGACGCTCGTCCGCGAGGAGTACGGAGGAACCGCCACGTCATTCGACCTCGGCGTCGACCACGACGTCTACCGGACGCAGGCCGTGCACCGGCGGGAGGACCTCGTGCTGTTCTACGCACGCGCGGTGACGCCCCGCCGCGGCGTACCGCTGGGAGTCCTGGCCCTGGAGGAGCTGCACCGCCGACGTCCGGAAATCGAGATCGCGTTCTTCGGCGAGGCGCGGCCCCTCCGGGTCCCGTTCCCCGCGCGCGAGCTCGGCGTCCTCGACCCGGCCGGCCTGACGCACGCCTACAACAGTGCCACCGTCGGTCTCGTGCTCTCGCTGACGAACCCGTCGCTGGTCCCGACCGAGATGCTCGCCTGCGGCCTGCCGGTCGTCGACCTCGCGGTCCCGTCGATGGTCGCGACCTTCGGCGCCGACGGTCCGATCTCCCTCGCCCCCGTGGACCCGGTCGGCATCGCCGACGCCGTCGAGTTGCTGCTCGACGACCTGCTCGTCCGCGCACAGCGGTCCCGCGACGGGGTCGCGTACGCCGCCGGTCGCGCCTGGCCGGGCGCGGCCCGCCAGGTCGAGGCCGGCCTGCGGGAGGCGTTGCGCATCAGTTCGGTATGAGTGGGAGCACATTTCTGGTGCGCCACGCCGCGAGTCGCTACCTTGAACGCCCGCGCACGTCCGCGCGCACTCAGGATGGCCACGCACCAGGCACACCCACAGGGCAGGAACGCCCACACCGGACCGACCGATCGCTTCAGCGTCGAGCAGGTCGCCGAGATGGCGATCGCCGCCCGCGACCAGCTGACCGGTCTGGCCGGCCGGCACTCCGCGTTCTCAGGTCTGGGCCCGGTCGACATCGAGGAGCTGTTCGACGCGACCGCCGAGATGGCGCTCGGCAACCCCGAGCGCTACGTCGACGTCGGGCACCTTCGAGGCGCGATCTTCCGGGGCATGCAGTACCGGGCGTCCGACCTCTTCCGGCGGCGCCGTCGCCGCGAGGTCGCGTTCGACGACGACCATCCGATCGACCTCGGGGACGACGAGCTCGACCGGATCGCCCTGTCGCAGGACCTCCTGCTCGTCCGCGACTTCCTCGCGGCGCTGCGGCTGCCGGAGGCCGAGATCTGGAAGCTCGTGCACGGCGAGGGCTACTCGGTGGTGGCGACCGCCAAGCACCTGGGGGTCTCCCGCCACGCGGTCAACGAGCACCTCACCGCCGCGACCCGCAAGCTGCAGACCTTCACCGCGCTCTCGCACGCCGGCCGGTGGTGCGAGCGCCGGGAGATCGACATCGCGCGCGTGGTCGACGGCGTCGTACAGCCCGACACCGTGCGCCGCGCGCTCGCGCACCTCGACGCATGCCCGGCGTGCCGGCGCCGGCACGCCGGTGCGATGCGCCGCACGACGCGCGCGGCCGGTGCCGTCCTGCCACTCCCCGCGGTGGCGGCGAGCGTCGACTCCGGCTGGCTGGAGCGTCTGATCGGCCTGGTGCCCCAGGGCACCGGCCAGGGCCGGACGGAGATCCTCACGGGCTCGCTGCTCGGCTCGTCGTCCGCGACTGCGGCCGTCCTGAAGGCCGGCGCCGTCGTGGCGACGACCGCGACCGTCGCCGTCGGCACCGGGGTCGTGAGCGGACCCGAGCGGCCGGAGGGTGCGACCAGCCGGCCCGCACCGCAGCAGGCCGTCCGTGCGCCGGCCCCCGTGAACGCGACACGGCTGACCGTCACGCCCCAGCCGACGGCGGTCGTCGCGCGCACGCCGCGCAAGTCGGCGCCGGCGAAGGCGCGCAGACGGACCGCCAAGCGGCGGCGCACGACGCCGGTCGCGCGCACGGCGCCGGCGGATCTCCTCGCCCTCGGGACCGCCACCGCCGTCCCGGGCGACGCCACGTCGTCGGCGGGCAACTCCCGCGGGACCACAGCATCCGCCGCGCCGCCGTCCGGCAGCGGCGAGTCGTTCCTTCCCTGAAGTTTTCGGCAGACCGGTCGATCTACGGCTCGGAGTGGACATGAGCCACCACCGAGCCCAAGGGAGGGCCTGCATGATTCCGAGAAGACTGTTCACTGCTGGAGTCGTCGCTTTGACGCTGACTGCGGCTTCCGCCGCGTCTGCGGCAACGTACGAGCTCGAGCACTGCACGAGCGCGAACCCAGGGACACTGGGTTGGAGCCCTTCCGGCGATGGGGTCGGCGCGGAAGTCGCCAAGGCCTGCTCCACAGACCAGACGATGTCTGCGTACTTCGACGAGACAGTCGGCCACTCGAACGGGGAGTTCGCTGAGTGGCGTTTCACCCCGCCCGCCGACACAAGCCTCGCCAGCCTGTCGGCAACCAACCGTGCCTTCCGTTCCGGTTTCGGGTCTTCGATCGCGTACGCAACTCGCAATACCTCGGACCTGCTCGAACAGTGTGTTCGTGGCTCGGGCTGCACCACACTCAGCGGGCCAAGGACGTACGACCTACAGGCAGCGAGCCGTGTGTCGTTCGGCGTGCGCTGCGGTGGCACGAGCTGTCCCGCTGATTCGGTCTACGCGAACCTGACGGGCTTCCGCGTCGCCCTCAACGACGCCTTCCAACCGCTGCTGACCCAGTCCGGCGGCTCACTGACCACCCCGACCTCGACGGACGTGATCCGCACGTTCACCTACACGGTGACGGACCGCGGCGGCGGGGTCTTCCAGCGCCAGGTGCTCGTCGACGGCGTCGCCGGAACGGCGGAGCCGGCCGAGCCGGACACCCCGTGCAGCGCGCCCTTCACCGTCCAGGTCCCGTGCCCGCTCACGGCCGACGACCAGGTCGCGATCGACACCGCGGCGCTCGCCGACGGTGACCACCAGATCGCCGTCCGGTTCACCGACGCGACCGGCGTCAACGCGGTCCAGTCCCCGACCTACGCCGTCAGCATCGACAACCAGCCGCCGGCCACCGACACGCCGACGGTCGAAGGAACGCCGCGGGTCGGCTCTCCGCTGAGCTGCGCGGTCACGGTGACCGACGGGCAGTCCCCCACGATCGCCTACCAGTGGCTCCGGGCCGCGGCCGACGGCAGCGACCCCGTCGCGATCGCGAACGCGACCGCCTCGAGCTACACCCCGGTCGCCCAGGACGAGAACCGAAAGCTGCTCTGCCGCACGACCGTCACGGACGGCGGCGGTGCGACGACGAAGACCAGCAGCGCGACGGCGGGGGCCTTCGCGAACGGTGCCACGGTCGCCCCGGCCACGACGAGCCCCACCGACGGCACGGGGACGGGCACCACCACCACGCCGACCACCACCACGCCACCGACCACGACACCGCCGACCACCACCACGCCGGACCCGACCCCAACCCCGACGCCCGCCCCAACCACCACGACGACCACGACCGGGACGACGACGGCGCCGACCACCACGACCCCACCCACGACGCCCGGCTCCGGCACGACGCCCGCCGGCGGCACGCCCGCCGGCGGCACGCCCGCCGGAGGCACCACCACACCCGGCGCCGGAACGACCCCGCCCGGCGCGACCGCCGCCACCGTCGCGCAGCTCTCGTTCGACGACCGCACGCCGCGCGTGCGGCGCGCGTCGTGGCTGCGGTCCGGCTTCGTGGTCCGCGGCTCCACGCGCGGCACCGACGGCCTTCGACGGGGCGGCGCGCCGATCGTGGTGAGCCAGATCGTGCGCGGGAAGAGCCGCCGGCTCGGCACCGTGCAGTCCGACACCGACGGGTCGTGGCGGTTCTCCGTGCCGCGCGGACCCAGCCGCACGCTCGTGTTCACCGACGGCTCCGGGACCTCACGGCAGGAGATCCGCCAGCGGGTCCGCGCCCACGTGACGCTCAAGCCGGTGCAGCGCCGCATCCGCCGGGCAGGGCGGGCGACGTTCCGCGGCCGGCTGCGCGGCGGGTACACGAACAGCCGCGAGAAGCTCGTCGAGTTCCAGGTCTACTACCGGCAGGCGTGGCGGACCATCAGCACGACGCGGGTCTCGACCGACGGCCGGTTCACCCTGCGCTACCGGTTCGGGACCGCCGCGCGCGGCGTCTTCGCCTTCCGGGCGCGGACGCTGCCGACGGACGGCTACCCGTTCACCAGCGGCACGAGCGGCAGCCGGGCCGCCCGGGTGCGGGTCGGCTGAGGACTACGAGCGGGCGGCCCACGTCCGCTCGTAGGTCTCCAGCACGCCGGCGGCGCACCGCTCCCACGTGAACTCGGCCGCCCGCCGGCGGCCGAGCTCCGTCAGCCTCGCCGCGAGCTCCGGGTCGTCCAGCACGGCCCGGAGCCCCGCCGCGATCGCCTCGACGTCCGTCGGGTCGACGAGCACCGCGGCGTCCCCCGCCACCTCGGGCAGGGACGTCGCGTCGGAGCAGACGAGCGGCACGCCGCGGGACATCGCCTCGAGGACCGGCATGCCGAACCCCTCGTGCAGCGACGGGTAGACGCACACGGTGGCGAGCGCGTACAGGCCCTCGAGGTCGGCCTGCTCGATCCACCCGGGGAACACGACCCGGTCGGCGACCCCGAGCTCCGCGGCCCGCGCACGCAGCCGATCCTGCTCGAGCCCGGCGTGCCCCGCCAGCACGAGCCGCAGCGCCGGACGGTCCCGCACCGCCGCAAAGGCCCCGAGCAGGCGCGGGAGGTTCTTGTGGGCGAGCGCCGCGGACACGCAGAGCACGACCGGGTCCTCGCCGAGGGCCAAGCGCTCGCGCAGGGCAGCCTCCGGCGTCGGTGTCGTCGGCTCCGTCAGGCCACGACCCAGGAGCACGGGGTCGATCCGCTCGGCCGGGACGCCGAGGCGGCCGACGACGTCGCCCTTGACCGACTCGGAGATCGTGATCACGCGGTCTGAGCGCCGGGCCCCGGGACCCACCAGCAGCCGCAGTCCCGCACGCGCCAGTGGCGGGAACGTCTCCGGGTACACGTCGTAGATCAGGTCGAGGATCGTGACGACGCTCACGACACCCGGGGTGAACGGCGGTGACGTGGTGCCGAGGGAATGCAGCAGCTCGACGCCGTCGCGACGCGCCCGCAGCGGCAGGTAGGCGACCTCGGCGAGCGCGCGGACCGGCTTGACCGCGGCCCGGAATCGCACCGGGCGGACCGTGACGTTGGCGGGCCAGCCGGCATCCCGCAAGGACGCGCCGGCCTCCTGCCCGCAGTAGGTGGTGAAGCGCAGGTCGGGCCGGGCCGCTCCCAGCGCCCGCACCAGCTCGCGCGCGTAGATCTCGCTCCCGCCGACCGCTCCGGGAACGAGGTACAGCAGGTTCAGACCGACGTGGCCGAGGGCGCGACCGGGGTGCTGGCGCTGGGCTCCGACCATGGGCTGGGCAGGCTAATCGACTAGCCTGCCGGTCGTGGTCGCGTCGCCGAGCCAGGGACCGTCCGTCGCGATCGCGATGGTGCTGCACGACAGCGCCGACGACCTGTCGAGCAGCCTCCCGGCGCTCGTCGACCAGCTCCGAGAGGGCGACCAGCTGTGGATCCTCGACAACGCCTCGGGGGACACGAGCGCCGACGTCGCCGCACGCCTGGCGCCCGGCGCGACAGTGCTGCGCAGCGACGAGAACCTGGGCTTCGCCGGCGGCGTGAACCGGGCGCTGGAGCACGCCACCGCCGAGCTCCTGATGCTGCTGAACCCGGATGCCGTCCTGCTCCCGGGCGCGCTCGACATCCTGCGCGACGCGGCCGCGCGTCACCCGGAGTGGGCCGCCTGGCAGGCCCTCGTGGCGCTCGACGACGGCGAGACGGTGAACACGTCGGGCAACCTCGTCCACTGGCTGGGCTTCGGCTGGTCCGGCGGCCTCGACGCCCGCCTCTCCGAGGTCGGCGAGGCCGAGGAGACCGTCGGCTTCAGCTCCGGCGCGGCGCTCGTGGTCCGGCGAGCGGACTGGGAGCTCGTCGGCGGCTTCGAGCCCCGGTACTTCATGTACGGCGAGGACCTCGACCTCGGGCTGCGGCTCCGCCTGGCCGGCCGCGAGTCGGGGGTCGTTCCGAGCGCGGTCGTGGAGCACGGGTACGAGTTCATCAAGGGCGACTACAAGTGGTTTCACCTCGAGCGCAACCGCTGGTGGACCGTCCTGGGGACCTACCCCGGGCGGATCCTCGTCCCGCTGCTCCCCGCGCTGCTGGTGTTCGAGCTCGCTCTGCTGCCGGTCGCGTGGCGGGGCGGCTGGCTGCGCCCCAAGCTCCGCGCGCAGGCCGCGGTACTGCGCGAGCTCCCCGCCATCCTCGCGCGCCGCCGCCGCACGCAGGAGCTGCGCCGGGCGACCGACCGCGAGTTCGCGGCCGGGCTGACGAGCAGCCTCGACTCCCCGCTGCTCTCCGCCGCCCGGGCGATCCCGTTCGCCGAGACCCTGCAGCGGCAGTACTGGGCCCTCGTCCTGCGCACCCTGCGGTAGCGATGCGCCTCCTCCACGTCACGCCCGAGCTGCCCTTCCACCCCGGTGGCTCCGGGGGCTCCACGCGGCAGTTCCGGCTGCTCGCCGACCTCGTCCGCCGGGGCCACGATGTCGACGTCGTCTCGCCGGTCCACCCCGACCAGGAGATCGGACGGGAGCAGCTCGCGGCGGCCGGGATCACCCTGCGCGCCTACGACCGCTCCGCGGACCGCCTCGCCGACGCCTGGACGACCCTCCGCCGGTCCCCGGGCACCGCGTTCGACGTCGCGCGGATGCCGCTTCTCGCGTGGCAGGTCGAGATGTTCTGGGCGCGGATGCGCGAGCCCCTCGCGGCCGCGCTCCACGCCCGGACCCCGGACGTCATCGTCGTCGAGCACGACTGGGCGGCGCGCTGGTGGCGGGACCTGCCCGCCGGCGTTCCCCGCGCGCTCACGCTCGAGAACCTCTCGTGGCGGTATTACGAACAGCGCGCGGCCGCGGCCCCGGGCGCGCTCCGGGCCGCCCTCATGCGGCGGGAGGCCACGCGCTTCGCCCGGTTCGACCGCCGCCACCTCGCGCACTACGACCTGCTGCTGGCGATGTCCGAACTCGACCGCGACCACGCGGCGGCGGTGACCGACACCCGCTGCGAGGTCGTCCCCAACGGCGTCGAGACCGCGGGCATCCCCGCAGGCGAGCCCGCGGCGGAGCCGGTCGCGGTGTTCGCCGGATCGATGGCGTACCCGCCCAACGCGGAGGCGCTGCGGTGGCTGCTTGGCACCATCTGGCCGGCCGTCCGGGCGACGCTGCCGCAGGCCCGGCTGCTCGTCGTGGGCCGCGACGTGCCCGCCGACCTCGCCGCGTCCGCTCCACCGGGCGTGACGTTCACCGGATTCGTCCCCGACATCGCCGAGGTCTACGCGACGGCCCGGGTGGTGCTCTGCCCGATGCTGTCCGGCGCCGGGACCCGGCTGAAGGTCCTCGAGGGCCTGGCGACCGGGCTCCCGCTCGTCAGCACGACGATGGGCGCCGAAGGCGTCCGGATCACCGACCGGAAAGACGTCCTGCTGGCCGACGGCGCCGAGCGGTTCGCGGCGACGACGGTCGAGGCGCTCACCGACGACGACCTCGCGCGCCGCATCGGCACCGCCGGCCGGCGACTCGCTGTCGAGCACTACGACTGGCGGACCATCGCCGGCACGCTCGAGGCGCTGCTCCTCGACCTTCAGCAGCGCGGCTGACGCCGGCTCACACCCGCCCGACGAGCACGACCTCCTCGGCCGTGTCCGGCCGACGCGTCCAGGCCGCCTCCGTCCGGCGAGCGCGCACGCGGTCACCGATGCCCAGACGCCCCTCGGACACCGGGACGCCGGCCGCGAGCGCGGCGCTGGCTCCGAAGACGGAGGCCGCGTTGCGCTCGGGCGTCGGCTGCTCGACGGTCGCGAACCCGGCGTCGCGGAGCATCCCTCGCACGGCCTCGGTCGTGTAGACGGCCAGGTGCCGCGGCGGGTCCCACGACAGCCAGTCACGCCCGTAGCGGCGCCGCGATAGCGACCAGGCGTTGGGCGTCGCGATCCACAGGACGCCGCCGGGCCGCAGCAGCCCGTGGGCGGCGCGCAGCGTCTCGTGCGGATCGGGCACGTGCTCGAGCACGTGGCTCATCGTGATCGCGTCGAAGCTGCTCGGCGGGAGCGCGGCGGAGGCCAGCGCGCCGGCGTGCACGAGCAGGCCGGCCGCGCGGGCCTGGGAGAGGGAGGCCTCGTCGACGTCGAGACCCTCGACCTCCCAGCCGAGCGCCTGCATCTGCAGGAGGAACTCGCCGTTGGCGCACCCCACGTCGAGCAGCCGCGCACCCGGCCCGGGAAAGGACAGATGGCGCGCCCAGCGGTCGACGCCGCGGCCGACGGGGGTCCGCGCCACCGGGACGGTGATCCACGACGGCAGTGTCCGCAGCGGATATCCGAACCGCCGCTGCAGCACCGCGTCCAGCAGACGGGCGCGCACCCGGGGCACGAGTCCCGCGGGCTCGCCTCCCGGCGACGGCGGCTGGTGCCAGAAGTAGTCCGCGTAGGCGAGACCGATGGCGTCCTGGGTCGGGCGCGGGTCCAGATAGCACGTCTCGCAGGACCCGCACGAGCGCATGGTCCAGGCCCCGGGCGCACCGAAGAGCCGGTCGCGCAGTCCCTCGTAGAGCGTGTCGCGGTCCGGCGAGCCGCAGGCGGGGCACGCCTCGACGTCCTCGCGGCCGTCCGCCGGCCAGTCCTGGCCGCTCGTCGTCGTCTCTGTCATGCGGCGGCAACGGTACCGGGAGGCTAGGGTCTGCGGCGATGAGCATGCGCGTGGTGGGCATCGTCCCCGTGTGGTCGCGAGACCGGGACCTGGCCGCCCTGCTGGACTCCGTGGCCCGGCAGTCGCGGCCGCTGGACGGCGTGGTGGTCGTCGACAACGACGCCCGGCCCGCGGTCGTCGACGTCTACGAGAACCACCCCGCGACCGCGGCGGCCGACGTCGTACGTCTCTCCCGCAACGAGGGCGCGGTCGCCGGCTTCGAGCTGGGCCTGGCCCGCGCCTGGGAGCTGGGCGCCGATGCGGCGTGGCTGCTGGACGACGACAGCGTCGCCGACGAGCACGCGCTGGCGCGACTGGTGGAACCTCTGGAGGAGGACCCCGCCCTGGGGGGCTGCGCCCCATGCGTCGAGTTCGCCGACGGCACCCGCATCTGCGGCTGGCACTGGGGTCCCAACACGGACGTCGGACACGGGCACGCGCCGTGGCCGGGCGGCGAGGGGCCGAAGGCCGTCGACTGGGCGCCGTTCGCCGGGCTCCTGCTGCGGCGGGAGGCGTGCGCAGCGGCCGGGCCCCTCGACGACGCCTTCTTCCTCTGGCACGCCGACGTCGAGTACTGCCTGCGGATCGGCGCCGCTGGTTGGCCCCTCGTCGGCGTCCCGTCGGCGGAGCTGCGCCATCCGATCTACGACAACGTCCAGCGACGGGTCCTGGGCCGCACGTTCACCGTCCGCCGGGCGGCGCCGTGGCAGGAGTACGAGGACGGCCGCAACTGGGCGCTCCTCGTCCGCCGGCTGCGCGCGGGCGGCCAGGACGACGGCCGGCCGTGGCGGCTGCGCATCCTCGGCGAGGCCGCCCGGACGGTCGCGGTCGCCCTGGCGGACCGAGAGGCGGGGGTTCACCGGGTCCGCGCGCGGCTGAGCGGCCTGCGGGACGGGTGGGCCGGGCGCGCCCGGACCACGGTGCCCGGCGCGCCCCAGGCGGCGCTGGACCGGTACCGCCGCTCAGCGCCGTAGGACGCTGCGCACCGCGTCCTCGAGCGGCCCCCAGTAGGCCGGGAGCAGCAGGCGGATCCCCAGCGCGTAGGCCCCGGCCGCGACGAGCGCACCGGCGATCGCGCCGACCGTCGTCGGGACCAGCAGCGCGACCGGGACGAACACGACTGCCCCGAGGGCGACCGGCTGCAACGCCGCCCCCGCGGCCGACGCCATCACCCGCGGGGACTGCGCCCGCCAGATCAGCCAGATCGTCCCGCCGGCGACGAGGAACGAGGAGATCGAGGCGACGACCGCGAGCCAGGTGAGGTCGCGTTCCGGACCGACCGCGAGGCTCATCGCCACGTGGGCCGCGAGACCGGCCAGGGCGACACCGGCAACGGCGCCGAACCAGCCGCGCGCGTACGCCGCGAGGGCCGGGACGGGCGACATCCCCGATGCGAGCATCAGGCCGAGCAGCGCGACGAACGCGTCGCGGATGCCGTCGATCTCCTCGGGGGAGAGCGATCCGCCGAGGACGACGTCCACGACCTCGTCGGCGCAGACGAGTCCCATGCCGACCACGGGCACCGCGAGCACCGCGGTCGCCCGGGTGAGGCCCAGGAGGGCGGGGAGCAGCGGCGCCGGGTCGCGACGGTCCCAGGCCGCGGTGATCGGCGCGGCGATGACCATCGAGATCGCTCCCGAGGTCACGCCCGCCACGAGGCTGGCCCCGAAGAACGCGTACGTGTAGACGGTCACCGCGCCGTCGTCCGAGCGGGCGGCGACTCCGAGCGTCACGACCAGCGCGATCTGCCACGTGACACTGCCGATCGCCCCCGCGACCATCTGTCCGGCGCCACGCCAGGCACCGCGCCACCCGTCGCCGGCACGCCCCGCTGGGCGGTGCGACCCGCGTGCCGCGAGGACCGCGACGGCCGTGCCGCACACGAACGACCCGACGACGATGGCGCCCGGCACGAGCAGGATGCCGGGGTCCGGCCAGACGACGAGCAGCAGCACCGGCAGCAGCGCGCTGAGGAAGTACGCGATCGCGGTGCTGCCGAAGCGGCCCAGGGCGGCGAGCTGCGCGGCACCGTACCCGGCGACGAGCTGGGCGCCGGCGGCCAGCCAGAAGAGGGCGAGCGCGTCCCGCGCGACCTCGCGCTCGCCGTCGCCGACGAGCAGACGGGACATCGGGTCGCCGAGCGCGACCAGCGGCACAGCGCTGAACGCGACGACGATCGCGACGCCCCGCAGCCCCTCGACGAAGCTCGCGGCGTCCGCCTGCGCGAACCGCGGCACCATCGTAAGGCGCAGGCTCTGCGCGATCGCGAGGAGCACGCTGTAGGTCGAGTACGCGGCGAACATCGCGTCCGTGCGCGCGGTGGCGCCGAAGCGGTGCGCGATCACGACGGCCAGCAGTCCGCCGGACAGCATGGTCCCCAGCTGGGCGACCGACGTGATGAGGACGTTGAGCGCGTGTTGGTCCTGCGCGCGCGGCTCGGCGACCGGCTCGCTCACGCGCGCACCAGCGCCTCGTAGTGCGTGACGAGCTCCGCGGCGACGTCGTCCCAGGTGGGGACCTGCGGCGGCGCGCCGGCGGGCCGGGCGATCCGGTCGAACAGCGAGCCCAGGCCGTCGGCGTCCTCGAGCAGGTGCACGTGGCCGGGGTGGCGGACGGCGAGTTCCCGGTTGGCGGGGAGCGGCGTCGCGATCACCGGCGTGCCGACCCGCAGCGCCTCCATGATGCTCAGCGCCTGGCCCTCGGCGGTCGAGAGGTGCACGAGCGCCCGCGCGTCCCGCATCAGGCCGCGGACCTTCGGGACGTCGTGGACCTCCCCGAGCCAGGCCGCGCCGGTCCCGTGGACCAAGACCCGGAACCGCTCCTCCTCCTGCGGTGTCCCCTCGAACCCGCCGACCACGACGGTCGGCCGCCGCGCCAGCGCCCGCAGGGCGTCGGCCTGCCGCTTGCGCTCGCCGACCGTGCCGACCAGCAGCGCGTAGCTTCCTGGCTCGAACGGCGGGTCGGCCGGTCCCGGCTCGACCTCGGTGACGCCGTTGGGGACGAGCGCGACCTCGCGAGCCCCGAGCCGGCGGAGCAGCCCGGACTCGTGCTCGGTCTGCGCGACGACGAGGTCCGCGCGCCGGAGCACCTGCGCCCGCGCGTGCGGGGCGAAGGAGCGCGATGGGATCCGGGCGGCGAGCAGCTCGCGGCGCTCACGGCCCGGGGGAACGACCAGGACCGGCGAGACGACCAGCGGCGCCGGGTTGTGTCGCCAGTGGGAGAGCACGTGACAGACGTCCGCCTCCGCGCTGAAGGCGTGCAGCAGGTCGAAGGGCCGACGCTCGTCGGTGGCGCCGACGCGAAATGCGTCGTGTCCGGCGCGCCGGAGCGCGGAGACGGTCTCGGCGGCCTGTCGCTCGAGTCCGCCGCCGCCCAAGGGCGCGGGGACGCCCCCGAGCACCGCGATGCGAAGTTCAGCCACCGCCGCAGCGTAGAGGCGCGGCCCCACGGACGCCCGTAGGCTGCGGGGCGTGCTCCGACTGCGCGCGCTCGCCCTGCGGTATCTGCCCCACCCCGACTGGCTGCTCAACCACGTCGTCGCGCGCCTGCCCTTCGCGAGCTGGCGCATGCGGCTGTACCAGCTGGCCGGCGTGCAGTTCGAGGACATCCGGACGGGCTGCATCATGCTCGGGACCGAGGTCTCGCACTCCTGGCGCCTGTCGGTCGGCCCGCGGGCGATCGTGGGGCCGCACTGCCTCCTCGACGCCCGCGGATACATCGCGATCGGCCCGGACGTGAACATCAGCAGCCACACCCGGATCCAGACCGCCAAGCACGAGGTCCAGGACCCGGACTTCACCGCGTCCTTCGGCCGGGTCGACATCGAGCGGCGGGTGTGGATCGGGCTCGGCGCGACGATCCTCGGCGGCGTGCGGATCGGCGAGGGGGCCGTCGTGGCCGCCGGCGCCGTGGTCACCAAGGACGTACCCCCGTTCAGCATCGTGGCCGGCATCCCGGCGCGCGTCGTCGGCGAGCGCACCCGCGACCTGCGCTACGAGCTGGACTACCGGCCCAACTGGGTCTGATCCGCCCCCGACCGGCGGCGGGGCAGCCGCGGTAGCGCCGGGCGCTGCCCGCGGGAGAGCGTCACCGCCGCGAACGCCGCGGCGCTCGCGAACACCACGAGCAGCAGCAGCCAGTAGGTCGTCGGGACGACCCATCCGGGCCGGTCGAACGCCATCTTCTCGAACGCGTTCCCAAGGTCGGACTCCCCGAAGTACCGCTGGACGTAGTGCGTCTTCCAGTCGTACCAGCAGAACGCCGCCGAGCCGATCCCCAGGAGCGTGAGCGCCGGGCGCCGGGCCACGTCGCTGAGGAGCCAGACGAGGCCGGCGAGGACGAGGACGACGAGCGCCGGGTACGCCGGGGCGATGAAGCGCCCCGCCGCGACCAGGAAGCCGAGGCCGCCGGCCGCGCGCTGCACGTCGAGCACGAGGAACGGCAGGAGCAGCAGGACGAACGACGCGGCGAGCACCACGAGCTGACGCAGGCGCGCGTCGGCCGGGTCCAGCGCGCGGCGCCAGATCGAGGCCGCGAAGCCGACCACGCCGATCAGCCCGACGCCGATCAGCGCGCCGGGCGCGAAGTAGAGCCAGCGCCCCTGCGGTGCCTCGAAGGTGACCGTGTGGAACCACCCGGTCTTGTAGGCGTCGGCGAGCCAGCCCCGTGCGAGCGTGAGGTAGCCGTCGATTCCCGGGCTCGGGAGCGACTGCTTGCCGGCGGTGCTGCTCGCGACCCCGTCGGCGAGCACCTCGCCCGTGAACGTGCCGTACGCGACCTTCGTGTGGACGTACCACCACGCCGCGCCGATCAGCAGGGGCGCGGCGGCGTAGCCCGCGAGGATCAACGACTCACGCCAGGCCGTACGGAACGTCGCCCGCTGGAGGAGCAGCGCCAGCGCGGCGGCAGGCAGCAGGACGAGCGTGGTGGCCTTCATCAGCAGCGCCACGGAGAGCAACCCACCGAGCACCAGGCCCTGACGGCGGTACGCCGGCGTCTGCAGCAGGAACATCAGGTAGGCGCTCACGGCGGTGAACGTCGCGAAGACCGCGATGTCGTTGCTCACGAACCCCGAGAGGAACCCCAGGATCGGCTGGGTCGCGACCAGCAGGCCGGCGAGCAGGGCGAGCCTCGAGGTGCGGCCGAAGACCAGCGAGGCGAGAAGCCAGGAGGCGTAGACGCCCACGACACCGAACAGGGCGCTCACCAGACGGACCCAGAGCATCCGCGTGGGCGCGGCGGTGCCGCCCAGCGCCTCGGAGGCCCGGTCGGCCGTCGCGGCGAGGTAGTAGTACAGCGGCGGGTGGACCACCGCGGGGTCGCGTCCCTGGTGCTTGCCCTCACGCGCGGTCTTCGGGAGCTCCGCCAGCACGCCGAGCTCACCCTTGGGATCCCCGCTGAAGTCGAGGCGCGGACCGTTGCCGTAGGCGTTGAACTGCGTCCGGTTCGTCGTCTCGATGTACTCGTCGGTGAAGAGCGGCTCGTCGGGGTCGATGATCGTCCCGTACTTGGCCACGTGGTCGACGTAGAGGAAGTGGTAGTCCTCGTCCGGTCCCCAGAAGGACGGGGTCGTCGTCGCCCAGAGCGCCCCGCGCGCGAACGTGAACACGCAGAGGAGCGCCAGCGCGATCCGCGCCCAGTGCGCGGCCGGGAGCAGGTGCGGCCTGATCACCCGAGGCGTGGCGCGCTTGTCGTCGACGCCGGTCTCAGGAGACACGCAGGTCTCCACCGGCGGACTGCTCGGCGTCCCGGGGATCCCCGGCGGACGCCGCACGACCCGTCTCCTGCTCGGACTGCAACAGCGCGAGCTGCTGGGCCAGCACCTTGTTCTGGTCCGAGAGCCGGCTGAGCACGAGGGAGAAGTGGATCATCAGCATGAACCCGAACCCCAGGACGACGGCGAACAGGACCGACGGCCCGTACTGCACGCCGAGGGCATCGGCCAGTTGGTTCAGCAGGTCGCTCCAGATCGACATGACCAGCAGCGAGGTCGCCGCCAGCATCCACAGCAGCGCGTAGCGCTCCATGAGCCGGCGGCGGCGGACGAGCTCGAACACCAGGGCGAACACGCCCAGGCTGGCGACGATCGAGATGAGTTGCAGCCGCGGCTCCATGCCGCTCAGATGCCGCGCGGGGCCGCGACCGGCGCCGGCTCGCCCGGGTCCACCGTGGGCCGCGCGCGGAGGAGCCCGACGAAGATCGCCAGCAGGACCTTGACCATGTAGAGGACCGAGCGCGACGCGTTGATCGACGAGACGCCGGTCGTCCGCGCCCGCATGCGGACCGGGACCTCGGTGCCCTCGAGCCGGTGCGCGTGGAGCATCAGGACGGCCTCGACCTCGGGGTAGTCGTGCGGGTAGTCCGCGGCGAACAGCTCGATCGCCTTGCGGTCGCACATCCGCATGCCGGAGGTCGGATCGGTGACCGGACGGCCGACGACACGGGACAGGATGAAGGCGAACAGCCGGATGCCGACGCGCCGCGAGGCCGACGAGCGGTAGCCGTCCTCCCCGTCCCCGGCGAACCGGGAGCCGGTGACCATGTTGAGGCCCGGGTCGGCGCGCAGGACGCCGAGCAGCTTCCGCAGCTCGCGGGGGTCGTGCTGTCCGTCGCCGTCGATCTGGACCGCGACCTCGTACCCGCGATCTCGGGCGTAGAGGTAGCCGGCCTGCACCGCGCCGCCGATCCCGAGGTTGAACGGCAGCTGGATGACGACGGCGCCGGCGGCCCGCGCGTAGGCCGCGGTCGCGTCGGTCGAGCCGTCGTCGATCACCACGACGTCGAACTCGGGCGCGTGCTCGTGCACGTCCGCGACCGTCGCCGCGATGGCGCCGGCTTCGTTGTACGCGGGGACGATGGCGAGGTGGCGCTGCATGATCGGGGAACGCGTCGCACGGTGCTGGAGTTGCGACGTTCTGCAGGAGAGGATATGCCGCCGGGCGGCTACGGTGACACCCGGGCGGCCGATGGCGGCTGCCGCAGAGCGAGCACGCTCAGCAGGAACGAGCCGAAGAACACCTGGGTCCCGATGACGATGAGCGTCGCCGCGCCGACTGCGGAGCGCTCCTCGGAGAGCTCCCCGGCGCCGGCCGCGATCCAGCGCCCGACGATCACGGCGGCGATGACGACCCCGACCGCCACGAGCGCCGCGCCGAACGCCAGACCGTGCTCCATCCTCAGCCGGCGCCGCCAGTTCGCGAGGCCGCGGTCGACGTCACCGAGGTGGTCCGCGGCGTACGCCGCAGCGCAGACCCCGAGCGTGACGATCTGGGTCCCGACGATGGTCAGCAGCGACCCGGCGATCATGGCGTGGAGCTGCCACTCGCGGCCCAGGAGGTCCAGCTGCCCCAGCGAGACGAGCTGCGCCAGCGTGCCGATCGCCGCCAGCAGGAGCCCGGGGATCACGAAGAGGTACATCGGCGAGTGCAGCAGCAGGAAGCGCAGGTGACGCCAGCCGTCGCGGTAGCGCGAGAGCTTCGACTCCCCGACCCGCGGGCGGTAGACGACGGGGACCTCGGCGATCCGCAGGTCGGTGCGGCCCGCGCGGACGACCATCTCCGAGGCGAACTCCATGCCGGTCGTGCGCAGGTCGAGCCGCACGAGCGCCTCGCGGCGGATCGCGCGCATCCCGCAGTGCGCGTCGCGGACCCCGGCGTTGAAGAAGAGGTTGAGCGCGCCGCTCAGCAGCGGGTTGCCGATCCGGCGGTGCATCCACGGCATCGCTCCCGGCTGGATGTCGGACATGCGGTCGCCCATCACCAGGTCGGTGCCGTCGCGCAGCAGCGCGACCATCTCCGGGAGCTGGGTGAAGTCGTAGGTGCCGTCGCCGTCCCCCATGACGACGAACTTCCCCTCGGTGGCGGCGAAGCCTGCGAGGTAGGCGGCCCCGTAGCCGCGGACGGGCTCGGTGACGACCCGTGCCCCGGCCTCTCGGGCCCGGGCCGCGCTGGCGTCGGTGCAGCCGTTGTCGACGACGACGACCTCGCCCCGGAGGTCCGCGTCGCGGAACGCCTCGAGGGCGTCGCCGACGCACGCGGCGATCGACTGCTCCTCGTTGAGGCAGGGGATCACCACCGAGACGAGGACTGGGTCCGACACACGCAGATCGTACGCTGCGCCGATGCAGGACCCTCGCTCCCCGCTGCGGATCTGCCTCGTCTACGACTGCCTGTTCCCGTGGACGGTCGGCGGGGCCGAGCGGTGGATGCGCGCGCTGGCGGAGGGCCTCGTCGACGCCGGTCACGAGGTGACGTACCTGACGCGCCTGCAGTGGGATCCGGCGCAGCCGCCGGACATCCCGGGGGTCCGCGTCGTCGCGGTCAGCCGTGCCGAACCGCTCTACGGCCCCGACGGCACCCGCACCATCGGGGAGCCGGTCCGCTTCGGCCTCGGGGTGCTCGGCCACCTCGTCCGGCACGGCCGGGACTACGACGTCGTCCACACCTGCTCGTTCCCGTACTTCGGCCTTCTGGCGGCCGCGGCCGCTCGCCGCCGGGGCGGATACCGGCTCCTCACCGACTGGTTCGAGGTGTGGAGCGACGCCTACTGGGCTGCGTACCTCGGCGGGCCGAAGGCGCGGGTCGCCCGGCGCGTCCAGCGGCGGTGCGCCCGGGTCCGGCAGGAGGCCTTCTGCTTCAGCGAGCTGCACGCGCGGCGCCTGCGGGAGATCGGCATCCGCGAGGAGCCGACGGTCCTGCGCGGCCTCCACCCGGGCCCGACGGCGCGGCCGGCCCCCGCCGCGGCCACGCAGAACGTCGTCTTCGCCGGCCGGTTCATCCCGGAGAAGCGCGTCCCGGCGCTCGTCTCGGCGATCGCGAGGGCGGCGACCGAGGTTCCCGGCCTGCACGGCACGATCTACGGCGACGGCCCGCAGCGCGCCGAGGTCGACGCGGCGATCGCAGCGCTCGCCGACCCGACGCTGGTCCGTGCCCCCGGCTCCGCGCCGGACGACGAGGTCGACGCCGCCTTCCGCAGCGCGCTCTGCACCGTGCTGCCGTCCTCCCGCGAGGGCTACGGCCTCGTCGTGGTCGAGTCCGTCGCGGTCGGGGTCCCGGCGATCGTCGTGCGCGGCGAGGACAACGCGGCGGTCGAGCTCGTGCAGGACGGCGTGAACGGCGTCATCGCCGACAGCGCCGCACCGGACGACCTGGCCCGGGCGATCGTCCGTGTCCACCGCGCCGGCGGGGCGCTGCGCGAGAGCACCGCCGACTGGTTCGCGAGCCACGCGCACGAGCTCGCGTTGGCGACCTCGCTGCGCCGCGTCGTCGAGCGCTACGGCGAGCGCTCGGCCAGCACGCGCTCATAGACCGCGAAGGTCAGCTCCGCGGTCCGCTCCCAGGTGAAGGTCGCGGCCCGCGCCCGCCCGGCGGTCCGCAGCGACGCGCACAGCCCGTCGTCGGCGAGCAGGCGCGCAACGGACGTGCGGATCTCGTCAACCGAGTCGGGGGAGAAGCGCAGCGCGGCGTCGCCGGCGACCTCGGCCAGCGCGGACCGCGACGAGGTCGCCACCGGGACGCCGCGCGCCATCGCCTCCAGCACCGGCAGCCCGAACCCCTCGGAGAGGGACGGCAGGACGACGACGTCGGCCACCGCGTAGAGCCCCTCGAGCTCCTGCGGCGAGACCCACGGGAGGAACCGGACGTCGTCGGCGGTACCCAGCGAGTCGACTCGCGCACGGAGCTGCACCTCGTGCTCGGTCGCGTGGCCGGGCAGCACGAGTACGGGCCGCCCGGTCGCCTCGAGCCCGGCGTGCGCCTCGATCAGCGCCAGCAGGTTCTTGTGCGGACGCTTCGCGCCCACGCTCAGGAGCACGCGACGCGCACCCAGCGAGAACCGGGACCGCACCTCGTCCGCGGCCGGCGGTGTCCGCAGCGGTGACGTGACCCCCAGCGGGACCACGTCGACCTTCGCGGCCGGCGTCCTGAGGTGCCGGACGAGGTCGTCCCGGGTGGTGGCCGCGTCCACCATCACCCGGTGGGACCGGCGGGCCGCCGCGGGGACGAGCACGCCCATCGCGCGCCCGCGGATCCCGAAGTGCGCCTCGGGGACGAGCTTGTAGTTCAGGTCGTGGATCGTCGTGATCCGCGCGAAGCGCCCGGTCAGCGGGGCGGTCGAGCCGAGCGAGTGGACGATGTCGCACCCGGCGCGCACCGCCAGCCCGGGCAGGTGGCGCTGCTCCCCCCAGACCCACTGCCGGCGGTCGGTGGCGCGCACCGGGACGACGACCTCCTCGATCCCCGGCCCCCAGTCACCGCCGGCCGCCTCGCGGTTGACGAACGCGGTGAACCGCACGGGCGCGCCGAGCGACGCGGCGCGGGCGGCGGCGTCGATCCGCCGCAGCGTCTCGCGCGCGGCGACCTCCATCCCGCCGGTCTGTCCCGGGACGAGGAAGATGAGGTTGAACCCGACGTGCACGCCCGTCCTCAGCCGCGTCCGGCCGGCCGGGGCCATCGGTACCGGCCGCGCTGCGCGATCGCCCGGCGGTACGTCTCGAGCGTCGCGGCGGCCGTCGCCCGCCAGGGGAACGCGGAGACGCGTTCGTGTCCGCGGGCGACGAGGTCCTCGCGCAGCGTGCCGTCGTCCAGGAGCCGCTCGATGCAGCGGGCGATGTCCGCCGGGTCGTGCGGGTCGAACAGCAGCGCCGCGTCCCCGGCGACCTCCGGCAGCGAGGAGCGATCGGATGTGGCGACCGGGACGCCGCGGGCCATCGCCTCGAGGACCGGGAGGCCGAAGCCCTCCTCGAAGGACGGCAGGACGAAGCACCGCGCCAGCCGGTACAGCCCCTCCAGGTCCTCGGCCGGGAGCCACTCGAGGAAGAGGACGCGGTCGGCGGTCCCGAGGCGCGCGGCCTCGGCGCGCAGCGCGTCCTCGTGCGGTGTGGGCGACCCGGGGAGCACGAGCCGCGCGGTGCGGTCGGCGAGCAGCGCGTGTGCGCGGATCAGGCCCAGGAGGTTCTTGTGCTCGCGCTTCTGCGCGACGCACAGCACCACGGAGGCGGACCCGAGGCCGAGCCTCGCGCGCAGCTGCGGCTCGGCAGTGAACGACCGGTCGCCGGCGGGACGGACGCCGAGGTGCGTCACGTCGATCTTGGCGGCGGGCAGGCCGAGGGTCGCCACGAGGTCGTCCTTCGCGGCGTGCGAGATCGCGATGACCCGGTCCGCGCGCCGGGCGCTCGGGCCCGTGACCAGCTTCATCCCGACCGTGGCGCGGCGTTCCATCGTGTGGGGATGGCGCATCCAGATGAGGTCGAGGACCGTGACGACGCTCGCCACGCGCGGCGAGATCAGCGGCGCGATGTTCGCCGGGCCGTGGATGACGTCGCAGCCTCTTGCGGCGGCCATCAGCGGGATCGCGCCCCACTGCGATCCCATCGTCAGGGCGAAGTTGCCCGGGGGCCCGTGCGTGACGTCGAACGGCAGCCGGACCCAGTCGACCTGCCGCCCCCACGCGGTCTCGCGGTCGGCGACGGGGTGCTCCCGGCTGACCCAGGCCGTGAAGCGCGTGCCGGGCTCCTCGGCGAGGATCCCCTCGACGAGCTCCCGGGCGTAGGTCCCCGCTCCGCCGGACCGCTCGACGAGCGAGAAGAGATTGAGTCCGACGTGCAGCGGGCGGTCGGGCATGTGCCGGTCGAAGGTACCCTCTCCGGCGTTCCCGTCCTCTCCCGCCAGTACTGCAAGCTCTGCGACCGCCGCGACTTCGACGACCCCGCCGTCCGCGGCAGGCTGCGCGAGATCGGAGGACCGGGCGTCACCGGGGACGCCGAGCTGCACCGCAAGCTGTGGGAGTACGCGATGCTCGGCCTGTATCTCGAGGAGGCCGGGGCGCTGACCCCCGACGCCTGCGCGCTGGCCGTCGCCGCCGGTCACGAGGCTCCGCTGTACTGGCTGAGCAACCGCATCGGCCGGGTCGTCGCGACCGACATCTACGGCGAAGGCGGCTTCGCCGTGGACGGGCGGGAGGCGGACGCCTCGATGCTGACCGACCCGGCCCACTGGGCGCCCTACGCCTACCGCGCCGACCGGCTCGAGGTGCGGCACATGGACGCGCTCGACCTGCAGTTCCCCGACGCGTCGTTCGACGTCGTCTTCAGCCTGAGCTCGATCGAGCACTTCGGCGCGTGGGAGAACCTCCACCGGGCGGCCGGGGAGATGGCCCGGGTCCTGAGGCCCGGAGGGCACCTGGTGATCGTCACCGAGGCGATCATCGGAACCCACCTCCTGGACTCACCGCGGCTGCAGCAGCTGATCAGGCTTCTCACGCGGGGCCGCCGTTGCCCGGGGGCCGACGGCAGCCGCCGCATCACCGACGCGCTGACGCCCGCCGAGTTGCAGCGTCATGTCATCGCGCCCACCGGTCTCGAGCTCGTGCAGCCGCTCGACACGACGCTCTCGCCGGAGAGCCTCGAGAACCTGCAGCTCTGGCAGGACGACGGCGTCGGCTCGACGACCACCGGCAGACCGTTTCCGCACATTGCGCTGAAGGCGCACGGCGCTCCGTGGACCAGCGTGTTCCTCGCGTTCCGGAAACCCGCGTAGCCCGTGCGCGCGCTCCTGCGCCACCCGCGGGTGGAACCCGCGGTCGCCCGGGGCCTCCTCGCGGTTCGGCTGCGCCGGCCGGTGCGGTTCTTCCTCCGCGAGCACCTGGGCAGCGACCGGGTGGCGACGTACCGCATCCGCGGAGGCCGGGGCGGGGCGTTCGTGCTCCAGCACGGCCGCCCCGACGTCCAGGTGCTCGACGAGGTCCTCTACCAGGGCCTGTATGAGCCGCCCGCCGGGGTCGCGGCGATCCTCGACGCCGTCGGCCCGGACCTCCGTGTCCTGGACCTCGGAGGCAACGTGGGGCTGTTCGGCGCCTGGCTCGCGCACCGTGCGCCGTTCGCGCGGCTGGTCTCCTACGAGCCGGACGAGCGGAACGCCGAGCTGCTCGAGCAAACCATCAAGCGCAACGTCGCTGCGGGGCTCGTCGCTCCCGGGGCGTGGACCCTCGTCCGCGCCGCCGCCGGGACCCGCGACGGCTCGGTGCGGTTCGCCGCCGGCAACTACGCGATGTCCCACGTGGTGGGCGAGGGAGGCGCAGTCGGCACCGGGACCGTCGTCGACGTGGCGCTGCGCGACGTCCTCGCCCTCGACCTGCGGGACGTCGACCTCCTGAAGATGGACGTGGAGGGCGGCGAGTGGGACATCCTCGCCGACGACCGCTTCGCCCCGGAGTCCCTCCGGGCGCTCGTGCTCGAGTACCACCCGGAGGGCTGCGACGCCGCCGACCCGCACCGGCACGTCGTGGAGCTGCTCACCGACAGGGGCTTCCGCGTGGAGCGCATCCCGCAGCCGGCGGCCCCGGAGGGCGTCGGCATGGTGTGGGCCTGGCGGGAGTGACAGCGTTCAGCGCGACGCGGGCAGCCGCCGGAGCGGTCCGGGCAACTGCTCGACGATGCCCGGGGGGACCGCGCGGACCATCAGGGCCACGACCCCGAACACCGCCAGGCCGAGCAGGGTCTGCAGCTCGTCACCCAGCCCGGGCACCAGCCCGGCGGCGCACCCCGACGCGAGGGCGAGCAGCACGCGGGCGATCGCGATCGGCCGTGGCTGCAGCTCGGGCCGGTCACGGAGGACCAGCAGGTAGCCGGCGCCGAGGGCGATCTCGCCGATGAGTATCGCCCACGCCGCCCCGACCGCCCCGGCCTCGGTCACCAGCAGCGGGGTGGCGACGCAGACCACGCCGAAGGCCACGAGGTTCGTCAGGCCCAGGCCCCGGTGGCGGTGCAGGACGAGCAGGGTGAAGCCGAGGGTCGACATCACGAAGGTGATGAGCAGCACGCCGCCCAGGACGCGCAGCACCACGTCGGCCTCGGCGTAGTCCGCCCCGCCGATCGCCGCGACGATCGGCCCCGCCCCGAGGATGCAGGTGACCGCCGCCGCGCCGCCGAGCAGCAGCGTCCCCTCGAAGAGTCCCCGGACCGCCGAGGCCAGCCGGGCCGGGTCGTCGCGCGCCGCGCGCGCGAGGACGGGGAACGCGCTCGTCACGAGGATCCCGGGCACGGCGGCGGCGAGGACGAAGACGCGGAAGGCCGCCGAGAACAGGCCGGTCTCGGTCTCCGAGGCGACCAGCGACGTGATGATCTGCGCGGTGTACAGGTAGACGACGCCGACCGTGGTCGCGAGCGCGACGGCGATCGCCGGGCGCAGCAGCTCCGCCCAGGCCGTCGCAGAGAAGGAGGGTCGCAGCGGGATCCGCCCGCGGACCACGGCGACGGTCCAGGCGAGCACCAGCAGCTGCACGGGGATCACGGCGGCGAAGAACGGCACCAGCCCGGCTCCCGCGAGGACGAGGGCGACGATCGCCACCGCCGAGAGCGCCTGCCGGGTGAAGTCCAGCGCGGTCACGGTGCCGAGGCGCAGCTCCACGGCGAGCGGGATCTGCACCGTCGCCTGCAGCAGGCCCAGGACGAGCGCCACCCCCATGAGCCCTACGCCGACGACCAGCTCTCCCGGGTAGCCGAGCGCCGCCACGATGAGCGCCGCGACCAGCACGCCGCCACCGGTCAGCGCGACGCGGAGGCCGAGGAGCACCCGCATCAGCCGGTCGCGCTCGGCCCCGGTGCGCTGCGTGTACTCGCGGATGCCGAGCGCGGTCATCCCCGCGTCGGTCAGCGCCTGCACGATCGCCACGAAGCTGATGACCGTCTGGTACCGGCCGTAGTCCCCGGTCCCGAGGTGCCGCGTGAGGAGGACCACGCCGACCAGGGAGACGAGCGTCCCGGCCGCGAAGCCCCCGACACGCAACGCGCCGCCGCGGACGACCATGCCCCCCGCGCCGGGGGCGTCGAGGACGTCGACGGGCTCGGGGGTGGCGGCGGGCACGTCCGCGCAGCCTAGGGCGCGGGCGTGACGACGAAACGGCGCGGCCACTGCGCTATCTGCGACCCTCCCGTTCGATCATGGCTCAGAGAACCGCATTCATCACCGGCATCACCGGCCAAGACGGCTCGTACCTCGCCGAGCTCCTGCTCGAGAAGGGCTACGACGTCCACGGAATGGTCCGGCGCTCGTCCTCGGAGAAGTTCGACCGGATCGAGCACCTGCGCGAGAAGATCACGCTGCACCAGGCCGATCTGCTGGACCACCGCTCGCTCGTCGACGCGCTCCGCGCGTCCAAGCCGCACGAGATCTACAACCTCGCGGCGATGAGCTTCGTCGCGGTCTCCTGGATCCAGCCGACGCTGACCGCCGAGTTCACCGGCGTGGGTGTCACGCGCATCCTCGAGGCGATGCGCGAGGTGTGCCCCGAGGCGCGCTTCTACCAGGCCAGCTCGTCGGAGATGTTCGGCAAGGTCATCGAGGTCCCGCAGACCGAGGACACGCCGTTCTACCCGCGCTCGCCGTACGGCGTGGCGAAGGCGTACGGCCACTTCATCACGGTCAACTACCGCGAGTCCTACAACCTACATGCGACAAGTGGCATACTTTTCAATCACGAATCGCCCCGTCGCGGGCTGGAGTTCGTGACGCGCAAGATCACGTGGCACGCCGCCGCGATCAAGCTCGGCAAGCGCGACAAGCTCTACCTCGGCAACCTGGACGCCGAACGCGACTGGGGCTACGCCAAGGACTACGTCGAGGCCATGTGGCTGATGCTGCAGCAGGACAAGGCCGAGGACTACGTGATCGCGACGAACAAGACGAACACGGTCCAGCGCTGCGTCGAGGTCGCCTTCGACGAGGCGGGGCTGGGCGACTGGCAGCAGTACGTCGAGATCGACCAGCAGTTCGTGCGGCCGGCCGAGGTCGACCTGCTGATCGGCAGCTACGACAAGGCCGAGCGCGACCTGGGCTGGAAGCCGACGACGAGCTTCGAGGAGCTCATCCGGCTGATGACGCGTGCCGACCTCGACCTGCTGAAGACCTGACGCAGGACGGACATGCGCGCACTTGTCACCGGCGGCGCCGGCTTCATCGGCTCCAACCTCGTCGACGCGGTGCTGGACCGTGGCGACGAGGTCGTGGTGGTCGACGACCTGTCGAGCGGGCGGCGCGAGAATCTCGACGCGGCCCTGGCGCGTGGGGCACAACTGGAGGTGCGCGACATCCGCGACGGCACAGCGATGACCGAAGTGTTCGCGACCCACCGCCCTGACGTCGTGTTCCACCTCGCGGCGCAGGCCGACGTGCGGGTCTCGATCGACGACCCCGGCTTCGACGCGACGACCAACGTCGTCGGCACCGTGAACGTGCTCGAGGCCGCGCGGCGTGCCGGCGTGCGGCGGTTCGTGAACACGAGCACCGGCGGCGCGATCTACGGGGACGTCGACGTCGTTCCGACACCGGAGACGGTCCCCGCCCGGCCGATGGCGGCCTACGGTCAGAGCAAGGACTGCGCGGAGCGCTACTGCGAGTGGGCGCGCCGCCTCTACGGCTTCGAGACCGTCACGGTCCGCTACGGCAACGTCTACGGGCCGCGGCAGAACCCCGACGGTGACGCCGGGGTGATCGCGATCTTCTGCGGACTCGCCGCGCGTGGCGGCGTGCCGAAGGTCTTCGGAGACGGACGGCAGACCCGCGACTACGTGTACGTCGGGGACATCGTGGAGGCCAACCTCCTGGCCGCTGACCATCCGGACGCGCACGGCGCCTACAACGTCGGCACCCAGGTCGAGGCCACGGTCCTCGACCTCTGCGACGCGATCCGCGACGCCGCCGGGCTCCAGGACGACGCCTTCCGGCCGCAGTTCGAGCCGGCCCGACTCGGGGAGCTGCAGCGGTCCTGCCTGGACGTGACCCGCGCCCGGGAAGAGCTCGGGTTCGTCGCACGGACGTCACTGCGCGACGGCGTGGCCGCCACGTTCGCGTGGGCGGCGGCGCGTCAGAGCTGACGCCGAAGCTACGCCGCCCCGGTCGTGCTGCTGAACGGGCTCGGCGTGGCGATGGGCGAGAACTGGAGCTACCTCTCGCTGATCTTCCTCAGACGAGCGACACCCGTGCCGGGCCGAGCTGCTCGGTGGCAACCGCTGCCAAGCCCTTGTCGGCCGTCATGAGCACGCGCGCCCTCGTGCGCTCCGCGACGACCAGGTAGGACGCGTCGTACGCCGAGAGGCGGTCCCGCAGCACCCAGACCTCGTCCGCGAGGGCCGCGTGTCCGTGGAGCTGCAGGCGCAGGGTGCCGAGCGCGCTGACCGCGGCGTCGGCGTCGTCGCGGTCCACGTGCCGTCCGCGCAGCAGCCCACGAAGCGCATGGAGCGACTCGAGCACGACGAGTTCGGGGGCGTGCACCGCCTGCGCCGTCGCGAGGGCATCGGTGACGGCCTTCGTCTGCGGGCCTGGACGGCCGACGAGCGCCACGACGAGCGCCGAGGCGTCGACGACGATCACCGCTCGCTGCGGCCCATCCGGATGACGTCGACGACCTGCTCGGCGGTGGGACCGTCGGGACGGCGGCGCGCGTCGATCTCGACGACCCACTCGGCCATCGTCGGGCGGTCAGCCAGCGCGACGAGCTCGCGCAGCAGCATCTCGTTGACGCTGATGCCCAGCGACGACGCCCGCTCCTTGAGTCGAGCGTGCGCGTCAGGCGGGACGTTTCGCAGGAGGAGGTCCGGCATGCCACGATGCTATCACTTCTGCTAGCGCACCCGGAAGGCTGATGGTAGGATCCATGGTATGAAAGTTGCCATCGACGCCGTGGGCCGGATGGTCGTCCCGAAGCCTCTGCGCGACGAACTCGGTCTACGCGGCGCGACGGTGCTCGAGATCGTCGCCGTGGACGGCCACCTCGAGGTGGCCGTCCCTGATCTCGCGGTCGAGCTGGACACCGGCTCGGGCTTTCCACGCTTCCTGGCTCACGGGGAAGCAGTTGCGCCGCTCGACACCGAGACGGTGCGGGATACCATCGAACGTACCCGACGGTGATTGCGCCCGACACGAGCGTCGTGATCGCCGGCCTCACCCCGTGGCACGTCGCCCACGAGCAGGCCCGAGAAGCCTTGAACGGACAGTCGCTCGCCCTCGTCGGGCACGTCGCAGTCGAGTCCGTCTCCGCCCTCAGCCGCATGCCCGAGCCGCACCGCTTGGCGCCCGAGACCGTGCTGGCCGCGCTCCGAGCGGGCTTCCCGCAGCCTTGGCTGACGCTCGGACCGGCCGAGCTCGAGACCGCGCTCGCGACGATCGTCGACATCGGGATCCGCGGCGGCGCCCTGTACGACGCGCTGGTCGCGTCGACGGCGGCGAGCCACGGCGCACATCTGGTGAGCTCCGACCGCCGGGCAGCCGTGACCTACACCGCCCTCGGGATCGACTTCACCCTCGTCTGATCGACCCCTCAAGTGCGACACGCTGCCGCCGATCATCGGGGGCATGCGTCGTCGACTCGGAGTCATCGTCCTCACCGCCTGCTCCTTTCTGGGAGGGCTCGCGGCGACCCCGGCCAATGCCGCCATGCTCAAGGGCACGGTCTCCGGGTCCCCCTACGTCGTCGACGCGACCCGCACGGCCGTACCGGTCCTGCTGACCAAGCAGACGGCGCGCAAGGCCAAGCTCAAGACGCTCGTCGGCGTCGTCATCCACTCGCGGCGCAAGGCGATCGCGACGCCCGACGGCACGACGATCACCGCCGGCCGGCTGCGTCCCGGCGACCGCTTCAACGTCCGCGCCCGTGTGCCCCGCAGCGAACGCGGCGCCGGCTTCGTCCGGCTGACCGCGCAGCGGCTGGGCGTGTACAAGCGCTCCAAGGCGCTGTCGACGGCGGAGCTCGAGACACTCGTTCGGAGCATGCAGAAGCAGATCGACGTGCTGGGGTCGAGGCTCGGAGCCCTCACGACCTACACGTTCCAACGCTTCGCGGCGGTCGACAGGAGCATCGCGCAGCTGCAGGGCGGACTCGCCGCGGTGCGCGCCGAACTGGCCGGCCTGACCAGCCGGGTCGGGAGCCTCGAGACCGCCCTCGTGGCGGCCCGCGACGAGCTCTCCGGTCGGATCGACGACCTGGAGACCTTCACCATCGGCGAGCTCGGCGGTGTGAAGGGACGCCTCACCGGGGTCGAGACACGGATGTCGACCGCCGAGGGAGACATCGACGCCACCGAGTCCCGCGCCAGCGCGCTGGAGACCGGGATGGCGGCCGTCGGCACCCAGCTCACAACGCTCGACGCGCGGGCCGATGCCGTCGACACCGAGGTCGCCGGCCTGGCCACGCGGCTGACCGCGGTAGAGGCCGCGCTCGCCGGGATCGACCTCTCCGCGACGGCCGCCCTGCAGACCCAGGTGACCGCTCTGACGACGACCGTCTCGCAGGTGACGACCGACCTCACCTCGCTGGTCGTCGACGTCGCGTCGCTGGACGGCACGCTCGGGACCACGGTCGCCGCCGTCGGCACGCTCGGCGGACAGGTGACGGGCCTCGTCACCACCGTCGTGCCCGCGCTGCAAAGCACCGTGACCGGCCTCACCGGGGACCTCGGCGACCTGACCGGCACGGTCGGCTCGCTGACCGGCTCGCTCAACGGACTGACCTCCACCGTCGACGGTCTCGGGGTCTCCGTCACGTCGCTCGGTACGACCGTCACCGGCGTCGTCGGAGACCTCGCCTCGGTGACCGGCACCGTGGGCTCCCTGGGCACCGCGGTCGGCGCCGTGGAGTCGGCGATCACGGGACTCGGCCTCGACGACGCTGCGCTGAGCGCGCAGCTCGCCACGCTGGACGGGGTCGTGACCGGGCTCAGCGGCACTGTCGCCGGGCTGGGTACGTCCCTGACCACCGTCAGCGGCACCGTGAGCGGTCTCACCTCCTCCGTCTCGACGCTGACCACCACCACCGACGCCCTCGGCGCGGCGCAAACGCTGCTGGGCGCGCAGGTCTCGTCGCTGGAGACGACCGTGACCGGCGCCGTCTCGCGACTGGACCTCGTGGAGCCGGTGGTGTCGTCGCTCGGCACGACCGTCACGGCGCTCGACGGGACGGTCACGACGCTCTCGGGGACGGTCAGCGGGATCTCCTCGGCGGTCGACGCCCTCGGTGTGACCGACGATGCGCTGAACGACGCGCTCGACGCGCTGGACCTCCGCGCCGATGCGGTCGAGTCGACCGTCGGGACGCTGGAGACGTCGGTCACCGGACTCACGACCACCGTCGGGGGCCTGACCACCTCGCTGAGCTCCGCCGAGGGCGCGATCAGCGGACTGCAGACCTCGGTCACCTCGCTCGGCCTGGCAGACACCGCGCTGTCCGGTCAGCTGACGACCGTGAACACCACGCTCGGGACGCTCACCACGGGCCTGTCGTCGGCGCAGACGTCGATCGGGACGCTGCAGACGTCCGTGAGCGGGCTGCAGAGCACCGCGACGACGCTGGTGAGCGACGTCGCGACGCTCGACGGGCGAGCGGACGTGCTGGACAACACGGTCGGCCTGCTGTGCGACTCGATCCTGATCGGCGCGATCTGCTGAGGCGGGGTCGGCGCGCTCACTCGAGCGGGACGGTGACGGTGCGCTTGCCGATCCGCAGGCGCACCTCATCGTTGTCCGCGAGCCGGGTGGTCGTCGCGCCGGCCGTCTCGAAGCGCAGCTCGCCCGTCGCGGTGCTCTCCGGGGCCAGCGAACGGGCGAGACCGTCGGCGGGCTTGACGGCCTTGCGGTCGGCGGCGACACGCTCCTTGCGGACGACCAGCCGCAGCCGTCTGATCGGACCCCTCGGAAACGCGTTGACGCGCTTGCCGCCCTCGTTGCGCAGGCGCACGTCGACGCTCACGCGCCCACGCTTGCGCTTACGGCCCGATGCCGTCGTGGCGGGCGTGAAGGTCGCGCGGAGGATGCTGAGCCGGACGCCACCAGCGAGCTCGAACGTCCGCGCCGGCGGCGTGGCCCGGGGCGTGGGCGCTGGCGTGGGCGTCGGCGTGGGCGTGGACGCCACGTCGTCCGTGCCCCGGACCGGGCCGGCCTGCGAGGTGCGCGGCCCGCTGTCGGACGAGTCGTCGTCGCGGACCGTGCCGATGCCGAGGCCGATGCCCAGGCCAAGCCCGACCGCGACGGCGGTGAGCACCACGAACGTGAGGAAGCCTCGGAGGATCTGGACCGGCGTACGGGGCAAGCGACGAGTATCGCAATCTGGTGGGTGGGCGCGGGCCGGTGGGCGGTCGGCGCCCGATCGATGTCAGAACGGTGCGCGTATGCGGCCGCCAGCAGGTTTCGTGCTGATCGTCTCGCGCTTGCGCGCCCTTCGCTCCGAACCCGACGCTCCCGCTGCCACCGTCAGGTGAGTGAGGCGCCCATCTCTGCGAGATCGACGTCCACCATCTCGCCGATCATCTGCTCGAAGCTGATCTGCGGTTGCCACCCGAGAACTCCACGGGCTCGCGAGGGGTCACCCAACAGCAGCGTGGGCTCCGGCGGCCGTACGAACGCAGGATCCACCACAACCCTGCCCTCGGGATCGACCCCGGCATGTGCGAATGCCACGTTGACGAGATCCTGGACCGTACGGGGTTCGCCGCTGGCGAAGACGTAGTCGCCCGGCGTCTCATGACGCAGCGCGAGCACCGCGCCGCGCACGACGTCCCGAGCATCGGTCCAGTCTCGCTGCGCCGAGAGGTCGCCCAGTCGTAGCTCGTCCTGGAGCCCGAGGAAGATCGCCGCGGCTCCCCGCGTGATCTTCCGTGGGACGAAGTGCGGTGGGCGGCGAGGCGATTCGTGGTTGAACGTGATTCCGGCACTGACGTGCTGACCGTGCCGCTCTCGCATGAGCGCGATGAGCTGGTGCGCAGCGAGCTTCGCGACGCCGTAGGGGCTCTGCGGCCGTTTGGGCGCCTCCTCGTCCTGCGGCGAGACGCCCGAATCCCCGAAGATCTCGCTCGAGGTCGCGACGTACACGCGCATGGACGGGTCCGTCTCGCGGGCCGCGGCCAAGATGGTCGACGTTGCGCCGGCGATCGCGGCGACGGTCGTCGTCGGGTCATCCCAAGAGGCAGGTACGAAGGTCGGTGCGGCCAGGTGGTACAGCTCGTGAGGAACGACCGCTCCGACGGCGGCCCGCAACGACGCCGGATCCAGCAGATCACCCTCCACCAGACGTACAGCGCCCGCGAGATGCGTGAGGTTCGGCGAGTCGCGGTCGGCCGGGCGAATGAGCCCGACGACCTCGGTGCCTTCGGCGAGCAGCAGGTCGGCAAGGTAGGAGCCGTCCTGGCCGCCGATGCCGGTGATGAGGGCGCGAGGCACGACGAGGAGGGTAATCGAGCCGCGCCGGATGGGTTTACGAGGGGCAACCAACGGGGACGTGCGGAGTAGTCGATGGCAGGAACGCGACTTTCTAGAGCGAACCGCGTTCTGAGTCTCGTACCCTCCTCGGGGAAGGCCAGACTCCATGACCCCCCATCCCGTCTTGTCACTCCAGAATCCCGCGCACATCTACGAGCCTGCTGAGCTCGTCGAGCCAGACGAGGCCGCCGTCCCGCCACCGAGCGTCGAGGTCCTCGGGATCCCGCTCGCGCTGACCACCTACGAGCGCGCGATGGAGTGGATCGACGCGACCGTCGAGACGGGCGAGAAGGGCTACGTCTGCGTGGCCGCCGTGCACACCGTCATGGCCTGCCAGGAGGACCCGGAACTTCGCGAAGCGGTCCTGAACTCGTCACTCACTGTTCCCGACGGGCAGCCGCTGGTCTGGGCGATGAACGCGCTCGGCAGCAACCTTCCCTCGCGCGTCTACGGCCCCGAGCTCATGGCGCGGCATTGCGAGCGCTCGGCCCGGACGGGCACCCGGATCTTCCTCTACGGCGGGCGCAACCAAGGCTCGTTGGTGCAACTCGCTCTGAACCTCCGGCGGCGCTATCCGGGCCTGAAGATCGTCGGCGGCTACAGCCCGCCCTTCCGTGCGCTCTCCGAGGAAGAGGAGGCGGGCGTCGTCACCGAGATCAACCGGTCCAACGCTGACGTCGTCTGGGTTGGTATCGGCGTACCGAAGCAGGAAAAGTGGATGGCCGCGATGCGCGATCGTCTCGACGCCCCGGTCCTCATCGGCGTCGGTGCAGCCTTCGACTTCCACGCCGGCCTCATCGCCCAGGCCCCGAACTGGATCCAGTCGTTGGGCATGGAGTGGGCCTTCCGGCTCAGCCGCGAGCCGACGCGGCTCTGGCGGCGTTACGCGAAGTACAACCCGTGGTTCGTCGCCGGGTTCGCGTTGCAGTGGGCCAAGTCGCGCTGACGCGGTCGCGCTGCCCGACATGCTGAAGGACACCCTGAGACGTGGTCCCGCCCGCGACGTCCTTCGGCAGCTCCGGCTCGTCGGCCTCGAAGCCGGCTTCGCCGTGCGCAACGAGGCAGGAGCCCGACAGGCCCGCCGTCGCTACGCCGCTCGCGACGACCTGCAGCTGCACTACGGCTGCGGGGACGACCTGCGGCCCGGCTGGGTCAACGTGGACATGAGCCCGACCGCCGACGTCTACAACGACGCCCGCCGCGGTCTGCCGTTCGCCGACGCGTCCGCCGTCATCGTCCACTCCGAGCACTTCGTCGAGCATCTGGAGCTCGACGACGCTCAGACGTTCTTCGCCGAGTGCCGCCGGGTCCTCCGGCCGTCCGGCACCTTGTCGATCGCGGTGCCCGACGCCGGCGCAAACGTCCTCGAGTACGCTGCGGGCGGCGGCCCGCTCCTCACCCACGCCCTGGAGACCGGGGTGCACGGCGCGTCGGTGACAGCGATGGACCAGCTCAACTCCCTGTTCCGCCAGGGCGGCCAGCACCGGTACGCCTGGGACGCCGCGACCCTGTGCCACTACGTCGAGCTGGCAGGGTTCCACGACGTCGCCGCGCGAGCGTTCGATCCCGCGCTGGACTCGCCCGGCCGTCGCCTCGGCTCGCTCTACGTGTCCGCGACGCGCAGGTAGGCGCACGTGAAGCTCTGCTTCGTGTCTCGGGAGTTCCCGCCGGACATCGGCGGAGTGGGACGGGCCACGTATCTGCTGGCGGACGCGCTCGGCGACGCCGAGCACGAGGTGACGGTCGTCACCTGCAGCGGGCCGGACAGCGCGACGGACGGCGCCTTCCGGGTCCGCACCTGGGCTCCCGGACGCCGACCGGCCCTCGCCTATTGGGGCCGGCGCGCCAGAGGGTGGCGCTGGGAGACGGCGTATCGCTGGGCCACCAGCCGGGCCGCCATCGAGGCGGCGGTGGAGGAGAGCCGGAGGTCGGGACCCTTCGACGTGACCGAGTTCTGGCTCTGGGGAGGGGAGTGCGTCGCGCTGCGTCGTCGCGACCGCGCACACCTGGGAGCGATCGCCGTACGGCTGTCGACCCCGGATGTCCAGGTGCGAGCACACCATGGGGCGGACGAGCGGGCAGATCTCGACCGCCTCGAGTTCCGCGCGCTGGACCTCGCCGACCTCGTCTGCGCGATCTCGCCGCAAGTCGGCTCGGAGGTGCGGGCGCTGCATCCGCTCGACGAGGCGAAGCTGCACCTCTCGCCTCTGGGACTCCCGGCTCAGCGTGGCTCGAGCGAGCGGCAGGAGGATCCGCCGCTCGTCGCGTTCGTGGGCCGCCTCGAACGCCGCAAGGGCGTCGACGACCTGATCGCGGCCATCCCGGAGATCCGGTCGGCGATCCCGGGATGTCGGTTCGTCCTCGCCGGCTCGGACGGAGAGAACTCGGAGCAGGGCGGCTCGTACGCGGCCCTGGTCGACGGGCTCGAGGACGGGCAGGCTGCGGGAGTGACGTTGGCGGGACGCGTCACCGACGCTGAACGGGACGCGTTGCTCCGGACCTGCACGCTCGCCGTGTTCCCGTCGCGGTACGAGTCGTTCGGTCTCGCGATCCTCGAGGCGCTGTCCCTGGGCGCCCCGGTCGTCGCGACCGACGTTGGCGGCGTCCCATTCGTCACCGGACAGGACGGCGCCGTCCTCATCCCGCCGAACGCACCGTCCGACCTCGCCCGCGCCGTCGTCGGGCTCCTCGAGGACCCACACGAGCGGCGCGCGCTCTCGGTCCGAGCCCGCGATCGAGCGAGCGCGCACTCCGTCGACGCCATGTGCCGGCAGGCGCTCGATGCCTACTCGACCGTGCTCGGGCGCAGATGACCCGCGAGACGCTGTCGGTGGTGATCCCGACCCGTGACCGTGCCGACGCGGTCCGTCGCACCCTCGACGGGCTCGCCGAGCAGCTCGCGGAGATCGATCAGGTCGTGGTCGTCGACGACGGTTCGAGCCACGCCTTCGCGACCTCCCCGCAGCACCGCCACTTCGTGCAGTCCGTCCGCACCGGCGGCCTCGGTCTGAACCGGGCCCGCAATCTCGGCATCGAGTCCACGACGACGTCCCTGGTGGCCCTGCTCGACGACGACGTCATCGTTCAGGAGGGTTGGGCACGTGCGGTCCGGCGGGCCTTCTCGGATCCTCTCGTCGCCTTCACGGCCGGGCGCATCACGCTGCCACCTACCCTGCAGGTGCCGCGCTGGCTCGACCTCGACAAGTGGGGCGGATACCTGTCGCTGACCGATCCCCGGACGTCACGGGGGTGGGTTGCCCATCTGCTGCCGACCGGGGCGAACTGCGCCTTCCGGCGGGCGACGTACGATCGCTCCGGTGGGTTCCGCGACGGCCTCGACCGAGATGGCGTGAGTCTCGTCTCCGGAGGAGAGACCGAGTTCTTCGCCCGTCTGCAGGACGGCGACGCGTGCTGGTTCGAGCCCGGCATGTGGGTGCACCACGACGTCGGCGACGAGCGCCTGACCTTCGAGTACCTTTCGCGACGGGCCTACGGCCAGGGGCTCACGGACGGGCGCGTCCACGGGCCAACCGCCGCGGTCTCGTGGCCGCGGCGACTCGGGCTACGGGCACTGGCGGCCACCCTGCCCGGACGGCGCGGGGTCGATGCCGGCCTCTACGCCCACTACCTCGACGGTCGCTCCACAGCGGAACGGCCGTGAGGCGGTCGCTGCTCAACCAGGCCTGGCTGAATCTCTCCGCGCAGATGGTCGCGTCGATCGGCGCGCTGGTGATGAGCGTGATCGTCTCGCGGTCACTCGGCCCGAGCGAGACCGGCCGGTACAGCTTCGCGACCTACGTGATGCTGACCTCGGTCACGGTCTGCACCCTCGGCGCCCCACTTGCCGCGCTCCGCTGGACCGCCGGCTACCAGTCGGAGCCGGGAAGGCTCGCGGAGTTCGCATACACCACCCGAAGGCTCGGCCTGCTCCTCGGAGCCGTCGCCGCCACGGGGCTGCTCGCCGCAGCGGGGGCCGGCATCACCCTGGGCGACTCGCGCCCGGCGCTGGCCGTGATCGCGGTCGGAGCAGCAGCCGGCGTCTTCTTCGCGTTCGCCTCGGCGGTGATCGCCGGACTGGCGCGGTACGCAGCGCTGGTCAAGCTCAATGCCGCGGTGTCCGTCGTCCAGATCGCGGCCGCCGTCGGCGTGGCTGCAGCAGACGGCGGGTTCCTCGCGTTCGTGGGTGTCGTCGTCGGCGGAAGCCTGCTCCAGGCGGCTGCCGGGCAGATCATCGCGCGGCGCGCGGTGGGACGAGCCTCGCAGGGGCTCGGCCCGCAGCAGCGGAAGGAGTTCCGTACCGACTCGCTCGAGATCTCGCTGATCAGCCTCCTGGACGCCGTGGTCTTCCAGCGCGCCGAGCTGTTCCTTCTCGCGGCGTTCGCTGCGGACTCCGAGGTCGCCCTATACGCGCTTGCAAGCGTCCTGGCCGTCCGCCTCGTCGGGTTCCTCCCGAGCGCGGTGAACGGCGTCCTGCTCCAACGCTTCTCGTCCACGACCGACCTCGAGAACCAGGTGTTCCTCGCAATGCGCTGGGTCGCTCTGGCCGCCATGCCGATGTCCGCAGTGGTCATCGCGACCGCCGATCCGCTCTGTCGACTCCTCTTCGGTGACGAGTTCGCCGACATGGCCCCCGTCCTCCGGGTCGTCGCCGCCTTCTCTGCCGTGACGGTGCTGTCGGTCGCGGCCTCCTCCGCGATCTACGCGGAGCGTCGACAGCGCACCATCCTCCCCCGCATCGCCGCGTGCGCCGTCCTCAACATCGCCCTGGCGCTTCTCCTGATCCCGCCGATGGGAGCCGTCGGAGCAGCGCTCGCCGCGGGTGCGACCCAGGTTGTCGCGACGCTCATCGGCTTCCGCCTGGTGACCCGTGAGCTGGGACTACAGCTACCGCACGGGGACCTTCGCCTCATCGGCGCGGTGTCCGCGGTCATCGCAGCACTGGGGCTCTTCCTCACGACGTCACTCGGGGAAGGGATCGTGGCGCTGGTGGTCGGAGCCGCGGCGACGAGTCTGGCCGCTGGGCTCTCGCTCCTGTTCTCGCCGGCGGTGACGCCGGAGGAGCGTTCCGTCGCGTGGCAAATGCTCCGCTCACGTCGGCTCTCGCCCGGCCCCCGCTAGTCAGGCCACTCCCCGCTTGACGCAGTAGAGGTACAGGCTCTTCGGCGCGACCCGGTTGCCGATCGCAACGAGAGGTCGATAAAGCCGTGCGTGCATCAGCACGCGGATAACCCGCCAGAACGCTCTCGTCACCCCGTGGTGCTCGATCGGCGTGCCGGTGTGGTCGAAGCGTGTCCGCGCGGCGGCGTGAAGCACCCAGAACACCGTCCACTCGAAGTTCCGACCTTCGACGTGCTCGACCTCGAAGCCCGCCGCTCGAAGATGGTGTTCGAGGATCGAGCGGGTCAGCACCTGGACGTGCGTGCTGTCCTCGACGTACGTGGGGAGCAGACGATGGAACATGATCTCGGTCGACGCCGTTGGCACCGACAGGCAGAGCCGACCCCCCGGGCGCAGGGCAGACGCGAGGTCCTCCAGGACAGCACGGTGGTCCGGGACGTGCTCGAGGACCTCGGTGCAGACCGCCGCGTCGAATCCCTCGGAGGGCAACGTGCCCTCGGACCCACCCAGCAGCAACGGCTCGACCGCCACCCCGGCTTCGGCGGCGGCGTGCCGGAGATCCTCGAGCACC
Source organism: Solirubrobacterales bacterium (assembly GCA_038257095.1). Classification (GTDB taxonomy): domain Bacteria; phylum Actinomycetota; class Thermoleophilia; order Solirubrobacterales; family Solirubrobacteraceae; genus Paraconexibacter. The sequence continues at coordinate 131,252 of JBBSJQ010000001.1, forward strand.
TCCGACCGCACGTCTGCGCCGGTCACTCGCAGGCCCTCTAGGGCCAACGCGACGGCGTTGCCTCCGCGGCCGCACCCGTAGTCGACGACACTCGACCCTCGCCCGACCCCCAGCCGATCGAGGTCGATGTTGATGACGCGCGTCACGCCCGCAAGCTATCGGTCGCGCGCTTAACGACCCCGGATGAGCCGGGAGGCGGCATGCCGGGCCAGCCGCGCCCCTGCAACGGCGATTGCCGACGCACCGATGCCGACAGCACCACGCTTCTCCGCCCGCATCGCTCGCGACTCCGTGACCCAACCGCGCGCGATCCCCCAGACGTACGTGCCCCAGAGCCTTCTCCACAGGCGGCCGCCCGGATCCCCGAACGAGAAGAGGTGAGGCGCAGCCTTGAGTAGCCGGCGCTGCAGGACGTCGAGCTCGCCTCCGCCCCTGACAGTCAGGATCGTGCCGTCGCGGGCGTCGACGCCCAGCTCAAGTGACCGCGCGAGGCGCATCTGGTTCCGAATCCCGGGCGTGTCGAGCTCGGCGTGGGAGAACTCGCCGAACTTCTTCGAGACCCTCGCGGGGCCGCCGAGGCTCGAAAAGTGCCATCCCGCCCCATCGATTCTGCGGTCCTCACCGGGGCGGTACCGCCCGTCCGGGTGCCCGATGAGGAGCCCCATCTCGGTGACGTCATCCAGCTGCGCCCCGGAGCAGGCCTTCGTCCCGTCGAGCCACGGGATCCGCTTCTCGTGGTTCGCGTACTGCAACGCGTACCGCATGCCGAGCCGCACGGGTGTTGCGAGCGGCTCCCGCCGCAGCTCGGCGATGACCTCCGCCGTCGGGACCTCGTCCACGTCGCCGACGAGGACCAACGTTTCGGGCTCGACGTCCCCGATCGCTTTACGGAGTGCTTGTCGTTGCAGCCGCTCGCGTTCCCACGCGTCCGCTTCATTTTCCGGAAGAGACGCGACGTGAACCTCGAGCTGCGGGTACTTCTCCCTCAGAGTCGGATCCGAGGCGAGGATGAGTGGTCGCGCCTCGCCGCGAAAGGTGCGATCGGCCTCGACCACCACGAAGCGGTCCACGACCGGCGAGAGGTAGGCGATCCGAAACGCCAGCAGCTCCAGCTCGCCGTTAAAGATGAACGCGTCGACGACGGGCGCCGCGACACGGCCGACCCCGCTCATTGCAGGTCCTTGACGACTGACCGGCCGACGTCGTTGACGGCCACTCGAGGCACGCAGGCCACGGTAGCGATTCGATACCGCCCGCTACTCATGCCTAGGCGGCGTGGCCGGCTTCACGACACGGGCCGGGACACCGGCGGCCATCATCCCCGCCGGGACGTCGGAGAGGACGACGGCACCGGCCGCGATGACGGCGTCGTCGCCGATCGTCACCGGACCGAGGACCTGGGCGTTCGCATAGATCCGCACGCGGTCCCCGATGACCGGCGCTCCCCAGTCCGTGTGGCCAAGCGTCACGCCCTGGTAGATCGAGCACCGGGCGCCTATCGACGCGGCGTGCACCAGGGTCCCGTAGCCGTGCGCGATCCTGAGGCCCGGCCCCGCGTCGCAGCTGATCTCGAGCGTCGGCTCCCCAGGGGACAGCCGCTTCAGCACAGTGGTCATCATTCCGAAGCGTCCGCCGGCGCGGGCGAGACGCGACAGCACGACCGACCGGACCGGCCGTCCGTCGAGCACGGACAGCGCCTGCAGCGTGGTCAGCTCGCCCGAGCTCCGGTGGGCGGCACCCCACTGCGAGGCGCGCCAGAGGTCGAGCCGGACGCGGTCCCAGCACGGCGACCGTCGCAGCACGAGGAGCAACGGGAGGAACCGCGCGAGGCGGATGGTCGTGAGGTGACGACGCACGAAGAGCGTCAGGCCCGCCGGACGAAGAGCCCGTCCAGCTCGAGCGCATAGCCGGTTCGGGGGTCTGCATAGCCGGGGTACAGGCCGACCAGCCCGAACCCCAGGTCGTCGATGAGCGCCAGCATCTCGTGGGCTGGCGGCTGCCCGGCGTAGAGGCTGCGGAACGAGAGCTCGATCTCCAGTGCAACCGTGCGCCCGAGCACGGACGAGGCCCCCGCGAGGACCTCCCGTTCGAAGCCCTGCGTGTCGACCTTGAGGAGATAGGGCCCGGGGAGCGCGTGTCGGGCGACGATGTGGTCGAGCGGCTCGACCTGCACGTCCTCGCTCGACGCCCGGGCGAGCTCCGACCCCTCCGCGACCCACGACGCGGTGGGCAGGAACGACGACGCGTAGGTGCCGCCCGCGACGTTCAGCGTCAGCGTCGCCGGCGCTGCGCCGGCCGCGCAGCGCTCGACCAGCCAGGGCGGGTGCGCGGACGCCCTCGCCGTGAGCGCACGGAACGCCTCGCTGCCGGGCTCCAGCGACAGCAGCGGTCCGGCGTAGCCGCGCTCGAGGACCATTCCCGCCCACTGCCCCTCGTTGGCGCCAACGTCGATCACGCTCGCCACCCCGGCCCGGCGGAGCAGGTCGGCGCGCGTGCTGTGGATGTTGTCCGGCCGTCGCCGGCCGATCTCGAGCCCGACCCGCGCGAGGCTCCTGCGGGCCGCCGTGGCGCCCCTCGCGCGTATGCGATCACGCAGCACGCCCCCACCGTAGCGAGTCCCTCTTGGGATACTGCCTCGTGGCCGCGCAACGCCCCGTGAAGGTTCTCGGCCTCCTGACGGCGTCGATGGGACACGTCCCGTGGGCTGAGCAGCTGGCCGCCGAGCTGCGGGCCGGCCGGGCGGTCGACTACCGGCCGGTGTGGAACCGGGACCACGGTCCCGGGACACGGGCGATGCTCCGCGCGGCGACGCTACGGCTGCCGGGATCGACGGGGTCCGGGTGGGACTTCTGGTTCGCCCGCGCGGAGCTCGGCTACTCGCTCGCCGCCCGGCGGAAGCTGCGCCGGGCGCTCGCAGAAGGTGCCGCGGACGTCGTCCACGTGCACACGCAGAGCCTCGCCCTGACCCTGCGCGCGGACATGGCGCCCCGTCCGTTCGTCGTCTCGCTGGACTCGACGAGCCCCCAGGTGATGCAGGCCGAGGGCGCGTCCCTGACGCACCTCCCCCTCGTCCGCCTCGAGCGTCGCGCGCTCGCCGAGGCCGCCCACGTCGTCTGCTGGTCCGAGCACGCGCGCCGCTCGGTCTGCGAGGAGCTCGGGGTGCCCGCGGACCGGACGTCCGTCATCCCCCCCGGGGTGGACGCCCGCCTCTTCACCCTCGACCGCGATCCCGACGTCCCGCCGAGGCTCCTGTTCGTCGGCGGGGACTTCGAGCGCAAGGGCGGACACGACGTCCTCGCCGCGACCGCCGACCTGCCGGCGCACGTCGGGGTGGACCTCGTCACGTCCTGGAGCGGCCCGGTCCCGGACAACGTCGTCCTCCACCACGACGTCCGGCCGTTCGACGACCGCTGGCTGCGCCTCTATCGCGATGCCTCGGCCTTCGTTCTGCCGACGCGGTACGAGGCGTACGGCCTGGCGCTGGCCGAGGCCCAGGCCGCCGGGCTCCCGGTCATCTCGACCCGGGTGCAGGCGGTCCCGGAGATCGTCGAGCACGACGGGACCGGCCTGCTGGTCCCGTCCGGGGACCGTCAGGCGCTCGCCGCCGCCGTGCGCCGCGTGGTGGACGACCGGGACTTCCGCCTGCGGGCCGGACGCGCGGCGCGGGAGCGCGCGCAGCTCCGGTGGGCGCCCGACCGGACCGCGTCCGCGATGGCGGACGTGTTCAGCCGTGCCGCGGGCCGCGCGATCTGACCGCGCGGCCGATCTCGTCGGCGAGCAACGTCGCGACGGCGGGAACCGCGAAGGCCGCGGACGCCGCCTCCCTCCCGGGGCGCGGATCCCGCGGCCGGTCCCGCTCCTGCTCGAGCGCCGCTGTCAGCGCCTCGATGTCGCCCTCCGGAAACACCCGGCCTCCCAGCGCGGCGACCACCCACGGGATCTCCCCCGAGTCCGAGCCGATCACCGGTGTGCCGCACATGGCCGCCTCGGGCAGGACGCGACCGAACTGCTCGGCCCAGTGGCCGACCGTGCGGGACGGGAGGACGAGAACGTCCATGTCGGCGTAGTGCTGCGGCATGTCGTCGCTCGACGCCGCCGTCCGCACCTCGACCTCGAGGCCGCTGTCACGCACCTCGCCGAGCAACGGTCCGTCGCCCACGACGAGGAGCCGGGCGGCGGGCAGGCGCCGGACCGCGGCGAGCAGGTCGCGGATGCCCTTCTCCGCGACGATCCGGCCGGCGTACCCGACGGTGAACTGCTCCACCCCGTCCCGGACACGGGGCGGCACCTCCCATTCGGGGATGGGGTGCGGGATGACCGGGGCGCGCAGCGCAGGACGCTCATCGATGAGCAGCGCGGCGGCCCGCGGCGACCGCGCCGCGACGAACGCCGCCCGGTCCAGCAGCGCGGCGCGGACACGCCGGACGGGGAGCGGCCACGAGGTCCTGCGGTTCTCGTCGTGCTGGAGGGCGAACGGCACGCCCGCCCGGGAGGCCGCCCGGCCCCACTGCGCCGCGCTCAGCGAGAAGGGCTCCTGCTCGAGGAGGACGAAGTCGGGCGCGACATCGGCCAGGAGCGCGCCCGCGCGGACGCGGTAGACGTGGCGCTGCGGATGCCCGGCGCCGAGCACGCGGACCGCGCGGGCCTGCGATCGCAGCTCGGGCCTGAAGGTCGGTGACAGCGGAGCATCGGAGTACTCGTGGGTCCAGGTGTGCGGGACGATCAGGTGGACGTCGTGCCCACGCCGGGACAGCTCCGCGTAGACGTCCTGATTCGCCTCGACGACCGATGGGTGGCTGACGACGAGGATCCTGGACGGCACCCCGGTAGTGTCCTCGATCCCTGACCGACCTTCGACCGATCCAGTCCTCTCCGACGGTCTCCGTCGTCGTGCCGACCCGAGACCGACACGCGGATCTCGGGGATTGTCTCCACGCCCTGCAGGCCCAGGAGACCTCCGTCGCGTTCGAGGTCATCGTCGTGGACGACGGGTCCGAGGTCCCCGCCACGGCCGACCACCCGGTCCGCATCCTCCGCACCGTGGGCCTGGGCCCGGGGGCGGCACGAAACGCCGGGATCGCCGAGGCAGCGGGCGCGGTGGTGGCGTTCTGCGACGACGACACGGTTCCCGCGACCGACTGGGTGCAGACGATCGCCGACGCGTTCGCGGACGCCGGCGACATCGTCGGCGTCGAGGGCACCGTGTGGTCCCGACCGTGGGACTGGCTCTACGAGATGAGCCTCGAGGTCGACCACGGGCACCACTTCTGGACCTGCAACGTCGCGTATCGACGTGACGTCCTGGCGGCGGAGAACGGGTTCTCCGGGGTCTTCCCGTACCCGCAGGGCGAAGACCGGGACCTCGGTCTGCGGGTCGCCGGGCACGGCATCGTCGCGTTCCGCCCCGACATGCGGGTCGAGCATCGCCCGCGGCCGATCACCGTGCGGGAGTTCATCCGCCGCGGTCGCCTCGTCGCGAGCGACCGTGAGCTCCTGAGGCGCCACCCGGCCGGCGCACCCCCCTCACGGGTCACCCTGCCGCTGAGCCTCGGGATCGCCCTGCGGCACGCGGGCAACTGGGGAGGGCACCTGCGCCGGGAGTTCCGGCCCCGGACCACGCCGCGTCGCTCGCTCCGCCTCGCGGCGATCGCGTTCGGGAACACGGCGACCGCGTGGCTCGTCCTCGCCGGCGTCCTGCGGACCCCACGACGCAACCGTTTCTGACGTGCGCATCCTCTTCACGATCCATCACGGCCTGGCCGTGAACACGGGCGCCCCCGGCGCGACGCTGGCGCTCGTCGCGGGTCTCCGGGACCGCGGCCACGAGGTCGACCTCCTGTCGCACGACGACCTCCCGGCCCCGTTGGGAGACCGCGCGCGGCAGCTGGCGTTCCCGGCGCTCGTCCGGCGCCGCGCACGGCAGGGCTACGACGTGATCGACGCCTCCACCGGGGACGCGCACCTCCTGCCGCGCAGCGCCCGCCGCGGGCCGGCCCTCGTGACGCGCTCCCACGGCCTGGAGCACGTCGCGCACGAGGAGTTGCTCCGGGACGTCGCGGCCGGGGAGGCCACCCTCTCGTGGAAGTACCCGCTCTTCCACGGCGGCCTGCGTCTCCGGCAGGTCAGGCGGTCCATCGAGCGCGCCGACCTCACGCTCGTGCTCAACCGGCGCGACCGGACCTTCCTCGAGTCGGAGCTTGGCATCGCCCCCGGGCGGCTGCGGGTGGTGCGCAACGGCGTGCCGTCACAGGTCTTCGGGCCTCGCCCCGTGCCCCCGACGGCGGAGCACCCGCTGACGGTGGCGTTCATCGGACACTTCGGCGTGCGGAAGGGGGCCCCCGCGCTGCGCCCCGCCATGGAGGAGTTCCTCGCCGCGGCCGCGGGAGCCCGGTTCCGTCTCCTGGGCGCGGAGGACGCGGAGAAGGCGCGCTTCGCCTCCGGCGTGCGGGACCGGATCGACTGCACCCCGTCGTTCGAACGCTCGGCCCTGCCGGCGCTCCTGACCGGGGCCGACGTCCTGGTCCTGCCGAGCGTCAGCGAGGGTCAGAGCCTCGCCCTCACCGAGGCGATGGCCAACGGGCTGGCGACGGTCACGACCGCGGCGGCCGCCGGCGACCTCGTCCGCCCGGAGCTCGACGGCCTGCTCGTCGAGCCGCGCGACCCCGCCGCCATCGTGGCCGCTCTCCGCCGTCTCGATGCCGACCGCGAGCTCCTCCACGCGATGCGGGTCGCAGCGTGGGAGCGGGCCAGGACCTTCACGTGGCCGACGGTGGTCACGGAGCTCGAGGCGATCTACGACGAGGTCCTGGATGCCCGCGGACGCCGCTGACCGCCTGCGCATCGCGTGGCTCGGGCCGCCCCCGAACGACGCCGGCGGCGTGCCGTTCATGGCCACCGTGCTCATCGAGGCCCTGGCCAACCGCGGGCACCGGATCGAGCTGTTCTTCGCGGGCGACCCCGAGCTCGTGGCGGACCGCGTGGCGAGCCACGAGAACGTGACCGTCGTATCCGTCGACAACACCTGGGAGTACGACCGCTGGTACAGCCGCTCGGACGCGCTCAAGCACGTCACCGGCGGCCTGTTCCAGGTCGTCAACCTGGCCCGTCTGGGTCGCGCCCTCAGGCGCCGGCACCGCCAGGCGCCGTTCGACCTCGTCTACCAGTTCTCCACCCTGGAGGTCGTGGCTCCGCTGTTCGCCGGCCGCGGGCTGCCGCCGATCGTCATCCACCCGGAGGTCCACGCGGCGGGAGAGCTGCGCTGGCTGTGGCGCGAGCGCGCCCTCGCGCGCCGGTGCGAACCGCGGTGGAAGACGATCCTCGCCGGCTTGCTCCTGGCGGCGCGGAGCGCCGCCCAGTTCGTCCTGTCGCGGAAGGCGGAGGCGTTCATCGTCCCGAGCCGCCGCTTCGCTGAGCTGCTCGCCTCCGACTACCGGCTCGATCCGCAGCGGTGCTTCGTCGCGCCGAACCCGATCGACACCGAGCGGTTCGTCCCCGCACATGGGGACGACCGTCCCACCGGTCCCCTTCACGTGACGATGGTGTCGCGCGTCGCGGTCCGCAAGGGCATCGACCTGATGGTCTCGGTCGCCCGCGAGCTCGCCGACCTCGAGGGCGAGGTGCTGATCACGATCATCGGCGACCGCTCGCTGTGGTCCGACTACCGCCCGCTCCTGGACGACCTCGACCCGCGCGTCGCGCGCTGGGCGGGACATCTGGGTCCGGCAGACGTGCGCGACCGGCTGCAGCGCTCCCGCGTCGTCGTCCAGCCGAGCCGGTACGAGCCGTTCGCGCTCACGGTCGGCGAGGCGCTGGCCTGTGGGACGCCGGTGATCACCACCGCGGAGGTCGGGGCCTCCGAGGACGTCGCGGCCGGCGCGGCGACCCGGACAGCCGCGGACGCACGTGCCCTGGCCGACGCGATCCGCCGGGCGCTGCTGGCCGACGAGTCGGAGGTCCCCCGCGAGCTGGCGCGCTGCGAGGCGCTGCGGCTCTTCGACCCGGCCGTCGTCGCCGACCGGGTCGAGGGCCACATCAGGACCGTGCTGCGACGCTCCGGTAGACCGCGGCGTGACGCGCGGTGACGCGCTCCCACGAGAGCCGCTCCGCCCGCGACCGCGCGACCGTGCCGAATCGCCGGCGGAGGTCGGCGTCCTCGAGCTCACGCAGCGCCTGCGCGATCGCCGCAGCGGACCGCTCGACGAGCCTCCCGGAGTCCCCGTCGGCCAGGACGTCCTCCGCGTTGGCGGCCGCCGTCAGGATCAAGGGCAGCCCCGAGGCCGCAGCCTCGATGCTCACGAGCGGGAACCCCTCGTATCTCGTCGGCAGCACGAAGACGTCGGCGGCGGAGAAGAACGGAGCGACGTCGTCCTGGGGACCCGCGAACACGACGCGCCCGCCGACCCCGAGCTCGGCGGCGAGGTCCTCGTAGGCGGCCCGGCTCCCGAGCCCGACGACCAACAGGGTCCAGGCCGGGACGGTGGCGACCGCCTCGATCGCGAGGCGCAGGCCCTTCCGTTCCCAGTCGCCGCCCACGAACGCGGCGACAAGCGCCTCCTCCGCCAGCCCGTAGCGGCGGCGCAGCGCGACGCGACGCTCGTCGTCGGTGCGGAAATGATCAGGGTCGACACCGTTCGGCACGACCGTCACGGGAACCCCGCCGTACGCCCGTTCGAACTCCGTCGCGACCGCCGCCGAGACCGCGATGGCGCTCCGGACCCGCGACGGGCGGTAGCACCACCGCTCGCTCAGGCGGGCGAGCCGTCCGCTGAGAAGCTGGTTGAGGCGCGAGGGCGACAGCCTGCGCCGCTCCTCGCGCGCCCCCTGCGACGCCGCATGGACGTACTGCAGGACGACGGCGTCGACGCGATTCGGGACGATCGCGCCGAGGGACACGACCGGCGCGTCGTGCACCCCGCGCAGACGCCACGACGCCAGGAGGGCGAACAGCGTGTGCTCGAGCAAGAAGGGACGGTGCGGCACCCGCACGCGGAGGACCCGGAGGTTCGGATGCTCCGGGAGGTCGCTGTGCGCCGTGACGGCCGTGACGTGCCAGCCGCTCTCGACGAGACCGACGAGGACCTCCCGCATGCACCGCTCCATGCCTCCGGTCGCGCTGATGCGATGCGCGACCGCGACGAGGCGTCCGCCTCCGCGCATTCCGTGCTCCACCGGTCCGACCATACTCTCCGCTCGTGACGACCCTCGACGCCACGTTGGTGATCCCGACGTACCTGCGGCCCGCCCGCCTACGGGCGGCGCTCGAGGCGGCCCGGCGTCAGTCCGCGCCGTTCGCCCGGATCCTCGTCGTGGCGCGGCCCGAGGACGACGCGGCGCGCACGGTCGCCGGCGAGCACGGGGTCGAGGTCGTCGACGTGCATGTCCCCGGGGTTCTGGCCGCGATGCGCGCCGGGGCGGACGCCTCCACGACCCCGCTGCTCGCGTTCACCGACGACGACGTCGAGCTCACGCCCGACTGGCTGGAGCGCTGCGTCGCGCATCTCGTCCGCCGGCCGACGCTCGGGGCGGTGAGCGGGCGGGATCTCGTGGACGAGTGGGAGACCACCCCGACGACCCCGGTCGCGGGGCGCCTGACCTGGTGGGGCAAGCTCGTCGGCAACCACCACCGTGTCGAGGGACCCGCCCGCCGCGTCGACGTGCTCAAGGGCGCGAACATGCTCTGGCGTCGGGAGGCGCTGCACCTTCCCACCGATCTGCTCGGGGAGGGAGCCCAGGTCCACTACGAGATCGCCATGTCGGCCCGGGCAAGGAGCAACGGGTACGACCTCCTGCTCGACCCCGCGATCCAGGTCCGCCATTCCCCTGGTGACCGGTTCGACACCGACGAGCGGCGGCGCCCCCACAAGCGGGCCGTCGAGAACGCGGCGTGGAACTACGTGATGGCGTTGACGCTCGCGCGCCCGTCGCGACGGGCGCGCCTGATCCGTCTCGTCAACGGCGTCCTCCTCGGCGACCGGGGGGTCCCCGGCGTCGGGCTCGCCGTGGCGCTCGCCGCGAGCGGCGAGCCGGAGTACCTCCGTCGGCTCGGCCCCTCCCTGCGAGGACAGCTCCGGGCGGAGCGCGACGTCCTCCGGGGCCGCCGGCTCGCGTTCGCCGACTTCGACCACGATCCGCGACCCCGCCCGCTGAAGGTGGCGCTCGTCAGCCCGTCGTTCGGCAGCTACGGCGGGGTCCAGGCGGTCATGCTGGCGATCGCCACGGCGATGCGCGCCGAGGGCATCGCCTGCAGCATCCTGCTGAAGCCGGTCGGCTCCGCCGAGCCGGCCCCGGCGTTCCGCGCCGTGCTCGAGGAGAGCGGCGTCGACTGGCGGACCGTGCCGCGGAGTCCCGCGAGCCTCGTCCGCGCACTCCGACCCTTCGACCTCGTCCACGCGCACACCCCGAGCCCGGACGTCGCCGTCGCCGGCCGCCTCCTCGGAAAGCCGCTCGCGCTCACGGTCTACAACCACCGGCGTGACGGGGAGCCGGTCAGGACCGCGAAGTCGAAGGCCGCGATCGGGCTGGCACACCGGGTCTGGTTCATCTCCGACTTCGTCCAGCGGACCTGGCGGTTCGGGCCCGAGGCCCGAAAGGTCCCCACGGTCTCGAGACTCCCGACGGAGGAGCCCACGCCGCCGCAGGGCCGGGCCGGCTTCGTCTTCGTCGCGCGGTGGATCGAGAACAAGGGACTCGAGGAGCTCGTGCAGGCGTACGCCGCCGCAGACCTCGATCGTGCGGCGCAGCCGCTCGCCCTGGTGGGGGACGGGCCGCTCCGGGACACCGTCCTGGCGATGATCGAGCGCCTGGGCATCGCGCAGTGGGTGACGACGCCCGGGTTCGTCGACGACGCCGCCCGCAACCGGATCATCCGCGGCAGCCGGTTCCTGGTCGCCCCCGCCAACACGGGCGAGGATCTCGGTCTGACGCCGATCGAGGCCCGCCATCTCGGCGTCCCCTGCATCGTGTCGACCGACGGCGGGCTGCCGGAGGCGGGCGGGCCCAGCGCGCTCACCTGCACCCCCGGCGACGTGTCGAGCCTCGCCCGCGCGCTCGAGGTCGCGGCGAGGATGGACGGGACCGCCTACGCGGAGCTGGCGACGCGGACGAAGCAGGAGCTGACGGAGTACCTCTCTCCGATCTCCGACTACGCGGGCTTCTACCGCGAGCTCGCCGGACGGGCCTGAAGGCAGCGCCACCCGCGAGGACGCAGCCGCAGGCCCAGGCGGTCGCGGTCCCGGGTGGCCACCAGGGTCCGCGCCGCGAAGGAGTCCCGCACGCGGATGTCCCCGACCGGACGGAGGCGTGGCCCGAGGAACGAGCGGTCGAGCATCGCGCAGTGGTACCCGTGCGCGCCCAGGAACGAGACGATCGCGTCGACGCCTTCGCCCTCCGCCTCGCACACGACGTCCCGGATCCGTCCCGCTTCCAGCAGGCGTGCAGCGCCCTCCAGCACGGAGAGCTCGGCACCCTCGACGTCGACCTTCAGGACGCCGACCGGACCGCCGACCACCGCGTCGAGGCGCCCGGCGGGGACGGACACCCGCTGCCCCGCCCCGGCGGCGCCCGCCACGGTCGTGGCGGTCCCCATCATCAGGGGGTCCGCCGGCACGAAGAGCTCGACGACGCCGGCGGCCGAGCCGGCCGCCCGCTCGTGGACCACGGCCTGACGGCGAACGTCGAGCCGTCCGAGGTTGCGGCGCAGGAGCGCTGCCGTCGGGGGATTCGCCTCGAAGCAGACGAGACGACCCTCGGCGCCGAGCCGCCGCAGGAAGAGGCCGGCCGTGTACCCGAGGTTGGCCCCGACGTCGACGACCTGGTCCCCGGGATCGGTGAGCCGCCAGAGCGCCTCGCTGAGCGCGAGCTCGAAGATCCCGAGGCGCGCCATGCTGTGGCCCATCGGCTCGCCGGGCAGGACCTCGAGCTCGTCGCCCCAGGCGGTGACCGCGCGATCACCGGCGGGCGGCCTCCGGACCAGCCGGGCCGGCCGCCACCAGTACCAGGGCTTGTCGAGCCTCACCGGAGTCGCACGGGCGTCGGCGAGGCCGGGTCCCCGCCTCGACGCGCCGTCGCGGCAGCGCACCCCACCAGGCCCGCGGCGAACCAGAAGAACGGCGCGCCGGGAGCCGCGACGATCGGGGAGGCCTGGAACCAGACGGCGGACATCGCCAGGAGGACGGCCGCGATGGCGCACCACAGCAGCCGGACGTCGTCCGCGCTCCGCCGCGCGAGCCAGATCGCATCCCGCAGCACCACCAGCCACAGGGCCAGGAACGCGATCAGGCCCACGGACCCCACCTCGCCGATCAGCAGGTTGAACTGGTTCTCGGCGTCGAGGGGGCTCGAGGCCCCGACGATCCCCGAGCCGGGTCCGCTGCGCGCGATGCCGACACCGAGCGGATGCTCGAGGAGGTACTCGGGGATCAGTGCGATCGAGTTGCCACGGTCCACCCGGATGGTCTCGACGGCGTTGGCCGGCCCGAGGGTCCGGATCCGCTCGAGGGAGTTCGAGCTGTCCGAGGCCGCGAACGCCGACACGAACAGGTAGATCACGACGCAGGTGACGCCGGCGGTGACGGCCGTCGAGGCGGCGTTCCGGGACGTCGCCCGGAGCGCGAAGAACGAGAAGAGCCCGACCACCGCGGCCACGACGACCCCGCGCGACTGCGCCACCAGGAGCCCGAGCACGCAGATGCCGAGGGCCGCCGCACCGAGCCGCCGGCCCCCGCGCGTCCGGATCGTGCCGGCGAGCAGCGCGAGGGCGAACGGCCCGGCGATCCACGCGTAGAGCCCGGACCCGCCCGAGTCGCCGTGGAGCCCGAACGGACGGACGCGCTCCGTCCCCCCGAGGTCCGTGAACGTCCGCCCGGCGCCGACGAAGCCGTTCTCGCCGATGATGCGGTCGGCGTAGCCGGGTCCCCAGCTCGCAAACTGGTCCGGGGTCAGCCGGACCTGGACCCCGGCGGCGATCGTGTTGGCGAGCGCGATCGCGAGGAGCACGGCGCCGAACCCGATCAGCGTCCGTCGGGTCGGCGTCACGAGCGTCGCGAGCACCATCAGGGGCAGGAACTCGAGGTGTTGCCGGAGCCCGACACCGGCGGCCTTGAGGCCCGGGGTGCCGGGATTGAACGCCTGGACGGCGACGATCGCGACGACCACCAGCACGTACGGGAGGTACGGGACCCGCGGCAGCGCCCGCCGCGTGATGGTCGCACGCACCAGAACGCCGGCGACGGCCGCGAACACGAGGACGTCACGCGCGAGCGTCGCGTTCTCGTTCCCCGTCGTGAGCTTCAGCGGTCCGTCGACGCAGCCGAGGTACAGGGCGATCAGGACCAGCGCCACCTCGACCCGGCGGACGAGGAACATGGCGGCGAACGCCGCCGCGGCCACGATGCTCAGCGTGGTGTCGGTGCCCACCCGCGCCGGGAGCGCGGTGAAGAGCGCCAGCACGAGGACGCCGGCGGCGACCGCGAGGGTCGCCTCGACGAGGAGTCGGACCGGCGATCCCGGCCATCGGATCGTTCGCACGCGAGCCGAGCCGACGAGCTGCAAGGCTCAGACCTTCGCCTTCTCGCGCGTTGGATAGCCGTAGTCGTACGCCTTGCCTGCGCCGAAGCTCGTCGTCAGGTCGTTGACCACCACCCCGACGACGTTGGCGCCCGGGACGCGCGCGATGGCGGTTCGCGTCCGTCTGGCCGCGTCGGACGTGCTCACCCCGAGTCGCGAGACGAGGACGACAGCGTCGGAGTCGGCGACGAGCGCCAGGGCGTCGCTGACGACCCCCACCGGAGGCGTGTCGATGATGACGACGTCGAACTGCCGGCCCAGCTGGGCGATGACCTCGTCGGTCCGGCGGGCCGCGAGGATGGCCTGCGGGTTGGCGGGCGTCCCGCCGGCCGGCAGCAGCGCGAGGCCGGCGTCCTCGTCAACCGGGTCCCCGCCGCCCGCGGCCTCGATGCGCGCGAGGGCGTCGAGGCCGGCGGACGACACCGGAATGTGCACCAGCGCCTCCGACAGCGACACGTCACCGGTCAGGACGGCGGTCAGTCCCAGGCCGGGGGGAAGGCCGAAGAGGTCCTCCTGCGACGGCCGACGGAGGTCAGCGTCGACGACGACGACGCTCTTGCCGAACTCGCGGAACGCGATGGCGAGGTTGCGGGCCACCGTCGACTTCCCTTCGCCCGGGACGGCGCTGGTGACCAGGATGCGCTGCAGGGGCCGCTCGAGCGACGCGAGCTGCACGTTCGTCCGGAGCTGGCGGAAGGCCTCGTGGAAGTCGTGCGAGATCGTCACACCTGCGATCTCGAGCACCGCCGGATCCTTGGCGTGGGGGATCACGGAGAGCAGGGACGTCCCGTACATCGACTCGGCGTCCTCGACCCGCTTGAGGCGACGGTCGAAGCGCTCGAGGGAGAACGCGAGAAGGACCGCGGCCAGGAGCGACAGGACGAACGCGAACGACGCGTTCTTCTTCGGCTTCGGGGACAGCGGCGTCGCCGGGACGGCGGCCGGGTTGAGCTGCGTCAGCTGTGCGCCCGGCAGCTCGAGCGCGAGCCGGATCCGGCGGACGTTGGCCGCGAGCGTCGCGCGCTCCGTCGCGTTGGCGGCGCGGGCCGGGAGCCGGTCCAGCTGCTCCTGTGACTTCTCAAGGCCGTCCACGAGCGCCCTGCGCGAGCGCTCCGAGCGGATCTCGATGTACGCCCGGGCGTAGGCATTGGCGATGTCCGCGGCTTCGCGACCCGACCCGCGCGTCGCCGTGATCGTGATGAAGTCGGTGTCCTCGCTGGCCGTCGCGGTCACCCCACCGACCTCGCCGACGCTCCGGCCGAGCTTCTTCGCCACCCGGTTGGTGAAGACGCCGGACGACAGCAGGCTGGCCTGGTTCTGGTTGGAGCGGGGGTCGTAGTACGTCGTGTTGCCGCCGAGGATGAGGTCCGTGCTCGCCGCCGGCTCCGCGTAGAGCTGCGTCGACGTGGCGAAGACCTTGGGCTTCCCGTCGTAGTACACGTACGTGCCCGCGGTGGCGATCGCGACGACGATCAGCACGAGCCACCACCGCGAGAGCACGGGACGGACGTAGTCCATCAGCGAGAGTTCCGGACCAGAAGCTGTTGCGGGCGTCGACACGAGATCCTCGGATGCGGCCCGATCGCGGAATTCCGCTCGGCTGGACCGTGGGGTGGAACGTCATCGTCGCACAGCAACCAGCCTGCGGCGACGCGTTCCACCTCTATCGGCAGCCCGTTCGTACAGCTCCAGCGTGATCCGTGCCGCGTTCGCAGGCGCGAAGCGTCCGGCGATCCGCGCCACCTCGTGGGCGCCGCCACCGGCATCCGCCGACGCCGCCCGCAGGGCCCGTGCGAGCGCGTCGACGTCGTCCGGGCGGACCAGCGTCGCGCGGGCCTCGCCGGCGAGGAACTCGGCCGGTCCGCCAGCGTCGCTCGCGATGACGGGCAGCCCCGCCAGGAGCCCCTCGACGAGGACGAGACCGAACGGCTCCGGGATCCGCGACGCGTGGACGAGGACGTCGAGGCGGGCGTACTCGGCCCAAACGTCGTCGCGGAACCCGCGCCGCTCCACCCGGTCGCCCAGACCGAGCTCGTCGACCAGCTCGACCAGCGAGTCGGCGAACGCTGTCTCACCGAACATGGCGTCCCCGACCAGGACCGCGCGCTGCGGCCCGTCCGGGAACGCCTGCGCGAAGGCCCGCAGGAAGACGTCCTGCCCCTTCCACGCCGTGATCCGCCCGACGAGGCCGAAGACCTCCGCGGACCCCTGCCGTCCGTCACGCGGCACGTAGCCGTCAGGCGGTCGCGGAACAGGGTTCGGGACCAGGGCGCGCACCCCGCGCGACCGCACCGTGGCGAGGGTCGCCTCGGAGTTCCCGGCCACGGCGTCGGGCAGGACGCGCATCGCAGCGCGCACGATCAGCACGTTCGCCCGCGGCAGGTAGTCGGTGGAGATGCGGTCGTGCAGGTGCCAGATGAACGGGATCCGCAGCGACCGTGCGGCCGTCCCGGCCACCAGCGCGGACTTCAGCGAATGGGTGTGCACGACGTCCGGGCGCAGCGTGGCCAGCAGCCGCCGGACCTCGGCCACGCCCCGGACGAGGGCCCGCCCGGGCAGTCCAGGACGCTCCCGGCGCGCGTCGACGAGGCTCCCCGACACTCCGGCGAGGTGGACGGGGATCCCGTCCGCCTCGAGGCGCTCGCGCAGCGGCCCGTCCTCGAAGAAGACGACATGGACCTCGTGGTCGCGAGCCAGCTCGACCGCCAGCCGGGCCAGGACGATCTCCGCACCGGAGGGCCGGGCGACGTGGGAGACTAGGGCGATCCTCATGCGGCGTCCGCGACGGGCGGTCGGCCCAGGCTACCGACCGGTACACCAGCCCCCGCGCCTGCTGACGCTGACGCCGGACTTCCCTCCGTCGCTGGGAGGCATCCAGCTCTACCTCGAGCGACTGATCGGGTATCTGCCCGGGTGGGAGCACCGCGTCGTCGCGCGGGGCCCCGGGACCGGTCCTTCGGACCCCATAGTGCGGACCCGTGTCCGCACCGGGCCGGCCTCGAACCTCGAGCTCAACGCACGGGCGGCGGCCGAGGTGTGGCGATGGAGGCCCGACCTCGTCCTGTGCGCCCACATCGTGGCCGCGCCGGCCGCCGCGGCGATCGGGCGGACGACCGGCACCCCGCACGTTCTCGTCGGGTACGCCGACGAGCTCACGCACCGGCCGCGACTCACCCGCCTGGCCTGCCGGCACGCGAGCGCCACCATCGCGATCAGCCGTTACACCGCGGACCTCGTCCGTGCCGCGCACCCGGCCGGCCCGGTGCACACGATCCTGCCGGGCTTCGATGCCCCCACCGCCGTCGAACCGAAGTCCTCCGGACAGGACCCCCGCCCGACGATCCTCACGGTCGCGCGCCTGGCCGACCGCTACAAGGGCCACGACCGCGTCCTCGAGGCGATGCCCACGGTACTCGACCACGTCCCGGACGCGCAGTGGCTGATCGCGGGCGACGGCCCGCTGCGACCCGAGCTCGAGGCGCGAGCGAGGGTCCTCGGGTTGGGCGAGCAGTCCGTCAGGTTCCTCGGGAGGGTCGACGACACCACCCGTGACGAGCTCTTCGCCACCTCCCACGTGTTCGTGATGCCCTCCCGCCTCCCCGATCGCGGGGCCGGCGGCGAGGGGTTCGGCATCGTGTACCTCGAGGCGGCCGCGGCCGGGCTGCCCGTCGTGGCGGGCAGCGTGGCCGGCGCGCTCGACGCCGTCGACCACGGACGGACCGGACTGCTCGTCGACCCGACCGACCCGGCGGCCATCGCGGAGGCGTTGGTCGCGGTCCTCGCCGATCCAGCCCGCGCGGCGCGCATGGGCGCCGCGGGGCGGACGTTCGCCGCGGGCTTCGGCTGGGGCCGGATGGGAGCCGCCGTCGACGTCGTGCTCCGCGAGGTCCTAGACGGAGCGCAGCAGGGCCTCGATCGCGATCGCGCCTGAGACGGTCCCGAGGGTGACGCGCCCGCGCGGGTCAACCGCAAGCGCGGAGGGCGTCGCCGGGATCCGGCACGCCTTCTGCACCGAGCCTCCGGGGTCGAAGAGCGTGGTGACCCCGTCGTCTTCCGCCGGCGTCCCGGGGGCGGCGCCGTCCGTGATGACGTGGACGTGGACCGTCCCGGCGAGCGTCCGCTGCCAGCGCGCGAGGTCGGGCTCCATCGCTCCGCAGGGCCCGCAGTCCTCGCTGACGAACACGAGGACCGCGGGCCGCTCCAGCAACTCGCGGGACGACACCTTCGTGCCGTCCCGCCGCTCGAGGCGCAGCTCGGGGAGCCGGTCGTCGCGGAGCAGGATCCGGCCTGGCCCGACACGCCGACGGGCGATCGCGGTCGTCAGGGCGACGCCGGCGAGCGCGGCCACCGCGGCGGCCACGCCTCCCGGACCGCGTGCGTCGAGCCAGGTCACGAGCCCGAGGTCGCCACCGGCGGCGAGGGCGAGGCCCGCGAGCGCGATCAGGCCGACGTTGCGGACGATGGTCGAGCCCCCGACCGGCTCCGAGGACGCCTCGCCGAAGCACCTGCAGGCGACCTGGTCTCCGCGTCGCACCACCCGCGCCAGCGCGGCGGTGAAGGCGAGGAGGAGCGCGACAAGCGCGACGAGCGCCGGCTGCGCCGTCCCCGACGGCAGCAGGAGGAGACCGAGGACGATCTCGAGCCACGGGAGACCGAGCGCGACGGCGGGCGCGACGGAGGATGGGACGCCCAGTCCCGCGGCGGACTCCTCCAGCCCCCCACGATCGCGCAGCTTGCTGGCGCCGGCGAGCACGAACGTCCCGGCCAGCACCAGCCGGGCGATCACCTCGATCCAGTCCACCGCTCCAGTGTAGGCACCGCTCTGCGATCCTCGGAACCGTGGCCGTCCGGCGCACCATCACGAGCTTCGGCGTGGACGTGACGCTCGAGTACCCCGACCAGCTCGCCAGCACCATCGAGCCGCTGCTGCCTCCCGGGCACGTCGCCGCCGACGAGGGTCCGGACACCCACGCGGTCGGGCTGCACCACGCCGACGGCCTCCACCGCCTGGAGGTGGACGGCGCTGTCACGCTGACGGCCCCGGACGCGACGGTTGCGGTCAACGGCTTCGACGCACAGCTCCGCCTCCTGATCGCGCTCCACGCGCCGGACCACGTCTTCGTCCACGCCGGGTGCGTCGCGGTCGACGGGAGCGCGCTGCTTCTCCCGGGCAGGAGCTTCTCCGGGAAGAGCTCCATGGTCGCCGCCCTCGTCCGAGCCGGCGCCGAGTATCTGTCGGACGAGTACGCGGTGCTGGATCCCGAGGGCCGGGTCGTCCCGTACCCCAGGCCGATCTCCGTCCGCGGGAAGGGCATGGTGCAGGACGCGGACGTTCCGGCCTCTGCCTTCGGGGCCGTCGCCGCGGACCGCCCGCATCGCGTCGGCGGCCTGGCGTTCCTGACCTACGGCCCGGAAGCGACGTTCACCGCGACGGAGCTCGCGGCGGGCGAGGCCGCCCTCGCCACCCTCGAGAACACCATCCCGGTGCGCGAGCGCCCCGGTGCATGCCTCGCGTCCATCGCCGGTGCCGTCCGGGGCGCGCGCGCGATCCGGGGCGCACGAGGAGATGCGACCGACGCGGTAGACCCGCTCTTGCACCTGCTGGATTGACGGCGTCCCGCCATTGCGGCGTCTGTTGGTAGTCCGCGCGGCCTTCGCTACCCTTCGCGGTTCGGTCTCACCCCTTTCTCCGAGGTCCAGCTCTCCCATGTCGGAAACCTTCGCCGCCGTCTCCCAGCACCTGACCGTCGAGCCCCTCGAGGCTGGCGAGCTGGTCTACGACTCCCGTGATCACGGGGCCCATCACCTCGACGCGCTCGCCGCGAGCGTTCGCCGGGCGTGCGTCGAACGCCGGTCGCTCGCAGAGATCTCCGCGACGTGCAACGTGACGGAGGACGTCGCGCAGACGGTCCTCGCCCGTCTCACCGCGATCGGGCTGGTCGACGTCCACGGACCGTCGATGGACCGCCGCAGCATGCTGCGGAAGTCCGCGGGTGTCGCGATCGGCGCGGGCGCGATCCTCTCCGTCGTCGCCCCGACGGCGGCGCTCGCCGCGAGCCCGCCCTGCCCCAACGGCAGCCCGAACCCCAATGCGCCCTTCGGCGCCGGTCAGTGCTCGCCGGCCGACAACCAGTGCTGTTCCGGATCGCGCGCCAACGCGACCGGCCCGTGCCTGGGCGGCTCCAAGCCCTGCAACTGATCCGCCGGGCCGCATAGCCTCCCGGCGTGCCGCGCGCCGGCCGGGACGTCACGCCGATGGAGATCTCCTCAGAAACGCTCGCCCGCTGGCGCGACGACGTCCGCGGCGCCGAGGTCCAGCAGTGGCTGGCCCGGGCGGGGGTCCGGTCGGTCGTCCTCAAGGGCGCGGGGTTCGCCTCCGTGTTCCCCCCGGAGGGCGAGCGGGGACGATCCGCCGACCTCGACCTCCTCGTCGATCCCATGGCGCTCGAGCTCGCAAGTGCTGCGCTCCGGGAGCAGGGGTTCCGGCCGCAGATGCTCGCGGCCGACGCGATGGACCCGAGCGGCGCCCATGCCGGCGTCTGGTGCGTGCCCGGGGACTACTTCCAGGTCGACCTGCACCACACCCTCCCCGAGCTGGCAACCGACCCGGCAAGGGTATGGGCCGCTCTGGAGCCGCACGTCGTGGCCGTCGAGCTCGGCGGAACCCCGACTCTGACCCTCGGGCGGACCGCCGCCGCGGCGCTGGCCGCGCTCCACGCCGCGCACCACCCGGGAACAGGCAAGGCCTGGGCGGATCTCGACCGGGTCATCCGACAGCTCGACCCCGAGCAGTGGCTCGACGTCCACCGCCTGCTCACCGACCTCGACGGCGTCAGGCCGTTCTGCGACGCCATGACGCGCGCGGCTGGCGGCCCCGCGATCCTCGATCGCCTCGAGCTCACGGGCGCACCGACGGTCGGGCGACGACTGCGCTGGGCCGACGAGCCGTGGGGGGCCGCCATCCTCGCCGACCTCCGGGATGAGACCACCTCTGGATCCCGCCTGCTCCTGGCCCGGCGCGTCCTCGTTCCGACCCCGCGGGCGATGCGACACCACCACCCGCACCTCGCCTCTCGCGGCTCCGCGGGACTCGCGCTCGCCTATGCGATCCGCCCGGTCCGGCTCCTCCTTCGCCTGCCGGAGGCGATTCGCGTCCTGCGCCGCTACACGCGGGCCGACGAACGGCGCTGAGTGCCTCCCACGGAGTTCAGTGACGCCTTCCGCGCGCACCACGACGCGGTCTTCCGCTTCCACGCCTACCGCGTCCCGACGCGGGAGCTCGCCGAGGACCTCACGCAGGTGACCTTCGAGAAGGCGCTGCGTGCCTGGCCGCGCTACGACCCGGCGAAGGCGGGCGTCCTGACCTGGCTGCTCGCGATCGCGCGCAACGCGCTCATCGACCACGCCCGGGCGGACAAGGGCGAGGTCCCGCTGCCGGACGGGCAGGCCGAGGCGCTCACGACCCACGACGCGCCGATCATCGGCCCGAGCTCCGAGCTCGCACGGGCGCTCGCCAGTTTC
Source organism: Solirubrobacterales bacterium (assembly GCA_038257095.1). Classification (GTDB taxonomy): domain Bacteria; phylum Actinomycetota; class Thermoleophilia; order Solirubrobacterales; family Solirubrobacteraceae; genus Paraconexibacter. The sequence goes on from JBBSJQ010000001.1 coordinate 152,336, forward strand.
GGGGACCGCGAGCGCGAGATCCTCGGCCTGCGCTTCGGCGCCGACCTGACCGGGCAGGAGATCGCCGACGTGACCGGTCTGACGCTGGCGAACGTCCAGCAGATCCTCTCGCGGACGCTGCGGCGTCTCCGTGAGGAGCTCGAGGCTCAGACCTGAGCGAGCGCGAGCAGCAGCAGCGCCGTGCCGACCGCCGCGGCGCCGAGCACCCGCAGCCGGAGGTGGGTCGGCCGCGTCATCACCGCACGCCGCCGCCGTTCGTCCTCGAGCTGCCGGGCGAGACCGTCCGACCAGCCGGGGTCAGGGGCCGGGGTCCGCCGTTCGAGCTCCTCGCCGAGGACCTGCTCGTCCTCCCGGTCCTCGCTCATCGCGCGAACACCGGCGACGTGGGGTTGAGGCGCCGCGCGCGGCGGAAGGAGGCGACCGCCGCCCCGGCGTCCCCGGTCCGGGCCTCGAGCCGCGAGCGGATGAACCACGTCCTCCAGTTCACCGGCTCCTCGCGGGTCGCGGAGATCGCGACGGCCAGCGCCCGCTCGAGCTCCCCGGCGCGCTCGAGCACCAGGGCCTCCTGCAGGATCGCGCTCGCGCTGTAGGGCTGGGCCCTCGCCGCCGAGCGGGCGTCGGAGTACGCGGTCGGCAGGTCGCCGGCACGGACGGCGGCCTGGCTGTCGCGGACGTCGGCGGTGCCGGCGGTCGGGACCGCGACGACGGCCACGGCCACGAGCGCGATCACCGCGACCCCGACGCGCTGCACGACCCCGGGACGGGGCTCGAACGGGTCGGCCGGCGTCACGCCCCGGCGGGGGATCCGCAGCGGCCCGTCGGCGCGGCCCGCGACGCACGCGGCGGCCAGTGCCAGCGCCGTCGCCCCCAGCACGGTCATCTCCCAAGCCCATTCGACGCTCGCGATGCCGACGAAGGCGACGAGCCCGCCGGTGGCGGCCGCCAGGACGGCCCGGTGCTCCCGGTCGGTCGCGCGCAGGGCGCGCACCGCGCCCGCGCCGAGCACGAGCAGGAAGAACCCCACGACGAGCGCGAATCCGACGAGCCCCATCTCGCCGAGCGCCTCGGCCCACAAGGAGTGGGCATCGCGCACGAAGGACGGTCCCTCGTTCGGATGGTCGCGGGCCCAAACGTACTCGAAGGTGCCGGGCCCGGTGCCCGTCAGCGGGTCCTCGCGCTGCGCGTCACGCGCCACGACCCAGTAGCCGTAGCGCGAGTTCGAGTCGACGCTCTGCAGACGGCTGAAGGAATCGTTCTCGTCGAGCACGGCGCCCGAGCCATCTCCCTTGAACTCGTCGACGCGATCGCCCATCCATCCGCCGCCCCCTGCCCCAAGGAACCCGACGACCAGCACCAGAACGGTCACCGCGCTGGCGGCACCGGCGTACCGGCGAGGCACCTGTGTCACCGCTGGACGGACGGCGTGCCGCTCGAACAGGGACAGCGCGTACGTCAGTGCGGCTACGCCGCCCATCACGAGCAGCGCGATCATCTGGAGTTCGTCGCCTTGCGTCCGCGCGAGGGTGGAGTCCAGCCCGGCCTGCAGCGCGTCACGACGCTCTGCGGCCATGCAGACCACCGCGCTACCTGCTCCTGCGACGGCCAGCAACGGCAGCTTCGGCAGACGGTCAGGCGTCAAGGCGAACCACGTGAGGATCGCAAGACCTGCCGCCATGACCCCGCCGCGCGACACCGTCAGGAAGATGACGAGGAGCACCCCCGGCACCAACGCGGCGGCGGCACTGCGGACGACGAGTCGCCGGGCGTCACCGGCGAATGAAAGGAGCAACGGCAGCGTCATCGCGGCCAGTCCTGCAAGCGCGTTCCAGTACCCCAGGGGTTGGGCGAGGCGGCGCCGACTGGTCGGGAAGATCTCGTTCAGGACGATGGTTCCGAACCACTCGGGCTGCAGCCGCGTCATCAGGGCGTAGCTACACACGACGACCAGACCCGTCGCGACGCCGGCGACGAGATGCCGCGCGGGAGCTCGCGCGCACACCGCCAGAGCGAGCAGGAGCATCCCGCAATAGCCGACCGTCCGCGCGATCTCGGTGACCGTCCGCTCGGTCGACTCCGTCCAGGTGAGCCCGAGGGTGGTCCACGTCGTCAACGCGCCGAACACCAGGAGCGCCGCTCGGGCGGATCGGGTGCGCGGCAGCGCCAGCGCCCCCAGCGCGACGCCGGCGCCGACGATCCACCAGGCGGCGATGCCGGCCTCGCCGCGGGTAATGGCGTCGTACCCGCCCCCGGACAGCCCGAGGATCACGACCAGGGCGAAGCCGAGACCCCAGCCCCCGATCGCCGGAACGTCGAGCCACCACGGCGCCGTGCGCCGCCGGAGCTCCTCCGCACGGGCGCCGGAAGCGACCGCCGCGTCGTTCATGCGGTCCGGCGGCGGCGCACAGCCGCGACGGCGAGTACCAGCGTGAGCGTCACCAGGGCCAGGGGGAAGACCAGGCCGGCTCCGGTCGAGCCCGTGAGCACCGCCGGGATGGCTCCGGCCGCGCTCGAACCGCCGTCGTCGCGAAGCGCCTGGCCCTTGACCGCGCCGCGTCCGATGTCCCCACGTCCGGTCACCCCACCCGCGCCCGCCGCGGACGGGTCGACCGGAGCGTTCGTCGCGGCGAGGCGCGCGACGCGCGCACCGTCCTCACCCCGCCGCTGGAGCTCTCGCACCGTGTCCGCGGGGATCGCGGCCTCGGTCTTCGCCTCGACCTCGCCCTCCGCGGGTGCGCCGTTCTCCCCGCCGCCCCCGCCGGGGCGTTCGGCACCGCCGGCGCCCGGAACCGTCTCGAGGTACTCGTCGACGCCCGAGAGGCCAGGAGGGGCGTTCACCTGCTGGGCGTGCACGGGCGCGGCGACCGGGAGCGCCGCCGCCAGGGCGACGGCAAGAGGGAGTAGCACGCGACGCATCAAGGGGGAATACGGTCGCAGAGCCCGCGGCCTGACACCCAGCTGGACGGTTCGTCGACCGCGCGTCAGCCGCCGCGGCCCGCGCCCGTACTCTCGAATAACGCATGTCCCGCCCGATCCCCCTCACGCTGCTCGTCGCAGCCCTCCTCCTCGCGCTGCCCTCGGCCGCGACCGCCGCCGGGGCGACGTCGATGCGGACCGGGTTCCTCGACGGCGACTTCTCGGGAGCGCAGGACGACCAGGCCTCGAGCCTCGGCGAAGCCGCTGCGCTGGGCTCGCGCATCGTCCGCGTCTCGACGGGGTGGCCCGGCATCGCCCCCCGGCGCCCCGCGAACCCGGCCGACCCGGCCGACCCGGCCTACGACTGGACCGCGACGGACGCCGCGGTGCGCGAGACCATCTCCGCCGGGCTCGCCCCGCTGCTCTCGTTCACGCAGGCCCCCACCTGGGCGGAGGGCCCGAACCGCCCCGGGGACGCCGCGATCCTCCCGGGCGCCTGGCGGCCGGACACCGTCGCGTACGGGCGGTTCGCGAGGGCAGTCGGCCGTCGCTACAACGGCACCTATCCCGACCCGCTGCGCCCGGGCGCGGTCCTCCCCAAGGTCGGCGCCTTCCTGCCCTGGAACGAGCCCAACCTCGAGCTGTATCTCGCGCCCCAGTGGACCCGCGTGAAGGGACGCCTGCAGCGTGATGCGCCGATCCGCTACCGCAAGCTCGTGACCGCGTTCACGCAGGGGATCCACGCCGCGCATCCGGCGGGGCTCGTAGTGGCCGGCGGCATGGCCCCCTTCGGGGATGCGGTCGCCGGAGGCCGGCGGACCCCGCCCGCGGCGTTCCTGCGGACCGTGCTCTGCCTGAACGCGAAGCGCAAGCGGGTCCGGTGCGCGGGAGGAGTGGCACCACGCTTCGACGTGCTCTCCCATCACCCGTACTCGGTGGGCGGACCGTTCCGCAAGGCGCTGAATCCGGACGACGTCTCGGTGCCGGACCTCGCCGCGAAGCTCGTCAAGCCGCTGCGGGCGGCCGAGCGGCAGGGCGTGCTCGGCCCGAACCGCTCGAAACGCCGGCGGATCTGGGTCACGGAGATCTCCTGGGACTCGCGTCCTGCAGATCCGAACGGGGTGCCCGAGCGCCGGCACGCCGACTGGCTCGCGCAGTCGCTCTACGTCCTCGCGCGGCAGGGGGTCGACACGGTGACCTGGTTCCAGATCCGCGACACGCCCGCGCGGACCTCGACGGAGCTGGCCACGTCGAACCAGTCGGGGGTGCTGCTCGCCGACGGTCGTCCCAAGCTCGCGGCCACCGCCTTCCGGTTCCCGCTGGTGGCGGTCCGGGGGTCGTCGCGGACCACGGTGTGGACGTTGGCCCCCGGGGCGGGCCCGCTCATCATCGAACGACGGTCCGGGTCCTCCTGGGTGACCGTGCTTCGCCGGACCGTCGAGCGTGGCCGTGTGGTCACCCGCGCGTTCACTGGTCTGCCCCGTGGGACGAGGCTGCGCGCGCGTCAGGGAGCCCAGACCTCCCTGACGGTCGCGGTGAGCCGCCCGGGCTGACCGGGCTACGCCGCGGTCTCGCGTGCCTCGGCGATCGCCGAGGCGATGCGTCTGCGGAACGCGCTGCGGGAGAACTGCTGCGCATGGATCGCGACGTCCTGCGGAGCGGTGTCGATCGCATCACAGCGCTGCAGCGCGTCAAGGAACGCCGACGTCGTGTGGGTCGAGAAGAACGTCCCCGTGTGCCCGTCCACGACCGTCTCCAGGGCACCGCCGGCCTGGTAGGCGATCACCGGTTTGCCCGCCGCCTGCGCCTCGACCGGGGTGATGCCGAAGTCCTCTTCACCCGGCAAGCAGAAGGCTCGGCAGGTCTCCATGAGCTCGGTGACGACCGAGTCACCGACCTTGCCGTGAAACGCCACCGTCGGGCCGGCGACGTCCCGCAGCACCTCCAGCATCGGCCCCTCGCCGACGACGTCCAAGGGCAGACCGGCCTCGGTGGCGACCCGGACGACGAGGTCCACCCGCTTGTACGGCAGGAGCCGGCTGACGACCAGGAGTCGCTCTCCGCGGGGCCGCGGGGTGAAGCGCTCGAGGTCGACCGGTGGCGGGACGACGACCGAGTCGCGACTGTAGATCCGTCGGATCCGGGCGCTCGTGTTGGCGCTGTTGGCGATGTAGAGGTCGGCACGCGCAGCAGCGTTCCGGTCCCAGCGGCGCAGCATCCTGAGCGCGGGGGTGGCCAGGACCTGACGCTTCGAGCCGACGCCCATGTACGACTCGCCGTAGAGCCAGCGCGCCGGGTTGTGGCAGTACACGACGTGGAACGTGTCCGACGTCGGGCGGATCCCGTGTGCCCACCCGCTCGAGCTCGCGATGAGGACGTCCGCGTCGATAGGCCCGAGATCGCGCATCGCGGCCGGGTAGAGCGGCAGCAGCCCGCGGAAGCCTCGATCGACCGGGATGCGGTCGAGAAACGATGTGCGCACCTGATGACGACCGAACGCGGGGAACGTCGACTCGGGGCGATAGAGCGACGTCGAAAGCACCGAGGACGGGTGCATCTCGGCCAGCTCGAGCGCGACGCGCTCAGCCCCGCCCCGCTGGTTCAGATAGTCGTGCGCCAGAGCCACATGGCCGGGAACGGCCTCGTCGTGGCCGGGTTCCAGCTCCTGCAGCCCGGGGGCGCCGGGCGGCCGGGGACGGCGGCGCCGGTCGCTCCCGTGCTCTGGAGCAGGACCGCCTGCGGGAGAACCCGGGGCGGGGTGCGGTTGTTCGGCGTCGCGTCTCAAGGGAGGGTTCTGGACCTGCCCGCCCAGCGTCGCTGACAGGCTACGTCCTCTGACCTACCTACCCACGTGATGGCGCGCTGACGCTCTGGGCCGGTTCGAACGGAGCGCCACGCGCGTGTACGCCGCGACAGATTGGGTCGCTTCCCCGGTCGTGCGCCAAAGGCCGTACGACGTTGCACCCGGCCGGTCCATGGCCACATACGGCAACAGCAGGCCGACACCCAGGGACGGGTCTCGCAGTTCGACGAGGGCCTGCTCGAGCGCCTGCGAGCGCACGGGCTCAGCCAGTTCCAGCTCTGACCAACCAAACTCCGTGATGTCGAGCGGGAGATGGGCCAGTCCGAGTGCGTCGACGTTCTTACGGAACTGCCGGGTGATTCGCACGACCGCCTGGGCCGAGCGTTCGTAGGGGTGCCAGCCGATCGCGCGGATCTCGTTGCGGAGCTCCGGCTGCGCGCGCAGAACATCGGCGAGAAAGCGCGCCGCGGTGATGGGGACCAGGCCTCCCGTAGAGACGCGGGCCTGCGGGTCGGCGGCACGGATCGCCCGCTGGGCGAGGAGCAGCAGTTCCGCGTAACGGGTCGCCGCCGTTTCCTGTCCGCGAAGGAACGTCTCGCCGTTGGGCTCGTTCCAGATCTCGTACAGCACACCGCCCGCAGGTGCCGCCACGCCGGCGCCGCGCCAGAAGGTCGACCCGGGGGCGTAGCGTGAGGCCACCGCCGCGACGAATCGTGCATAGGTCTGCGGATCGGAAGGCGTCGTGAAGAGGTGACCGTCAGGCGTCGCCCACGGAGTTCCGTAGCCCAGCATGAGGAGGGGCCGCAGGCCGGCGCGCGTCGCTGCCAGGACCGGACGGTCGAGGCTGGCGAAGCGGCGCACAGGCTCCTGCCCGGGCAGCGGCGCGCTGGGCTCGAGACCGCTCCAGGAGGCGTCGAAGCGGATCACCCGGGCGCCGGCCTGCGCGATCGCTCCTAGCCGTTGCGCGTCCGCCCCCGCGTCCGGGGTGAACAGCGCACCGCCCGCGTTGATCCCCATCGTCGTGCCGCGCAGCGCCGACCGCCCGCTGGCCGGCCCCTGCCAGCGCCCCGCCTTCCCGCGCTGCTTCTGGACGGTGAACCGCTCGTTCGACGACGACTTCTTCGCCGCCGCCGGACGCTTGCGCGCCGCGTCGGCCGACGTCGTCACCGCCCCACAGATCATGAGGAGCGACAGGAGCAGTGCGAGTGCGAGCAGGCAGCGGCTGACCGCCGCCCTGGACGTGCTGAAGGGCACGGGGTTCGTCCTTCCTTGGACTGTGAGACCCGCGTCCTGCGGGCCGAGTCGCCTTCCGTGGCGCCTGCTGTCTGCCTCGACCGTCCAGGCACCGGCGGCGAGCAGAGTTGGACGCCCGTACGACGTCCGTTGAGACCCTCTTGGACGTTCGCTCTACCCGACTTCGGGGTGAGGGATCGCACCCGGAACGTGCCACCGAAGGTCAAGAACTTGCCACCGACCCAAGGTCTGTGCAACGGTCACTACACGAAACGCGCGTCCTGCGTTTCCCGATGCCCTCCATGCCCGGTCCAGCGTCCAGCGAACAGCACCGCCCGCCCGCCCGCTCGACAGCGCCCCGTTCCGCCTGGGGACGCCAGCGGCTCCGCACGATCGCCGCGGGCCCGGGGCCGGTTATCGAGCGTCGTCAGCGCGCCCGGGACGACGGTGCGGTCCCGGCGAGCTACCCGCAGTCCCCCTCCCCACCGCGGCTGCTGCGGCGCGAGCAGATCTACCGGCGGTCGCTGCTCGTCGCCGACCTGGTGGCGGGGTTCGTGGCGCTCGAGCTCTCGCTCACCGTGCTGGGCGAGGACACCCTGTCGTTCTTCGTCGCGCTTCTGGGCCTGCCCCTGTTGGTCGTCCTCTCCAAGCTGCACGGCCTGTACGACCGCGACGACCTGCTCATCCGCAAGACGACCATCGAGGAAGTGCCACGGCTGTTCCAGCACGCGGTGCTCGCGACGCTCGCGGTCGTCATCTTCGACGGGCAGCTCGGCATCGGGGACGTCGGGGACGGCCAGGCCCTCGCGCTCTGTGTCCTCCTCGTGTCCGCGTCCACCATGGCGCGGATGCTCGCCCGCCGGTTCGCCGGCAAGATGAGCCAGGTCGAGCGCATCCTCGTGCTCGGCAGCGCCGAGGCCGAGCGCGACCTGCACGAGCGCTCCGCCGGCCGCGTCGGCGCGGAGTTCGTCGGGGCCATCCCCCTCGAGCGCATCGGCAGCCACGAGGATCTGCGGCGCACCGTCCGCGCCTTCGACGTCGACCGCGTGATCATCGTGCCGTCCAACGTCGCCGCCGCCGCCGAGACGCCCGAGCTCATCCGCGCCTCCAAGGCCGCGGGCGTGCGCGTGAGCGTCCTCCCGGGCGTCATGGACGTCGTGGGGTCGCAGGTCGAGTTCGACGATGTCTTCGGCGTCACGCTGCTCGGCGTCCGGCGCTTCGGACTCACCCGGTCCTCCCGCGGGGTCAAGCGTGCGTTCGACCTCACCGTCGCCGGTCTCGCGGGCCTCGCCGCTCTCCCGTTCCTCGGGGTCGCCGCATTGCTCATCAAGCTCGATTCGCCCGGCCCGGTCTTCTTCCGCCAGGAGCGCATCGGCTTCCGCGGCCGCCGCTTCCACATGGTCAAGCTCCGCACGATGGTCGACGGCGCCGACGCAATGAAGGCCGACCTCGCGGACCGCAACGAGGTGCTCGACGGAATGTTCAAGATCGTCGAGGACCCGCGGGTCACGCGCGCGGGACGCCTCCTGCGCAAGACGCACCTCGACGAGCTGCCGCAGCTCTACAACGTCCTGCGCGGCGAGATGAGCACCGTCGGCCCCCGCCCTCTGATCCGCGACGAGGACGAACGCATCACCGGCCTGGACCGCCGACGCCTCGAGCTGACGCCCGGGATGACCGGACCGTGGCAGATCCTCGGGTCGCACCGCCGCATCCCGATGGCCGAGATGGTCAAGCTCGACTACCTCTACGCGGCCAACTGGTCGCTGTGGAACGACCTGAAGATCCTGCTGCGCACCGCTGCTGCGGTCCTGCGCCGCGCCGGCGTCTGACGGCGCGGACCGCTTGCCGCCTGTCAGCTTCCCGGCACGTCGGGCGTAGTGAAGACCAAGACGTGCCCAACCCCCCGCTCAAAGGATTCACCGAATGACCTCCCCGCGGCGCCTCGGCGCCCTCGTCAGCGTGATGCTGCTCGGCACGAGTGCCGTCGCCGTCGCCGCGAACATCACTGGCACCTCCGGCCCCGATCAGATCGTCGGCACGAACTCGGCCGACCGCATCCTCGCCCGCGGCGGCAACGACAACATCCTCGGCCTCCTGGGCGACGACTTCATCCTCGGGGACACCGGGAACGACACGATCTACGGCGACGGCACCTGCCCGCCCGGCCAGCTCGACTTCATCTACTGCTCGAACGCCACCGCCGGTGGTGACGGCAAGGACCGCATCGACGGCCAGGCCGGCGACGACGTGATCTTCGGCAACGGCGGCAACGACTCCATCCGCGGCAGCGACGGCGAGGACTACCTCAACGGCGGGCGCGGCAACGACACCGTGCGCGGCGAGGAGGACGACGACGAGATGGTCGGCGGCGCCGGCAACGACAAGCTCTACGGCGGCGACGGCGTCGACGACATCCTCGCCGACAGCGGCAACGACTACCTCAACGGCGGCGACGGCAACGACAACCTCAAGGGCGAGTCCGGCAACGACCGCGTCTCCGGCTACGACGGCCAGGATCGCGTCACCGGTGGTGCCGGCAACGACCGTCTCTCCGGCGGTGCCGGACGCGACCGCCTCTCCGGCGGTCCGGGCAACGACTCGATCTTCGCCAACGACGGCGAGCGGGACACCGTGCTGTGCGGTGCCGGTAGGGACACGGTGAAAGCCGACCAGCTCGACACGGTGGCCGGCGACTGCGAAGAGGTCATCCGCGTCCGCAAGTAGCTTCAGCGCACCACGCGCAGGACCGACGGCCCGCCCTCCCGGCGGGCCGTCGTCGTTTCCGCACCTTCCGTACCGCAAGACCGTTCCTGCAGGCGTGAGCCCTGCTGCACGACCGACGGCCGCTACTCTGGATCCCGGATGAGCACTCCAGACGTCGCAGTCATCGGCACCGGGCGGGTCGGTCTGCCCCTCGCACTCGCGTTCGCCGACCGCGGGCTGAACGTCCTTGGCGTGGACCGCTCGCCGCAGATCCTGGACGCCGTCCGCGACGGCCGCATGCCGTTCGACGAGCCTGGCGCCCCCGAGGTGCTCGAGCGCGTCACCGCCGCCGGCACGATCAGCTGGTCCGAGCGGGTCGCCGACGCGGCGGCCGCCGACCATGTCGTCATCACGCTCGGCACGCCGTCGTTCTCGCACATCGAGATCGACCTGCGCGACATCCGCTCGGTGCTCGACGACCTGCTCCCGCACCTGCGCCCGGGTACGTCGCTGACGCTGCGCTCGACGATCGCCCCGCGCACGACGGCGTTCGTCGCCGGCTACCTCACCAAGCACCGCGGCTTCGTGGTCGGCGAGGAGATCTTCGTCGCGCACGCGCCCGAGCGGATCGCCGCCGGCAAGTTCTTCGAGGAGATCGTCACGCTGCCGTGCATCGTCGGCGGCGTCGGCGAGCGCTCCGGCGAGGTCGTCGGCGACCTGTTCAGCATCTTCGGGACGCCGATCGTGCAGACCTCGCCCGAGCAGGCCGAGCTCGCGAAGATCTGGACGAACATCCTGCGCTACGCGACGTTCGCCCTGCCGAACCTCCTGATGATGGACTGCGAGCAGTACGGCGCGAACGTCTTCGAGGTCATCGACCTCATCAACCGCGACTACCCGCGCGGTGGCATGAAGCTCCCCGGCTTCACCGCCGGCACGTGCCTGCGCAAGGACTTCGCGTTCAGCGAGGAGCGCTCGACGGCCCCCGGCATGCTGCTCGCCGCCTCTCGTGTGAACGAGAGCGTGCCGCTCTTCCTCGTGGAGGGCGCCAAGCGGCGGCTCGGCTCGCTGGCGGACAAGAAGGTCGCGGTGCTCGGCCTTGCGTTCAAGTCCGGCACCGACGACGAGCGCGACTCGCTCTCGCACAAGCTCATCCGACTGCTGGAGCGCGAGCTCGCCGACGTCGCCGTCCACGACCCGTGGGTGACCACGCCGACCCAGCCGCTGCAGGACGCGCTTGCTGGTGCGGATGCCGTCATCGTCGCCGCAAATCACCCCGAGTTCTGCACCGTCGAGACGCTCGCGGCGATCGAGGCGTGCGCGTCGTCCTCCGCGCTCGTGGTCGACCCGTGGAACTGCTGGGGCGCGGGCCAGGTGTTCGGCTACGCGTCCGAACTGGCCGCGCTGCGCACGGCCTGAGCCGTTGTCCCGGCGCCTGCGCCGGTGCTAGCGTTCGGTATGTCGCTGCCCCACCGTGGGCACCTCCGTCGCCGCAAGGCGACAGCGAAGCGCCCCGGGGTCTAGCCGGGGCGCTTCTTCGTTCTCGACCTACCTGTCCATCAGGTCCCTGATCACGAAGATCAGGATGATGACCAGCGCGAGCGTCGCTGCTGTCTCCACGTTCGTGGACCACCTCCTTTCCGGTCTCGGGGGCAAGCTGCCGGCCGCACACCCCGGAACCTTCAGAAGCTGGCGACACCCAGTCAGCGACGCCCACGGATCCAATCGCCACGCTCGATACCGAACAAGACGCGTCTGTCACAGCACACCGCCGAGTCCGTGACGATCGCCGTCACGAGACGCGGATGCCGCAGCGCACCGTCTTGCCGGCGCCCGGCAGCCCAGTCAGCCAGGTCGTCGCGCCGGCGTTCACGCAGCCGGCCCGTACCGGGCCACGCCCCACCGTCGGTCGCACTCCTGCACCGCCTCGCCACCCTGCTCGCGTTGCGGCTCCAGCGCACCGGGGAGGGCGCGCCAGACCTCCGGCTCGACCAGCACCCCGTCCTCCACGAGCGCCTCCCAGACGTGCGTGACCCAGACACCCCAGCCCTCGTGGGGCATCAGGTCATCGACCACCACGAGCGCCCCCGACGCCGCGACCAGACGCGAGTTCAGGATGTCCGCCCGGCACGTCGCCTCGTCGTGGCCGCCGTCGACCAGGACGAGGTCGAAGCGCGATCCGTCGCCGGCGGCGAGCTGCGGCACGGTGACGGTCGAGTCGCCGGCCACGAAACGGAAGCGGTCGCCGAACAGCAAGGCCAGGTGCGCGGCGCACGGCTCGGTGTAGCCATGGGCGGCGAGGTCCAGCGAGGTGAGGTGGACCTGCGGCGAAGCGGTCAGGAACGCGACGGCGCTCAGCCCCGCGTTGAAGCCGATCTCGAGCACCCGCACGGGGCGGTCGGGCCGGTCCGCCACCAGCCGGTGGACGAGGGCCTGGAAGTGCGCGCGTTGCGCCGGGACGGAGGACCCCTCGCCCGTGCCCTGCGCGATCTCGACGAGGCGCGCCGACAGCGGGTCCTCCACGAACGCGGTGTTCAGGTTCCCGGGCGGCTGCACCGGCGTCAGCCTACCCACGACCCAGCGCCCTCCAACCCGCGGCCACTACCCTCCCTGACGCTATGAACCGCGTTCTCGTCACCGGCGGAGCCGGCACCATCGGCGCCGCCGTCGTCCGCCGCCTCCTGCGCGATCCCCTCTACGAGGTCCGGGTCTCCGACCAGCGCGAGGCGCCGCAGTGGATGCGCGAGGGCTGCGAGGTGCACATGGGCGACCTGCGCGACCCGGCGCAGGCCGCCGCGGCGACCACGGGCTGCTCCCACGTCATCCACCTCGCGGCGATCGTCGGCGGCATCGGCAACTTCCACAAGCTGCCGTACACGCTCACCGAGATGAACAACGGGCTCTACAACGGCGTGGTCCGCGCGGCGATCGATCACGGGGTCGAGCGGTTCGTCTACGTGTCCTCGTCGATGGTCTTCGAGAACGCGACGGAGTACCCGACCACCGAGAACCACATCTGGACCTGTCCGGTCCCGGTGTCGGCCTACGGGTTCAGCAAGCTGACCGGCGAGGTCTACGTCCGCGCCGCGCACGCCGAGCACGGTCTGCCCTACACGATCTGCCGCCCGTTCAACGCCTACGGCCCGGGCGAGGTGCCCGAGGACGAGCCGGGCATCGCGCACATGGTCCCGGACGTCATCAAGAAGTGCCTCGCCCTGAAGACCGGCCAGCCACTCCCCATCTTCGGGGACGGCACGCAGACCCGGACGCTCACCCACATCGACGACATCGCCGATGGCATCGTCACGGCCATGAGCTCGCCCGCCGGACTGCTCGAGGACTTCAACATCAGCGCCGCCCGCGAGATGACCGTCGCGGAGATCGCACGCGTCATCTGGGAGCTGTGCGACCTGGACCCCGACGCGTTCGCGCTCGAGCACCTGCCGACCTACGAGGTCGACGTCGTGCGCCGCTGGCCGGACGTGTCGAAGGCCAAGCGCCTACTCGACTGGGAGTCACAGATCGAGGTCGAGGACGGCATCGGTCGTACCGTCGACTGGCTGCGCACGGTCGTCTGACAAGGCTCCATCGCGCATTTGTCCGGAGGGCGCACTGACGCGCGCCAACTTCGGTACCGTGGGGACCCGCCTCCGCGTGAACTGGACCTCACACGAAGCGCGGGCCGTCGGCTCCCCCCAGGGACCCGGCACCACCCTGCCCCGCCGGCGTCCACCTGCACCCGCCCCGGACGCCGGCGGGCGCAGGCGACGCCCGTAACCTCACCGCCGGCAGAGGACGCTGGGAGTCCGCGCGCTCGTGGTCCCGGACGGCCGCAGGATCGCGTTCGAGCGCAACTGGCAGACGCTGCCGCGACGGCTCGGCCGCTGACGAAACGACTACGACGCGATCGCCGCGTCGTACGCCGCGCGGAGCTGCGGCGCGACGACCTCCGGCGCGGCCCGCCGCCGCGCCGCGGCGACCGCGAGCGGACCCGCCTGCGCCGCACCCGCGCGGGCCTGCACGAGCGCGCTCGCCAGCGCGTCGACGTCACCCGGTGCCACCAGCGTCACGTCGCCACCCAGCTCCCGCAGGGCACCCATCGCGCTGGCGACGACCGGCAGCCCGGCGGCCAGCGACTCCAGGGCGGCGAGGCCGAAGCTCTCGTGCGCACGGGTCGGCACGAGCGCGACGCTCGCCTCCGCCCGCAGCCGCGCGAGCGCGGCGCCGTCCACGTGGCCGGTGAACGTGACGTCCGCCCCGGCCGCACGCTGCGTCAGCGCGCCCGCCAGCGGGCCGTCCCCCGCGACGACGAGCGGGACACCGGCCTGCCGGCACGCGTCGATCGCCACCTCCACGCCCTTCTCGGCCGCCAGTCGCGACACGACGAGCGCCGGGCCGTCCGGGGACCGCCGGACCTCCCGCGCCACCGGTAGTCCGGGCACGGGGTCGAGCGCGCGGACGAGGTTGCCGACGACGTGGATGCGGTCGTCGCCCGGCAGCGGCGCGCCGAGCACGCGCAGCCGCTCCAGCGCACTGGCGCTCGGCACCACCACGACGTCCGCCTGCGCGACCAGCCGCGCCGACCAGGCAGCGAGCGACGCCGCATAGAGCGACGCCTCCACGCGGTCGCCCCGGCAGACCAGCTGCCGGCCCGGCCGGGTGTCGCGGCCGTGGCAGCGGACGCAGTCGCGGCCGTCCGGGTCGATCGTCGTGCCCACCGCGCACACCAGGCGGGTGTTGTGCAGGTGCAGGACCACGCGGGCGCCGGCCGCGCGGGCCGAGGCGAGCGCGCGGTAGCCGTAGGTCGGGTTGAGGTTGTGCGCGTGCACGATCCGCGCGCCGGTGCGCTCCACCGCCTCGCCGACCTGGCCGGGCCGCAGACCGCCGCGCAGCAGCCCGTAGGCGGCCGCCGTCCGGGTGGTCAGGCCGCTGTCGCGCTCGAGCCGCTCGACGCGCTCACCGAGGTGCGACCGGGCGAGCCACGCGAGGTCGTCGACCGCACGCTCCTCGCCGCCGTGGACCCGGTAGCGGTGGTGGAGGAAGAGGATCACCGTCCACGAGGCTAGCCTCTGTTGCAGCCGTGCCCGTCCGCGCCGCCGTCATCGTCCCCACGCAGTCCCGCCCCGACTACCTCGAGGTGGCGCTCGCCTCCCTGGCCCCGCAGTGCGCGGAGGCCGGCGCGCGGCTGCTCGTCGTCGACGACGGCCCCGGCGAGGCGACCCGCGCGGTCGCGCGGCGTCACGACGCGCAGTACGTCGCGCACGAGCGGCCCAGCGGGCTGAACGCCGCCCGCAACACCGGGATCGTCACCGCGCACGACGCGGAGCTCCTGGTGTTCGTCGACGACGACGTCGAGGTGCGCGACGGCTGGCTCGTCGCGCTGCTGCGCGCCGCCGAGGAACAGCCCGCCGAGGTCGGCGTGTTCACCGGCCCGATCCACGCCCGCTTCGAGGACCACCGCTTCCGCATGTGCGGCCGTGAGGGCGCACCGGTCACCTCCCTGGACCTCGGCCCGGTCGACGTCGATGCCCCGCACGCGTGGGGCGCGAACATGACCGTGCGCCGCAGCGCGATCGAGCAGGTCGGCACGTTCGACGAGTCGCGCCACCTCTACGGCGACGAGCAGGAGTGGCAGGACCGCTGGCGCGCCGTCGGGGGACGCATCCGCTACGTCGCCGCCGCCGCCCTCGACCATCGCCGGGCCGGGCCGGACGCCCGACTGGGCGCCCTCTGCGGCGCCGCCTTCCGACGTGGGCGCGCGAGCCGCCGGTTCGACGTCTTCAAGCGCACCCACCCGTCGACCGCACAGGAGCTGCGCGTCCTCGCGGGCTGCGTCACGCACGGGCCGCTGCACGCCTGCATGAACGGCCCGGTGCTCGCAGCGCACTCCGCCGGCCGGGTCCGCGAGCTGCTCGCGGAGTGGCACCCGCGCCACCGGCCGCCCGCCGCCGTCGGCACGCCCGACTTCCTCTCCGGCACGAGCGGCACCGTCGGCGGCCGCCGCGCCGCGCTGCGCCGACACGGCGACCGGTACCTCGACCGGCGCACCCGGCGCCGCCGCCGCGCGCTGCGCCGCGCTGCCGAGACGGGCAGCCAGCCGCGCAGTCGCGTGCTGGTGATCGGCGTCGAGCGGCCCGAAGTGGAGAACACGATGGCCGCCTCGCACGCCGAGCTCGCGCGCTCGGTCCACGACGTCGAGGTGCGCACCGCGGTCGCCGGGGACGCCGGGAAGTTCGAGAACCTCAACCGGCTGCTCGCGCAGGCGTCGCTGGAGCGCGTCGACTGGCTGCTCGTCGTCGACGACGACGTCGACCTCCCCGCGGGTTTCCTCGACGTCTTCCTCCTGGCGTGCGAGGACGCCGGGCTGCGCCTGGCGCAGCCGGCGCACCGGCTCGCCTCCCACGCCGCGTGGGACGTGACCCGCCGCCGCGATCGCGCAGGGGACTGGCGGGAGACGACGTTCGTGGAGATCGGGCCCGTTACCGCGTTTCACCGCGACACGTTCCGCGCCCTCCTGCCGTTCCCCGACCTGCGGATGGGCTGGGGCCTGGACACGCACTGGAGCGCGATCGCGCGGTCCCACGGCTGGCCGATCGGCATCGTCGACGCGACCCCCGTCGGGCACGTGCTGCGCCCCGTCGCGGAGTCCTATCCGCGCGAGGACGCGGTCGCCGAGGGCGTCGCGTTCCTGCGCACCCGCCCGTACGTGCCGCGCGACGAGGTGCGCACGGTGCGCACGGGACGCATCCCGCTCGACGGCTGACCCGGCTCGGCCCGTCGGCCTCGACCGGAGCCGGAGCCGGAGCCGGAGCCGGAGCCGGAGCGGCGGCGCGCCCGGCGCCCGCACGTCCGAGTACCGTCCGGGGCCGATGAAGGTCCTGCACGTCGCCGAGTTCTACCCGCGTCTCCACGACCCCGTCCTGGGGATCTGGGCCCACAAGCAGGCGCTCGCGGCGCGCGACGCCGGGGCCGAGGTGCAGGTGCTGGTGCTCCACCGCGTCGTCCCGCCGGCCGCGACCCGCAAGGCGCAGCTGCCCGGAGCGGCGCTGGACCTGTGGCGCCATCCGCGCGTCCGCGAGATCGACGGGCTCACCGTCCGCTACGTGCCGTTCATCTCGCCGCCGCGGCCGCGGGCCTACGGGTCGTGGGGCCTCTGGGCCGCCCCGGTGCTGCGGCGTGCGCTGCCGCGCATCCGCCGCGAGTACGACTACGACCTGCTCCACGCGCACAACGCCGTGCCGGCCGGGGACGCCGTGCGGCGCGCGGCACCACGGGACCCGGTGGTCGTCTCCGTCCACGGCGGCGACGTGTACTTCACCGCCGGGCGTTCCGACGCCGGCCGCGCCAACGTGGGCGCCGCGTTCGGCCACGCGCGACTGGTGCTGGCGAACTCGGTGGGCGTGGCCGAGCGCGCGCAGGTGCTCGGTGCCCCTGCGGAGCGCACGCGGGTCGTTCGGCTGGGGGCAGACGTCCCCCCGACCTCCCCGCGTCAGTACGACCACCCGACGCTGGTGACCGTCGCGCACCTCGTCGGCCGCAAGCGCCACGGGGACGTCCTGCGCGCGCTGTGGCTGCTGCGCGACCGCCACCCGCAGTTGCGCTACCTGGTCGTGGGAGACGGGCCGGAGCGTGGGCCGCTGGAGCGCCTGGCGACCGACCTCGAGGTGGCCGACCGTGTCGAGTTCGCCGGGCAACGCCCGCACCACGAAGCGGTCGCGCTGTGCCACGGTGCGGACCTCTTCGTCATGCCGAGCATCGACGAGGCGTTCGGCGTCGCCTACGTCGAGGCGATGGCCGGTGGCGTCCCCGCGATCGCCTCGCTCGGGGAGCCGGGACCGGCGGAGATCGCGCAGGTCGGCGACGGGCTCGCCCTCGTCCCGCCCGGGGACATCGAGGCGCTCGCCGGGCAGATCGACGCGCTGCTCGCCGACCGCGCCGACCTGGGCCGCCTCGGCCGTCGCGCCCGCGCGACCGTCGAGGGATCGTTCACCTGGAAGCGCTGCGGGGAGGCGACCGTCGCCGCCTACGAGGAGGCGCTGCGCGGGTGACGGCGCCGCCGGTCCTGTTCGTGACGAACCACGTGCCGCCGGATCGCGCCGGGGCGTTCGCGGCGCTGCACGCCCGCACGCCGATCGAGCTCGCGCTCTTCGGCGGACGCTCCCACCACGCCACCGACGGCGTGGAGGATCCCGGCGTGCCGCACCGCCACGTCACCCAGCGGCAGATCGCCGGGCTGGCCGCGAACGGCGGGCCGTGGCGCGCGGTCGTCTGCGGGACCGCCGGTCGGGTCGCGCTGCCCGCCGCCTACCTCGGCGCCCGGCGCGGCGGCATGCCGTTCGTCCTGTGGACCGCGCTGTGGGCCCCGGTCCGCACGCCCGCCCACCGGGTCGCCGCGCCCCTGCTGCGCCACATCCACGCCCACGCGGACGCCGTGGTCACCTACGGGCCGCACGTGAGCGCGTACGCACGGATGCAGGGCGCGCGACGGCTGTACGTCGCACCGCAGGCGGTCGACGGGACCTTCTGGGGCACCGCGGTGCAGGCCGCCGGCGAGCGCCCGTTCACCGCCGTGTTCGTCGGCCGCGACGCTCCCGGCAAGGGCCTGGACGTCCTGCTCGCCGCCTGGTGCGACATGCAGGGAGCCCAGCTCGCGCTGGTCGGGGTCGACGACGCCCGCGGGGTGCCCGGCGCCACCGCACATGGCACCGCCACCGCCCCGCAGGTGCGCAACGTCCTCGCCGGCGCCGACGTTCTCGTCCTACCGTCGGTCGCCACGCCCGCCTTCCGCGAGCCGTGGGGACTCGTCGCCAACGAAGCCATGCACCAGGGACTCCCCGTCATCGCCACCGACGCCGTCGGCGCCGCCGCCGGCGGCCTCGTCCGCGACGGCCGCAACGGACTCGTCGTGCCGGGCGGGGACGCCGACGCGCTGCGCGGCGCGCTGCTGCGCCTGCGCGACGACGCGCCGCTGCGAGAGCGGCTCGGTGCCGCGGCGCGCCGCGACGTCGCCGCGCACACCTTCGATGCCTGGGCAACCGGCTTCGCCGCCGGGATCGACGCCGCCACCACCGTTTCGACCACGCCGCGAAGGGGTACGTGATGTCGATAACCTCGTCCGTAAGGACCTCCGGGACCACGCAGCGTCGCACCGCACGGATCCCCGTCCGCGACGCGCACCACCTCCGCATGACAACCGCTCGCCGACTTCTGATCGCCCTGCTCTCCACGTGCCTGTGCGCCGTGGCGCCGACCGGCGTGGCGCTGGCCGACGGCGAGGACGTCCTGCGCGACTGCAACGACAACGGCAAGCTCGACAAGGGCTACAGCCAGGGCGACCTGCGGGACGCGATCGAGAACATCCCGACGGACCTCGACGAGTACACCGACTGCCGCGACGTCATCCGCCGCGCGCAGCTCGGCCTCGGCGGCTCGTCCGGTGGCTCCGGTTCGGGCTTCGCGGGCGCGGGCGGCGGCGCGGGGGGCGCTTCGACCGGCGGTGGCGGCGGCACGGGCGGCGGCTCCAGCGCGAACGCGACCGAGGCGCTCGCCAACGCGACCCCCGAGGAGAAGGCAGCGCTCGCCCAGACCACCGCCGAGGGGGGCACCGCGCCGGTGCGCATCGGCGGCGCGCTCATCAGTCCGAGCGTCGGCGTCGCGTCCTCCACGTCCCTCCCGACGCCGCTCATCATCGTGCTCGTGCTGCTGTCCGTCGTCGGGCTCGCCGGCGTCGGCTTGCGGGTGACGAAGCTTGTCGGCACCAGTCGCAGCTGACCCGGCGCCCGCGCGGCGCCGTATGCCCGCGTTCCCCCCGGTGCCCCCGGCGATCGGGCAGGCAGGACAGCGGCTGCAGGCGCTGCCGCGGCCGCCCGCCGACGTGCTGTGGACGCTCGGGCTCGGCTTCATCCTCGCGGCCATCGCGCTGCGCGCCGGCGGCGGCCTGCAGCTCGGGCGCTCGACCGAGGTCGAGATGGCCGCGCAGATCATCGGCGGCCTGCTCGGCGCCACCGCCCTGCTCGTCCGCGACGGCGGCCGCCTGCACGGCACCGGCAGCCTCCTGGCGTTCGCGCTGCTGGCGATCCTCACCGCGGCGTCGGTCTGGTGGTCGGTCAACCCGTCCGACTCGTGGCTGGAGGCCAACCGCACCCTGGCCTACGCCGCCGCGTTCGGGTCCGGCATCGCGCTGGCCCGGCTCGCGCCGCACCGCTGGTCGGCGATCGTCGGCGCCACGGTCGTCTGCGCCACCATCATCAGCCTCTACGCGATGCTCACGAAGATCCTGCCCGGCACGTTCGCGCCGGACGAGGTCTTCGCCCGGCTGCGCGAGCCGTTCGGCTACTGGAACGCCGTCGGGCTCATGGCCGCGCTCGGCGTTCCGGGCGCCCTCTGGCTCGGCGCACGGCGCCACGGCCACGCCGCGATCAGCGCCCTCGCCTACCCGATTCTCGGCCTGCTGTTCGTCACGATCCTCCTGGCCTACTCGCGCGGCTCGCTCCTGGCGGTCGTCGCCGGCTGCGGCGTCTGGTTCACCACGGTGCCGCTGCGGTTGCGGGGCGTCGCCGTCCTCGCCTCGGGTGCGCTCGGCGCCTCCGTGGTGTGCTGGTGGGTGTTCGCGCAGGACGCCCTGACCAAAGACGAGGTGCCGCTCGACATCCGCGCCTCCGCCGGGCACCAGCTCGGCATCGCGCTCGGGGCGATGCTCGTCGTGCTGCTGCTCGTCGGCCTCGCCGTCCTCTTCTTCTCCGCCCGGCGCCCGCCGCGCGCCGAGACGCGTCGGCAGGCCGGCTCCACGATCCTCGTCGTGCTCGCCCTCGTGCCCGTTGCGGTCGCGGGTGGCCTGGTGCTCAGCGAGAAGGGCCTGGGCGGCAGCATCTCCGACGGCTGGGAGAGCCTCACGGACGCGAACGCCACGCTGCCCGCCAACGATCCCGGGCGACTCACCGCGGTCGGCAGCGTGCGGGCGCGTTACTGGGACCAGGCGCTGAAGATCTTCAAGTCCGAACGGCTCCATGGCGTCGGCGCCGGCGGCTACGCGACCGCCCGGCCGCGGTTCCGCACCGACGACCTCGCCGTCCGGCACGCCCACGGCTACCTCGTGCAGACCGTCGCCGACCTCGGCCTCCTCGGCCTCGCGGTCAGCCTCGCCCTCATGGCCGCGTGGCTCGCCGCCGCGCGAACGACGCTCGACGTGCGCCGTCGCACGTGGCGGGACGGCGGCTTCAGCGCCGAGCGCATCGGGCACTTCACGCTGCTCTCGGTCGTCGTCGTGTTCGGCATCCACTCGCTCGTCGACTTCACCTGGTTCGTGCCCGGCGTCGCGATCCTCGCGCTGCTCGCGGGCGGCTACGTCGCCGGGCGGGGACCGCTCGGGGCGAGCCCCGACGCCGACGCGCCGAGCAGCCCGGTCAGCGGGCCGGTCGCCGCCGGCGCGCTGCGCGAGCGCGTGCGGGTGGGGATGCGCGACCGCACCCGGCTCGCGGCGGCCGGCGCCGTCCTGCTGGTCGCCCTGTGCGCCGCCTGGGCCACCTGGCAGCCCGAGCGCAGCTTCCACACGGGCAACGAGGCGCTCGCGCTGCTCGACGAGGGGAAGCCCGACGAGGCGCGCGAGAAGGCGATCGACGCGCGGGATCTCAACCCGCTGTCCGTCGAGCCGCTGTTCGAGCGCTCCGCGGTCGAGCTCGCCGCCGGCCGCAAGAACGAGGCACGGATCGCGTTGGAGCAGGCAGTGCGACTGCAGCCCCGCAACCCGACCCCCTGGATCCGCCTGGCCGAGTACCAGTTGCTCGTCGCCGGCGACCCGCGGACGGCGCTGACGCTGCTCGGCCCGGCCCTGTACCTGGACCCGCGCTCCACCAACGGCGTCTCGCTCTTCCTCGAGGCCAACCGTCGGGCCCAGGCCGGCGGTCTGCCCGCCGTCGCGCCCGCGGCGCCCCCGCTGCCCGGCGCCGTCACCGGCCCCGCCGGCCCCGCCGGCGTCGCCACCCCGGTGCCGTAGGCCTTCCCCGATCGTGATCTCATTCCCCCGACCTGCCCGCCTTCTGGCCTGCCTCGCGCTCTGCGCGGGAGCCGCCGGGACGACCGCGTCACCGGCGTCCGCCGCGAAGACCCAGGAATCGACCTTCCAGGACGACAACCGTCTGATCTACGACACGCCCGAGAACGTCGCCGCGACGCTCGACGAGCTCAAGGCGCTCGGCGTCGACCGCCTGCGGGTGAGCGTGTTCTGGAAGATCGTCGCCCCCGAGCCGCAGTCCCGCCAGAAGCCCGACTTCGACGCCTCCGACCCGGGCGCCTACCCGCCGGGCTCCTGGGACCGCTACGACACGCTCGTCCGCTTCGCCGCCGCCCGCGGCATCGGCGTCAACTTCAACGTCACCGACCCGGCCCCGCTGTGGGCGACCGGCACGCCGGAGCGCGAGGACATCGCCGAGACGTTCGAGCCGAGCGCCAAGGAGTTCGACCTGTTCGTCCGCGCCGTGGGGACGCGGTTCAACGGCACCTACGCCGACCCGCGCAGGCCCGGCGAGGGATCGCTCCCGCGCGTCGACTACTGGACGATCTGGAACGAGCCCAACCAGGCTGGGTGGCTCACCCCGCAGTGGGTCGCCGACCCGCGCGACCCCAGCGGCATGGTCGAGGCGTCCCCGCGCCTGTACCGCGACCTCGTCGACGGCGCCTACCGGGCCCTGGACATCACCGGGCACGGCGGCGACACGATCCTCATCGGCGAGACCGCCCCGAAGGGCCTGAACGTCACCGGCACCACCCGGTCGATGAAGCCCGGCCGCTTCATCCGGCGGATGTACTGCCTCGACGACGCGCTCGTGCCGCTGCAGGGACCGGCCGCCGAGGCCCGCGGCTGTCCGCCCGGCGAGGACGCCCGCGCCCGGTTCGTCACCGAGCATCCGGGCCTGTTCAAGATCACCGGCTTCGCCCACCACCCCTACGAGCTGACCTTCGCCCCCACGCGCAAGCCAACCGATCCGGACTTCTTCACGATCGCCAACCTCCGCTCGCTGAAGCGGCTGCTCGGCGGGGTGTTCGCCGCGTACGCCCAGCCCGTGCCCGAGGGCGGGAGCGACGTCCCGCTGTACCTCACCGAGTTCGGGTACCAGACCAACCCACCCGACCCGACCGGCGTCTCGCTCGCCACCCAGGCGCGCTACCTCAACATCGCCGAGTACCTGACCGCCCGCGACTCCACGGTCCGGACCTTCGGGCAGTTCCTCCTCGTCGACGACAAGCCGCTGGCCGATCAGCCCGCCGGCTCGGCCGCCGCCTTCGGGTCGACGTTCCAGACGGGGCTGGCGACCCTCGCCGGCCGTCGCAAGCCCGCGTACGCCGCCTACCGGCTGCCGATCCACCTGCCCAAGCCGACCGTGACCCGCGGCAGGACGCTGCGGGTCTGGGGCCTCGTGCGTCCCGCGACGGAGGGGCAACCCGCCCGCGTCGCAATCGAGATGCGCACCACGCGTCGCGGCTCGAAGTGGCGGCGCCAGAAGACCGTGACGGTCACGAACCTCCGCCACTACCTCGACACCCGCGTGAAGGTGCGCACGGCAGGCTCCGCCCGGCTGGTGTGGACCTCGCCGTCGGGTGCGCGGCTCGTCTCCCGCCACGCCTCGTTCAAGGTGAAGGCGCCACGGAAGAAGCAGCGCAAGCGCTGACGGCGAGTCAGGCCGGGCGGCCGACGACCTCCGGCGGCGGCGGCGGCGCGTCGCGGTCCACCAGGTGCTCGGGCAGGCCTCCCGGTCCACCGGCCGCGCAGACCTCGAGCAGCAGCTGCTCGTACTGGTCGGTCACCGCGTCCCAGGAGTAGCGCTTGGCCCGCTCTCGCGCGCGACCGCGGTAGTCGGCGACCATGTCCGGGTCGTCGAGGACCCGCTCGAGCTGCTTCGTGAGCGAGGGCACGCCCTCGGCGCCGCTGAAGGTCAGGCCGGCCTCACCGACCGTCTCCACGTTCGGGGCGTGGTCGTTGACGATCACGCAGTTGCCCGCTGCGAGCGCCTCGAGGATCACCGGGTGCGTGCCGCCGACCTCGGTCGGGGCGCAGAACGCGTAGGCGTGGTGCTGCAGCTCCCAGTAGCCGCGCCCGAAGACGTATCCCGGGAAGATCACGCGCGGGTCGCCCTTGCGCATCACCTGGGTGATGTACTCGTCGGCGTACGGGGCGCCGCCCACGATCACGAGCTTCATGTTCCGCGCGCGCTCGGTCGGGATCCGCGCGAAGGCGTCGACCAGCACGTGGGGGTTGTTCTCGGGCTCCAGGCGACCGACGAACAGGATGTACTCGCGCGGCTCGAGGCCCAGGCGCTCGAGCGTCTCGGTGCCCTCGTGCCCGGGATCGTCGACGCCGTAGGGCACGACGCCGATCCGCTGGCCGTAGCGCTGCTCGAAGATCTCGGCGACCGAGTGCGAGTCGGTGAGCGCCCGGTCGGCCCACTTGGGCGCGTTGCGCTCGGCGAAGCGCAGATAGCGCTTCGCGGTCGACGGCCACTTGGAGCGGTCGGAGTCCAGGCCGTCGACGTTGATGACCGTCGGGATGCCGGCGCCGCGCGTGATGAGGCACATCGGGCTGTTCCCGGCGATGAAGAAGAGCGCCACGTCGGGCTTGGAGTGCCGGACGGCGTGCACCGCGCTGAGCAGCGTGTGCGTGAACGTGTCGAGGTACTTGTTGCGCAGCGTCGGCAGGTGGACGAGCTGTGCGCCCTTCCACTCCTTCAGCCGCCGGTCGACGACGTGCGGGCGGCAGTAGACGACGACCTCGTGCCCGCGGTCGGTCAGCCGCGACGCCAGCTGCTCGGCCGCCGTCTCGAATCCGCTGTAGGACGCCGGGATGCCCCGCGTGCCCAGGATCGCCACTTTCATCCGTGCCCCCCTCGCTCCATCGCGAGCGTATAGGCGTGCACGTGATCGCGCGCCGACCTCGCCCACGAGAACTCCGCGGCGCGCCGGCGGCCGCGCTCGGTCAGGTCGCGGCGCAGCCGCTGGTCGGCCGTGAGGCGCCCGAGCGTGGCCGCGAGCGCGTGGGCGTCGTGCGGATCGACCAGGAGCGTCGCGTCACCGCAGACCTCCACGACGCCGGGGGAGCACGCGGCGACCACGGGGACGCCGGCGCTCATCGCCTCCAGCGGGGTCAGCCCGAAGCCCTCGTGCAGCGACGGGTGCACGAGCGCTGCGGCGCCGGCGAAGAGCTTGGACAGCGCCTCGGCATCCGGCCGGTCCACGACGACGACGCCGTCGGCTTCGGCGCGTGCGGTGCCCGCGAGGACGAGCGGCAGCGGCGCGGGTCCTTCGGGGGCCTCGTCGGCGGCGGCCTCGCGGTACAGCCGGTAGGCGGCGAGCAGCAGCCCGAGGTTCTTGCGCGGCTCGTCGTCGCCGACGTACAGCAGGTGCGCGGGCTCCGGGTCGCGGGGCCGCGCCGCGTCGGGCTCCTGGCCCGGGCCGTGGCGGGCGACCACGATGCGGTCCTGGGCCACGCCCCAGCGGGCCATGACGTCCAGCGCGGTCGTGCGGGAGACCGCGACGACCGCCTGAGCCCGGCGGGCGGCGGCGCGGTGGGCGACCCGCGCCCAGACGCGGAAGGGGGCGTCGAAGCCCTCCGGCACGCGCTCGAACGCGAGGTCGTGGACGGTGACGACCTGCGGCGTGTGGCCGAGCGGGCTGTACGCGGGGAGCGGATGGTGGACGACGTCGGCGCGGCACTCGCGCGAGCGACGCGGCAGCTCGATCCCGGTCCACCACTCGTCCGACGCGGCGTTCAGCGCACTGCGGCGCAGGCCGCCCCCCGGTGCGCGCCGCCCCTCGTTGCGGGCCTCGACCACGTCGACGCCCAGGCGTTGCAGCGCGCGCGCGAGGTGCTCGAGGTAGACGCCGGTGCCGGAGTGGCCGCGCAGGGCGAAGGTCGTGTCGAGGAGGACGCGCATCGTCGGCCTCAGCGCGCGACCGCGTGGAACGCGGCGCGCAGGAGCGGCGGTCCACCGGCCGCCCGGAGGTCGACGTCGGCGAATCCGGCGTCCCGGAGCAGACCGGCAAGCGTGCGGGCGCTGAAGAAGCGCAGATGGTCGGCGCGCGGATCGAAGTGCGCGTCGAACGCGCCGCCGCGCAGCCCGAGGAGCACCGTGGTCACGCGGCCATGGTACGGCGTGGTGAGCACGAGCCGCCCACCCCAGCGCAGAACCCGACGGACGTCCGAGACCCAGGCGACCGGGTCGACGACGTGCTCGAGGACCTCCCCGGCCCAGACGACGTCGAACGCGTCCTCCTCGAACGGCAGCGCGACGCCCTCCTCCACGACCTGCAGGTCGATCGCCGAGCCCGCGTGCGCACGGCGGGCGCGGCGGATGGCCTCGTGGCTGACGTCGACGCCGACGACGCTCGCGCCGTGCTCCGCGAGCGCCCCGGCGAACGCGCCGTCCCCGCAACCGGCGTCGATGACCCGCTGTCCGGGCTCGACGTGCCGCAGCAGGAACGCGCGGCGCTCGTCGAAGCGCTCGGGCAGCGTGCCCTCGGGGACCGCCTGCCAGACGGCTTCGCGCAGCGACTCCATTGCGGCGGCGGACCCTACCGGCGCCGCCAGGCAGGGCGCCGCGTGCGCCGGTGCCGTACGCTCGTCGCGGATGCCCGACCCGGTCGTCGCCATCTCCGCCGGACCCGGCCAGCACGGCTACGGCGACGCCGGAGAGCTGCTGAACCGCCTACGCGACCACGAGCCGCTGCCGCACCGCGTCCTCGTGCTCGACGCCGAGCGCGACCCGGACACGCGGCCGTGGCCCGATGGACCCGACGTGCTCCGCGCCCCGGGCGCCTCCCCCACCGCCGCCCTGATGACCGCCCTGGCCCACGCCCACGTCTGCGCACCCGGCGCGCCCGTCGTCTGGCTCGACCCGTGCGTCGACCTGGAGAGGCCGCTCCTGGGCGGCGCGACCGACGTGGTGGCCGTCGACGACGGGCTGCTGCGCGTGACCGGCCCGGCCTGGCGGCACCCCGCCCACCCGGCACGTGTGCCGCGCTTCGCCCGGCCCGGCGGGGTGCGCCGCACGCTCGCCGCGCTGCGCGCCGAGGCCGCCGGACGTGGCCGCACGCCCGAACCGGCCGCCGAGCCGTACCCCGCCCTCGTCCTCACGAGCGCGCTCATCGACATCCTCGGCACGCGGCGCCTGCTGGCCGACCCCGCCCGCTGGCGGCACGCTCCCCTGGGCCCGCACTCGCTCGCCGAGCTGCTCACCGCCGCGACCGGCCTGACGGCACGGACCGTCGCCGTCGCCGCCCCGGTCCCGGCATGAGCGACGCCACCCCGGACGCCCCGCGGCTGCTGGGCGTCAACGCCGTCGACCACCCCGGCGGCGCCGAGCTCGGCCTGCTGCGGCTCGCGCGCCGGCTAGCCCCGCGCGGCTGGGAGATCACGCTCACGTCGCCCGAGGCCGGGCCGCTCGCGCGGCAGGGCTTCGACTGGGCACGGATGGACGTCGGCGGTCTGGGCGCCGGCGAGGGCGCCCGCGCGGTCGCCTCGTGGCCGCGGGCCCGGCGCCTCGCGCGGATGCACGACGTCGTCTACCTGAACTCGACGGTCTGCGGACGACTGCTCCCGGCGCTGCGAGGGCACCGGACCGTGCTCCACGTCCACGACGTCGTCGATCGCGTGCCCAAGCACTGGCACCGCGCCGACGTCGTCCTCGCCGACTCCCAGGCCGTCGCCGACCGCCTCGAAGGCCTCAACGCCCACGTCGTCTACTGCCCCATCGAGCTGGACCCGGGCGAGGCCCCCGCCCCGTGGGCGGAGACGGGCCCGGCCGGGGAGACCGGCCCGGTCGTCGGCTTCGTCGGACGGATCGAGCCGCGCAAGGGCGTCGCCGACCTCGTCGCCGCCGCGCCCGCCATCCGCGCCGGATCGCCGGGCAGCCGCGTCGTGGTCATGGGCGACGACCCGTACGGCACCGACCCCAACTACCTCGCGGGCGTCCGCAGCTCCGACACGGTCGAGCACCTGCCGTGGGTCGACGACGCACCGGCGATGATGCGCCACCTCTCCGTGCTCGTCGCACCGTCCCACCAGGAGCCCTTCGGGACGGTGCTCAGCGAGGCCATGGCGGTCGGCGTCCCGGTCGTCGCCACGCGCGTCGGCGGCCTCGCCGAGGTGGTCGACGACGGCGTCACCGGCATCCTCGTCGAGCCGCACGACCCGCCCGCGCTCGCCGCCGCCGTCCTGCGCGTGCTCGAGCGCCGGGACGAGCTCGGCGGCCATGCCCGCCAGGCCGCCCGACGCTTCGGCGCCGACGCCTACAGCGATCGTGTCGAGGCGCTCCTGCGCCCGCTGCTGGACGGCGAGGCGGCGACGTGAGGGTCGCGTTCGACACCCGCGCCGCGAGCGACCCGCGCGGGATCGGCCGCTACGTCCGCTGCCTGCACGACGCGCTGCTCACCACCGCCGGACCGGACGACGTGCTGGTGGAGACCCACCGTCCCCGGCGCGCCGACGTCTACCACTCGCCGTGGATCGACGGGGCGAACGTCCGCGCCGCGGTGCCCCAGGTGGTCACGGTGCACGACGTCGTCCCGCTGAAGCGCCGCAGCGAGTACCTGCGCACCGGCATGCGCTTCCGGCTGCGCTACCTCGCCGTCGAGCGCGCGCACCGCGTGATCTGCCCGACCGCGGCGGTCGCCGCGGACGTCGTCGAGCGGCTCGACATCGAGCTGGACCGCATCGCCGTCATCCCCGAGGCGCCGGCGCCCGCGATGCGGCCCCGACCGGCCGCCGAGGTCGCCGCCGTGCGTGAGCGCTACGGGCTCCCGGAGGACTTCCTCGTGTGGGTCGGCGGAATGGAGCGGCCGGATCCCCGCAAGCGGGTGAGCGAGCTGGTCGCCATCCCGCGCGAGCTGCCGCTGGTGCTGGTCGGCCCCGCCCGCGAGTGGGCCCACGCACTGTGCGACGGGCAGGGCAACGGGCCCGGCGCCTCCCAGCTGCACCTGACCGGCCACGTGACCGACGACGAGCTCGCCGCGATCTACACCGCCGCGCACGCGCTGATCTTCCCCTCCGACGACGAGGGCTTCGGGCTGCCGACCGTCGAGGCGCTCGCCTGCGGCACCCCGGTCGTCGCCTGCGACCTCCCGGCGCTGCGCGAGGTCCTGGACGACCGCGCGACCCTCGTGCCCACGGACGACCTGCCGGGGCTCGTCGCCGCGGCGACCGCCGCGACGCGACCGGCACCCGCGCCGCCGGCGTGGACGTGGGAGGACGCCGCGCGCGCGACGTGGGACGTCTACCGCGAGGCCGCCGAGGTCCGGCGGCCGCGACGGGCCTCCTAACCCGGCGTCCGGCCGGGCTGCGCGAGTAGCGCGTCGGCCGCTTCGCCGCCGAGCCGCACCGAGTAGTTGGTGCCCCGGTCCTCCGGGTAGATCTGCGTGGTGTTCGCCAGCACGAGCCCGGGCACACCGGTGTCCAACGGCGGGATGCGGTCCTGGTAGCCGACCGTGACGATCGGCTGCGCAGCGGGCTCGCGGAACCACCAGGTCCCCTTGATCCAGGCGGGGTCGAACGCCGGGTTCACCTTCCGCAGGCTCGGGGTGTACCGCTCGACGAGCTCGTCGAGGGTCAGCGAGAGCAGCTCGTCCGACGGGTCGACGTAGTTGGCGACGTAGAGGAAGCGGCGGCCGTCGTAGCGGGCCGGGTCGACGAAGTTCGTGTGCTCGACGAGCCCGACGAACGGGATCTCCGGGTCGGCGATGTTCGTCCAGTAGAACGGCGAGAACGTCCGGTCGAGCTCGAGCAGCAGGCAGAGCGCCGTGTGGTAGTCGGTGACGCGCAGCCGCTCGAGGTACTCGTCGCCGACCTGCGCCGCGAGGTCGTCGTCGAGCAGCCGCAGGAAGACGTCGTTGGGCACCGTCGCGACGACCGCGTCGTAGTGCTCCGCACCCTCGGCCGCCGGCTCGTAGACCCGCGGGTCGTGTCCGCGACGGAAGGACCGCGGCGCCGCCGGCAGGACGTCGAAGCCGCCGTCCGCACCCCGGGAGATCCGGGCGAGGGGCCGGTCGATCAGCACCCGCCCGGCGCCCTGCTCGATGCGCGCCTGCAGCGCGGCCCAGATCGGCTCGAACGAGTCGCTCGGGTACCCGAGCAGCTCCTCCCGCGCCTCCCTCCCCTCGAGCTGCCGACGCAGCATGAACTTGCCCCACAGCCACGCCATCGAGATGTCGTCGGCCCGCGAGCCGAACTTGCCACGCAGCAGCGGACCCCACACCTTCGCGTAGGGCTTGGCGCCCATCTGCCGCAGGATCCAGGTCCGCGCGGTCTCGTGCTCGTACTCACCGACCGGCCGGTTCGCGCGCTGCAGGCGTAGCACCGCGAGGCCCATGCGCACGCGGTCGTGGAACGGCAGCGGCTTGAACCGCAGGAGGTGCAGCGGCGAGGTGAACGGCCACGAGCGGCCCTCGAGGAAGAACGCCATCGAGGACGGGTGCCACTCGATCGGCCCGACGCCGAGCTCCTCGCAGAGATCGACGATGTGCCGGTCGCTGGTGAACCAGTGGTGGTAGTAGCGCTCCAGCAGATGGCCGCCGCCGACATCGACCGTGGCGGCCTGACCGCCGAGACCCGGCCAGCGCTCGTACACGTCGCAGACGTGCCCGGCCTGGGTGAGGCGGTGGGCGGCCACGAGTCCTGCGACCCCGGCCCCCACGACGGCGATCCGCACCGTCTACTCCTCCGGCACTTCCACGTCGTCCGGACGGTTGCGGACGCGACCGACCAGGTACAGCGGCCGCTGCTTGACCTCATCGTAGATGCGTCCCACGTACTCGCCGATGACGCCGATGGCCATGAGCTGCACCCCGCCGAGGAGCAGCACCGCGATGACGGTGGTGGTGACGCCGGGGACGAACTGGCCGGTGATGCGGAAGACGACGGCGACGGGGATCGCGAGGAACGCGAGCGCCGCGCTGACGAACCCGACGATCGTCGCGACCTGCAGCGGCGCGTGGGAGAACGACACGATCGCGTCGAGCGCGAAGCGGACCATCTTGCGGAGCGGGTACTTCGTCTCGCCCGCGTGCCGCGCGTCGCGCTCGTAGGGGACGGTGGTCTGCGTGAAGCCGACCCAACTCGTCATGCCGCGCAGGTAGCGGTTGCTCTCGCGCATCGAGCGCAGGCCGTCGAGTGCCCGGCGGTCCATGAGCCGGAAGTCCCCGGCGTCCTGCACGACCTCGATGTCCGCGACGCGCGACATCAGCCGGTAGAAGCCCTGGGCCGTCCGCAGCTTGAACTGCGTCTCACCGGCACGGCTGATGCGCACGGCGCTGATGACGTCGGCCCCGGCGCGCCAGTGCTCGAGCATCGTGGCGATCAGCTCGGGCGGGTCCTGCAGGTCGGCGTCGATCATCACGGCGGCCTCGCCGCGCGCGTGGTCCAGACCCGCGGTGATCGCGGTCTGGTGCCCGAAGTTGCGGCTCAGCTCGACCACCACCAGGCGGGGTTCGGTGGTCGCAAGCTCGGCGAGGATCTCGCGCGTGCCGTCGGTCGAGCCGTCATCGACCACGATCAGCTCGACGGTCTCTCCCTCGAGCACCTCGAAGACGCGGTCGACGAACGCTCGGACGGTCTGCGCCTCGTCGTACATCGGTGCGACGACGCTGATCAAGGCGCCGCGTTCCCTGGAGGTTGCCGTCACGCGGCGCATCGTAGTCTCCGGGCGGTGAGCACGGACCGCGATACATGCGTCGCCTGTGGCACCAGCGGCCTGCGCGATCACCTGCGGGTCGCCGGGGAGATGGGGGCCGACGGCCTGATCCCCACCACCGACCAGTACGGGACCGCACTCGCCGACATCGTCCGCTGCCCGGCCTGCGGGCACATGCAGCTGTCGCCCATGCCGATCGACGCGGTGCTCGAGCAGGCCTATACGGACGCCGCCTCCGGCGACTACGTCCAAGAGGCCGCCGGCCAGCGCGAGACGGCCCGGCGGGCGCTGGAGCGGATCGAGCGCCACGCCGCGCGGACGGAGAACCTTCTGGACCTCGGCTGTTGGGTCGGCTTCCTGCTCGCCGAGGCGAGCTCGCGCGGCTGGACCGCCACCGGGGTCGAGCCGAGCACCTTCGCGTCCACCTTCGCCCGCGACGAGCTCGGGCTCGACGTCCGCACGGAGGATCTCTTCACCGCCGACCTGCCGGCCGACGCCTATGACGCGGTCGTGCTCGGTGACGTCATCGAGCACCTGCCACGGCCCGGAGAGGCGCTGGACCGGGTCGCGTCGCTGCTACGGCCGGGCGGCGTCGCCTGGTTCGCCCTGCCCGACGCCGGCAGCGCCCTGGCCCGCGGGATGGGCAAGCGGTGGTGGTCGGTCCTGCCCACCCACGTGCAGTACTTCACGCGTACGTCGATCCGGACGCTGCTGCGCACCCACGGCTGGGAGGTTCTGGAGGTCGCGACCGCCCCCAAGGCGTTCAGCGTGCGGTACTACCTCGAGCGGCTCGAGGGCTACTCGCCGGCGGTGTCCCGCGCGGCGGTCGGCGCGGCCACCCGGGTGGGGATGGCCGACCGCATGTGGGCGCCGGACTTCCGCGACCGCATGCAGGTCGTCGCGCGTCCGCTGTCCCGCCCTTAGGACGTCGGGGGCTCGAGCCCGAACGGTGCCGCACTCGCGCCGCCGCGGGAAGTGAGCTGCCGCTGCATCTCGTCCCGCCGCCGGCGCGCGCCGGGCAGCAGCCGGTAGGCGTCGAGGTACCCGCGCAGGAGGTGCCGCTCGCGCAGCACCGCGAACCCGAGCGCGAGGATCTCGTAGAGGACGAGCCGGGGGACGTCGCGCGCGAGCGAGCGCGGCGTGTCGTTCTTGACGAGCATCAGCAGCCGGTTGCGGAACTGCAGGGTCCGGTGGGCGGGGGAGATCGCCCGGCGCGTGGTCGGCGAGTAGAACCGCACGTGCCACGCGAGGGCGTCCGGCTCGTAGGTGCAGCGCCAGCCCAGCAGCTGCGCGCGCCAGGCGAGGTCGACGTCGCTGGCCCACAGCTCCATGTCCTCGTCGAGCACCTCGGCGCCGACCGCGCACTCCTCGAGCACCTCGCGGCGGTAGAGCACGCAGGCGCCGTCGCCGCCGAACGCCGGCCCGCGGCGTGCCCGGGAGGCCATCGGCGCACCGTGGGCGACCAGGCCGTTCTTGCGACGGCGGTCGACCGTCATGCCCGCCGCGTCCAGCACGTCGAGTCGCTCGCTCTCCGTCATCCCGGTCGCGCGGACCAGGCGCGGCGCGACCGAGCCGATCCCGGGCCGGTCGAGCTGCGGCCGGGCCGCCGCGAGGAAGCCGGGGTCCAGCACGCAGTCGGCGTTGAGCAGCAGGACGGCGGCGCCGTCGGTCGCGGCAAGGCCGGCGTTGATCGCAGCGGCGTAGCTGCGGCGATCCCCGAGTCCGACGATGCGGGCGCCGTGGGCCGCCGCGACGGTCCGCGTGGTGTCCGTGCACGCGTTGTCGACCACCACGACGTCGGCGTCCGGCTGAGCCGCGGCGGCCGGCAGGCTGTGCTCCAGCAGGTGCGCCTCGTCGACGCTCAGGATCAGGATCGTCGTCCGGGCGCTGCTCATCCGCCGAGCACCTCGCGGTAGACCTCGGCGGTCTCCTGGGCGGTGTGCTCCCACGAGTACCCGGCGGCGACGGCCCGGCCGCGCGCGACGAGGTCCTCCCGGCGCCCGAGCGCCCGGATGATCGCGGTGGCGATCCCGTGCTCGTCGAGCGGGTCGAACAGCTCGGCCGCCCCGCCGGCGGTCTGCGGCAGTGCGGTCGCGTCCGCGCAGGCGACCGGCACCCCGCGCTGCATCGCCTCCACGATCACCAGGCCGAAGCCCTCGTACAGGCTCGGATGGACGAGCAGGTCGGCGCCGCGCAGCAGGGCGTCGAGCGCGACGTCGTCGAGGTACCCGGTCGTCTCGGCGCCGTGCGCGCCCGGCTCGTGGTCGCGCGTCGCCGTGTCCGCGCCCGCGAGGACCAGGCGGTGCTCCACGAGGTCGTCGCGGCGCAGCATGCCGTAGGCGGCCTCGAGCCGCTCCAGGTTCTTCTTCCCGCGCAGATCTCCGACCGCGAGCAGGTAGGGCCGCCCGTCGTCCTGCAGGCCGGCCGCGGCGAGCCCCGCGGGCCCGGAGCCGACCGGCAGGGACGGGGCGCCCGGGATGATGCGCAGCTTCTCGGTC
The DNA here is from genome assembly GCA_038257095.1 of Solirubrobacterales bacterium. Lineage (GTDB taxonomy): Bacteria > Actinomycetota > Thermoleophilia > Solirubrobacterales > Solirubrobacteraceae > Paraconexibacter. The sequence continues at coordinate 186,160 of JBBSJQ010000001.1, forward strand.
GGCACGCCGTAGCGGTCGGCGACGTCCCCCGCCGTCCACGCGCTCACGCAGATGACGGCTTGTGCCGAGTGCACCGCGCGCCGGGTGATCGCGCGGTACTTCAGGCCGGTCCGGCCTGAGAAGTCGCCGGGATGCGCCTCGAACGCGAGGTCGTGCACGGTCACGACGCCCGGGCAGGACCGTCGCAGCGGCAGGAAGCAGTTGGGCGCGTGGATCAGGTCCGCCCCCGCACGACGGGCGATTCGGGGCAGCTGCACCTGCTCGAACAGCACCTCCAGCGGCCCCGAGCCGTCGCGGACGAGCTCGAGGCGCAGGTCGTCCCCGAGGGCGTCGGGGAGGTGCTGGACCAGCCCGAGGACGGAGCGCCCCCAGCCGCGCAGGGGCTGGTGGAACGCGTCCCGGGCGTCGAGGACGACAGTGCGCATGCGCGCCAGAGCCTACGGCGGATGGCCGTGTGGGGACCCGACGCACCTCCGCGTTGCCTGCGTCCACCGGAGGGCGTACGATTCCCGTCGGTAGGGGCCAACCCGGGCAGGGAGGAACCCGTGGTGACGACAGTCATCGACGACGCAGTGGAGGAAAAGGTCCAGAACGCGAACGCTCCGGCGACGGATGCCCCTGCGCGTTCCAGCATCTTCGAGATCCCCGTGGATCTGGCCGAGCCGGCCGATCTGCTGCGGCGCATCACCGGCTGGGTCGGCGACGGCCAGGGTCCGCGACGGGTGATGTACGTCAACGCGCACGTCCTCAACCAGTCACACGCGATCCCGGCGCTGCGCGGGGCACTCGAGTCGTCGGACCTCGTGTACTGCGACGGCTACGGCGTCCGCCTCGCCGCCAAGGCGATGGACACCGAGATCCCCCACCGCATGACCGGCGCCGACTGGGTCTGGGGCCTCGCGTCCCTCTGCGAGTCCGCCGGGCAGTCGATCTATCTGCTGGGTTCCGAGCCCGGCGTCGCCGCCGAGGCGACCCGCCGCCTGCACCGCTGGTACCCGGGCCTGAACATCGTCGGCACGCACCACGGCTACTTCGAGCCGGGCTCACCGCACGACGAGCGCGTGATCGAGGACATCAACGCCAAGAAGCCCGACATCGTCCTCGTCGGCATGGGCTCCCCCAAACAGGAGCTGTGGGTGGAGCGCAACGCCCACCTGCTGGACACCGACGTCGTGTGGACCGTGGGCGCGCTGTTCGACTACGTCTCGGGACGCGTACCGCGCGCACCGGGCTGGTTGGCGGACAATGGGCTGGAATGGATCTTCCGACTGGCGATCGAGCCGCAGCGGATGTGGCGCCGGTACCTGCTGGGCAACCCGCAGTTCGTGGGCCGCGTCATGGCGCAGGCCCGGTCGCGCCACGCGAACCTTTGAGGACGCGCCGCTGGGCGTCCCCCGCGGCCGCCGTCCTCGCCGGTCTCGGGGCGCTGAACCTCGCCGATGCGGCCGGTGTCGTCGGCCGTGGCGCGGTGCCCGACCTGGCCCGGGGTGCCCTGGCCGCGATCGTCCTCTTCACCGTCTGCGGCTTCGGTGTCACGCGGCTGCTCCTCCCCGCCGGGCTGCGGTCGCGCGAGTGGCTGTGGGTCCTGCCGGTCGGCGCGTGCGTGTGCGCGCTGGTCATGACGGTCCTGGGCTTCGCCTACGTCCCGTTCGAGGTGAACCTGGGCGTGACCCTCGCGGCGGGCGTGGCGGTCGGCGTCGTCGCGCTGCGACGGTCACCCGACGGGCTGCTGGGCGCCGGCGGCCGACCGGGCCTGCGACGTGCCGGCTGGCCGTTCTACGTCGCGCTGCTGCTGATGGCCGTGGCGCTCATCCCGCTCTTCCGTGCGGGGTTCGCGACCGTCGCCGGACAGGGGCAGGACGCCCATCTGGCGGTCGGCAGCGCGATCTTCCTGCAGGGCCACCACCCGACCGCGGAGGCGATCGAGGAGCCGGTCGACAAGATGCCGCTGGTCTGGCGGTCCAAGCAGCCGATCTACTACGCGCTGGGGGCGACGGCCACGCTGGCGGGTCTCGACGTCTACCAGACGATCTCCACGCTGGCCGCCCTGCTGCTGGGGCTCAGCGCGCTGGGGTTCTACCTCTTCGCGCGGGAGGTCCTCGGGGCGCCGCGATGGGTCGGGCTGGTCGCCATGGGGCTCGTGGGACTGGACCGCATGGTCCTCCACACGATCATGCACCCGTACTTCAACCAGACGTGGGGCTTCTTCGCGATGCCCTTCGCGTTCGTGCTCGCCTGGTGGGTGGTGAAGGAGCGCACCCGCGGCGGGATCGCCCTGCTCGTCGCGTTCACCGCGGTCCTCGCGTTCGCCTACCCGCTGGCGCTGCCGATCCCGCTGATCCCGATCCTGATCCTCCTGTGGCCCGAGCGGCGGCGGATCCGGCCGGTGCTGCGCGGGATGTACAAGGGGCCGCGGTCACTGCTGTGGATGGTTCCCGCCGGGTTCGTGGCGCTCGTCCCGATCCGCGGCGTGCTCGAGAAGGGCGCCAGCGCCTACAACGTCGTCTTCAACCCGACGCGCACCCTGCGCAACTGGGGCGGCGACCTCACCGGGTACTTCCGCGAGCCGTGGTTCCTGGGGATCGACACGTGGTGGCTGTTCATCGCGCTGACGCCGGTCCTCGGCTATGGGATCTGGCTCGCCGTGCGCGAACTGCCCAAGGGGCTGCGCAACGGGCTCCTCGGAGTGATCGCCTTCGCGATCGTCTTCGGGATCTGGTTCCGCGTCCGCGAGTTCGGCTTCTACTTCCACTTCAAGACCCTCGCGTTCATCGCGCCGATCGCGCTGGTGCTGGCGATCACGGGTCTTGCTCGGGCCCGGCAGTCCTGGCTCGGGCCGACCGCCGCGGTCGTGCTGCTGCTCAGTGCGTTCGGGTCGGCCAACGACGAGCTCGCCCGGACGTTCGACCAGCTGCCCAAGCACGTGCTCGCGCTGCGTTCGGTCGACTCCGCCCTCCCGCCCGGGAAGTCGATCCGGCTCGACGTGGACCCGCAGGAGCAGAACTGGGTCGCGTTCATGCTCCACGGGCAGCCACTGTGCTCGCAGAAGCCGCTGCTGAACACCTCCTATCCGCACGTGCCGATCTCGCGGCGCGCGGACTTCATCCTCACCAAGAACGACGCGCCGCGGCCTCTCGATGCCGTCGGGGGGCCGGTGCGCTCGCTGGACGCGTTCACCCTGTGGCGGGCGCGCCCGGGGCTGCCCGGTCCCTCGCGCTGCTCGCAGCGGATGGTCCAGACCATCGAGCGCGTCACGACGTAGCTCCTCGGTCGCCCACTGCCGGGCGGCGTGGCGGGGCACCGTCCGCGTAGGCTGGGGCGGGTGTACGCCGCTGCCGGTCACGTGACCATCGACGTCCTGCCCGGCGGCGCCCGCCGCGCCGGCGGCACCGCGCTGTTCGGTGCGCTCGCGGCGGTCCTGCGCGGGTCCGGCGCGCACGTGCTCACCAGCGGCTCCGACGAGGTCGCCTCGCTCCTCCCGCAGGTCGACGGGGTGACGTTCGAGCGCTGGGACGCCGAGGGCACGTCGACCTTCCGCAACCGCGGCACGGACCGCGACCGCGTCCAGGAGCTGCTCGGCTGGGGCGGCATGGTCACTCCCCGCCCGACCCCGGTGACGACGACCGTGCTGCACCTCGGCCCGGTCGCCCGGGAGCTGACGCCGGACTGGTTCGAGGAGGCCGAGCAGGACGTCGTCGTCGTCCTGACGCCGCAGGGACTCGTGCGGTCCTGGCCCGACGCACCGTCCGGGACGGGACCGATCCACCACGAGGAGATCGACCCGATCTGGGCCCGGACGCTGCGCCGTCGTGTCGTCGTCGTGGTCAACGCGGGCGAGCTGGAGTGGATCGGCGACCTCGGCGACCGGGCGGTCGCGGTGGGCGGCGCGCTGGTGGTGACCGACGGGCCGCGGCCCGCCACGGTGCGCACGCGGGCCGGCACGGTCGAGGTCCCGCCCTCCCCCGGGCAGCTCGACGACGACACCGGCGCCGGCGACGTCTTCGCCGCGGTCATCGGGATGGAGCTCGCCGGTCGCGCCCGGCTCCCGGCCGCCGTCGCCTCCGCGCACGCCGCGGTCGGCGATCTGCTGCCGCGCATCCACGCGCTGCTGCCCGTCGCCGCGTAGCGTGTCGGACATGCAGCAGCGCGTGTCCCTGATCACCCTCGGCGTACACGACCTCGAGCTCGCGGTCGGCTTCTACGAGCGCCTCGGCTGGACCGTCGCCAACGACTGGCGCGAGCAGGACGTCGCGTTCATCCAGTGCCTCGGCATGGCGGTCGCGCTGTGGTCGCGGACCGCTCTCGCCGCCGACTCGTGCGCCCCGGACAGCGGCGGCTGGGGCGGCGTCACGCTCGCCTACAACGTCGGCTCGCCCGAGGAGGTCGACGCGGTGCTCGCCGAGGCGGCCTCGGCCGGCGCAACGGTCGGCCGGACCGGAGCGCCCACGCCGTGGGGCGGGTACTCGGGGGTGTTCGTGGACCCGGCGGGCCACCCCTGGGAGGTCGCCCACAACCCGTTCTGGTCGCTCGCGCCGGACGGCGCCGTGACGATCTGAGGCGCCGCGACGGCGCGCGACGCGCGAACTGGGTGTCCCCGAGCCCACATATGGGCGCGCGCTCACCCAGTTCGCGCAGAGGGTGGCGGTGCTCAGGCGTCGGCGAGCGCCTGCGTCGCGGCCGGCAGCAGCGACTCGACGCCGTCCGACCGCCCGCAAGCGTGCAGCGCGAGCGCGAGCGAGCCCGCGACCGGCGGCGTCTCGACCCGGCGCAGCTCCGCGCCGGGGAGGCGCTCGGCGACGATCGCGTCGAACCGCTCCCGCAGCGCACCGCCGGCCTTCCACGTCGATCCGGTCATCCCGACCGGCAGCGCGGCGTCGGCACCGAGATCCAGCGCGTCGGCCAGGGCGACCACGTGGTCGCCCAGAGCGGTGCCCGCGCGGTCCAGCAGGGCGGTCGCGACCGCGTCCCCGGCCTCCGCCGCGCGCGACACGAGCGGTGCGAGTGCCGCCACTTGCGTCTTGCCCGCGCCTTCGGCGTACAGCTCGATGACCGCGGCCCCGACGTCCCGGACGTCGAGCTCCTCACACAGCAGGTCGCACAGCGCGGTCGCGGGGTCGCGGCCGTCGAACGCCCGGATCGCCGCGCCGACCGCCTCGCGTCCGAGCCAGTGCCCGGACCCCTCGTCGCCGAAGACGTGCCCCCAGCCGCCAGCGCGCCGGGCGCGGTGCTGCGCATCGACGCCGAGTGCGTTCGAGCCGGTGCCGGAGATCACCGCGACGGCCGGCTCCCCGGCGGCGACGGCCGCCCAGGCGGCGACGACGTCGTTGACGAACACCGCCGAGGGCAGCTCGCGCGCGACGGCGTCGCCGAGCGTCGCGGCGTCGGTCCCCGCTCCGGCGACGAGGACCGCGCGAAGGTCGCCGCGGCCGCCGGCGGCCGTGCGGACCCCCGCGACGATCGCAGCGACCGCGTCCTCGAGGCCGATCGCGTCGGGGTTCGCCGGGCCGGCACGGCCGGCCGTCGTTGCGCCGGTCGCGAGGTCGAGCGAGGCAGCGAGCGTCTTCGTCCCGCCGGCGTCGACGCCGACGACCAGGCCGTCCCGCGGCCCGTCGTCGTTGCGACGGGTGATCGCGGAGGGCAGATCGATCACGACGGTCACGCCCCGGACCCTACCCACGTCCCGGATCGCCACCCGGCGGCGCGCCACCGATCGCCTGAAGCGACTCGCCCTCTCGTTCACGCGGTTCCCGACCTACCGGTCGGTAGTGATTTCTGCCACGAGGGACAGGGTGTCGGGCGGGCGGCGGGCGGTCCGTCGCGACCGCGGCACCGAGCGCGGGTGTCGGGCCGCCGCTCAGCGGGGCGCGGCGGCGGTGCGGTCGACCGCCGCGCGCAGGGCCGAAGCGGTGTGGTCGCGGTCGAAGGCCGTGATCCGGCCCGTGCCCCGCTCCACCAACGCCGCGCGCAGCTCGACGTCCTCAACGACCGACGCGACGAGCTCGGCCACGACCGCGAGGTCGCGGTCCTCGACGAGCAGTCCGGCGTCGCCGACGACCTCCGGGATCCCGCCGACCGGGCGGGCGACGACCGGCGTGCCGAAGTGGAACGCCTCGAGCAGCGGGATGCAGAATCCCTCGTGCTCGGAGAGGCAGACGAACGCACCGGCGCCGCGGTAGCGGTCGGCGAGCTCGAGCATGCTCAGCGAGCTCTCGATCGTGACCGCCCCCGGCGCGAGCTGCTCGCCGAGCTCCGTGAGCGCTGCGAGGTAGTTCGGGTTCAGCGGCTCGCCGACGAGGCGCAGCCGTGCATCGGGGAGCCGATGCCGGCGCAGCAGCGCGATCAGGCGGATCAGCTCGTCCTGGCGCTTGTGTGGCGCGAGGCGGCCTACGAACAGCAGCTCCGGCGGCCCCCCGGACGCCGCGACGCCGGCCGGTCCGAGCGACGACGGGTCGAACAGGATCGGGATGACGACGTCGCTGCCCAGCTCAGCGGCGTTGTAGCCCGACACGCCGGCGACCACGTCGGCCCGCGCCGCGTACTCCGGCAGTTGCGCGCGGCCCAGCTGGCAGTGGATCGCCACCGTGGGCTCGTAGTCCCAGAACCACCGGGCCGGTGTCACGTTGTGCGACAGCAGCAGCTTGCGGTTGGGCAGGTCCAGCACGCGGCGCAGGCGCGGCGCGTAGGCGGAGTAGTGGACCAGCAGCAGCGCGTCCGGCGGCGGGGTGCCCAACTCGTCCAGCGGTCGCACCTCGCTCGCGATGCGGGGGTCGATGTGCCCGGCGAAGATGTCGCCCTTCCAGCCCCACGAGCGGAACAGCGAGCGGAAGGCGCGGGCCTGCGTGGTGACGGCGTCGTGCGGTCCGGCCCCGGAGAGGACCTGGTGGACGACGCGCGTCACGCCTCGGGCGCCTCGGGCGCCTCGCCCGACCGCAGCCGCGCGTTCTCCTCCTCCAGCTGCCTCACCCGGTCCTCGAGTTCGGCGAGGTGCACGAGGACGTGGAGGTTGAAGCGGGACTCCTGCGAGGTGAGCTCGTTGAAGTGCTGCCGCATCCCTCGCAGCAGCAGCCGCTTGAACCAGGTGATCGGGGCGCCCGCCCGGCGAGTGGAGCGCATGAGCGACTCGTCGGGCTCGATGACCGCCCACTCCATGAGCGTCTCGGTCGACACGCGGTCGGTCGGCTCGATCGCGAAGCCCTCGAGGGAGTCCCCGTAGGCGCCGCGGGCGCGCGCGGCGACGGCGGCCTCGCGCGCGGAGGCGACGGCGTCCTCGGGGCGCATCAGTCGGTTCCCATCATGCGGTGGTAGAACGGCATGCCCTCGGCGCACGAGCCGTCGAACGCCACGCGGCCACCGTCGAGAACGATCACCCGCGAGCACGTGCGCTCGACGAGGGCGGCGTCGTGGGAGACGAGGACGAGCGTGGCGCCCGCGGCGACCTGCGCGGCGATGCGCGTCTCGCACTTGCGCTGGAACGCCTCGTCGCCGACGGCGAGCACCTCGTCGATCAGCAGGATGTCCGCGTCGAGGTGCGCGGCGATCGCGAACCCGAGCCGCACGTACATGCCCGACGAGTAGGTCTTGACCGGCACGTCGATGAAGTCACCGAGCTCGCTGAACGCGACGATGTCGTCGAGCCGCGCCTCGATCTGCTCCTTGGTCAGCCCGTGCAGGGCACCGCCGAGCAGGATGTTCTCCCTGCCGCTGAAGTCACGCCCGAACCCCGCGGCGAGCTCGAGCAGCGTGACGACCTGGCCGCCGAGCGCGACCGCCCCGCTGTCGAGCGGGACGATGCCCGCGAGGACCTTGAGCGTCGAGGACTTGCCGGCGCCGTTGCGGCCGATGATCCCGACCGTGTCGCCGGGCGCGATGCGCAGGGACACGCCGTCGAGCGCCTGGACGACCCCGACGCCGTCCTTCATGCGCTTGCCGAGGAAGACCTCCTTGAGCGTCCCCCCGCGGTCGGCGCGGACGCTGAATGCGCGCGACGCGTCCTGCAGGACGATCTCGCCACGGGCGACGGTCGGCGCGGTCGGACGGGCCGGGGTCCTCACACGATCACCGCCAGCTCGCGCTGCATGCCGCGGAAGATCGCGCGCCCGCCGACCAGTGCGACGACTGCCGCGAGGAGCACGTAGAGGAGCACCGCCGCGCTGGGCGCCGCGCCGACGTAGAGGACGTCGCGGACCGCCTCGATGTACGGCGCCACAGGGTTGACCCACGCCATGGCGAACTTCGCCGCCGGATTGTCGGTGATGTCCTCGGGCTCGAAGAAGATCGGCGAGAGGAAGAACCACGGCAGGAGGACGGCGCTCAGGATGGGCGCCACGTCGCGGAAGAAGGCGTGCAGCACGCTGACCGCCAGCGCCAGGCCCAGGACGAAGGCGTAGAGCGCCGCAAGGATGAACGGCAGCAGCAGGATCGCCGGGTCGAGCGTTCCCCGGACCGCGATGGTCACCACGCCGACCAGCGCGAGGACGATCGTGAAGGTGACCATCTGCACCGTCACGACCGCGCCGGGGATGGTCTCCCGCGGGAACGGCGCCTTGCGGATCAACGCGCCCTGGTCCAGCAGCGAGGGGGCGCTGCTGAGTACCGCCTGGCTGAAGAACGTCCAGACCACGAGGCCCACCATGAGGAACAGCGGATAGTCGTCATGCTCGGCGAGGGTGAAGATCACGCCGAACATCAGGTAGTAGGCCCCCATCAGCACCAGCGGGTTGACGAAGTACCAGGCGATCCCCAGGACGCTGCCCTGATACTTCTGGCGCAGTTCCCGACGGACCATCTGCTCGAACAGGTAGCGGTAGCGCAGGAGCTCCCCCATGAACCGTCAGTCTCCCAACTCCGACCCCGACACGGTCGCCCGCCGCGCCGCCGCCGTCGAAGCCGCTGCGCACGTCGAGCCGGGCATGGCGCTCGGACTCGGCTCCGGGCGCGCCGTCTGGGCGACGATCGACGCCGTCGCGACCCGTCTGGGGGACGAGACCGCGACGCTCACCGCGGTCTGCGCTTCAGTCGCAACCGAGCGCGCGGCCGACGCCGCGGGCATGACGCCGCTGCCCCTGCTGGCCGGTACCGACCTGGCGCTGGCGATCGACGGCGCGGACGAGCTGACCACCGGCCTGGACCTCCTCAAGGGCGGCGGTGGGGCGCTGCTGCGCGAGCGGCTCGTCCTGGGCTCCGCCCATCGCTTCCTGGTCGTCGCCGAGTCGCCCAAGCTCGTCAGCCGGCTCGGCGAGACGCGGCGGCTGCCGATCGAGATCGCGCGCTTCGGCGCGCAGGCGACCGCGCGTCGGCTGGCGCTGCTGGTGGGCAACCCGGAGCTGCGCCTGGAGGAGGACGGCAACCCGTTCATCACCGAGGAAGGCCATCTGCTGCTCGAGGCCGAGATCCCCGGCGAGGCGTCGCTCCCCCTCCTGCACACCCAGCTGCTGACCACGCCCGGGGTGATGGACCACGGCCTGTTCCTCGGCATGGCCGACCTCGCGATCGTGGGCCGTCCGGACGGCACGGTCGCGGAGTTCGCGCGCGGCTTCGGCCTCGACTGAGAGGCTGCGGACGGTCTGAACCCGCGACGCGGCGGGCCCGGGTCCTACTGCTCGGGCGTCTCGGCGTCGTCGTCCGGCGCGGCGGCGGCATCGAACGCCCCCGCGGGCAGGGCGTACCGCAGCGGCGCGACCGCGCGGGACGCCTCGCGCTCGCTGACGCGGTCGGCGAAGAGCCCGGCGCCCTTCGCGGGCGCGGCCGTCTCGGCGACGCCTCCGGCGCGCATGATCCACGCCTCGATCTCGCCCACCTCCGAGCCCTCGGCGACCAGCGTCGCCCGCTCCACGGTGAAGCCGCCCTTGCTGCTCTTGCGGGCGATGCGTCGGACGAGCGTCCGGATCTCGGTGTCGTCCATGTCGGTGACCTTAGACGGTCTCAGCCGTCGCTACCGCGCTCGAGCGCGGCCGCGAAGGACCGGTAGGCCGGCTTGGGCTCGAGCTCGGCGTCGAGCAGCGTCGCGTCCCCGAATCCCTCCTGGCTGTCCGGAATCCACGAGAAGCGGTCGGTGAAGCCCCAGACCGTGATGCCGCGGCAGCGGTCCACCCGCAGGCACGCCCCGACCGCCTCGCCGTAGATGCGCGCCTGGTCCTCGCGGGCCGCGTCGTCGGCCGGCAGCTTCAGCGCCACGTCGAGCTCGGTGATCCGCACGTCCAGGCCGAGGTCCGAGAAGCGCCGCAGGTTCTCCTCGAACCCCTTCGGCACCCCGTCGAGGTTGAAGTGCGCCTGGAAGCCGACGCCGTCCAGCGGCACGCCGTCCTCCTTCAGCTTCTTGGCGAGCGCGTAGAAGCGGTCGCTCTTGGCGCTGAGACCGTCGGCCGCGATCTCGTTCCAGTACAGCTTGGCGTCCGGGTCGGCCTCGTGGGCCCAGCGCAGCACGCGTGCGGGGAACCCGGCGTCCAGCACGTCGGACCACAGGGACTTCCGCAGGCCCGAGCCGTCGTCGGCGGTGATCTCGTTCAGCACGTCCCACTCCGGTAGGCGGCCCTTGTACCGGCCGACCGTGCGCTTGACGTGCCGCTCAAGCACCGGGTAGAGCGTGTCCGCGGTCCAGTCGCCCTCGCTCAGCCAGAGCGGCAGCTGGTTGTGCCAGAGCAGCGTGTGGCCGCGCACCTGCATGCCGCGCCCGTCGGCGAACTCCAGCGCCGCGTCGGCGTCCGTCCAGCGCAGCTTGCCGCGCTCCGCCTCGATCGCGTCCCACTTCAGCGCGTTCTCCGGGGTGAGCGTGGAGAACTCGCGGGCGAGCTCGGTGCGGAAACCGGCGTAGTTCTTCAGCGCCGGTCCCTGCACGGCGGTCCCGACGTCGACCCCCGCCTGCTGGGCCAGGTCGCGCAGCGGGACCGGGCCGTTGGGGTCCCCACCGACGTTCGCCTCGCGCACGAGCGCGGCGACGACGAACCCGGCGAACACGATCGCGCCGAGCAGCAGAAGGGAGAGGCGGCGGCGTTTCAGGGCTTCAGAACGCGCCGCGACGGCTGAGCACCGCGGGGATCGTCTTGACGAGGATCGTCAGGTCGAGCGAGACCGACCAACGCTCGAGGTAGAGGAAGTCCAGGCGCACGAGGTCGTCGAAGTCGAGATCCGAGCGGCCGGAGACCTGCCACAGGCCCGTGATGCCCGGGAGCACGAGGTAGCGCTTGCGGTGCCAGTCCTCGAGGCGGTCGAAGTCGCGCTGCGGCAGCGGCCGCGGGCCGACGAGCGACATGTCGCCCTTCAGCACGTTGGCCAGCTGCGGGAGCTCGTCGAGGCTGAAGCGCCGCAGCATCTTGCCGACGGGCGTGACGCGCGGGTCGTCCTTGATCTTGAAGATCGCGCCATTGGCCTCGTTGGCGTCCTCGAGCTCCGCCTGGACCTCGTCGGCGTCCTTGTACATGGTGCGGAACTTCAAGCACGCGAACGGCACGCCGCCGATCCCGGGACGGATCGACCGGTAGATGACCGGGCCGCGCGAGGTGACGCGCACCGCGAGCGCGGCGACGATGAGGACCGGCGCCAGCAGCAGCAGCGTCAGCGACGCCACGATGAGGTCGAAGGTCCGCTTGACCGCGAAGTCGACGCCCTCGAAGACGGGCGGCTTGAGCTCGAACAGCGGGACCGACTGGCCCGGGAGGAACTCCGCGCGGTGGATCAGGATCTCCATGGTCGACGGCGCCACGCGGACCCGGACGCCGCGCTGGTGGCAGCGGTCGACGAGGTCCACGGCCTGCTGCTGGGGGAAGTCCGGGTCGGCGATGATGATCTCGTCGATGCCTCCACGGGCGAGGATCTCGCTGAGGTCGTCGATCGAGCCCAGCGAGCGCAGCCCGTTGTCCGGCCGCGGCGTCAGGGAGATGAAGCCGACCAGGTGGATCCCGCCCGCGTCGCCCGCCTGCAGTGCGTGGGCGACCTGCTCGATGTGGTGACCCGTGCCGACGAGCACCGCGCGGCGCTCGTAGCCGGCCGCGGCGAGGAGATAACCGGTGGTGCGCTCGTAGGCGAAGCGCAGCGTGCTCACGTACGCGATCGCGAACGCCAGCGAGCCGTAGAAGAGGTAGTAGCTGGAGAACGTCTCACCGCTGACGACCGCGAAGATCAGGGAGACCACCGCGACCTGGAAGAGCGACGCGACGATCCGCGTGAGGCCGGGCCGCACGCTGCGATGCCCGTACATGTCCGACCGCGCGAACAGGAGCGCCGTGACCAGGTACGCGAACGACGCGTACTCCTTGGTCTGGTCCAGGACGACCTCGAACTCGAAGGCGTCGCGGGCGAGGTACTTGATCATCAGCGCCGTGAAGATCGCGGCGACGACGCCCAGCAGATCGAGCAGCAGCAGCGAGAGGATGCGGGCGACGCGACGCGCGGTGTCGAGGCGCAGGAGGAAGCGCAGGGCCGGCGGGCGCTTGGAACGGACGTCGCGACCGGGCAGGGGAGGTCCCGCGACCCCATCGGGCGCGTCCGCGTGCGAGTCCTGCTCCCGCACGGCATCCGGTGCCGGCTGCGTACGCATCTCTCTACCGATAACGCCGGCCGGAGGCGAAAGTAACTGAGTTACGGATATCGCAGAACCTAGTGCGCGGATCGGCGGGACCCGCGCGACGGGCCGGGATCAGCGCGCGTGCCCGACGAGGGCGTCGCGACCGGCCTGCTCGACCGTCCGCTTCAGACCGTCGACGAGGGAGACCGTCGGCTGCCAGCCCAGGATCTCCCTGGCGCGCGTGATGTCCGGTCGCCGCTGCTTGGGATCGTCGGTCGGGAGCGCCTCGAAGACGATCTCCGACTTCGAGCCGGTGACCTCGATGACCGCGTGGGCCAGTTCGAGCAGCGTGAACTCATCCGGGTTGCCGATGTTGACCGGGAAGTGCTCGCCGCTCTCGGCGAGCTTGATCATGCCGTCGATCAGGTCGCTGACGAAGCAGAACGACCGCGTCTGGCTGCCGTCGCCGAACACCGTGATCGGCAGGTCCTGGAGCGCCTGCCGCATGAAGGTCGGGATCGCGCGACCGTCGTGCGCGCGCATGCGGGCGCCATAGGTGTTGAAGATCCGCATGATCGCCGTGTCCACGCCCTGCTGCTTGTGGTAGGCCATCGTGAGGGCCTCGGCGTACCGCTTGGCCTCGTCGTAGACGCCGCGGGGGCCGATCGGGTTGACGTGCCCCCAGTAGGACTCCTGCTGCGGGTGGACCTGCGGATCGCCGTAGACCTCGGAGGTCGACGCGATGAGGAAGCGGGCGCGATGCTTCTTCGCGAGTCCGAGCGCATGGTGCGTGCCGTGCGAGCCGACCTTCAGCGTGTGCAGCGGCAGCCGCAGGTAGTCGATGGGCGAGGCGGGCGAGGCGAGGTGGTAGACGTAGTGCACCGGCTCGTCGACGAAGAACGGCTCGATGATGTCGGCCTGCACGAAGACGAAGTCGTCACCGCGGAGGTGCTCGACGTTGTGCAGCGAGCCCGTCTCCAGGTTGTCGACGCAGATCACGCGGTGGCCGCGGCGCAGCAACTCGTCGGTGAGATGGGATCCGAGAAAGCCGGCTCCGCCGGTGACGAGACAAGTAGCCATATGGGTCTAGAGGCTACTTCGCGCGTCGACGCGCCGTCTTGAGCGCGGACTTCGGAACGATCTCGATCACCTTGTAGGTGCGGGTGTCGAGACGCTCGCAGTAGCCCTGGACCTGCAGCCGCTTGAGGACGACGGGGCACTTCCTACAGCGCGGACCGTCCTTGCAGCACTTCTTCTTCGCGGTGAGCTTCTGGCCGGGAGCGAGAGTCTTGGTCATGGCGGAAAGGCAAACCCGATGGATGGAGTCGGGATTGCTTCGGGCAGCCTAACACGGGCGCCGTGACGATGAGCCTCCCGCCGCGCCAGGCCGTAGAGTCGATACATGCCCGCCGCTCCGTTCGTCACCAGGCTCAACGAGCAGATCGCCAACGAGTTCGCCGCCTCGCAGCAGTACGTCGCGATCGCCGTGCACTACGACGGCGAGACCCTGCCCCAGCTGGCCGCCTTCTTCTACGCCCAGGCGGTCGAGGAGCGCAACCACGCGATGATGATGGTGCAGTACCTCCTCGACGCCGACGCGGAGGTCGCGATCCCCGCCGTCGCGGGTCCGAGGAACGGGTTCGGCGACATCGTCGAGCCGGTCGATCTCGCCCTGGCGCAGGAGAAGCGCGTGACCGAGCAGATCAACGCGCTGGCCGGCGCCGCCCGCGAGCACGGCGACTACGCCAGCGAGCAGTTCATGCAGTGGTTCATCAAGGAGCAGGTCGAGGAGGTCGCCTCGATGAACGACCTCCTCTCGATCGTCAGGCGCTGCGCCGACGACCCGCTGCGCGCCGAGGAGTGGCTGGCCCGCGAGCACGCCGGCGGCGAGGGCGAAGACGCCGGCGCGCCGAACGCGGCCGGCGGCGCGCTCTAGCAGTCCTTCGGCGGACGCCTGGCGCCCGAGGCGCCCGGGCGCTACGTTCCGCGCGCCTTGTCGTCGCCGTCCGCCTGGCCCACCCCCCTCGCTCCCGCGCTCCACGGCACGATCGTCCGGCTCGAGCCGCTGACGGCGCAGCACGTGGACGCGCTCTTCGCCTCGTCCCGCGATCCCGCCATCTGGCGGTGGATGCGGTCCTACCCTGCGTCCCGGGCGAGCTTCGACGCCTGGATCGACGATGCGCTGCACGCCGGCGAGGCGGGCGAGGAGTTCGCCTTCGCGACGGTCCGGGTGTCCGACGGGGAGCCGATCGGGTCCACGCGGTTCATGTCGCTGCGCCCTGACGACCTGGGGCTTGAGATCGGGTGGACCTGGCTGGGCCCCGGGGCGTGGCGGACGGGTGCGAACGTCGAGGCGAAGCTGCTGATGCTCGGATACGCGTTCGACGAGCTGGGCTGCATGCGAGTGGAGCTCAAGACGCACGCCGAGAACCAGCGGTCGCGCGACGCGATGACCGCCATGGGCGCGTGGTTCGAGGGCATCCACCGCAAGCACCGCCTGGTGCCGGGGATCGGGGTGCGCGACACGGCGTGGTTCAGCGTGATCGACGAGGAGTGGCCCGCGGTGCGACGGCGGCTCCGCGCACGGCTGGACGTCCATGTTTGACGCCTTCGGGGTGTTGGCCCTCGTCGGCGCGCTCGGCGTCGCCGGCCTGCCGCTGACCCGTGTCCTGCTTGCGGGCGTCCCGGGCGCAGGGGCGGGCGTCGCCCGGCCGCTGGCACTGCTGCTGGCGGGGTTCGCGGTGTGGCTGCCGGTCTCGGCGGGGATCGGCTCGTCCTCGGCGCTCGCCGCCTGGCTCGGGTTCGCCGTGGTGGCCGCGGCCGGGCTCGTCGTGCACCTGCGCACGCGGCGGGCGACCCCGGAGGCGCATCCCTCCACCCGTGCGCTGAACCTCGGCAGCGAGGTCGCGTTCGTCGTCTTCTTCGTCCTCGGCTGCGTGCTGACGTCCTACGCGCCCGACGTCTTCGGCACCGAGAAGCCCTCGGACATGATGCTGCTGAACGCGACGATGAGCAGCGACCAGCTACCGCCGCGGGACCTGTGGCTGGCCGGGCAGGAGGTCAACTACTACTACTTCGGCTCGTACCTGATCGGGGTCGTCGGGAAGGCGCTCGGCCTCGCCCCGGACCGCATGTACAACCTCGGGATCGGCCTGACCTTCGGCCTGTCGGCGAGCGCGGTCTTCGGCGTCGCCGGGTCCCTCGCCGCGCGCGTGCGACCCCGGCGCGCGGTGGCTGCGGGCGCGCTCGCGACGGGCTTCACGGTGCTGGCCGCGAACCTCGCCGGCCTGAAGGTCGTGCTCGACCACGACGGCCCGCTGCGGGAGCTGCCCTGGTTCGACGCCTCGCGCTTCACGCCGGGCGGCATCGACGACTTCCCGTTCTTCGCGACGATGCTCGGCGACCTGCACGCGCACCTGCTGGCGATCCCGTTCGTGCTGCTCGGCGCGGCGTTCGCGTGGCAGGCGTGGCTCCACGGCCCCCTGTCCGGGCCGCGTCGCGTGGTCGTCGTCCGGACGCTGCTGACCGGCCTCACGGTGGGCGCGCTGTACGCGATGCACTCGTGGAACGTGCCGGGCGCCGTGGGCCTGCTCGTCGCCGCAGGGGCGGGTTGGTGGTGGCGCTCGCCTTCGCGGGCGGGCGCGCTGCGCGTCGTCGGCTGGCTGGGCGCGGTCGCGGGCGCCGCCGTCCTGACGATGCTGCCGTTCCTGCTCACCTTCGAGCCGGGCACCGACGGGACCGGCGGCGTCTCTGATCGGCAGGATCTGTGGCACCTCCTCGGTCGGCTCGGCATGACGCAGGGCGTGCTGCTGGGAATCGGACTGCTGGCACTCGCGCTGCGGAGCCCGCGGGCCGCCGCGGGCGCGCTGGCCCTCGCCGCCGTGCTGGGCGTCGCGGGCAGCGCGCTCGCGGGCCCGGTCCTGTTGCTCGGGCTCGCCCTCGTGGCGCTGCTGACCGCCGCGCGGCGCGGCGCGTACCCCGGGGACGGCTTCGCGTTCGTCCTGCTGGGCGGCGCCTTGGTCTACCTGCTCCTGCCCGAGCTCGTCTACGTGAAGGACGCGTTCGACGGCACGCCGTTCGAGCGGCAGAACACGATCTTCAAGTTCGGCTTCGGCGCCTGGGTGCTGCTCGGCATCGGGGCGGGCACCTTGGCCGCCGGGCTGTGGACGGCAGCCGCGCCGCGCCTTGTGGCCCGTGCCGCACTCGCCGGTGTCCTCGCTGCCGCCGCCGCCGCGTCGCTGGTGTTCGTCTACGCCGGCCCGGTCGCGCGCACCGGCGACTTCGAGGGGCCCGCGCGGCTGGGCGGGATGCGGTGGCTGCAGCAGACCGCACCGGGCGACGTGGCGGCGATCCGGTGGCTGCGCGCGAACGCCGGCAAGGACGAGGTCGTCCTCGAGGCCGCCGGTCCCGACTACTCCACCGGGGGCCGCATCGCGACGTTCAGCGGCCGGCCGACCATCATCGCGTGGGCGGGCCACCACCTGGTCTGGAACCAGGACATCGGACAGCGCGAGACCGAGGTCGCGACCGTGTACGGCGGTGCGGACCTGGTCGGCTCCCGGTCGGTGCTGGAGCGCTACGACGTGCGCTACCTCGTGCTCGGGACGCTCGAGCGCACGACCTATCCCGGCCCGGGCATCGAGAACGTCGCGCAGCTCGGCCGTCGGGTCTTCGCGGCGCCGGACGGGACGGCGATCTACCGGGTGGGGTGAGCCCGACCCGCATGCGGGTCGTCGAACGACGGCGCATTGCACGATTGCGCCCCTCGACGGGCGTTTTCGTGCAATCGACATCGTGGCGGACCGCGGCCGATTGCACGTTCACCCCCTTCTACAGGTGCTTTCGTGCAATCGGGCGGTTAAAACTCGGAGCGGCTCGGCGCAGATCGGGGTCGCGGCGCAGCAACGCCCTCCAGAGGAGCGTGTCGAGGTCGTCCGGCACGTCGTCGATCTGGGGTTCGGTGACGCGGACCACGGTGAGTCCGTGCTCTGCGTCGAAGCGCAGATCGCGCTGCCGGTCGGCGTGGAACTGCCGCTCGGACTTGTGCGGGTCGCCGTCGACCTCGATTCCCAGCCACTGCGAGCGGAACAGCACGTCGAGCCGGACCTCGCCGCCGCCGAGGAGGAACGGCACGTTGTGCTCGGTCGGCGGATAGCCGCGCTCCCCGAGGAACCTGGCGAAGCGTCGCTCCGGGTCGCTGTCGAGCGACCCGACGAGTCGGCGGCGGCGGGCGAGCGCGGCCTCGAGCGCCGGGGTGTTGCGACGCGGTCCCGCACGCTCGATCGCGCGTGACACCGAGACGTCGACCAGCTGCTTGCGGAACTCCGCCTCGTGCACGACGCGTTCGATCTCCCCCGGACTCAGGACCGTCGGCAGGTCCGCCAGCGTACGGGCCTTGGTGGTGCGACGCAGCCCATCGACCACGGACACGTCCCAGCGCTTCAGCGGGAAGGTCCGCGGGTGCAGACCTGGCTGCCGCCGGTGGTGTGTCGGGACGATGACCTCGACCGGCCCATCCCAGATCAGCAGCTTGTCCCGGGCCGCGGCCGAGCGGAAGCCGATCGCCGACTCCGGCCCGCAGGACCGCAGCGCCGCCGTCTCTCGCGCGTCCCGGGTCAAGGGGTGCGGCGGCACGAGGTAGACGCCGTGGAACACACGGACGAGGAGCTGCGCCTTCGTCCGGGCGTAGATGGTCTTCGCCGCGAACCCCAGCTCGCGGAGCTGCTCGTGGTCGACGATGCCGTGCTGCGAGCCGGCCAGCGCCCGGATCAGTCGCTCGCGCTCTCGATGGGAGGAGGGCATGCGATGAGCGTGCCGCCGACGGATGTGACCGAACAAGACGCGACTGCGTCGGCCGACCCACACTCCGTTGCACGTTTGCACCCGGAGAACGGGTGTTTCGTGCAATCGCGTGCGGTGGGGTCGCCCGCGCTGCCGCGACCGATTGCACGTTGCATGCCCCACGAGGGATCCATCGTGCAATCCACGGGGCTGGACCCCGGCCATCCCAGACCCGACACGCCCCGGTGCGGCGTGCTGGGCGGTGCGGACGCGCCGGGCGCCGACCCCGACCCCTCAGCCCTCCCCGCGCGCCCGCCGCGTGAGCTCGGTGAGCACGTCGCGAGACGGACCGTGGCGCCGCGCCCCCGGGTCCAGCACGTCCCCGCCGACGAGCCCCTCGTCCGGCGAACGAACGACCACGCGATCCCAGGCGGCGACCAGCAGCTCGTCCTCGCAGCGCAGCTGGTGGAACCGCCCGCCGAGCCAGCCGACCTCGGCGCGCGTCGCGCGCGCTCCCGCGAAGACCTCGACGTTGTCCCCGTGCGGCAGCCGGACGCGCTCCCCCATGGAAACGTCCAGGACCTCGGTCCGGCGCAGCCCGGAGTCCGGGCCCACGACGGCGTCGCCCGGGGAGACGTCCGCGGCCGGAACACCGTCCAGCCGCACGACCACGCGGTCGCCGGCGACGGCCTCCTCGGCGCGCGCGCCGCGGACCCGCAGGGCGCCGACGGTCGCCTCCCGCCAGGCGTCCAGCACGTGCACCGTGTCGCCGGCGCGCAGGGTCCCGCGCAGCAGTCCCCCCGTCACCGTGGTCCCGGCTCCGGGCACCTCGTCGACGTCCTCGACGTGGAGCACCGCCGAGGACGCGGCATCGAGCGCCCGGGTCCGTCGCGCGCCACCGCCGAGCGCGGCCACGAGCTCGTCGAGCGACACGCCGTCGCGCGCGCTGCAGACCACGACGCCGGGGTCGGCCGCGACCCCCGGCAGGTCGGGGACCGCGAAGGGCACGTCCGGCGCCAGGTCGGCGCGCGTGCAGCAGACCACCCCGGCGCTCACGCCCAGCGCCGCGAGCAGCGCCGCGTGCTCCCGCACCGCGTCGGTCGTACCGTCGTCCGCGGCGACGCAGAGCACGTGACCGCCCGCCGCCGCGGTCGCCGCGACGACCACCGGCGACACGGTGCCCGGCAGGTCCAGCAGCCCGAGGTCTCCGGCGACCACCTCGTGGGCCTGCAACGTCCGCCCCGTGCGGTGCTCGGCCTCGCCGACGAGCGCGTCCTCCACGCCTGCGAGCAGTCCGATCAGCGACGTCTTGCCGCAGCCGACCGGTCCGTGGAACGCCACGGTCCGGGCGAGGACCGGGCGCCGACCGGCGGTCACGACGGACGCGGGACCGACTCGTGCTTCCAGGCGCCCTCTTCCTTCTTCCAGAACGGGGCGCGCTCCTTGAGGACGTCGATGATCTCGCGGGCACCCAGGAACGCCTCGGGCCGGTGCGGCGCGCTGACCGCCACGAGGACCGACGCCTCGCCCAGCGCGACGCGGCCGACCCGGTGCTCGACCGCCGCGGCACAGAGGCCGTGACGCTCCACTGCGGCCGCCGCGATCTCCGTCAGCAGCGGCTCGGCCATCTCCGCGTAGGCCTCGTAGTCCAGGAACGGCACGTCGCGGGTACGCCCGTCGAACGTCACGACCGCGCCTGCGCGCGGGTCGGCGACGAACCCGGCGAGCGCGTCCAGGGACAGCGGCTCCTCCCGGACGGCGACGTGGATCCGGGGTGCATCGTCGCCCGCGCCCCCGCTGACCGGCGGCACGACCGCGAGCTCGTCCCCTGGCGAGAGGACCTGGTCCTCCGCGGCATAGACGCGGTTGACCGCCAGCACCAGCGTCATGCCCGGGGGCGCGAGGTGGTCGATCGCGGCGATCGCGTCCTTGACGCGGGCGCCGTCGGGCAGCTCGAGGTCGACCGAGGACGCCCCGGCGCGCTCCTTCAGCCCGGCGAACAATTTGACGGTGACATGCACCGCGCGAGCGTATCGGGCCTAGAGCCCCTTCTTGACGTAGACCGTCTCGTTCAGGTCCGAGAGCGGGCCCCAGGCCTTGCGCTCGGTGAACCAGTCCCACCAGGCGCCCGGCGTCGCGTCCTTCCACTCCCGCGCCCAGCCCGAACGGAGCAGGATCGGGGTGGCGTCGTAGGCGTCCAGGCCCCCGAGCCCGGCGGCCTGTGAGCCGTCGGTGAGGATCAGGACGTCGGTCGCGGGGATGTAGCCGGGCGTCCTGACGTTGGCGTCGTAGGAGACGCCGATGTCCCGCAGATACCACGCCCACGGGTACGAGGCGCCGTCGTTGGGGTCGACGGTCACGGTCAACGGGCGTCCCTGCTCCCGCTTCAGCCTGGCGTCGAGGGCGACGATGCGCCGGGCGGCCGCCGGGATCGCGGGGCCGGACTGCGTCGAGACGAGCAGCTCGCTCGGGTCGACGGGATCATCGGCGTTCACGCGGTAGCTCGAGTAGACCATCGTCCCCACGCCGAGCACGAGCACGGCCAGCCCGAGCTTCGGGACGAGCCGGTCGCGGGCCGCCCACGTGACCTGCAGCCCGATCCCGGCGAGCAGCAGCAGCGGCAGCAGCGGGTGGAGGATGAGCCACGCGAAGCGCTCGCCGGCGATCGAGTAGCCGGTGAACGACGCGACGAAGAGCCAGACGAGGAACACCGCGAGCACGCGGACGGACGGGGCGACGCGGTCGGTGAACCCGGCGATCTCGACGGTCGGCCGGACGGCCCACCGCACGGCGGTCACGGCGCCGATGACGCCGAACAGCAGGACCGGCCACTCGTACCCGCCCAGGATCCCCGCGTACAGGAACCACTTCTCGCCCCCGCGGCCGACGTCGTGCTGGTCGATCCAGTACTTCGGACCCTCGTAGATGCCGTCCCAGATGCCGGCCCAGTGCGTGCCGAAGCTCGAGTAGAACGCGCAGTAGACGAGGACGAACGCCGCGATCGCCCCGAGCCACGGCTTCCAGCCCACGGCCTTGGCGACCGCCACCGCCCGGGTGGTCCCGGTCCCGCGCACGCGCGCGCCCACGAGCAGCGCAACGATGAACAGCGCGCAGAGGAAGCCGAAGATGAGGCCGGACTCCTTGACCGTCAGCGTCGCGGCGAGCAGCGCGAACAGCGCCGGCGGATGCCAGCTCCGCGGGGTGTCGAGCATGCGGATGACGATCACGAGCACCGCGAGCGTCATCGCCGCGATGTGGATGTCCTCGCGCGTGAATCGCGAGTAGTAGAGGTAGGACGGCCCGATCGCCAGGCCGACCGCGGCGGCGTACGCCGCGACGCGCCCGATGTGACGCCGCACGAAGAACGGCAGCACGACCATCAGCGTGCCCAGCAGCGCCGGACCCGACCGCGCCGTGAAATCCGTGACGCCGCCGATCTTGTAGGTCAGCGCGGTGAAGTAGTACTGCCACGGCCCGTGGAGGAGCGGGTTGTACTCGTAGGTGTGCTCCCGGGTGATCGTCGACCACGAGAAGTACGCGATCTGACTCTCGTCGTGGTGGAAGGACCGATCGCCGAGGTCGATCAGCCGCAGGATCAGCGCCCCGAGGATGAGCAGCCCCCAGGCGAGAGCCTCCCGGGTGGAGATGCGTCCGCGCAGCCGATCCATGGCGGCCATCATCCCGATCGGGCGCTCGGGACGCGTCGCGTCGGCGATCGAACATCCGTCTCGCGTCGGCCTCACGGCGTGGACGGAGACGGGCCTGCTGGATACCGTGCCGCGCATGAATCCGGTCCATACGCGCCTCCGGCGGGCCGCGCTCGCCTGTGCGGTCGCCACGCTCGCCCCCGCCGCGATCGCGTCCGCGGGGACGCCGTTCACGATCGGCACGACCGACAGCAGCAACGGCGGCTACTCGATCGCCATGCACGACGGGACCGGAACCGCGTACGTGGTGTTCAAGAAGCCCACCGCGGGCGAGGTCGGCTTCTGCCGGCTGCCGCGCGCCGCGACCGCGTGCTCCGCCACCACCACGCTGACGGCCGACACCGACCCGAGCCCCGGGGCCGTCGAAGGCCCCGAACAGCCCTGGATCTTCCGCAACGCCGCCTCGGGCGAACTGACCATCGTCGACGTGCGCTACGTCGCCCGCGACATCCGCGTGTGGAACTCGTTGGACGACGGTGTCACCTGGTCGC
The DNA here is from genome assembly GCA_038257095.1 of Solirubrobacterales bacterium. Lineage (GTDB taxonomy): Bacteria > Actinomycetota > Thermoleophilia > Solirubrobacterales > Solirubrobacteraceae > Paraconexibacter. Next base: position 208,638 of record JBBSJQ010000001.1, read on the forward strand.
CGCACACCCTCGCCTCGGACAGCGGACCGGGCACCGACAGCCGCCGACCGGCGATCCTGGACGGCGGGCTCGCCGCGGTGCCGAGCTTCAACACCGCAAAGAGGATCAACCGGATCGCCCTCGACGGGACCGGCGCCGTCGGGGACACCGCGGCGACGCTGAGCAGCGGCGCGGTGATGAATCTCGACTACGACCTCATGGCCGCGCAGGCCGCGGGCACGGAGCTGGTCGCGACGGCAGCCAGCCTCACCGACACGTACAGCTGGCTGCTGCCGACCGGCCAGAACGCGGACGTCGGCGCCAACTGGTCGGCCAACCCGACGCTCGTGGCCGCCGGCGAGAAGCGGCCGCAGCTCGTGTCCGGCGGAGGCACGACCTTCCTCTTCACCGAGGCGCTGTCCGGCCCGCAGGTCCGCAAGTGGACCGGCGCCGGCTTCGGCGCGCCGACCGCCCTCGGGCTCGGCGGCGTCATGCACCGCGCCGACGCGTCCGGGGACGGCGACTCGGCGCTGGTCGCGTCGAGCTCGAGCGCCGTGCGCGTCGCGCTGTCGACCGACGGCACCATCTACAGCACCCGCGTGATCGCCAACGAGGGCGGCGACTTCCCGGACATCGCGGTCGACAACGTCGGCCAGGGATTCGCGATCTGGAAGGGCGCCGGCAACGCGCTGCGCGTCGCGGACCTGACCGACATCCCGCCCCCGTCGCCGGTGGTCCCGCCCACGCCTGGCCCGACGCCCACCCCGATCCCGACGCCCGTGCCAGGGACGATCTACCGGCCCGGCGGCAGCCCCGGCGTGGCGACGACCCAGACCGGCTCCGGCAGCGGCGCCACGTACACGGTCACCGGCCCGAGGACCTGCGTCCCGCGCGGCGGGAGGTTCCGCGTCACGCTGAAGTTCAAGAAGCAGAAGCGGAAGGGCAACGTCTTCGTCAAGGTCACGAAGGTGGACTTCTCGATCAACGGCAAGATCAAGAAGACGGACAGGACCGTGCCGTTCAGGCAGACGCTGACCGCGACGGCGACCGCGGCGAAGGGCAGCACCATCACGATGCGCGCCCGGGCCTTCATCAAGATGCGCAAGACCAAGCGGGTCCCGAAGAAGTCGATCTTCCTGCGGATCCGGATCTGCTCCTGAGCCCCCGCGGGGGCGGGCGCGGGTAGCCTGCGGCGCGTGTCGCCGCTCCTTCCCGCCCGTCTGCGTGCCCGGCTGTCCCGGGCCACCCCACCCCGCGAGGAGCTGGTTGCGCGCCTGGTGCCCGGGCGCTCCTTCGCGGACGTCGGCTGCATGTGGTCGGTCCACGGGGCGATCGCGTTCGCCGCCGAGGACGCGGGCGCCAGGGAGGTCAGCGGGATGGACCTCATGGGCGAGACGCCCGAGTTCCAGGCCGAGCACGCGCGCCGGCGGTCGCGGATGCGCTTCGTGCAGGGCGACCTGCACGACGAGGTCGCGCTCGCCGGCCTCGGCGTCCATGACGTGGTGTGGTGCAGCGGCGTGCTCTACCACGCCCCCCACCCGCTGCTCACGCTCGAGCGGCTGCGCAGCGTCACGCACGAGACGCTGATCCTCGCGACCGAGACGATCCCCGAGCGATTCGGCACGAAGAACGCCTGCGTCTTCGCTCCCGAGCCCGGGATCCACCCGACGCACACCGAGCCGTTCGACCCCGCCCGCAGCTACGTCAACTGGTACTGGGGCATCACGCCCAGCGCGCTGCGCGCCATGCTCGGCGCGACCGGGTTCGAGGTCGTGGAGGAGCACCGCACGCCGTTCCATACCACCGCGGTCGCGCGCGTCGCGCGGTAACCCGCCGACGAGCTGCAGCGCGCCGCCACGCGCGTCGCGACCGCCTCCCCGCTCCCGGGCGTAGGCTTCAGGCCATGGCCACCTCCTCCGAGCGCGACGAGCGCCTGACCGTCGCTCCCATCGTCGGCCCCGACGATCCCCGGCACTTCACGGACTCCGGCATCGAGATCGCGCCGTTGTACACGGCGGCGGACGTGCCGGCCGACCTCGAGGAGCGCCTCGGCGAGCCGGGCGGCTTCCCCTACACGCGCGGCCCCCACCGCGACATGTACCGCAAGCAGCTCTGGACCATGCGCCAGTACGCGGGCTACGCGAGCGCCAAGGAGTCCAACGAGCGCTACCGCTACCTCTTGTCCCGGGGCGGCACCGGCCTGTCGATGGCCTTCGATCTGCCGACCCAGCTCGGGCTGGACAGCGACAACCCGCGCTGCCTCGGCGAGGTCGGCCGCACCGGCGTCGCGATCGACACGATCGACGACATGCGCACGGCGTTCGACCAGATCCCGCTGGACCAGGTCTCGACGTCGATGACCATCAACGCCCCGGCGACCGTCCTCCTCTGCCTCTACCAGCTGGTTGGCGAGGAGCAGGGCGTTCCGAGCGAGAAGCTCCGCGGCACGACGCAGAACGACGTGCTCAAGGAGTACATCGCGCGCGGCAACTACATCTACCCGCCCGAGCCGACGATGCGGCTCACGACGGACCTGTTCGCGTACTGCAAGGACAACGTCCCGAAGTGGAACACGGTCTCGATCTCCGGCTACCACTTCCGCGAGAAGGGCTGCTCGGCCGTGCAGGAGGTCGCGTTCACGCTCTCCAGCGGGATCGCCTACGTGCAGGCGGCGGTCGACGCCGGCCTCAACGTGGACGACTTCGCGCCGCGCCTGGCGTTCTTCTTCAACGGCCACAACAACGTCTTCCAGGAGGTCGCGAAGTTCCGCGCCGCCCGGCGGATGTGGGCGACGATCATGCGCGACCGCTTCGGCGCGCAGAACCCCAAGTCGCTGATGCTGCGCTTCCACACGCAGACCGGCGGCGTGACGCTGACCGCCCAGCAGCCGATCAACAACGTCGTGCGCGTCGCGCTGCAGGGCTTCGCCGCCGTCTGCGGCGGCACGCAGTCGCTGCACACCAACGGCTTCGACGAGGCGCTCGCGCTCCCCACCGAGGAGGCGGCGAAGACCGCCCTGCGCACCCAGCAGATCATCGGCTTCGAGTCCGGGGCCGCCGACACGGTGGACCCGTTCGCCGGCTCGTACTTCGTCGAGTCGCTCACCGCCGAGATCGAGTCCCGCGCGCTGGAGCTCATCGGCAAGGTCGACGAGCTCGGCGGGTCGGTCAACGCGATCGAGTTCATCACCGCGGAGATCGACGAGAGCGCCTGGGGCTACCAGGAGCGCTACCGGCTCGAGCAGGACATCGTCGTGGGCGTGAACAGGTTCGTCGAGGAGGAGCTCGAGGTCCCGGACCTGCTCCGGGTCGACCCCGCCTCCGAGCAGGCGCAGCTCGGTCGTCTGGCCGAGTTCAAGGCCAACCGCGACCACGCGCTCGTCGAGCAGCGGCTCGAGGAGCTGCGCGAGGGCGCACGCGGGACGGCCAACCTCGTCCCGCTCATCCGCGAGGCGCTGCGCGACCGCGCCTCGATGGGCGAGGTCTGCGGCGCGATGCAGGACGTCTTCGGGAAGTACCAGCCGAAGTTCTGAATCCGGGCCGCTGCCCGTCGCCGCGGGCGCGGGTAGCCTTCCCGGCATGCTCGCCATCCAGTTCTACGACGTCGTCGTCGCCGTGCACGTGCTCGGCGTCGTCGCCGCGTTCGGCATCACGTTCGCCTACCCGATCCTGCTGCGCTGGGTGAAGACGCAGCACCCGCATGCGATGCCCGCGTTGCACGCTGCGCAGGACACCCTCGGCAAGCGGGTCATCACCCCGGCGATGGTGGTCGTGCTGGTCGCGGGCATCTACCTCGCGTCCGACCAGTCCCTCTGGGACCGCCCGTGGGTGAGCGGCCCGATGCTGATCCTCATCGTGCTGTTCGGCCTCGGCGGCGCGTACTTCTCCCCCAAGGAGCGCAAGCTCGCCGAACTGGCGCAACGCGACGTCGCTGCGTCGTCGGGCGCGACGGTGTCGTTCAGCGCCGAGTACGAGACGCTGTACAAGCAGGTCAGCACCGTCGGCCTCGCCGCCGCCGGCCTCGTCGCGATCGCGATCTTCGTGATGGTCACGAAGCCCGGCGGCTTCGCCTAGCGTCAGCCGAGGACGAGTACTCGCTCACGGTCGGGCGCGGTCGCCACGCCGGGACGGCTCGGGTCGGTCGGCGCAGGATCCGCGGGAGGATCGTCCGGGCCGCCCCCGTTGTCGTCCCCGCCCGTGGCGGGCAGCAGGTAGGCGCTGCAGACGAGGTAGGCCTCGACCGCAAACCCGATCGCCACGCAGCCCTCGAGCGCCGCGCCGCTCAGCGCGGCCACCAGCCCGGCGGCGGCGATGGCGAGGAGCAGCGTACGTTTGCGGGTGGACATGTGGCACATGCTACGTGCCTCACGCAACCTCTCGTTCAGGCTCCGTAACCGCGCCAGGCCGGAAGGAACCGGTCGGTGGCGGTGGAACTCCACAGCGATGCCCGAAGCGACCGTCAAGCGCACCCTGGTGAAGAGCCCGCCCGAGTTGTGGGCGGAGATCAGCGACGTCGCGTCGCTGGCGCGGCGCCTGGAGGAGTTCGGCGAGATCCGCATCACCCGTACCGAGCCCGAGACCACCGTAGCCTGGGAGGGCGACCGCGCACGCGGCACGGTGGAGCTCGAGGTCTCGGGCTGGGGGACGAAGGTCACCCTGACGGCGGAGCCGACCGTGATCGCGGCCGAGCCCGAACCGGTCGCGGAGCCCGCGCCGGAGCCCGCGCCGGAGCCGGAGGCCGTCGCCGAGCCGGAGCCGGAGCCTGCGGCCGTCGTCGTACCCGAGCCCGCCCCTGCCCCTCGCCGGCCCGGGTTCTTCGCCCGCCTGTTCGGGCGGAAGGTCCCCGAGCCCTCGCCGACGGTCGCGGAGGCGACCCCGGAACCGCCGATGCTCGAACCGGCCCCCGCTCCGGTCATCCCGCTGCCCGTCGTGCCCGCGGTCGAGCCGGAGGTCGAGGAGCCGGCCCCGGCCGCGCAGGCGCCCGACGACCAGCTCGACGAGGAGCGCACGACCGCGATCCTCGCGGCGGTCCTCGACGATCTCGGGGCCGCGCACCACCGCCCGTTCTCGCGCAGCTGAGCGCCCTCAGCGCCCGTCGTCGACGGCGTACGTGCGGGCGACCCCGGGTGTTGCGCTGAGGAGGTTCGGCCGCTTGCGCGTCGCCGGCGGGAGCGTCACCCGGCCCCCGGCGTCCGTCTTCGGCGACGCCACCACCGCCCCGTCGATGTCCCGGACCGTCACGGTGACCCCGGAGCGCCGGACCGGCTCACGCCGCACGACCCTGCCATTCGAGAGAACCGCCCGGGTGATCGTCGCCCGACGCCCGACGCGGGTGACGACCGGCGGCAGCAGGCGCTCGGCGCGATGGTTGGCGCTCACCACGATGCGGCAGGGCGTCGGGACGTCCTCCTTGCCCTCGAGCGCCTTCTGCTCGGCCTCGGTCAGCTTCAGAGGGTTCTCGATGACATCGACGAGCTCCAGCCCGCACGTCTCGCCGCGCACCGGTGCGCCCTCGACGAGGACGGCGCGGTCGCCAGCGGCGTCCCAGCCGAGCGTGGGCATCCCCGTCGCGCGCAGCTTCCGGCGACCACCCGAGAGATCGGCGAACGCCCGGGGGGAGTCGAGCACCGTGATGCCGCGGCGCGTGATCGCCGGTGAGTCGAAGCCAAGGGAGCCGCCCGACCGCAGCGGACGTAGCCGGGCAGAGCCCGGCCCGGCCTCCGCGAGCAGGTAGGTGTACTCGTAGTCGGAGTTGCTGCCGTCGGGTTGGGCGGACGTGTAGCCCGACGCGACGATGCGCCCTCCGGCGACTGCGAGATCGGTGAGCGAGCCGTCGGAGAGGTCGGCGACGAGCCGCACCGGTCCGCCGGACAGAACGCGGGAGCGGACCTGACCCTCGGAGTCCGGGTCGATCCACGCGACCCGGCCCCCGCCGAGCGCCACGTCGGCGGTCATGCCCTCCGTCCTCGCGACCCGCTCGGGAGGCCCGCCGGCGACGCGGACCACACGCACGTCGCACGCCGATCCCTCGACCGACGCGCACTGCGAGTAGGCGACGACGGCGCGTCCGCGGGCGTCGCGGCCGACGTCGACCGCACCCGGGCCGTTGTCGACGACGCCCTCCCCCGCCCGCCCCGCCGCGATCCGGCGGACGACACGCCGCCCGTCGTGGATCACGAGCTCCGCGGCGCGCCCCGCACCTGGGAGGTGCAGCCAGGCCACCGTTCTCCCGTCGATCGCCACGTCCAGGGGTCGGGCGACCGCGGCCACGACGCGGTCGGGCACGGGCGCCGCCTCGGCGGCGGCCGGGTGGAGGACGGAGGCGCTCAGCAGCGTTGCGGCGGCGACCCGACGGACGAGGAGACCCATGACGACGGACCCTGACCGACCGGAGCACGGCCCGCCACGTCATCTGGGGGAGAAGGCCACCGTCGGGCGGACCCGAATAAGATCGCCGGTCCCATGCGCCAGAAGCCACCCGAGACGTTCGAAGAGAAGCTCGCCCAGCTCAACGAGCTGCGAGCCGAGGCGATGCACGCCGAGGGCCCCGCGGTCGAGAAGCACCACGCCAAGGGCAAGTTCACGGCCCGCGAGCGGATCGAGAAGCTGCTGGACCCGGACAGCTTCCAGGAGGTCGACACCTTCGTCCGCCACCGGACCTACGACTTCGACATGCAGAAGAACCGCCCGTGGTCCGACGCGGTCGTCACCGGCCACGGCACGATCGACGGCCGGCGCGTCTGCGTCTTCTCGCAGGACTTCACCGTCTTCGGCGGCTCGCTGGGCGAGGTCATGGGCGAGAAGATGTGCAAGATCATGGATCTGGCCGCGAAGATCGGCTGCCCGGTGATCGGCATCAACGACTCAGGCGGCGCGCGGATCCAGGAGGGCGTCGTCTCGCTGGGCGCCTACGGCGACGTGTTCGTGCGCAACGTCAAGTGCTCGGGCGTCATCCCGCAGATCTCACTGATCATGGGCCCGTGCGCGGGCGGCGCGGTGTACTCCCCGGCCATCACGGACTTCATCCTGATGGTCAAGGAGACGTCCCACATGTTCATCACCGGCCCCGACGTCATCAAGTCGGTCACCGGTGAGGACGTCGGCTTCGAGGAGCTCGGCGGCGCGATGGCGCACAACTCCAAGTCGGGCGTCGCGCACTTCGCGTTCGAGGACGAGGAGCACGCGCTGGAGGAGACCCGCTTCCTCTTCTCGTTCCTGCCGCAGAACAACCTCGAGACGCCACCGCGCGTCCAGCCGACCGACGACCCGCAGCGCATGGACCCGGAGCTCGACACCGTCGTGCCGGACAACCCGAACAAGCCGTACGACATGCGCAATGTCATCAAGCTCATCGTCGACGACGGCGAGTTCTTCGAGGTGCAGGAGCACTTCGCGAAGAACATCATCATGGGCTTCAGCCGCCTCAACGGCCACGCGATCGGCATCGTCGGCAACCAGCCGGCCGCCCTCGCGGGCGTGCTCGACATCGACGCGTCCTCCAAGGCCGCGCGCTTCGTCCGCACCTGCGACGCGTTCAACATCCCGCTGATCACCTTCACCGACGTCCCCGGGTTCCTGCCCGGAACGACGCAGGAGTGGGGCGGCATCATCCGCCACGGCGCGAAGCTCCTCTACGCCTACACCGAGGCGACCGTCCCGAAGATCACGGTCATCACCCGCAAGGCCTACGGCGGCGCGTACGACGTCATGGCGTCCAAGCACCTCCTCGCCGACTTCAACTTCGCGTGGCCGACCGCGGAGGTCGCGGTCATGGGCGCCGAGGGCGCGGTCAACATCATCTACCGGCGCGACATCGCCGGCTCGCCGACGCCGGACGAGCGCCGTCAGATGCTGATGGACGACTACAAGGCGCGCTTCGCGAACCCGTACTCGGCCGCCGAGCGCGGCTACATCGACGACGTGATCGTCCCGCACGAGACCCGGCCGAAGCTCATCACCGCGCTCGAGACGCTGTCGACCAAGCGCGACCCGGGCCCGCAGCGCAAGCACGGCAACATCCCCCTGTAGTCGGCACCGTGCACCTGAGAGCAGACTGAGACCTCCCGGGGGGCGTCCGCGACTACCGTCGCCGGACACCCCCAGGAGGCTTTCGTGCCCATCGCGCCCGTCGTCCGCCGTCCCCTCGCCCTTCTCGCGACCGCGGCGGCCGTCGCCGTCGGCTCGGCCGCCCCCGCAGCCGGCGCCGTCGCCGGCGACATCCGTGCGCTCGCCACGCTGCCGGCCAGCACGACGACCCTCATCGACGACGGGGTCGAGCCGAGCTTCGCCCCCGACGGCGCCGCGGTCAGCGACGACGGGCGCTGGGCGGTCCTCACCACACAGTCCGACGACTTCTCCACTGCGGACGACGACGCGGCGAACAACGTCTTCCTGAAGGACCTCCAGACAGGGTTGTTGACGCTCGTCTCGCTCCGGGAGGACGAGGCCCCGGTCCCGGGACCGTTCGGCGCCGTGGGCGTCGCCGTCGCGGGCGGCGGCGGCAACCCCGTCGTCCTCTTCGCCACCGCGGTCCCCCTCGACCCCGCCGACCAGAACGCGTCGACGGATCTGTACGCCCGCGACGTCGCAGCCGGGACGACACGGCTCGTGTCCCGCCGTGACGGAGGCGGGACGGCGCTCGGCCAGGCCACCGACGGGGACATCAGCGACGACGGGACGATCGTCGTCTTCGCCACGCCGGCGGCGGCGGAGGGCAACGACACCAACGGCATGCGCGACGTCCACCGCTTCCGGCGGGCGACCGGCGACCTCACACTCGTCAGCGCGACACCGGGCGTCCTCGCCGGCAACGGCACCTCGACCCAGCCGACGGTCAACGGAGACGGAACGGTGATCGCGTTTGTGACGACCGCGACCGACCTCGTCGCCGCGGACAGCGACACCACCCGGGACGTCATCCGGGCCACCGACGCGGAGCTGACGCTCGTCAGCCGCGCCACGGGTGCGGGCGGGGCCAAGGCCAACGGACCGTCCGACTCGCCCCGGATCACGCCGGGCGGGTCGCGTATCGCATTCACGTCCTCGGCGACCAACCTCGCCGCGGGCGACAGCAGCGCGGACATCGACGTCTTCGTCCGCGCGGGCACCACCGACACGCTTCACGCCAGCGTCCCCGGCCCAAGCGCCTCCGGCGGCGGCTCGGACGTCACGGACGTCTCGATCGCGTTCGTGGGCTCCGAGACGCTCGTCGGCTTCGCCTCCACCGGCGAGTTCGTCGACGGGGCGCCGGCCGGGCCGAACGCCTACCTGCGCAACATCGTCGACGGCGTCACCACGCTGATCGCCCCGCAGGTCGGGCCCGCGGGCTTCCTGCAGGGCAACGGGTCGTCCCTCTCGTTGGCCGCCGACACGGGCCGCGCGGTCTTCGCCTCTGCCGACGACGGGCTCACCGTCGACGCCTCGCCAGACACGACGCCGCAGGTCTACGCCCGCGACCTCGGGTCGGCGACGACGACGCTCGTCTCCCGCCTGGCCGGGACTGCTCCGCTCCCGCCGGCCTTCAACACGTTCGGTCTCGCGGGGGCAACCTCGGTGAACGCGGACGGCCGGTACGTCCTCGTCCGGTCGTCGTCCCGGCAGGTGTCGCCGGGCGGCGTGGACACCGGGCCGGTCCTCTTCCGCCGCGACGCCCGCACAGGGGCTCTCGACCCCGTGAGCGTCGATGCGGGCGGGACACTCCGCGACGCCGGGCTCCGCGCGTCGATCTCCGCCGACGGGCGCCTCGTCGCGTTCCAGTCCCTCGCGGCGCTCGTCCCCGCCGACGCGGACGCGCTCGCCGACGTCTACGTCCGCGACCTCACCGCGGGGACGACGACGCTCGTCAGCGTCGCGACGAACGGGTCGAGCACCGGCATCCGGGGCGAGGAGGCCGCGATCTCCGCCGACGGCGCACGGGTCGCCTTCGTCAGCGACAGCGACCCGACCGCGGAAGGGCTCACGGGACAGCAGGTCTACGTCCGCGACCTGGCCGCCGGGACGACGACGCTCGTCTCCCGTGGGCCCGACCCCGTGGGCGGCTTCGACCAGCAGACCTCACGACGCCCGAGCATCGACGCGACCGGGCGGCGCGTCTCGTTCGTCACCAGCGGGACGCTCGGAGACGCGGGCGGTGACGTGGACAGCGTCGCGAGCGTCTACGTCCGCGACCTCGCCACCTCGACCACGGTCCTCGCCTCCCGGGCGAACGGACCCGCCGGGGCCGACGTCGACGCCGACGTCGGCGACGGGGCGATGATCTCGGCCGACGGCTCGCGGGTCGTCTTCACGACCGAGGCGACGAACTTCGGGGACAACGGTGGGGACCGTCATGCGTTCGTGCGCGACCTCGCCGCCGGCACGACGACGCTGGTCGACGTCGACGGGACCGGCACGGCGAGCCTCAACGGCGCGAACGACCTCACGCCGTCCCTTTCCGCCGACGGGACCCGGGTCGCGTTCGTCTCCAGCGGTCTCGTCGACGGGGACTCCCCGACCAACGACTCGCCCTACGTCCGGGACCTGTCGACAGGGACGACGACGTCTCTGCGACGCACCGCAGGAGTGCCCGGCACCCCGGCCACGGGCTTCGTCAGCGACCTCGCCCTCGCCCCGGGCGGGGACTGCGTCGCCCTCACCCTGCAGGCCGGTTCGGCGCTCGTCGCGGGCGCGTCGCCGGACGTCAACCACGGCTACCTGCGCACCCTGCGCGGCACGTGCCCGGAGCCTCCGACGGTCCCGGGACCGGGCGGTGGCGGCGGTGCGGGCCCGCCGGCGAGCCCGACCCCGACCCCCGTCCCGACGGCGCGCGACACCACCGCTCCGCGGATCAGCGGCGCCAAGCTGTCCCGCACGCGCTTCCGCGCCGGGACGAAGCGGACCGCCGTCAGCGCGGCCGGAAAGCGTCGCCGGACATCCGTGGGCACCACGCTCACCGTCCGCCTCAGCGAAGCCGCCACCCTGCGGCTCGCGGTCCAGCGCCGGCTCCCCGGGAAGCGCTCCGGCAAGCGCTGCGTCAAGCCGACCCGGAAGCTCCGCAGAGCGCGGTCGTGCACCCGCACGCCGGCGGTGCGCACTCTCACCCGCAAGCTCAAGGCGGGCACGAACAGGATCGCGTTCAGCGGCCGCATCGCGACACGCAGGCTCGCCCCGGGGCGCTATCGGTTCGTCCTGCGGGCGACGGACGCGGCCGGCAACCGGTCGAGCGCGCGGACGGTGACGTTCACCGTCGTGTCGCGATGAGACGCTGACGCGGGGAAGGCGCGCACAGCGTCCCCGCGTCTGGCAGGATCCCCGCATGAACGTTCGCGTTCACCCTAGGAGAAGGACCTGGGCGCGCGCAGCGGCGGTCGTCGTCGCGACCGTCGCCGCGACCGGCCCTGTCACGTCCTCGTCCGCTTCCGCCGCCGAGCCCGTGATCGCCGCCGATGCGCGGGCGCTCCGCGCGACCGTCACGACCGACCCATGGAGCATCCGCTTCGACGGCCCCGCTCCCCAGGCGCCCCTCGACAGTGCACCCGGGACCGGCACCGGCGCCGTGGGTGCGCTGGGCTTCCGCACCGCCATCGGCGGCTGGGTCCGTGCGACCCGGGTGACCGCATCGAGGAAGGACGGCCGCGCCTGGGTCGCCACCCTGGCGACGACGAGCGCCGGACGGACGCTCACGGTGCGCGTCGAGCCCGTCGGTGACGGTCTGGTCCGGCTGGCCGCCGCGGTCGACGGCCCGGTCGGCGACGTCCGGCAGATCGGGGCGTCGTTCCTCTCCCCGCAGGGCGAGCGGCAGCTCGGCTTCGGCGAGCGCGCCAACGCGGTGGACCAGCGCGGTAGTGAGGTCGAGAGCTACGTCGCCGACGGCCCGTACCAGGAGGTCGAGAACCCGTTCGTCGGGGCGTTGGTCCCCCCGCCGGGGGTCCGTCCGCGCCCCGACGCCACGTACTTCCCCATCCCCTGGCTGCTCTCCAGCCGCGGGGTCGGCGCGCTGGTCGAGAACGACGAGCTGGTGACGCACCGCCTCGGCACCGACGACGCGGGCGCCTGGTCGGTCGCGGTGGACGCGTCGACCTTGCGGATGCTGGTCGTCGCCGGACCGACACCGGCGAAGGTGCTCGAGCGGTTCAGCGCGCACGTCGGCCGCCAGCCCCCGGCGGCCGCCCCGTTCTTCTTCGGCCCCTGGTGGCAGGCGAAGGGCGACGCCGCCGCCAACATCAAGCTCCTCCGCGAGGCGGGCGCGGCCGGGTCGGTCCTGCAGACCTACACGCACTACCTGCCGTGCGGCGACCACGCGAACCGCCGCGAGCGTGAGCGCGCCGCGGTCCGTCGCGCCCACGACGCCGGCCTCGCGATCACCACGTACTTCAACCCGATGGTCTGCGCGTCCTACACCCCGGCGTTCGAGGCCGGCGAACGGCGCGGGGTGTTCACGAAGCGCGCCGACGGCTCGACGTACACCTACGACTACCAGGGCTCCACCCGGTTCAGCGTCGCGCAGGTCGACTTCACGCATCCGGACGGCCCGTCCTACTTCGGCGATCTGCTCCAGGAGGCCGTCGACGACGGACACGACGGCTGGATGGAGGACTTCGGGGAGTACACCCCGCCGGACGCCGTCGCGTTCGACGGCGGGACGGGAGAGAGCGGGCACAACGCCTACGTCCGCCAGTACCACGCCGCCGCACACCTCTACGCCCGCACGCGCGCGAAGAAGCCGCTGGCCCGCTTCAACCGCTCCGGCTACACGGGCAGCGCGAAGGAGAGCCAGATCGTCTGGGGCGGGGACCCCACGACGGGCTGGGGCTTCGACGGCCTGCGCAGCGTCGTCACCGGCGGCCTCACGATGGGCCTGTCGGGCGTCAGCCTCTGGGGATCGGACATCGGCGGCTTCTTCGCGCTGAGCGAGCCGCAGACGACCCCGGAGCTCCTCGCCCGCTGGATCGAGGTCGGGTTCGCCAGCGGCGTCATGCGCACGCAGTCCAACGGCTTCGACCTCACGGACGCGCCGCGCGCACAGATCTTCGACGAGGCCACCCTGCCGATCTGGCGGCGCTACGCGCGCCTGCGCACGCAGCTCTACCCGTACCTCGCCGCCGCGCAGAAGACCTACGACCGCACCGGCCTGCCGCTCATGCGGCACCTCGCGCTGGAGTGGCCCGACGACGCGCGGGCGGTCGCGCAGGACGACGAGTACCTGCTCGGGGATGACCTGCTGGTGAGCCCGGTCCTCGACGAGGGTTCGACCTCGCGGCGCGCGTATCTCCCGCCCGGGGACTGGGTCGACTGGTGGGGCTCGATGCGACTCGACGACCGGGTCGCCCCCCAGCTGGGCAAGCCCGTGCTGCGCGCCGGGGCCTCCGAGGTCACGCTCGACGCCCCGCTGGACCGGCTGCCGCTGCACGTGCGCGCCGGCACGGTCCTACCGCTGCTGGACCCGTCGGTCGACACCCTCGCCCCGTACGGCGCCGGGACGACCACGCGCCTGGCGGATCGTAAGGACCGCCTGCGGCTGCTCGCCTGGCCGCGCGGGCGCAGGACCGTCGCGCTCGGCGCCGACCGGCGCGACCGGGCGACCTCGAGCGAGACGCGCCGGGGATGGGTGATGGCGCTGCGGCAGGGCCGCACCCGGAAGGTCGAGCTGCAGGCCGCCCTGGGCACCCTGCGCGGCGGCGCGTTCGCGCCCTGCCGCGTGCTGGGCGGCCGCTCGGGCCGGGTGCCGCTGCGCCGCGGGCGCTCGTGGTCCTACGACCCGGCGACGACGGTCCTGACGGTGCGGCTCCGCGCACGCGACGCCCGCGTGCAGGCCCTGCGGTCCTGCTGAGCGGATCGCACATCCGTCCACCGCGGACCAGGTCCCCCACGGGCGCGCGCGTCAGGAGTAGCGTCGCTCGCCCCATCGCTTCGCAGGAGCTCCCATGTCCCACCCGCCCCACACCCGCCGGCGGTTCCTGACCGGCGCGGCCGCCGCCGGCGGCGCCATCGTCGTCGCCCCGCAGACGTTCGCGCTCGGCCTCGCCGGCGCCAAGCAGGCCCCGCTCTTCCGCGGCGGACGCTTCGCCGACGGCGTCATCTCCGGCGACCCGACGTCCACCGGCTGCACCCTGTGGACCCGCGTCACCGGCGTGGAGGGCGCCGGCCGCGTCGAGCTCGAGATCGCGACCGACAAAGCGTTCAGGAAGGTCGTCCAGCGCAAGCAGATCGCGACCAGCGGCTCCGTGAACCACGCCGTCAAGGCGCGGCTCACCAAGCTCAAGCCGTACGAGGAGTACTACTACCGCTTCAGCACCCGGTCCGGCGAGTCGCGCGTCGGCCGCCTGCGCACCGCGCTGCCCGCCGGCTCGCAGCAGCCGGTGCGGTTCGCCTTCTTCTCCTGCCAGGACTACACGCACGGCTACTACAACGCCCACGAGCTGATGGCCAAGGACGACCTCGACTTCGTGGTCTGCCTCGGCGACTACATCTACTCCGAGACCTACCACTCGGTGCAGGGCACGAAGACCGCGGTCCGCGACGACCGGATCGGCAGGAGCGGCCCGAACAAGGACATCGTCCGCGAGGCGCTGACCCTCGCGAACTACCGCGACAAGTACTCCCTCTACCGCTCCGACAAGGCGCTCCAGGCCGTCCACGCGAAGTTCCCGATGGTCATGCTGTGGGACGACCACGAGGTGCAGGACAACTACGCGGGCGCCGAGGCCGATGGCGGGCTGGCCGCGGCCAAGCGCTTCGGCGCGAAGCGCAAGGCGGCCGCGCGCAAGGCGTTCTTCGAGAGCATGCCGGCGTTCGCCGGGAACAACGGTCAGCGGATCTACCGCTCGTTGAAGTTCGGCAACGTCGTCGACCTCGTCGTCATGGACCAGCGGAGCTTCCGCGAGGACCAGCCGTGCGGCGACGCAGTCACCCCGCCGTGCGAGGGCTACGACGCCCCGCGCGACCTGCTCGGCCGCACGCAGATGGACTTCGTCAAGCAGCGGCTCGCGACCTCCCAGGCGGCCTGGAAGGTCCTGGCCAACGAGGTCACGATGATGCCCACCCGCGTCCTGGGCGGTGCGAACTACACGTACGACACGTGGGTCGGCTACCCGCAGGAGCGCGAGGAGCTGCTCACCTTCCTGCGCGATCGCGGCATCAAGGACACGGTGTTCATCACCGGCGACATCCACACGTTCATCGCCGGTGACGTGCGGACCAGGAACGGGGACGGCGAGACCGTCGCGCTGGAGTTCGTCGGCGGCTCGATCACGTCGCAGTCCCTCGGCGAGACGAAGCTCGACGCCGGAGGCGGCGTGATCCTCCCCGGCAACGACGCGAATCCGCAGACCGACCCGGGCATCATCGAGACGCTCCGCGGTCTCAACCCGTGGGTCGACCAGGCCGACTTCGACCACCACGGCTACGGCCGGGTCGTCGCGACGCCGACCGCGTTCGACTGCCAGATGGTCCGCCTGGAGACCATCAAGAAGAAGACGATCAAGACGCTCCCGGGGACCGGCTGGCGCTACCGGGTGGCGCGCGGCCAGACGTCGATCAAGGGGGTCAACGGACCTCCGCCGGCATAGGCGGCGCGGCGCGCGCGGCGCCGGCGGCGGCCGCGGGGGGAAAGTGACCACCGCCGTGCGCCGCACGGGCCGCCCGCCGCCGCTCGTCGTGCCCTTGGTCCGCCCGGCCGCGCGGCAGCCCGCGGCGGCCAGGCGATTGCCGCTCAGGGTGTCAGGAGTCCGTGCAGGACGAGCCGGCGGACGGACGCCGCGGCCCGCTCGCAGGACCAGCGGTGCCCGGTACGCAGGTGGATGTACGACCAGCCCACGGTGTTGAAGACGACCGTCGCAAGGGAGCCGTCGTCGACGACGGTGCCCTCGCGGACCGCGTCGTCGATGATCCGCTGAAGCGGCTCGACGAACACGCTGCGTGTCTCGGTCGGCGCGCCCGGTGCCGACTCGTCCTCGTGGAAGACACCGTCGGACTGGCTCCCGAGAGCGACGAGCAGCGCGAGGTGCCGTTCAGCCTGCGCCAGGACGACGTCGATCGCCCGACCCAGCCGTTCGTCCGCCGGAGCGCTCGACGTCAGCATCGGCCACATCGCGTCCTGGTACTCGCGCGTCGCGCGCTCGCCCAGCACCTGGAGGACCTCGGACTTGCCGATTCCGTGGCGGTGGAGCGTGACGCGTGACACGCCGATCGCCGTCGCGAGGTCCTCGACCGTCGTCCGCTCGTAGCCCGCAGCAGCCATCGACCTGGCTGCTGCATCGAGCTGCGCATCGGTGAGTTCCACCCGAGAAAGCGTACACGCACCACTTGCAATATCGCAACGGTTTCACTTCACTTCTGCAACATGCGCGTTTCTTGGTCCTGGCAGGTTCTTTTGGTCTGGGCGTTCCTCATCGGCGCGGCTTCCGCCCTCGCCGGGGGCTACTGGGATGACGCCTGGCACACCGAGCGTGGGCGGGACGCGTTCTTCATCGCGCCGCACATCGCCATCTACGCCGGCATCACGCTCTCGGGTTCCGCGCTCGGGCTGCTCCTGGCTAGGGAGCTCCTCGCTCGACGCTGGGAGTCCAGGGCTCCGGGCCCGCTCGTGTGGATCGGTGTCATCGCGCTCGGGGGAACCTTGGCCTCGGCACCCATCGACAACGCGTGGCACATCGCCTTCGGACGTGACGCCGTGTTGTGGAGCCCGCCGCACATGCTCGGGATCGTCGGGGCCATGGGTCTCGCCTACGTCCTGCTGCTCCACCTGCGAGAGCACACGGCACCTCCCGTGTTCCCGGCCCTGGCCGGCGGGCTCGTCGTCGCCGCTGCAGCGTTCGCCGTCGCCGAATACGAGACCGACGTCCCGCAGTTCGCCGCGGTCTGGTACCCGGTCGTCCTAGGCTTCTCGGTGGCCGTCGCCTGCGGGCTCGTACGGGCCGCGTGGTCGACGCAGTGGGCGGCGACATCGGCCTCGCTCGTGCAGACGGTGTTCCTGCTCCTGGTCGGCGGCCTGCTGCTCGCACTGGACTTCGATGCGCCGCTCGTCTCGCTGACCGTCGTGTGCGGCCTCGCCATCGACCTCGCGGCGCGTCGTGGGCTGGGGCTCGCCGCGAGCGGGGCGACCGTCGCCACGGGCATCGTGCTGATCGTCCTGCCGCTGCGGCAGGCGACCGGCGACCTGGGACTCTCGGTGGCCGAGGTCGCGGTGGCCATCCCGGCGACATGGCTCGCCTGCACGTCGGGACTGTGGCTCGCCGCAGGAGGACCCCGGCGGCGGTTCCCCGTCCTCAGCGCCGTCACCGCGTCGCTGGCGGCGCTTCTCGCGTTCGTCGGGCCGGCGGGAGCGCATGACCCCGGCCAGGGAGATCCGGCGGGCACCGTCAACTGGAACGCCACAGTCACCGATCGCGCCGCGGTCCTGAACGCGACGTCCGGGGTGCTCTGCTCCGGCAGTTCGGCACGGTTCGTCGGGCGTCGCGGCGGCCAGGTCGTCTCGACCGTCTGGAGCGGCGGCGGCTGTTCCAGGAGCGCCCGGCTGACGTTCGGCGTTTCCGGCCGGTGGTTCACCTATCTCGAGGTTCGCACGCCCGTCGGGGTGGTCGAGAGCTGGATCCCCCTTGACGCTGGAGCGACATCGCGCGTCAGCGTGCCCGCGAGGTACGCCTACCGCGTCGCGGCGCCTGGCAGCACCCGGGCGGTGAAGGCCGCAGCCGGCGTGCTCGTCTACGGAGGCGTCCTCGTGTTCCTGCTGCTCCTGGCCCGAGCCGCTCAGCCGATGACGACCGGCGTGCCGACCGCGACCCGCCGGTAGAGGCGGACCACATCGCGCACGCGCATGCGCACACACCCGTGCGATGCGCGGCTGCCGATCGATCCCTCGGAGGCGGTGCCGTGGATGCCGATGCCGCCGGCAAGTCCCATCCACCTCGCGCGCAGCGGATTCTGCGGCGAACCGCCGGGGACCACCGAGCCGGCGAGCTCCCCGGCCCACGGGGCGTTGGGGACGTACCAGTTCGGATTGACCTGCTTGGAGCGGATCCGGAAGCGGCCGCTCGGGGTCGGGTACGCAGGCTGCCCGTGCGCGATCCGGTAGCTCGCGGTGCGCCGCAGCCCGGTGAACAGCCGAAGCGTGAACGTCCGCTTGTCGACCGTGACGATCGACGGATACCGGGCACGCAGCGCCGCGTCACTCACCGCCGGCGCGACGCGGCGGACCGCGAACGTCAGCCGACGAGTACCCGTGGTCACGGCGGCGGCTGCCAACGACGCGCCGAGGGCGTTCGTGTCGATGGCGATCCCGGGACGTGCCCGTGTCCAATCGACACCGCGACTCGTGATGCGACGCAGGCGCGCAGCCCGCGGAGCGCGCGCGGCTGCCCGCCGCAGCTCGCTCGCCTTGCGAGCCACGGCCGCCGGATCCGTGGCGGCCACGAGCCCGACGTCGACCGGCGTGGCGGGGGCACCAGCGTCCGCCGCGCGCCGTGCGGTCGCGGCGGCGTCGAGCGAGGCGCCGAGCGAGCGGGAGGCGACCTCGAAGCGGCGACCGGCGATCAGCACCTCCACCGGAGCGGCGAGGCGGGGCGCGAGCTGCTGGTCGAGCCGGGCTCCGGCAGCGTCGACCGTCAGTCCGGAGAGATCGACGCCGCCGGCGCTGACGCCTGAGGCGATGATGCGTTCGTCCGCCGAGGCGATTGCCGGAAGCAGCGCAGCGATCGCGAGGATGCTGAACAGAAGTCGGGCCATGCGCTCGACGGTAGCAACGACTCCTACGTCACGTCGGAGACATCTGGCGCTTCGTGCTGCCCGATCGCGGTTCGCCGCGCGCCGGTTCCGCGTCTCGGCGCCGTAGGACGGCGATCACGACGAGACTCGTCGCGACGAGCGCGAGGCTCGTCCACTGCGCCTGACGGAGACCGAGCGCGACTTCGGGACTGTCCCGGATGACGAAGAAGATGACGAATCGCGACGCCGCGTAGCCGGCGATCACGGTGCAAGCGAGGACTCCGGGAACCTTGAACCTTCCACGAAGGGCCCAGACGACGGCGAACAGCGCCGCCGCGGCCAGGATCTCGTAGAACGCACCCGCGTGATAAGCCACGTCGCGCAGCGGTGTCTCGGAGTCGGGGTCGGGGTAGATGAAGCCCCATGGTGCCGAGGTGGGCGGACCGTAGTGCTCGCCGGACAGCAGGTCCCCGACCCGACCCACAGCCATCCCCAGCGGGAAGATCAGGGCGTAGAGGTCGAGGTAATCGCGGACCCGCTTCGTGCCGCGCAGCACGAGCCAGGTCGCCATCGGCGCCGCGATCATCGCGCCATAGAACGCGAACCCTCGGGTGCCGATCCACGCCGACGGCTGGACCAGGTCGGCAGGAGCGTCCTGAACGATGAAGAAGAGCCGCGATCCGACGACCCCCGCCAGGGCGATCGCCACGGTCCCGTCCAGGGCGCGGTCGCGGTCGAGGCCGCGCAGCGGAGCGAGACGCACGATCAGGAGCGTTCCCAACGCCATCCCGACGGCGATCATCAGACCGTGCCACGCGACCTCCACCGGACCGATGTCGAATGACGGCGCGAGATCGAGGGTGATGGAGGCGAGGCGAAGCTGCTCGACCGCACCCGTCATCCCGCGATGCCGACCGGACTGCGCTGCACGTGCAGGTGGTCCAGATGCACGTCGTCCGTGAACGACGTCCGACCGGGCCCGTCGAAGTCCCAGGGGCTGCCGAGCTGCCGCACACCGCTTTCGGCGAAGCTGCTGGCCAGCTGGTGCGCCGCCGACCCGGTCGCGGGCTGCCGGACGACGAGCCGCCCACCGACGGCGTAGATGTCCGCCGCGTACCCGCTGGAATGCGCGCTGCGCCGATCGGTCTGCCAGACGTTGCGCGGATGACCGGAGCTGAGGACCGCAACCGAGAACGGATGGCGTTCCGCAGCGCTGGAAAGTGCATCGAGCAGCCCCGGGTCCACCCCGCCGCGGAAGATGTCCCACCGCGCGGTGTCCGTGAGCGTGACACGCTCGTCGTCAAGGAGGCGCGACGCCGCCGCCGACAGGCCGCGTGGGCGTTTGAAAGGCTTTCCCCCGACGGACGCGACCTCCTGAACCGTCCAGGGTCCGTCGGTGCGCTGCAGGCGCACGTCGACCGTCCTGGTCACGGCGCTTCGTCGACCCGAGGGACCTTGGATGATCTGTCGCACGACGACCATGGCTCCGTACGTGGTCTCCGTCGTACCGGCCATCTGGGGGTAGATGACCTCCGCGACCGAGGCGGCATCCGGCACGACGGCATCCTTCAGTCTCTGGGCCAGGTTCTGCGTCGCCTGCGCGCTCAGTCCCAGCCTTGCCGCGATGGCGGCGCGGGTCGTCCCTCGCTCATAGGTCAGCAGGTTCTGGGCAGCCCGTCCCGCCACCCGCTTGGCGTTGGGAAACTTCTCCTCGGGGCCTGGCTCGTACTGCGCGAACGACGGCAGCGGCTCGGGGGTCTTCTCGACGGCCGGGACGAGGGCGGCGCGTTCCCGCGGCGGCGCGGAGTCCGGTTTCTGCGCTGTCTCGTCCGCCCCGCAGCCTCCGAGCACGAGTGCCAGCGCGACAAGACCCCCGACCGCGCGGCTCACGCCTTGGCCTCAGGGTCGAGGGTCCGGGTCCATTCCTGCATCCGTCGTCCTTCCGGCGTTGGGTGGATCGGCCCGCAGCTCCAGCCGAGACGTTCGTAGAACGGGCCGGCCCCGTCGCGACCCTCTATGGTGGTGAGGTACGCGATCCGAGTGCCCGCGTCCCGCGCAGCGCGCTCGAAGGACGTGACGAGCGTCGTGCCGGCGCCCGTGTGCCGGGCCCCGGGGAGGACGGCGACGTGGCTCAGGACGGCGACGTCGCCGGCCTGAACGTCACTGGCAGGCACCTCGGCGTCGGCTCCACGGCCCAGCGCCTTCCGATAGCGAGCGAACCGGGTCCGCGCGAACTGCGCTGCAAGTCCAGGCCGCACGCTCAGCGCCGCGACGGCCGAGAACGCCAGGCCGAGCCCTCGATTGCGGACGACCCACCGACGGTGGGCACGCGCACGGACCGGTCCGACGAGAAAGCCGACCGGGTGACCGTCGACGCAGGCCATCAGCGCCACCGCGTGGGGCGAGTCGGTGAACGAGCGGTAGTACCGGCGCAGGAACCGCGGGCCGAGCGAGACGAAGAACCCGTGAGGCAGAGCGCTCGCGTGCAGGGCGGCGCAGAAGCGGGCCTGTTCGGCGGCGAGATCGCTGATCACGGGCGGGCGCCCGCCCAGGACGACCACCGGTGCGGGAAGTGGCGGTGGTGCCAGCGCCGCCCCGATGCTCATCGCAACGAGCGACGTGGCGATCAAGGCGAGCAGCACCGCGACCGACAGGTGCTCCTCGAGCGGACCGATGTGGTGCAGGCCGTAGCTCGCGAGCGCGGCGAACGCTGCTGTGACGGCGAATCCCGTCAGCCAGGGTCCGTCGGGCACGGCGCGGATTCGGGGCTGACGGGGGAAGGGCGAAGGCGAAGGCATCAGGGGTCCTACAGATTGTAGGACATGCGGCCTGGTTCCCGACGCCCTCCGGTAGCTTTGGCGCGATGGACGAGACAGGAGCGACGCGCCTGTGGGAGATCGACGCCCTGCGGACGTTCGCCATCCTGCTGATGGTCGTCTACCACGTGGGCTACGACGTCAACTTCCTTACGCCGGACATCGACATCGACCCGTACGACGGTGCGTGGAGAGCGGTGCAGGTGGCCTGCGGATCGCTCTTCGTGGGCCTCGTCGGCGTCAGCTTCTGGGTCAGCCGCGAGCGGTCAGCGTCCCGTGGGCTGTCGGGAACCGCGCTGTGGTCCACCCACGCGCCGCGGGCGCTGCAGGTTCTCGCCGGCGCTGCGCTCGTGACGGTGGCGACGCGCTTGGCGCTCGGCGCGGAGGATGCCGTTCGGTTCGGCATCCTGCACCTGATAGGCCTCCTCCTCCTCGTCGTGCTCCCGCTGGTCGTCCGGTTCAGGCGTTGGAACGCGCTGCTGGGGGCGGCGATCATCTTCGCGGGCGTGGCGATGGAGGCGGCAAGCGACGTCCCCGGAGCGCTGGTCCTCGGGTTCGTCCCGCCCGAGATCGGCGTCGACTGGTATCCGCTCCTGCCGTGGGGCGGCGCCGCGCTGCTCGGGCTCGCTCTGGGTTCGGTGCTCTACCCCGACGGCAACCGCGGCCACCTCCTGCGCCGGCTTCCGGCGGGCTCTCGCCTGGGCACGTTGGTCGGCGGACCCGGCCGGCACTCGCTCCCGATCTACCTCGTGCATCAACCGATCCTGGTGGCGTCGATCGCCGCAGTCCTTGCGATCGCCGGACTGGAGATCGACCCCAGCTGATCGTGGCTGCAGGTGCGCAGACCATCGCCGAGCGGTGCCATACTCGTGCGCGAGATGAGCGCGATGTCCCCATTGCAGGGTGACCTGCAGGTCCAGGTCATGGCGGTGATGTGGCGCCTCGACGAGGCCACCGTGGACGACGTCCGGCAAGGTCTCCCGCAGCGGTATCGCGGGGCGTACACGACGGTGCAGACCGTCCTGAACCGCCTCGTCGAGCGCGGTCTGCTCGAGCGTCGCAAGGCAGGCAAGCTCGTCCGGTATCGCCCGGCCATGAGCGAAGCGACCTACGTGACCTCGACCGTCGAGCACGCGCTCTCCGCGGCATCCTCAGGGGCGCGCGACGCGGTCCTCGCCCAGCTCCTCGGCTCGATGGACGACGACCAGGTCGAGGAGCTCCGCCGCCTGCGGACGACGCTCGACGCGAAGCGGCGTTGACCTGATGCTCGTCGTCTCGGTCGCCGTCATCGTCGCGCTCAGCCTGGTGATGCCGCACCGTCTCTCGCTCTCCCGCGCGCGACCGGAGCTCGCGATCGCGGTGTGGAGCTCGGCGCTCGTGCTCCGGGCGGCGCTGGCGCTCGGAGCGGCGGTCTTCGCCTTCCGCTTCCTCCCGGCGACCGAGCTGTTCACCGCGTTGACGCACTGGTGCTGGCACACCGTGCTCCCCGGCCTGTCGACCCACCTCGGTCTGAACGGGCACACGGTTGGCGATGTCGCGATCGTCATTCCGATTGCGATGCTCGCGTTCTCGCTCGTGTCCGTCGGTCATGGCATCGTGCGGGCGTCGCGGACGGTGAGCGGGTTCGTCCGTGGGTCGGCCGTCGGGCCCGGGCCCGACGGGTCGGTCATCGTGGGCCAGGCTGGCGTGCTGGTGGCGGCCGCAGGCCTGACCAGGCCTCGGATCATCGTCAGCCCGCTCGCCCTGGCGGTCCTGGACGAGCCCGAGCTGCGTGCCAGCCTCGACCACGAGCGCGGTCACGTGGTCCGGCGCCATCGCTACGTCCTCCTGCTGGCCGAGCTGCTGCGCGCGCTCGGCAGGGCGGTTCCCGGCGCCCGGACGGCCGTGCGCGAGATCCAGTTCCACCTCGAGCGCGACGCCGACCGCTGGGCGATCGCCCGTGGAGGAGACCGGCTCGCGCTGGCCTCCGCGATCTGCAAGGCCGCGGAGCTGCGGCCGGCGACCGGCCCCGCACTCACCGCACTCAGCGGCTCGACGGTGGCCGCCCGGGTCCGTGAGCTCATGGACGGCGACGAGGAGCGCGACGACTGGTCGGCGCGGCTCCTGGCAGGGTGGCTGGCGTTGTTGGCGCTGGCCTTCGTCGCGCTGCTGCCGGCGGCGGCGCTGTCACCCGCTGCCGCGGTGGCGATCGTGCAGCACTGCACTATCTGAGCGCCACGTCGTCGGAGCCACTCCGACGGCCTGTAGGATGGGCTGGTCGTGTTCGTCTCGATCAACCGGTCTCTGCGCCGCTGTCGGCGCCGGCTCCTGGTGGCAGGGGCGCTGCTCTTCGTCTCGTTGGCCGTCGTGACGGCCCACTCCGCACTCGGCGGCGGACATATGCAGCACAGCGACCCGATGACCGGAGCGCTTGCCGTCTGCCTCGCCGTCGTCGGGACCGCGACCGCAATGTTCGTCGCGGCCGCGCTCGGCCGTCTCGCTGTACGACCGGACCGCCGGGGCCCCACGCCGACGGCGTCCAGTCTCCACCTGGGGCACTTCGGGATCGCGCCGGGACCCCGGTCTCGTGCCGGCCCTCAGCTGCAGGTCTTCTTGATGTGACCCGCTGCACCACTGTGCCGCGTGGCGCAGTGGTGCTCCTGTGAAAGCAGGCAGGCCAAGGACGCAGGTCACTCTCAACGAACCAGGAGATCAAGATATGCAGTCCAAGTCCAAGTGGCGGCGCCCGATGCTGATGGTTGCCGCACTGCTCACAGTTCTCGGGGCCTTCGCGGTGACCGGGTGCGGGTCCGACGACGACGAGACGAGCGCCTCGTCCGCCGGCAACGGCGTGGACCTCGCCTTCGTGCAGGAGATGGTGCCCCACCACAACTCGGCGGTCGCGATGGCAACGACGGCCCAGACGCGGTCCGATCGTCCGGAGATCAAGGCCCTCGCGGACGCGATCATCACGAGCCAGAACACGGAGATCACGCAGATGGAGGCGATCTCCGAGCGGCTGATCGCCGACGGCGTCAAGGTCGGAGATCTCGGCGTCCCGGAGCACATGATGGGGATGTCCGGCGACGAGGCGGCGCTCGAGACCGCGGAGCCGTTCGATCGCGAGTTCATCGACATGATGGTGCCCCACCACCAGGGCGCGATCGCGATGGCGCGGGTCGTCCTGGACAAGGGCCAGGACTCCGAGGTGAAGGAGCTGGCGCAGGAGATCATCGACGCGCAGTCCCGCGAGATCGGCGAGATGAATACCTGGCGGGAGAAGTGGTTCGGCGCGGCGTCGCCGGCCGGCGGCGTCCCGAAGGACACAGAGACCGACGCATCGAAGTCGGAAGGCACGGCCGGCCACTCGATGTAGTCGGCCGCCGGATGCCGTCAGAGCCCGTCAGCAGCGGCGGGGGGAGCAGCAAGTCCGCTTCCCCCGCGCCTGCGACGCTCCTGTTCGCCGACCTCGTCGGGTACACCGCGCTCACCGATCACCACGGCGACGACCTCGCGGCCGACGTGTCGGTCGCGCTCGAGGAGTTCGCACGCGAGGAAGCCGGAAGCACGGCGGAGGTCCTCAAAACCATGGGCGACGCCGTGATGCTCCGCGTCGATGGTCCCCGGGATGCCGTGCTGCTCGCTCTGCGCCTGTGTGAACGGGTCTGCACCCATGACAACTGGCCGCAACTCGCGCTCGGCATCGCCCACGGCCCGGTCGTGTTGCGCGGGACGGAGTACCTCGGGGCGACCGTCAATCGCGCGTCCCGGATCTGCGCTTTCGCACGAGCAGGCGAGGTCCTCGTCGACCAAGCCACGTTCGAGGGCGCACGCCGCCTGCCCGGGGTGAGTTGGATCGACGTGGGCGAGGTATCACTGCGAAATCTCGCTCAACCGGTCCGGCTGCACCGCGCGACCTCGGACTCGGTCGAGCGCGAGGTCACGTTCGTCGACCCCGTGTGCCGGATGAGCGTGAGGCGCGAGCACGCCGTGATACTCGCACACGACGGACGTACCATCGGCTTCTGCTCCGGGGAATGTGCCGGCAAGTTCATCGTCGACCCTGACCGCTATGAGATCCACGAGTCGTACGATGTTCCGTAGGAGATCGAGTCACGCTGCGGCAGGACGCCGACGGCGCACCGTGAGCGCATGGAACGCGCCGTGATCGTCGGACTGCTCATCTCGATCCTGGCCGGACTGACCGCTCGTTCCGTGTTGCCGTCGCCACGCCCGCCAGTACTTCTTGCCGGCGCGGCCGGCGTCACCGGCATGGTCCTCGGAGCGCCCGTGGCCCACCGGATCAGTAGCGGACACGAGTTCCACGCGTTTCAGCCGGAGAGCTTCATCGCCGGCTTCGTCGGGGCGCTGCTGATCCTTCTCGTCGTGCGGAGGATCGCTCGCCGGCTCGCGCCCGACGATCGGCGACTGTTCTCCTGATCCAGGCCCGCGGCGGAGACGCCGCATCGGCGCCCGGGCGGGTTCTGCTCGAGCTCTTGGCGGCGCGAAATCGCTTCGCTGCGGCCACCGAATGCGTCAGCTGAACGAGTCCCAGCGCTTGAGCTCAGGAAGCGGATCCACGGCGCTGCCACCCGTATACCAGCCGGGAGCGGTCCAGAGTTCGAAATGCAGGTGACAGCCCGAGGCCCGTCCTGTCTCGCCGACATACCCGATCCGCTGCCCGGCCTGCACGCGGGCACCCTTCTTGACGAGCGCTCGGTCGCGCATGTGCATGTAGGCGTACGACTGCCCGGTGGCGTCCTGGAGCACGACGTAGTTGCCCGCCCGCGCCTGCGTGGCCTCGAACTGCACCACGCCCGGCCGCACAGCTACCAGCGGCGTGCCACAGGCGGCGAACATGTCCTGGCCCCCATGTCCGCGGGCACCACCGAAGTCGTTGGTGGCGGACTGCCCGAGGTCGTGCTTGCCACGGATCGGGAAGATGGCGTCGTGCACGAGCACAGCGGACGTGCTGGCCTGGGAGGCCGTGGCCTGGCCGCCGAGCCGTAGCTCGTAGCGGCCGGCCGGGACCACGGCGCCGTCGACCGTGCCATCCCAGCGGATCGTTCCTGCCCCGGCGGCGACCGGCCACGAGCGAACGGCGACGCCGTCGCTCAGCCGTACGGCCGTGACGGTCGACGCGGCCGCGGCCGAGTACTCGAGTACTGCGCGCTTGCGCGAACCGGCGATCAGCGCCTCGCCGGGACGAAGGTCGACCGCAGGACCGGTGACGTCGGCCTGCGGCGCCTTGCCGGCAAGGATCCGCAACCGGGTCTTCGTGCGGCCGTTCCCGCCGGCCGGGCTCACGAGGAGGAGCCGGCCGCTGCGGGCACCGCGAGGGACGACGACCGTCAATGCATCCGGGCTCTTGGTCTTCGGCGACGCGCGCTTGTCATCCTTGGCGCCCTTCGCGCCAAGGAAGATCACGGTGTCGACGCCATCCAGGCCAGTGCCGCTCAGGGACAGCTCCTGCCCGCGACGGCAGGCCCAGGTCTCTCCGCTCGCGCACGTGGCGCTCGTGGCCGCGGCTCGGTCGGGAACGGCGGCACCGCCCGGAGAAGCGGCGGCCCAAACGCCACCGGGCAGCGTCAGTGATCCGAGCAGAACGGGTACGGCAACACGTGCCAGCGTGCGGCAGGACAACGGGACTCTCTTTCGTTGGCCTACGGGGTTAGCTGACGGGCTCGCGCTGAAAGAGTTGCGCTACAACCGGCAAGCCGGTCGATTCGCCCCGTGAGTGGGTCCCCCGCTCCCCGTCGCTCGACGAGGACTCGGCGCTCCTATGACGCGTAGGAGAGTAGACGACGGCCCCGACTTATGTCGAGTCGAGTCTGCTCAGGACGACGCACCATCGCTCTTCTGGGGCCGGCAAGAATCTCCCACAACGCGTAGTACATTGACTCCAATGTGGTCTTCGTCGTCCCGCCTTCTCGTTCCTCTCTTGGGCGCCGTCCTGCTTGCCGGGTGCGGAGGAGGCGACGACGAAGCAGCGGGGCTCGTCGTCACCGACCCGGTCGGCCACGTCCACGCCGTGGGTCTTGATCCCCAGGATGGCTCCATCCTTGTCGCTGCCCACAACGGCATGTTCCGCGCCGAAGAGGGCGCGACGCGTGCCACCGCCGTCGGTGATGAGCGCCGTGACGTGATGGGCTTCTCCGTCGAGGCCCCCGGAAGCTATGTCGGCTCGGGCCACCCTGATCCCCGTCGCGGTGGTCCGTCGTCCGTCGGTTTCATCCGCTCCACCGACGGTGGGCGCAACTGGAGCACGATCTCGCTCCAAGGGCAGGCCGACCTCCACGCGATCGAAGTTGCCGGGCAGCGCGTCTACGCGTTCGACGCACTCAGCGGCAAGCTGCTGCGAAGCGTCGACGCCGGGCGGACCTGGCGCGCGACGAGCACGCCGCCGATCCTCGACCTCGCCGTCGACCCGCGCGACCCGGAGCGCCTGGTGGTGTCGACCGCCGCGGGCATCCTGGCGTCGACGGACGGCGGGAGGGCGTTCCGCCCGGTCGTCGACCTGCCGCCGAGCCATCTCGCCTGGGGAACCGCCGGTATCACCGCGATCGGGGAGGATCAGGTCGTGCAACGGATCGACGATGACCTGCGCACGGTCAAACAGCTCGGTCGCGCACCGGACGTTCCTGCTGCGCTCGCGGAGTCAGGCCGCGGGCTCCTCGTCGCGGCCGACGACGGAGTCGTGCATGCCAGCAAGGACGGCGGTCGAACCTGGAGCCTGACGCTCGAAGCGATCCGGTGATGCGCCACGGCGTCGGTCGGTGACGCCCCAGCTTCGCGAGCCGACGGGTGTCGTGCGTAGAACGGCGCAAGCGGACGTCGGTCGGATACCGATGACGCAGTTCGGCCGCGGGTCTACCTTCGGAGCATGAGCCTCCTTCCCGTCACGCCCGCCGCGCCGAGCAGCGAACCGACGCCATCGGCCTGCTGTTGCTCGACGAGGGTCGAAGCCGCACTCGAGACCGACCGAGCGAGCGCAGCAACCGAGGCTCCGCGCGACACGTCGTCGACCGGCTCGTGCTGCGGCTCGACCCCTGCAGCGCCCGAAAGGCCGGCTTGTGGCTGCGGAAGCGGAGCGGCGTCCGCTCGACGGTAGGTGAGGAACGTCTGCGCAGCTGCTCAGCGGCTGTCCTGCTCGCGTGTCTCGATGATGATCTTCGCCAAGGCGTCCGGCTCGGTGACCGGGAGCAGATGGTCGCCCCGGAGCTCGACGACCCGGACGCACTCATGCGGCCATCGGAGGACGTCGCCGGCCGGTGCTCGCGGGTCGTCGGTCGCCAGCACGACCGTCGTGACGCTCGTGGGGTGCGAGATCCACGACGGGAGCGGGTTCTCGTCGAGCAGCGACACGAGCGCGTCCCGGTAGGCGGGCCAGGAGTGATTCACGCTCTCTCGCGCGAGCTCGCTCGGCGTCTCGCGAGCGATGCGGGCCACCAGCGCCGCAGCGGGGCCGCGCAGGAGGCACATCACGGCGCACGCTGCGCTCGCGACGCGTGATCCGCTGACGATCTGCCGAGCCATCCAGTCGTCGCGCCCGAGTCGCTCTCGCGCGGCATCGCCGCTGCGGAACACCGGCGGGCAGACCAGAACGAGCTCGCGGACCAGCTCGGGGCGGCGGGCGGCGACCCCGACGGCGACGGCGCACCCGAACGAGTGCCCCGTCACGACGACCGAGCGCGCGTCGACAGCGTCGAGGAGGCGCAGCACCGCCGTCACATGGTCGTCGAGCCCGAACCGCGTACCGATCGATCGCGAGGCTCCGAAGCCGAGCAGATCGGGGCGCAGGTTCGGCACATCAGCGTCGTCGAGCAGTCGGCCGAGGGGCGCCCAGACGCTCCGCGAGGCCGCCAGCCCGTGCAGGAGGAGGACCTCCGGCGCCCGATCGGTCGGCCCTCCTCGAGTATGCGCGAGCAGCACGTCCTGCGGGGAACGCTGGGGACGCAGCAAGGCGTCACCGCCGATGCCGAACCCAGGCGCCATCCCCGCGTCGACCTCGTGCCGGCGCGCGCCGCGCCAGCGCACCAGCACCCACAGGTAGAGACCGACGAGAAGCGCGGCGAGGCCGGTCACGACGACCGGGACCCCCGTGCGACCGATCGGAAGCACCACGGCGAGAGCGATCAGCGCGGCGGTCCACCGAAGGTGGTGCTGGGCGGGACGGCCTGTCAGGACCAGCCGTCCGCCGGCCAGGAGCGCAGCGGCTCCGAGTGCCGGCACTATCGCGGTCACCGGGCGGCGACCGCGATGGAGCGACGGAGCACGAGGGTCACGCAGAAGAGGAGCACGACCACCCAACCCGCGCCGAGAAGGAGCGCGGTGCCCGCGCCGAACTCATCAGCGAAGTAGCCGAGCCTTGCGGACGTCGGCGACCAGCAGCACGGGCGCGGACCCGGCTCGGCCCGCCTGTGCCGGCGAGACCGATGCCGACCCCTGGGGCATCACGCCCGCCCACGTGCTCGCGGGATGTGCAGGCGCTTGAGCATCACGGCGTTGACGGCGACGATGATGCTCGAGTCCGCCATGGAGATCGCCGCGATCTCGGGGCGCAGGACGAAGCCCAGGGGCGCGAAGACACCGGCGGCGATCGGCAGTCCCAGCGAGTTGTAGCCGACGGCCCACCAGAGGTTCTGACGGACCTTGCGCACCGTCCCGCGGCCGATGGTGATGGCGATGA
The DNA here is from genome assembly GCA_038257095.1 of Solirubrobacterales bacterium. GTDB lineage: Bacteria > Actinomycetota > Thermoleophilia > Solirubrobacterales > Solirubrobacteraceae > Paraconexibacter. The sequence goes on from JBBSJQ010000001.1 coordinate 238,778, forward strand.
CCACGTCGAACGGGTCCGAGCGCATCAGGACGACGTCGGCGGTCTCGACGGCGACGTCGGTGCCGGCGCCGATCGCGATGCCGACGTCGGCCTGCGCGAGGGCCGGCGCATCGTTGACGCCGTCGCCGACCATCGCGACCTTGCGGCCCTGCGCCTGCAGCTCGGCGATCTTCGCGGCCTTGTCCCCGGGGAGCACCTCTGCGAACACCTCGACGATGCCCACCTCGGCGGCGATGCGCTCCGCGGTGGCCTTGCTGTCCCCGGAGATCATGACCGGCCGCACGCCGAGGTCCTTGAGCGCCTGCACGGCTTCTGCCGACGTCTCCCGCGTCGCGTCGGCGATGGCGATGACGGCGACCGCGGCGCCGTCGAGCGCCACGAGCACGGTCGTGCGGCCCTCACCCGCGAGCTCGGCGGCACGCGACCCCAAGCCGCCCAGGCTGATGCCTTCCCGGGCCAACAGACGCGCGTTGCCGACGGCGAGCCGGCGCCCTTCCACGACGGCGAGTGCGCCGTGCCCGGGGACCGCCTCGAAGGACGCCACCGCGGGGAGCGCGAGCGAACGCGCCTGGGCCGCGCGGACGACCGCTTCGGCCAGCGGGTGCTCGCTCTCACGTTCGACCGCCGCCACCAGGCGGAGCACGTCGTTCTCGGAGGATCCGTCTGCCGTGGCGATGCTCACCACTTCCGGCTCGCCGCGCGTCAGCGTGCCGGTCTTGTCGAAGACGACGGTGTCGAGCTTCGCGGCCTGTTCCAGGCCCATCGCGTGCTTGAACAGCACGCCCCGCTTGGCGCCGAGTCCGGTGCCGACCATGATCGCCGTCGGCGTCGCGAGCCCGAGCGCGTCGGGACAGGTGATGACGACCACGGTGATGGCGAACAGCAGCGAGCGTTCGATGTCGCTGCCGACGATCACGTACCAGACGAGGAAGGTGACGAGACCGCCGACGAGCGCGACGAGCACGAGCCAGAAGGCGGCCCGGTCGGCCAGCCGCTGGCCCGGTGCCTTGGAGTTCTGCGCTTCCTGGACGAGCTTGACGATCTGGGCCAGCGCGGTGTCCGCCCCGACCGCGGTCGCCTGCGCGCGCAGCGTGCCGTTCTTGTTGATCGTCGCTCCGATGAGCCGGTCACCGACGCCCTTGTGGACGGGCAGGCTCTCGCCGGTCACCGTCGACTCGTCGACGTCGCTGGAGCCCTCCTCGACGACGGCGTCGACGGGGAGCTTCGCGCCGGGGCGGATGAGGATCAGGTCCCCGACGACGACCTCTGCGGTGGGCACCTCGACGGGCTCGCCGTCGCGCAGGACGACCGCGGTCGGCGGCGCGAGGTCGAGCAGCTCCCGGATGGCGTCGTTGGTGCCTCGGCGCGCACGCATCTCGAACCAGTGGCCGAGCAGCACGAAGGTGGCGAGCATCGCGGCGGCCTCGTAGAAGACGTCGCCCTTGATGAAGAACGTCGCGGCGAACGAGTACAGCCAGGCCGTGCCGATCGCCACGGCGACCAGGACCATCATGTCCAGCGTGTGCGCGCGGAGTGCCGCGACCGCACCGACGAAGAAGATCGAGCAGGCGTACAGGACGATCGGAAGGCTCAGGAGAAGCAGCCAGATGTCGCGGTCCAGGCCGAACGGCGTCGCCAGCTCGGTGCCCAGGACCTGCGCGCCGACCATCGACCACAGCACGGTGGGGATCGCGAAGGCCAGCGCCACCAGGAAGCGTTTGCGCATGTCGTCGGCCATGGCGTCCATCGACATGCCGGCGTGCCCGCCGTCACCGTCTCCGTGGGCCTCGGCGGCCCTCTCTTGCGCCGCGCCATCCCGGGGGCCGGCGAGTCCCTCCTGGGCGTAGGGGTCGCAGACGTGGCCAGGAGCGGACTGGCCGGCGCAGTGGTACCCGCACTCGACCACCCAACCCTGGAGGTCCTCGACCGACGTCAGGGCAGGATCGAAGACGACCGTGGCAGTCTGCGCCACGACGTTCGCCTCGACCTCGAGCACCCCGGGCCGGCGCGAGAGCGCCCCCTCGACGATCGAGCTCTCGCCCGCGTAGGACAGGCCCCCGACGTGGAGGACGGCGACCGATCTGCGTGCTTCGGCAGTCGCGACGTCGTGTTCAACGATCGCCACGGTCAGACCCGCCCGGCGCGCGCATCATCATCCACATCATCGCGCCCATCATCGCCCCGCACAGCAGCAGCGGCAGCACGGCGAGCGCGCCTGCGCCGGTCGACAGCAGGACGACCCCCGCGACCACCAGCAGTGCGCAGATCACCATGTGATTCGACTTCATGTCGGTACCTCTCCTGGATTGCGTGTTTCGACGGTAGGCGGGAGCGGAACGGCCGGCATCCGTGAACGGGCGCATGATCATTGCGGGCTCCTACGCAGTGTCGGTGTTCGTCTCGCCCCAGGGCCTTTCAGCGCGGCGACGACGACGCCCCCGTAGGTCTCCTCTGCGCCTCCGTCGCGGCGTAGGAGTCCGAGGCGCCAAGTCCGCGCCCCGGGACACTGCTGCGACCTACAGTGGACGGGTCAACAGCTGCGGAAAGAGAGCCAGATGCAAGACATGGAAATGGGGATGGAGATGGGGACCGGGCTCCCGGCCTGGCTGACGACCCTGTCGTGGGTGTGGATCGTGGCGGCGGTCGTATCGAGCGTGTTCATCGTGCGCGACATCCGCAACGGGCGCCGGCAGCCCGCAAAGGCGATGGAGTACGTGTGGCCGCTTGCCGCGCTGTACCTCGGCCCGCTTGCGTGGCCCGTCTATCAGCGGTTCGGCCGCACAGAGGATCAGAGCCCCGTGGCCAGCGCCCTCCGCTCCGGGCTCCCGGGAGGCGTGTCGTCGGGCCTTGCGCACATCGTGGCCGTCCCCTTCGTCGTGGCTACCGGCCTGACCCTCTTCGGCCTGGACATGTGGGCGATGGTCGCGATCATCACCGTCCTGGCGACCGGTGGCATCTTCTTGTTCGAGTACGTCTTCTTCACCAAGCGCGAGCTCCGGGTCCCGGGCTTCGCCGGTGTACGCCCGGCGCTGATGATCGCGGTCATCGCCGTCGTCGCGTTCGACGTTGGCATGCTCGGCTGGATGCTGATCCTCCACCACACCGAGAACATGCCCGCAGCCGGTGACATCCGGTTCACGTTCCTCATGCAGATCGGTCTGGTGCTGGGAACCATCACCGCGCTGCCGGCGATGCGGCTGCTCATCGCCCGAGGGATCAAGCCCGCCGCGCGGTCAGCGGCACCCTGAACGCGCAGGGACCTCGGGGGGAGCCCACAACCTCAGAAGGCCGCGTCGGGTCGCCCGCCACGGCGGGCGACCCGGCACGCGTGTCAAGCGGCGACGAGCTCGCGGTCGTCGCCGGCGGTGGGCGCGGGATCCTGCGGGGCCGGGGCCTGACGCAGGAGGGCTGCGGCGGACAGCGCACCGACGACGGCTACCGCGGCAGCGCCCAGGAAGGCGGCCGAGTACCCGTCGGTGAGCTGCGACACGTCGCCGAGCCGGTCCGCTCCCTGGGAGCTGGCGATGGCGGTCATGACGGCCAGTCCGAGGGCCGACCCGACCTGGTAGCTGGTGTTGACGATCCCGGAGGCCAGCCCGCCCTCCTGCGGCCGCGCCGACTGGATCGCGGTGCCGAGCGAGGGGATGAAGGCCAGTCCCATGCCGACCGCCGCCACCAGCGAGGCCGGCAGGACGTCGACCAGGAACGCCCCGTCGGAGCGCACGAGCGACAGCCCGGTCATGCCGACGGCGAGGACCGCCATGCCCAGGACCATCGTCCGCTTCGGGCCGATCGCGGCCGCCACGCGCGGGGCGACGACGACCATCATCAGCATGATCGCCGCGGTCATCGGGAGCAGCGCCGCGCCGCCCTCGAACGCTCCGTAGCCGAGCACCTGCTGCAGATAGAGGTTGAGGAAGAACCACATCGGGATCCACGCCGCCCCGAGCAGCACCTGCACGAGGTTCGCCGCCGCGAGGTTCGGCGCACGGAAGATCCCGAGACGGACCAGCGGCTGCGCCCGGACGGACTGCGCGACGACGAACAGCGCGAGGCCGAGCAGGCCGCCGCCGATCGTCAGGAGCGTCGCCGCGGAGCCCCAGCCCTCTTCAGGAGCGCGGACCACGCCGAAGACCGTTGCGGCGAGACCGACGGTCGCCAGAGTCGCGCCGACGACGTCGACCGACCCGCGCTCACCGGGCACGTCAGGCATCAGGCGCGGCGTCACCGCGAGGACGCCGAGCGCCAGTGGGATCGTGATGTAGAACACCCATGGCCAGGACGCCCACTCGGTGATCACGCCGCCGAGGAACACGCCTGCTGTACCGCCCGCCGGGGCGGCGGCGCCGTAGACGGCGAAGGCCTTCATGAGCTCCTTCTGATCGTGGCCGAAGAGGATCATCAGCAGCGTCAGAGCGGACGGCGCGATGAGCGCCGAGCCGGCGCCCTGGACGGCGCGGGCAGCGATCTCCGCCTCCGCCGATCCGGCCAACCCGGCCGCCAGCGAGCCGCCGGCGAGGATCACCCAGCCGACGGTGAAGATCCTCCGGGCGCCGAAGAGATCCGAGAGACGACCTCCGAGGAGGAGGAGTCCACCCAGCGCGACGACGTAGGCGTTGAAGACCCACGAGAGGTCCTCGGGCGAGAAGCCGAGATCAGCCTGGATCTCGGGAAGGGCCACGCCGATGATCGACGTGTCCATGATGACGACGAACTGCGCGAGGGCGATCACCCAGAGGGCGAGCCAGCGCTTGGGGTTGACGGTCATGGTGAGAACGTGTCCTTAACTGTACGGGGGTAGGGTATCTACTGTGCGCCGAGCGCCCCGTGAGGAGGCGCCCGGCGCGGTGTGTCGGTCAGCTGTCGCGCTGCGCGCGGAAGCCACGCAGCCGCAGCGAATTGGAGACCACGAGCACGCTCGAGGCCGCCATCGCCGCTCCGGCCAGCACCGGGTTCAGGAACCCGGCGGCCGCCACCGGGATCAGGGCCACGTTGTAGGCGAACGCCCAGAACAGGTTGGTCCTGATCGTGCCCAGCGTCCGGCGCGACAGCCGGATCGCGTCTGCTGCCCCACGCAGGTCCCCGGACACCAGGGTGAGGTCGGACGCCTGGATCGCGACGTCCGTGCCGGTGCCGATCGCCAGACCGAGATCAGCCTGCGCCAGCGCGGGCGCGTCGTTGACGCCGTCTCCGACCATCGCCACCACGCGGCCTTCGGCCTGCAGCCGCTTCACGATCTCGGCCTTGTCCGACGGCAGCACCTCGGCGATCACCTCGTCGATGCCGACCTGCGCCGCGACGGCCTCGGCGGTCGCCCGGTTGTCGCCGGTCAGCAGGACGGTCCGCAGACCGAGCTCCTTGAGGCGGCGGATCGCCTCCGGCGACGAGTCCTTCGGCGTGTCCGCGACAACGATCACGGCGCGGAGCTCGCCGTCCCAGGCCGCAGCGATCGCGGTCCGGCCGTCCGCCTCCGCCTCCTGACGCGCGGCGTCGAGCTGCTCGGTCAGCTGCACGCCCCAGTCGGCCAGCAGCGCAGGCCGACCCGCGATGACAGCGTGGCCGTCGACCGTCCCCTCGACGCCGAGTCCCTCGCGGTTGGCGAAGCCCTCGACCGCGGGCAGCGTGCCGAGTTCGTCGCGGGCCCCTGCGGCGATCGCTCGCGCGACCGGGTGCTCGGAGGCGTCCTCCAGCGCGCCGACGATCCGCAGGACGTCCTCCCGGGAGGTCCCCTGCACGACGTGCACGTCGACCAGCGCCATGGTGCCGGTGGTGACCGTCCCGGTCTTGTCGAGCACGATCGTGTCGACACGCCGGGTGGACTCCAGGACCTCCGGCCCCTTGATGAGCAGGCCGAGCTGCGCCCCGCGACCGGTGCCGACCAGCAGCGCCGTCGGCGTCGCGAGCCCGAGGGCGCACGGGCAGGCGATGATCAGGACGGCGACGGCGGAGGTGAACGCGAAGGCCGCACTCTCTCCGGCGCCGAGCCAGAATCCCAGCGAGGCCGCGGCGATCACCAGCACCACCGGGACGAAGATCCCGGAGATGCGGTCGGCCAGCCGCTGCACCGGCGCCTTGCCGGTCTGGGCGTCGGTCACGAGCCGGGCGATCTGCGCGAGCGCGGTGTCGCTGCCGATCTTCGTCGCGCGGACGACCAGACGGCCGCCCACGTTCACGCTCGCCCCGACGGCCTCGTCGCCCGGCTGCTTCTCCACCGGGATCGACTCGCCGGTGAGCAGCGACTCGTCGACCGCGCTCGTGCCTTCCTCCACGACACCGTCCGTGGCGACCTTCTCGCCGGGACGAACGACGAAGCGGTCACCGACCGCCAGCGCGTCGATCGCGACGCGCCGCTCGGTGCCGTCGGCGTCGAGCACCGCGACCTCCTTGGCGCCCAGCTCCAGCAGGGCCTGCAGGGCGCTGCCTGCGCGGCGCTTGGCCCGGGCCTCGAAGTACCGGCCGGCGAGGATGAACGTGATGACGACGGCCGCGACCTCGAAGTACACGTGGTCCAGCGCGGCCGAGCGGTCGGGCACGAGGTCGAACCCCATGGTCATGCCGGTCACTCCGGCGTCCCCCGCGTAGAGGGAGACGACGGACCACGTCCACGCGGCGAGGGTGCCGACGCTGATAAGCGTGTCCATCGTCGCGGTCGCGTGCTTGAGGTTCGCCCAGGCGGCCTTGTGGAACGGCCAGCCGGCCCACAGGACGACGGGGGTCGCCATGTTCCACGCGAGCCACTGCCAGTTGTCGAACTGCAGCGCCGGGATCATCGACAGCAGCAGCAGCGGCAGCGAGAGCACCGCGCTGAGGATCAGGCGGTTACGCAGCGCGAGCGTCGGATCGACCTCGGGCCCCGCGGTGTCGCCACCGGCGGACGGCAGCGTCGCGTCATAGCCGGCGGCGCGGACCGCGGCGACGAGGTCGTCGGTGCTGACGGCGTCGTCATACGTGACCGCTGCCTTCTCGGTGGCGTAGTTCACCGAGGCCGTGACACCGTCGAGCTTGTTGAGCTTGCGCTCGATGCGGTTGGCGCACGAGGCGCACGTCATCCCGGTGATCGGGAGCTCGACCTGGGCGCTCATGACGCCACCTCCTGTGTGAACGCGGCGGTGTGGACGACGCCGTCGAGCTGGAACTGCACCCAGGAGCGGTACGCCCCGGGTGTCGGCAGCTCGACGCCGAACGAGAGCCGGTCGCCGTCGGGATGGGTGTGGAGATAGGCGAGGTCGCCGACGCGGAGGGTCACCAGGTGGCCCTTGGCCCCGAGGTAGTCCTCGAGCTCGCCGTTGACGACACGTCCGTCGCGCAGGACGTCGAACGCGACGGTGCCGTCGCCGGTGTCCCGGCGACGGACCTGCAGGCCGCGGTCGTCGGTCGCCGTCGTCGAGACCGCCGGGACCGCCCGCGGCGTGAACGCCCCGGGGACCTGGAGGTCGCTGCCGAGCGTGCGCTGCACGCCGTCGATGGTGAAGTCCGCGAAGACGCGGTAGGTGCCGCCGTCCGGCAGGTCGACGTCGGTCGACCACGTGCCGTCGCCCGCCATCTCCGGGTGCAGGTGCTGGAAGCCCTCGAGATCACGGCGGACGACGATCAGGTGCAGCCGCTTGGCGTGCGCGACGTCGAAGGTGCGGACGACGTCGCCATCCTGTCCGACGATGCGGAAGGCGAGCCGGGTCCGACCGGCGCGCGGGGTGCCCTCGCCGTCCAGGACCATCCGGTAGCCGTCCTGCGCGACCGCGAGACCGGGGAGTGCTGTCGCCTGCGTGGTGGCCTCCCCGGCGTGCTCGGCGTCGGCTTCGCCCGCGCCGTGCGCGGCGTCGGCGTCGGCGTCGGCGCCCTGGTCACCGTGCCCGACGTCGGACTGCGCGGCTGCGTGGCCGGCGTCGTCCTTCGCGCCGTCGGGGTCGATCGCCCCGCCCGCGAGGGCAGCTCCGCCGAACACCACGGCGAGCAGGACGGCGAACAGGGTGAGTCGGATCGGGACGGACATCAGCTCACCACCTCGTACCCGGCCTCGTCGACCGCTGCACGTACGGCCGCGTCGTCGGCATCACCGATCACGGTGACCTGCCCGGAGGCGAGGTCCACGCGGACCGCGTCGACGCCGGCGACCTCCGTGACCTCCTCGGTGACGCTCGCGACGCAGTGCCCGCAGGTCATGCCCTGGACGGTGTAGATGGTCTCGTTGCTCATGGGGATCTCCGTGAAGTATAGGGGTGGGGGGTATCCGACACGACGGACCGTAGCATACCCCTGGGGGGTAGTGCTAGACTTCTTCCATGCCCGAGACCGAGACCCGCGGATACTCCGCCTCCAAGGACCAGCTGCAGAAGCGCCTGCGCCGCATCGAGGGCCAGGTGCGTGGCATCCAGGGGATGGTCGAGGAGGACCGGTACTGCATCGACGTCCTCACGCAGATCAGCGCCGTGCAGGCGGCGCTGGACAAGGTCGCGCTCGGCCTGATGGACCAGCATGCGCGGCACTGCGTGCTGCACGCCCCGGAGGGCAAGCAGGAGGACCGCACCGACGAGCTGATGGCCGCGGTCGCGCGGCTGATGCGTCGCGGCTAGCGCGTGCGCGGGCGGACGGAACCCCGATCAGCGCAGGCGGTCGATCAGCGAGGACGCGAGCTTCCGCGGTCGCTGGACGGCGACGGCCGCCCCGTGGCGCGCCAGGTCGCGCGCGGTCTTCAGCCGCAGCTCGGCGTCGGACGGCTCGAACTTCCGGCGCACCCGCTCGCGCAGCTCGTCGAACAGGCGCTGGTAGTCGTCCTCGCCGATGAGGGGCCGCTCGAACGAGGGCAGGCTGCCGTCCCAGAACAGGCCCAGGAGGTGGTCCTCGAGCTCCATCCGCGAGCGCCAGCGGTCGTTCACGCGCAGCGTCCAGTCGTGGTGGATCGAGTGGGGCTTGTGCGTGAAGCGCAGCGCGCCGTCCTCGATGTCGCACAGCCAGCGGTGGTGCTCGTGGCCGAGCCACGGCCCGTTGCCCTCGACGTTGTAGATGAGCTCCGCCTCGATCGTGGGCACCTCGACGTAGCCGGCCTTCGCCACGCGGCTGAGCTCGTGGCAGACCCAGATCGGGTCGCGGATGTCCTCGAGGGTCGTGACACAGATCGCGAAATCGAACTGGTCGTCGGCGTACGGCCACGGCCGGTGGTCGCAGATGTCGCGGACCGCCCAGGTCCGGCGGTCGAACCGCTCGCCCCGCGGCCCGTAGCTGCCCATCGCCCCGCGCGTCTCGTACGGCATCAGGTCGAGCACGTGGGTCGCCCGGTTGAAGGGCGCGGCCCAGCCACCGACGTCGAGCAGGTTCGCGTCGTCGGGGAGCGTGTCGAGGATGCGCTGGGTGGCGGACGGCAGCACGGGGGATCGGACCCTACCGAGGCGCCGCGTGCGGGCGTACCATCCGCCCCCACGTGACCGACCTTCCGCCGCCCCCGCCCCCGCCGTCCGGGTTCACCGCGCCCGGAGGCGGCCTTCCCGGTTCGGACGCGCCGCGGTACGCGCCCCCGGGCGCTCACGTCGATGGCCCCGCGGCCTACGCGCTGCCGGCGGCGCCGTGGGGCCGGCGCGCCGGCGCGCTCCTCCTCGACTTCCTCTTCCAGTTCCTCGTCGTGGCAGCCGTCGCGGTGCTCGTCGCCGTGCTCACCGGTGGGGACTCCTTCACCTACGAGGTGGAGGAGGACGACGTGACGACCCTCGAGACGCTCCCGTACTGGGCCGCGTGGGCGGGAGGCGTCGGCGTCCTGCTCCTCTTCACCTATCCCTGGGTGATGATGGGACTGATGAAGGGGGCTTCGCCCGGCCGCAGGGCGGTCGGGATCCGGGTCGTCAACGCCGACGGCTCGCGGCCGGGCTTCGGCAAGGCGTTCCTGCGCGAGGGCGTCACCAAGGGGGCACTCGGCCTCCTCACCCTGCCGCTCCTCCTCAGCTACCTGTGGCCGCTGTGGGACACGCACCAGCGCGCCCTGCACGACCTGGTCTGCTCGACGCGGGCGGTCCAGGACACCGGCGCCGAGCCCACCGACGCGTTCGGCTCGACGACCTTCGGCGGCGGCGCCTACGTGCCACCGATGGCGTCGACGCCCAACCCGGTCGCCCAGTCGCAGAAGCCCGACGACGGGCTCGCGGGCCGGATCGGACTCGACGGATGAACGCGCTCCCGGTCCTGAATCGTGACGCGGTCCTCGCCGCGGTCAGCCCCGAGCAGGCGATCGCCCACACCCGCGACGCGTTCGTGCGCCACCACCGCGGCGAGTGGACGATGCCGTCCAAGGTCTACCTGCAGTCCCCGCCGAACGGGGACTTCCGCGCGATGCCGGCGCTCGGCGGCGACCTCGCGATGCTCAAGTGGATCTCGTCGTTCCCCGGCAACCCGGCGCGCGGTCTCCCGACGGTGATGGGCCTCGTCTGCGTGTCCGACGCGCGCACGAGCGAGCCGCTGCTCCTGCTCGACGCCGGGGCGGTCACCGCGCTGCGGACCGGCGCAGTCGCCGCCGTCGCCTCGCGCGCGCTCGCGCGAGTGGATGCCATGACGGTCGGGGTGCTGGGCTGTGGGCTGCACGGCGCCTGGGCCGCGCGGTGCCTGGTGGCCGACGGGTACGGCGCCGACGGCGGGAACGTCCTGGTCGACCCGCGCGCCGACGTCGCCGACGGCCTCGCGGCCGAACTCGGGGACGGCTGGACCGTCGGGACGAAGAACGATGCGCTGCGCTGCGACGTCCTGTGCTGCGTCACCCCCGGCGCGGAGATCGTGGTCGACATCGGCAACCTGCGGCCGGGGCTGCATCTGAACATGCTGGGCGCCGACGGGCCCGGCAAGGCGGAGATGAGCATCGGCGCCGTCGCGTCCTGCGCGCTCTTCTGCGACGAGTGGGCGCAGGCCTCGCACGGCGGCGAGCTGACCGGGGCCGTCGACGCGGGCATGGTCGCGCGCGAGCAGGTGACCGACCTCGGCGCGGTGCTGACGGGCGCGGCGCCGGGACGCCGCGGCCCGGAGGCCGTGACGCTCTTCGATTCGACGGGCCTGGCGATCCAGGACCTCGCGATCGCCGCGGCCGCGCTCGAGGCGCTGCGCGCCGGCCGGGTCGACGCGCAGACCATCCGGCTCTGAGCGCCAGGTGTGCCGTTCCACCCACCGCAGGGGTGGGCCGGACCGAGCACCTGCCGGCTACGGCAGGAGCCGCAACCCCGTCGCGGTGCGCCGGACCGCGAACGAGGCGAGCACGGCGCCCCCGGACGCCCGCCGGACGCGCACGGTGTACGTGCCGACCGGCACGCGCCGGCCGTCCGCGCGGCGCCCGCTCCACAGCAGCGGCGAGCGACCGCGCAGGGTTCGGACGAGCCCGCCGCGCGCGGACCGACCCCGCCGGACCGTCCCGACGAGCGCGGCCCGTCGCACGCCGGCGAGCGAGATGCGGACCGTCGCGCGACGCGTGCGCCCGCGGCTGACGATCCGCGCGGTCGCCCGCGGCCCGGCGGGCGACGTCCCGGGCCCGGGTGTCGGCACGGCCGCGGCCGGCTCGATGATCCGGGTCACGTTCGTGAACGTCCCGCGCCCGGCGATGCCCATTGCGCGGATCGACGTCCCCCCGAAGACCCGCGACAGCGGGGAGCCCGGCGCGAAGGTCACTGTGCCGGAGGCGACCGCACCCTCGTCCACCCGCTCGATGTCGTTGCGCGTGAGGACGAGTCCGCGCGGCCCGAGACCCCAGATGCGGGTCACGATCGTGATCGGCAGCGGCGGCGTCGACGGCGTCAGATCGGCGCTCATCGTGTACGGCGAGAACGCCCAGGGGATCGTCGCCTCGACACGGGTCTGGAGAGGCCCGGTCCGCTCGAACCCGATGTCCACCAGCTCCGAGCGGAACCCGACACCGACCTTCTTCGCGTTCAGGGCCGGATCCGTGTCCAGCTGGGAGATCGCGAAGATGTCTTGGGTGATCGTCCCGCCCGGATCGTCCAGCGGCGCGGGCTGCTTGATGACCACCGCCGCTTCGGCGATCCGATACGCGGGCCGAGGCTCCCCATCGATCGTCCCCTCGGGACAGGTCGCCAGCTCGACGAACCCCTCCGGGTCCTCGGTGAAGGCGAACCGCTCGGGCACGAGTTCACGCGCAGCCACCGGGTCGATCGGCATCATGATCGCCAGGTTGCGGCAGTCCTTGCCGGTGTTCGTGAACTCGACCGGCGGCTCGGCCGCCCACGCGGCGGGTACCGCCACCAGTCCGATGAACGTCCCGATGGTCGCTTTTGCGGTGCGCATGGGCGCGAGCCTCGCAGAAGCAGCCGACCGATATCGTCCGGGCCATGGCCCGCGTCGAGATCACCACCTCCGCCACGGAGCACGAGGCCGCCGCGATCGTCGCCGCGGTCGAGCAGTTCCTGCGCGACAACGCGCCGCCGGCCGCACCGGCGGAGTCGAAGCTCCCGGGCTGGACGCGGGCCGGGTTGCTCGAAGGCGTCGGTCTGCGTGCCGACGCCGACCATCCCTGGCTGTAGGACGACCCACTGCGGGATTCTTAATTCCTAAACAGCGATCGGGTTTTGCTACATTCACTCGATGGAGCCTTCCTCGGTCCCCGCCGACACCACCCCCGCGACGGCCTCCGCCGGGCGCGGCTCGCTCACCGATCCGGAGCGGATCGACGTCCCCGGATACATCATCCCGGTCATCGAGCGGGAGTTCGACGACTTCGACACCGAGGCGACGAAGTTCCTCGACGGGCACACGCCCGAGCCGGAGTTCATCGGCTTCCGCCTGAAGCAGGGCGTCTACGGCCAGCGTCAGCCCGACGTGAACATGTGCCGGATCAAGCTCCCGTTCGGCGGCATCACGCCGGACCAGATGGACATGATCGCGAGCGTCACCGAGCAGTACGCGCCGCTGAACAAGGCGCACATCACGACCCGGCAGAACATCCAGATCCACCACGTCCCGCTGATGAAGATGGCCGCGCTGATCCGCGAGATCGCGCCGTCCGGCCTCTCGTCCCGCGAGGGCTGCGGCAACACCGTCCGCAACGTGACCGGCGACCCGTGGGCCGGCATCGCCGAAGGCGAGGTCTTCGACACGACTCCGTACGTCGGTGCCTACGTCCGCTACTTCGTGCGCCACCCCACGACGCAGCTGATGCCCCGCAAGATCAAGACGGCGTTCGACGGCACCCCGACGGAGGACCGCTCGATCACCGGCATCCACGACATCGCGTTCATCGCGAAGGTCAAGGACGGCGTCAAGGGCTTCGAGGTCCGCGTCGGCGGCGGCACGTCGATCATGCCGCGCGTCGCCCCCACCCTCTGGGACTTCGCCTCCGCCGACGACGGCGAGTACCTGAAGATCGCCGAGGCCGTGTTCCGGATCTTCGACGCGCAGGACTGGCTGCGCGTCAACCGCGCCCGCGCGCGGATCAAGGTCCTGGTCGACCGCGACGGCCCCGAGGCCGTGACGCAGATGATCAAGGACGAGCTCGAGGGCGACTGGGTCTCCCAGCGGGACTTCTCGATCGACGAGACGTTCTTCAACGTCGACGAGGCGTCGCTGGCGCCCGCGCACGATCCGGGGCGCACCTACGACGCCGTGACCGACGAGGACCGCAAGGCCTTCGACGCGTGGCGCGAGTACAACGTCCAGGCCCAGAAGCAGGACGGCTACAACGCGGTCGAGATCAAGATCACCCGCGGCGACCTCGAGCCCGACCAGTGGCGCGCGCTCGGTCAGGTCATGCGCGACTACAGCGGCGGCCTCGCCCGCACGACCGTCCAGCAGAACCTGCTGCTGCGCTGGGTCCGCGACGAGGCGGTCTACGAGGTCTGGAAGCAGCTCGTCGAGATCGGGGTGGGCGACAAGGGCGTCCGCACGATCGAGGACGTCGTCTCCTGCCCCGGGACCGACTCCTGCAAGCTCGGCATCACCTCCTCGATGGGCCTCAACAAGGCCGTCCACGAGAAGGTCGTCGCGATGGACATCACCGACGCGCTCACCCGCGACATCAAGATCAAGATGTCGGGCTGCCCGAACGGCTGCAGCCAGCACCACGTCGCGAACATCGGCTTCTACGGCGCCTCGATGAAGGCCGGCGAGCACACCGTCCCGGCGACGATCCCGCACATCGGCGGGACGTACGAGAAGGGCCAGGTCGGCTACGGCAAGCGGCTGAAGGTCCGCATCCCGTCCAAGCGCGTGCCCGACGCCGTCGAGCGCTGGGTGAAGATGTACGAGGCCGAGCGGCAGGACGGCGAGGCGTTCAACGCGTTCGCCGAGCGCGTCGGGACCAAGCGCTTCGAGGACGAGATCCGCGACCTCGCGATGCCCGTCGAGTTCGGCCTCGAGACCATGAACATGTTCATGGACTGGACCAAGAACGTGCCCTTCCAGGTCGTGCGTGGTGAGGGCGAGTGCGCGGTCTAGCCGAGACGCTGCAGACCGCGGTCGACCGTCATCGCGACGGTCGGCTGGTCCTGCTCACCTCCTTCCAGAAGGAGGAGTCGGTGATCGTCGACGAGCTCGCGCAGCTCGGCGCGCTCGAGGCCGTCCGCTTCGTCACCATCGACACCGGGGTGCTCTTCCCCGAGACGCTGACCACGTGGAAGGCGTTCGAGGACACGTGGGGCATCGAGGTGCACGTCGAGGACGCCTCGGCGCCTGCGGGCACCCCGGCCTGGTCGGGCCCAGAGCACTGCTGCGGCACCCACAAGGTCGCCGCGCTCGAGCGCGCGCTCGACGGCGCGGACGCCTGGATCACCGGCATCCGCCGCGAGCAGGCGCCGACCCGCGCGGGCACCGAGCTCGTGGAGGCCGACGCCAAGCGCGGCGGCATCCCGAAGTACAACCCGCTCGCCATGTGGACCGACAAGGACCTCTGGACGCGGATCGTGGAGCGGGGCATCCCGTACCACCCGCTGCACGACCAGGAGTACTCGTCGATCGGCTGCGCGCCCTGCACGAACCCCGGCTCCGGACGTGAAGGTCGCTGGGCCGGGACCGAAAAGACCGAATGCGGGCTGCACGTCTAATCCATGCTGGGCATCGACCCCACCATCGTCCTGTTCGGCCTCGGCGTCGGCATCCTCGTCGGCCTCACCGGTATCGGTGGTGGCTCGCTGATGACGCCGCTACTGGTGCTGTTCGCGGGCATCAGCCCGGTGGTGGCGATCGGCACCGACCTTGCCTACGGGGCGGTCACCAAGACGCTCGGCGGCTGGAAGCACTGGCGCTCGGGCACCGTGGACCTCGGCGTCTCGAAGTGGCTGGCGGTCGGATCGGTCCCCGGGTCGCTCATCGGCGTGGTCCTCGTCGACCGGCTGCACGCCGCGTATGGCGACGGGTTCGACGACGTCCTGCTCGCCGGCATCGCGGTCGCGCTCGTCGTGGTCGCCTTCACCATCCTCACCCGCGCGCTGTTCATGCCCAAGCTCGCGGAGCGCGAGCGCGACACCGTCGTGCTGACCGACAAGGTCAAGATCGGCGCCGCCGCGATCGGCTTCTCGCTCGGTCTCGTCGTCGGCCTCACCTCGGTCGGGTCCGGCGCCCTGATCGGCCTCGCGCTGATCCTCATCTTCCGACTGACCCCGCACCGCGTGGTCGGCACCGACGTCTTCCACGCGGCGATCCTGCTGTGGAGCGCCGGCATCGCCCACTGGATCGGCGGCAACGTCGACTTCGGGCTCATGGGCACGATCCTCATCGGCTCCCTCCCGGGCGTCTGGATCGGCACCGCGCTGCTGCCGCGCGTGCCCGCCGCGGGGCTCCGTCCCGCGCTCGGCTGCGTGCTGCTCGCCAGCGCGCTCGGCGTGTCCACGAAGGCCGGGCTCGACCTGCCGGCCTACGGCATCGTCGGTCCGCCCCTCCTCGTGGGCGCCGCCGCGTACGCCCTGCAGCGCCGCCGCTCCCGTCGTCTCGCCGCCGCCCCCTCGCCCCGCCCCTCATCGGAGGTCGCACCCGCATGACTCCCCCCGTCGACATCGGCTCTCGTGAGCTCACTCACCTCCAGGCGCTGGAGTCCGAGGCCATCCACGTCATGCGCGAGGTGGCCGCCGAGTTCGAGAACCCGGTGCTGCTGTTCAGCGGGGGCAAGGACTCGATCGTCCTGCTGCGGCTCGCCGAGAAGGCCTTCCGCCCCGGCGCGATCCCCTTCCCGCTGATGCACGTCGACACCGGGCACAACTTCCCCGAGGTCATGGAGTTCCGCGACCGCCGGTGCGAGGAGCTCGGCGTCCGCCTGGTCGTCGCGTCCGTGCAGGAGTCCATCGACAAGGGTCGCGTGGCCGAGGAGACGGGCCCGCGCGCCTCGCGTAACCGCCTCCAGACGACGGCGCTGCTCGACGCGATCGCCGAGCACGGCTTCGACGCCGCCTTCGGTGGCGCCCGCCGCGACGAGGAGCGCGCCCGCGCGAAGGAGCGCATCTTCAGCTTCCGCGACGACTTCGGCGGCTGGGACCCCAAGCGCCAGCGTCCCGAGCTCTGGAACCTCTACAACGGTCGCATCCGCCGCGGCGAGAACGTCCGGGTCTTCCCGATCAGCAACTGGACCGAGCTCGACGTGTGGGAGTACCTCGCCAAGGAGAACCTCGAGATCCCGTCGATCTACTTCGCGCACGAGCGCGAGGTCTTCGCCCGTGACGGCATGCTCTACGCGACGAGCGAGTTCGTGACGCTGATGGACGGCGAGGTGCCGTTCACCGAGTCCGTGCGCTACCGCACGGTCGGCGACATGAGCTGCACGGGTGCGGTGCGCTCGACGGCCGTCGCGCTCGACGACGTGGTCGCGGAGATCGCGTCCACCCGCGTCACCGAGCGCGGCGAGACGCGCGCCGACGACAAGGTGACCGAGGCGGCCATGGAAGACCGCAAGATCGCCGGCTACTTCTAGGCCCCTGCCGTGATGACCGCCTCCCCCTCCCCGCACGATCTGGCCAACGCCGGTCTGCTGCGGCTCGCCACCGCCGGCTCGGTCGACGACGGCAAGTCCACGCTCATCGGCCGCCTGCTGTACGACTCGAAGGCCGTGCTGGCCGACCAGCTCGAGCACGTCGAGGAGGTCTCGCGCAAGCGTGGGTCCGACGTGCCGGACCTGTCGCTGCTGACCGACGGCCTGCGCGCCGAGCGCGAGCAGGGCATCACCATCGACGTCGCCTACCGCTACTTCGCGACCGCGCGTCGCACGTTCATCCTGGCCGACACACCCGGGCATGTGCAGTACACGCGCAACATGGTCACCGGCGCGTCCACCGCCGACCTCGCGATCGTGCTGATCGATGCGCGCAAGGGCGTCATCGAGCAGACCAAGCGCCACGCGTACCTCAGCGCGTTGCTGGGCATCCCGCACCTCGTCGTCGCGGTCAACAAGATGGACCTCGTCGACTGGCAGGAGGACGTCTTCGACGGGATCGTCCGGGACTTCACCGAGCTGGGCTCCCGCCTGGTCGGCGTCCGCGAGACGACGTTCATCCCGATCAGCGCGCTGCACGGCGACAACGTCGTCGACCGGTCGTCCAACACGGACTGGTACACCGGGCCGGCGCTGCTGGAGCACCTCGAAACCGTGTCGCTGGACGAGGACCGCAACATGACCGACGCGCGGTTCCCCGTGCAGTGGGTCATCCGCGACGGTGCGACGGACTACCGCGGGTACGGCGGCCAGGTCGCCTCCGGCGTCTTCAAGCCCGGCGACGAGGTCGTCGTGCTGCCGAGCGGCGCGCGGACCACGATCGCGTCGGTCGAGACCTACGACGGCCCGTTGGACGAGGCGTTCTCCGGGATGTCCGTGACGCTGCGCCTGGCCGACGAGCGCGACGTCTCGCGCGGGGACATGATCGTCCACGCCGGCGACGACGTCCGCGTCACGCGTGCCTTCGAGGCCGAGGTCTGCTGGATGGGCGAGCAGCCGCTGCGCCCCGGCGCCCGACTCGGCCTCAAGCACACGACCGCGTCCGTCCGCGTGATCGTCGACGGGATCGACTCGGTCGTCGACGTCGAGTCCCTGGAGTCGCGCGCGGCGTCCGCGCCGGACGACGACGAGTTCGGCGACCTGCCGACGCTCGAGCTCGCGCTCAACGACATCGGCCGCGTGCGGCTGCGGGTCTCCCGCGAACTCGCGATCGACCCCTACGCGGTCAACCGCACGACCGGCGCGTTCATCCTCATCGACGAGGGCACGAACGACACGGTCGGCGCGGGCATGATCGTCTAGGCGCGCCGCGCGGGCACCCTGGCGCGCCCCGGCACCCTGGCGGGAACTTGGTGATCTCACCGTCGCCGGTGACGGTGAGATCACCAAGTTCGGCCGGGACGTGTCACGGGACGCGCACGAAGTGCTTCAGAAGTGTCACGGCGGACCGCTGCATGTGCGTCGCCCGCACGGGCGCGCGGCATCCAGGGGCACTCTGGGCTCATGCCGTCCTTCAGCCCCGCCGTCCTGCAGCTGATCGCCAAGCAGCGTGGCCTCGCCTCGAGCCGGCAGCTCCGCGCTCGCGGTCTGACCGACGGCCAGATCCGTCACGCCGTCCGTTCCGGCCGGCTCTTCGTCGTCCATCCCGAGCACGGCATCTACACGGTCGCACCACTGGAGCAGCTGCGGCCGGAGGTCGGACTCCTGGCCGCCGTGCTGGCATTCCAGGGCCGCGCGATCACGTGCCGTCGCTCCGCCGGCCACCGATGGGAGCTGCTCGAGCGCGCACCGAAGGCGGTAGAGCTCGCGTCCCGGCTACACCTGACGCCGCCAGCCGGGGTCGTCATCGTGCGGACGTACCTGCGCCCCGGGGATGTCGTCCGCAACGACGGGCTCCGCTTGACCACCGTCGAGAGGACCCTGCTCGACCTCGCCACGGTCCTGCCGAACCAGGCCCTCGATCGTGCCTTGCGGGAGGCAGAGTTCCACCACAGCCGCCGGCCTGTAGACCTCGCCGCCGTCCTGCGGCGCGGGCACCCTGGCAGCGCGAGGCTCCGCGCCGCACTCGAACGACACGTGCCCGGGTGGGGCGAGGCCAAGAGCAAGCTCGAGCGACGGTTCCGGACCCTGCTCGTGGCCCACGACGTCCCGCTGCCGCTCCGCAACCACCGGGTCGGCCCGTGGACCGCCGACTGTGTCTGGCCGGCGCTCCGCGTCGTGGTCGAACTCGACGGCGGGCAGCACGAGCGCCCCGGGCAGGCCAAGGTCGACGCAGATCGCGACCTGTGGCTGCGTCAGAACGGCTGGGTTGTCCGCCGCTACACCTGGGACCAGGTGAGTAGACGAGGGGCAGCGGTCGTCGCCGACCTGCACGCCGCGTTCGAGGAGGCCACGGCCTCCGCGAACTTGGTGAACTCACCGTCGCGGGTGACGGTGTGATCACCAAGTTCGCCGGCCGGTCGGTCGCTAGAGCCCGGTGCCGGAGGTCGGCGCCACCGTCGGCGCGTGCGGCTCGTCCGAGAGCAGCTTGCCCGCGTAGGCGACGCCCGCCGCGGCGATCAGCCCGATGAACAGGCCGATCTTGCGGCCGAGGTCGGCCTCGGACGGGCCCGGCGGGTTCACGGTGCGGAACAGGATGAACAGCAGCGCGAGGCCGCCGATGCCGAGCAGCAGCTGCCCGGCCGGGACCGGCAGTGCCCCGAGCTTGTTCTGCGTGTGCAGAACGACGACGGCGATCGCCGCGACGGCCGCGACGAACGCGAGGAGGTCGGTGAAGCTGAAGGCCTCCCAGGCGGTCGCACTCACGGAAGGTCCGTCGATGCCGCCGAAATCGATATTGACGCCGTACCAGGGCAGGAACAGCGAGATGAGCAGTACGAGTCCGGCGCCGCCGGCGACCTTGAGGCCGAGGCTGAGCTGGGAGAGGTCCACAGGGGGCTCCTTCAGGAGGGTGAGCGGGTGGGCGCCAGCGAGCGTACCCTTCCCACCGGCGTCCGCCCGTCGTCAGCCCGCAAGCGTGGACGTCGGCGGGGGACACCTGCGCAAGAAGCTGGGCAAGGACCGCATCGCCACCGTGCGCGGCATGGGCTACGCGCTGCAGGACGACGCTCCGCGAGCCGCCGTCGGGGAGCCGTTCTGAAGTAGATTCCGGCCCCTATGTTCTCGAAGATCCTGGTGGCCAACCGCGGCGAGATCGCGATCCGCGTCTTCCGCGCGTGCAAGGAGATGGGCATCGCGTCCGTCGCCGTGTACTCGGAGACCGACCGCAACGCGCTGCACCCCACCAAGGCCGACGAGGCGTTCTTCATCGGCGACGGACCGGCGGCGGACAACTACCTCAAGGTCGAGAAGATCATCGAGGTCGCCAAGGAGTGCGGCGCCGAGGCGATCCACCCGGGATACGGGTTCCTCGCCGAGAACGCGCCCTTCGCCCGTGCGTGCGACGAGGCCGGCATCGTCTTCATCGGCCCGCCCGCCAGCGCGATCGACGCGATGGGCTCCAAGACGATGGCCCGCGAGCTCATGCAGAAGGCCGGCGTCCCCATCGTGCCCGGCACGACCGAGGCCGTCGACACCTACGAGGACGCGCTGCGCATCGCCAACGACGAGATCGGCTTCCCCGTCGCGGTGAAGGCGTCGGCCGGCGGCGGCGGCAAGGGCTTCCGCGTGGCGCTGACCGAGGACAAGCTCAAGGACGCGTTCGAGGGCGCGAGCCGCGAGGGGGAGAAGTTCTTCTCCGACGGCACGGTCTACCTCGAGCGCTACCTGCCCGAGCCCCGCCACGTCGAGGTCCAGATCCTCGCCGACACGCACGGCAACTGCATCCACCTCGGCGAGCGCGACTGCTCCATCCAGCGCCGCCACCAGAAGCTCATCGAGGAGTCCCCCGCCCCGACCTGGGTCGTGGACGAGGCGATGCGCGAGCGGATCGGCAAGATCGGCATCGAGGCCGCCAAGGCCGTCGACTACGTGGGCGCCGGCACGATCGAGGGCATGCTGCAGGGCGACGAGTACTTCTTCCTCGAGATGAACACCCGCGTCCAGGTCGAGCACTGCGTCACCGAGATGACGACAGGCATCGACATCGTCAAGCAGGGCATCAAGGCCGCGGCCGGCCTGCCGCTGGACTACAAGCAGGAGGACGTCGTCCTGCGCGGCCACGCGATCGAGTGCCGCATCAACGCCGAGAGCGCCCCCCGCAACTTCGCGCCGGCCCCGGGCCCGATCGGCAACTACAAGGAGCCCACGGGCCCCGGCGTGCGCGTCGACTCCGGCGTGCAGGCGTTCGGCGAGGTCTCGCCGATGTACGACCCGATGGTCTCCAAGCTCATCGTCTGGGACGCCGATCGCGAGCAGGCCACGCAGCGGATGCTCCGCGCGCTGGACGAGTACGAGATCGAGGGCCTCGAGACCCTGATCCCGTTCCACAAGGCGCTCCTCTCCACGAAGGACTGGGCCGAGGGCTCCATCTGCAAGGACCTCGTCGAGGACAAGGAGTGGCTGAAGTCCACGGCCGAGCCCGCGGGCGAGCGGTACGAGAAGGACGACGAGGACAAGGTCCAGTCCGACTACACGGTCGAGGTCGGCGGCAAGCGCTTCGACGTCAAGGTGTTCGGCGACGCCCCGGCGTACGGCTCTGCACCCGCGGCCGGTGCCGCCGGTGCGGCCGGCCCGAAGAAGCGCGAGAAGCGCGCATCCAAGGGCGGCGGCGGTGGTGCCGACCGGCTCGACTCCCCGATGCAGGGCAACATGTGGAAGATCAAGGTCGCCGAGGGCGACACGGTCGAGGAGGGGCAGCTCGTCTGCATCATCGAGGCGATGAAGATGGAGAACGAGATCGTCGCCCACAAGGCCGGCACGGTCACGAAGCTCCACATCGCCGAGGGCGACCCGATCACCGCCGGCGCCCCGATCGCTGACATCGCCTCCGCCCCCGCGGAGCCCGCCGCCGAGTAGCTCAGCCCGCGCGGAGTGGCGGGCGAGAACCTCTCTTGCGGTTACCGCAAGTTCTACTGAACGGCAGCGTTCATGGTTGTACTTCGCCGGTGCATGGAGAGCACCGGCCGGTCCCAGGAGAACGCCCGTGTCCCAGCTTCGCCGTCGCTGTGCTGTCCTGCTCGCCGCGTTCGCGCTCGGCGCCGCGGCTCTCGCGCCTACCGCGAGTGCCCAGCTGCCCGGGCCGCCCGCCCCGGCCTCGGGAACCGGGCTGCCCGTGGTCGACGTGACGGTCCCCGCCGCCCGCGAGACCGAGCCTGTGGTCCTCACGGGCGCGCAGCTGCCCGGCTGGGCGGTGCCGTCCAATCAGACCTTCCAGCCGCCGCTCGCGGACTTCGGCGAGTGCCCGCCCTCCTTCACGCCCCCCAGCGAGGCCCCCGACCCCTCCGAGGAGGGCGCCTCGCAGCTGACCGAGGGATTCAGCGCCGCGAACTGCCCCGAGGGCTACGACCCGCACAACCACTACGCCGAGCCGCTCGTCGACACGGGCTCCGCGCAGCCCGCGGGCGAGGACATCGGCCGCATGCTCGGCTACCGCTACGACGCCAAGGCGCAGCGGTTCGTGCAGATCCCTTTCCAGGTCGACGAGCAGTTCACCCGCTACCTCGACAACACCGCGTCGGGCTTCGCGATCTACTCCGGCCAGGACCAGCACACGACCTACGCCTTCGACGGCCCCGGCGACCGCGAGGGCTTCCGCTTCACGAAGGACGGGCCGCAGGACGACCCGTGCCGCGCCCAGCCCGCGAGTGAGGCCCAGGGCGACCCGGTCCGCGGTCTGGACGCCAACGACGAGCTCGCGTTCATGGCCGCCGACGGTGGACCGAAGGCCCCGGCCGACGCGCGCACCCCGCGCGGGATCGACGGCGTGTTCGAGATCCGCCTCGCCGACCCGACGAATCCGAGCGCGCCCGCCTCGTTCGTGTACGTGATGCGCGCCACCGAGAGCGGCCCGACGCCGGCCTTCGACGCGACCAACGGGTACGTCCGCTACGAGCGTGACCCGGACGCCGGCCTGTTCGCGTTCTCGCAGTCCTCCTACGACAACTACGGCAACGCCGCCGCCGGCCTGCACTGCGACGCGGAGGGCAACGTCGTGCGCAATGCCGACGGCACGCCGAAGCTCGCGCGGCGCCGCCCGCGTGACGGGGCGACGATCACGACGGACCGCTACCGCTACCGCTACGACGGCCGCTGGCTGATGACGGACATCCGGATCTCCGACAATGGCGGCGAGACATACGGCCGCGACCTCGTGGACCGTTGGAAGGCCCGCGCGTTCGCGCAGGACCCGGGCTCCGAGACCCCGTGCTGCGGCTACGAGGAGGAGGACACCAACTGGGGCGGCTCCTCGATCCTTCTCGGTGAGCGCGTCGGCCCGGTCCGCGCGATCCGCGAGACCTGGGGTGCGGACTCTGGCACGAACGTCATCCGTCGCGAGACGTTCTACCGCGAGGAGGTCACGCAGCGGACCTACCTGCGCGTGCACGTCGTCCCGGCCCTCGACGGCATCTATGCCCAGTGGGACTTCAACGCCGGCGCGGTCGACCGCTTCTACAACACCCGGCAGACCGCCGGCGTGCCGATCGACGGCCGCAACGACGAGCTCTTCGGCAACTTCGACGACCCGTGCAACAGCAACTACGACGCCAACGACACCGGCGACATCGACCAGGGCTACCGCACGCTGTACCGGCAGCTGCAGTTCTGCAGGGCCCCGTACCACTTCAGCGCCGACCCGGGAGACCCGACGTTCGCGGACGCCAACGCCGCGCTCGGTTGGTCGGTGACCGCGGGCCCGACAGGATCGATCGTCGACCGCATCTCGGCGAGCGTTCGTGAGCTGACCCCGGGCGGCCTGGCGCAGTCGGCCCTCGCCGTCCCGTACTACCGCGACGACGCCTGCTTCGACGACGGCACCGGCTCGGACCCCGGGCCCAAGATCCGTCTGCGCAGCGCCGACGAGCCGCGGGTGCGGGCAGACGGCGTGACGCCGCGGACGTGCTGGAAGGCGCAGGACGGCGACCCCGACGGCTCCGACAAGCACTTCCAGGGCTCGATCGGAACCCACGGCCTGCACATCCTCATGGTCGCCGAGAGCGACAATGCGCGCCTGACCGTCCCGGTGAACGAGATCACCGCCGACTGGCGGATGGTCATGCTCCCGGGCCGTCAGGACGCGAGCGCCGGTGAGCGCTACGGCCGCGGCTTCGAGAAGCCGATCGTGCCGATCGCGGTGCCCGCGACGTTCGAGGAGGAGGCCGCTCCGCCGCCTCCGGGCGGGGGGAACGGCAACCCCGGGAACGGCGCCGGAAACGGGAACGGCGGGAACGGGAACCCGGGCAACGGAACCCCCGGTAGCCCCGGCAACGGCAACCCCGGCAACGGCAAGCCGAGCGGCGGCAACGGCAGCCCCGGCAACGGCAGCGCGGGCGGCGGCAACGGTGGCGGGAACGCCAATCCTGGCAACGGCCAGGGGAACGGCACCGGAACGGGCGCCGGCGCGGCTCCCGCTCCGGCCCCTGCTGCGGATCCGGCTCCGACACCGGCCGCCGGGACCCGGTCGACCACCGGCCCAGGGCTCGTCCTCGGCGTCCGCCAGGGCCAGCGGCTGCGCACGGCGCTGCGCACGTCCTGTTCGGTCCCCGGCGAGACGCTGCGCAGCTGCAGCGTCACGCTGACCGACACGGGCGGGCGGGTCCTCGGGCAGGCCTCGGCGACCACGAAGGACGGCGCGCCCCGGCTCGCCGTACCCGTACGGCTCACGGCGCAGGGTGCGAGGATCCTCCAGCGCCGGCGCGGCACCGTGCGTCTGACGCTGCGGGCACGCGCCGTCGACGTCGACGGCACCGCCCGCCGCGCGACCTCCGCGGTCCGCGTCCGGACACGATGACGTAGCGTTCCGCGGCATGGACTATGCCGCGATGGCCACCGGGTACGAGACGGCGATCCCGTTCGCCCACCACATCGGGGTCGCGATCCGCGACATCGGGCCGGGGACGGCGGTCGCCGTTCTTCCCGACGCCGACGATCTGAAGAACCACGTCGGGTCCCAGCACGCGGGTGCGCTGTTCACCGTCGCCGAGGCGGCGTCGGGCGGCGCGTTCCTCGGTGCGTTCGCGGAGCACCTCGCGACGCTCACGCCGCTGGCCGAGCGCGCCGAGATCGCCTACCGCAAGATCGCCCGCGGGCCGATCACCGCGACCGCCGCCCTGCGCACCCCGGTCGACGAGGTCCTCACGGCCCTCGACGCCGACGGCAAGGCGCGGTTCGAGGTCGGCGTCGACCTGCAGGACGAGGCGGGCGTGCTCGTAGCGGAGGTCACCGTCCACTGGTACGTCCGGCGCAACCCGACCGCGGGGTGAGCGCCCGGGTCCGCCTGGCGCAGGCGCGCGACGCCGAGGCGGTCGCCGACCTGCTGATCGCGTTCCGCGACCACATGGGCAAGGACTGGCCGGCGGCCGAGACGTTCCTCGCCGGGGTTGTCCGGCTGATGGACGACGACGACACCGAGTACCTGCTCGGGTTCGCTGACGAGCACTCCCCGCCCCAGGGCGTCGTGCAGCTGCGCTTCCGCGACGGGATCTGGCGGGCCGGCCCGGACTGCCTGGTCGAGGACGTCTTTGTCCGTGAGGAGGCCCGCGGCTCGGGCCTGGGCCGCGCCCTCGTGGCCGCGGCGGTCGACCGGGCCACGGCGCGCGGGGC
This sequence comes from Solirubrobacterales bacterium, assembly GCA_038257095.1. Classification (GTDB taxonomy): domain Bacteria; phylum Actinomycetota; class Thermoleophilia; order Solirubrobacterales; family Solirubrobacteraceae; genus Paraconexibacter. The sequence goes on from JBBSJQ010000001.1 coordinate 264,366, forward strand.
CCGCCGGATGGAGCTCGACGTCAACGAGGCGAACCCCGCGGCGGTCGCGCTGTACGAGTCGTTTGGGTTCAGCGCGACCGACACGCCCTACGCGGGCCGCGACCTGTACATGCGCGTCCACCTCGACGCGGGCCCCGACGGCGCCGGAACGACGAACGCCCCGGGGTGACCGGGGCGCTCGTCGAAGCTCGGACCGCGCAGGCAGCTAGGAGCCGAGGATCTCCATGGCGATCTGCGCGACCTGCGTGGGGGTGCGGCCGACGCGCACGCCGACGGCCTCCAGCGCCTCGGCCTTCGCTGCGGCGGTGCCTGCCGAGCCGGACACGATCGCGCCCGCGTGGCCCATCTGCTTGCCGGCGGGGGCGGTGAAGCCCGCGATGTAGCCGACGACGGGCTTGGAGACGTTCGCCTTGATGTACTCGGCGGCCTCCTCCTCGGCGGATCCGCCGATCTCGCCCGACATGACGATCAGCTCGGTCTGGGCGTCGTTCTCGAACATCTCGATCACGTCGATGAACGAGGAGCCCGGGACCGGGTCGCCGCCGATGCCGACGATCGAGCTGTTGCCGAAGCCGGCCTGGGCCAGCTCGTTACCGATCTGGTAGGTCAGCGTGCCGGAGCGCGAGACGACGCCGACGTTGCCCTCCTTGAAGAAGGACGCCGGGATGATGCCGACGTTCGCCTTGCCGGGGGACAGGATCCCGGGGCAGTTCGGCCCGACGACCCGCGTGTTGGGGTAGTCGCGCTTGACGGTGTTGTAGAGCTTGAGCTCGTCGTGCGCCGGGATGCCCTCGGTGATGATCACCACGAGCTCGCAGCCGGCGGCCGCGGCCTCCTGCGCCGACGCGGCGGCGAAGGGCGGCGGCACGAAGATCATCGCGGTGTTCGCGCCCGACTCGGCGACACAGGTCGCCCAGTCGCCGAAGACCGGAATCCCCTCGACGTTCTCGCCGGCCTTCTTCGGGTTGATGCCGCCGACGACGTTCGTGCCGTATTTACGGTTGTTCAGCGTGTGGAACGAGCCCTCACGGCCCGTGATGCCGGCGACCGCCAGCTTCGTGTCGTTCCCGACCAGGATGGACATCTAGTTACTCCCCTTCGCCAGCGCGACGACCTGCTCGGCCGCCCCGTCCATCGTCGTGGCCGCGTGCACGTTGGGCAGTGCGGCCTCCTCCAGGATCTTGCGACCGGCGACGTCGTTGGTGCCGTCGAGACGGACCACGAACGGCACGGTCGGGTTGAGCTCGCCGAACGCGGCGACCAGGCCGTTGGCGACCTCGTCGCAGCGGGTGATGCCGCCGAAGATGTTCAGCAGCACGGCCTTGACGCTGTCGTTGGCGAGGATGAGCTCGATCGCCTGCTTGACCTTCGCGGCGTCCGATCCGCCGCCGGCGTCCAGGAAGTTCGCGGGGCTGCCGCCGTACTGCGCGACGACGTCGAGCGTGGACATGACCAGACCCGCGCCGTTGCCCATGATCCCGATGTCGCCGTCGAGCTTGACGTAGGTGACGTCCTGCTCGGCGGCCCTGAGCTCGATCGGGTCGGCGTTGGCGGAGTCGCCGAGGTCGGCGTTCTCCGGGTGGCGGAACAGCGCGTTGCCGTCCAGCGTGACCTTCGCGTCGAGCGCCTTGACCTGACGGTCGGGCGTGATGATCAGCGGGTTGATCTCGGTGAGGCTCGCGTCCTCCTCGATCCAGACCTCGTAGAGCGCGACGAGCGCGTCGGCGACACCCTCGATGACGTCGGCGTCGGCGCCGCCCTTGGTGGCGATGTCGACCGCCTGCTCCTTCGTCAGTCCGACGAGCGGATCGACGTTCTGCTTGATGAGCTTCTCGGGCGTCTGCTCGGCGACGGTCTCGATGTCGATCCCGCCCTCGACGCTGAACATCACCAGCGGCTTCTTGGCCGAGCGGTCGAGCAGGATCGAGGCGTAGTACTCGGTCTCGATGTCCGAGGCGTACTCGATCCAGACCGTGCGGACGATGTGGCCCTTGATGTCGAGGCCGAGGATGTTCGTCGCGTGCTCACGCGCCTCCTCCTCGTTGGCCGCGAGCTTGACGCCGCCCGCCTTGCCACGCCCACCGATGAGCACCTGGGCCTTGACGACCACCGGGTAGCCGATCTCGTTGGCCGCGGCGACTGCGTCGTCGACGGTGGTGACAGCCTTGCCGTCGGACACGGCGAGCCCGTGACGACCGAAGAGCTGCTTGCCCTGATATTCGAGGAGGTCCATAGCGCGGGCGATGCTATAGGCCCGGCGCGGGAAGCGGCCCGCCCATGCGAAATGTCACAATGCCCGACCTATGGCACTCCCAGCGAAGATCCAGTGGATCACCTTCGACGTCTACGGCACACTGATCGACTGGGAGAAGGGCATCTACGACGCCTTCCGCAAGGAGGCGGCGCGTGAGGGATTCACGATCGACGACCCCAGCGAGATCATCCCGATCTTCCACGAGGTCGCCAGGGACGTCGAGAGCGGCTCCTACGAGCTCTACGCCGAGGTCCTGCGCCGGACCGCCGTCGAGATCGCCAAGCGCATCGGCTGGCCGCTCGAGCCGTCGCGCGCCGGGTTCCTCCCGGACTCCGTGCAGCGCTGGGGGGCGTTCAAGGAGACCAACACCCAGATCAACAAGTTCCGCAAGAAGTACGAGACGGGGCTGATCTCCAACGTCGACGACAAGCTGCTCGGCCAGACGCGTCGGCACATCCCGGGCGACTTCGACCTCGTCGTCACCGCCCAGCAGGTCCGGTCCTACAAGCCGGATCCCGCCCACTTCACCGAGTTCGCGCGGCGCATCGGCGGCAAGAAGGGCTGGGTGCACATCGCCTCCAGCCACTACCACGACATCGAGCCGTGCCTGAAGGCCAAGGTCCCCGTGATCTGGGTCAACCGGAACAAGGAGGTCCTCGAGTCGGGCATGAAGAAGCCGACTGCCGAGGTCAAGACGCTCCTCGAGGCCGCCAAGCTCCTCGGCTGCTGAGTCCGGGGCCCGCCGGAGGTCCCCGTGCGCGTCGTCGCGATCCACGAGGACGTCCTCCTCGCCACGTCCGCCGTCTTCCAGACGACCTGCACGATCGTCCGGTCCGCCGACGAGGCCTTCGTGATCGACTCGCCGGTCTACCCGAGCGAGCTGGACCTCCTTCCCACACTGCTGCAGCAGGCGGGCTTCCCGCTGACCGGCCTGCTCGCCACGCACGCCGACTGGGACCATCTGCTCGGGCGGCTCGCGTTCCCGGACGCGCCGCTGGGCGTGGCCGAGACCACCGCCGCCCGGCTGCGCGCCGAGCCCGGCGACGCAGCCCGCCGGCTGCGGGCGTTCGACGACGAGCACTACGTGGAGCGCACGGGGACCCTGCGGCTCGGGGACGTCCAGGCGCTGCCGGTTCCGGGACACCTGGACATCGGCGAGCAGGCCCTGGAGCTGCACCCGACCGGCGGCCACACCGCCGACGGCATGGCCGTCTGGATCCCGTGGGCGCGCGTGCTCGTGTGCGGCGACCACGTCTCGCCGGTGGAGATCCCGATGCTCAGCGCCGGCGGCTCGGTGTCGGAGTACCGGGCCACGCTGCGACGCCTCGCGCCGCTGGTCGAGCAGGCCGACCACGTGGTGCCCGGCCATGGCGCCGCGCTCGACGCGCAGCGCGCGCTCGCGATCCTGCGGGAGGACGACGCGTACCTCGCGGCGCTCGAGCGCGATCCGGCCACCGCCGCGTCGGCCCTGCCGATCGCGCGGCGCGGCCCGGAGCAGCGGACGATCCACGAGCGCAACGTCGCCCGCGTCCCGGCCCCGTGATCCAGCACGTCGGCCTGGAGGTACACACCGCGTCGCTGGACGACGAGGTCGCGTTCTGGGGACTGCTCGGGTTCGCCCAGGTCGCGCCGCCGGTCGCGTCGCTCGCCGCGCGGTCGCGGTGGGTCGAGGGGCCGGGCGGCTTCCAGATCCACCTGCTGGTGGTCGAGGAGCCGTCGGTGCCGGCGAGCGGGCACGTCGCGGTCGTGGTGCCCGGGTACCCCGCGGTGATCGCGGCGCTGCGCGAGGCCGGCCACGAGGCGGCCGCGCGCGAGGAGTACTGGGACGCCGCGCGCACGCAGGTGATGTCCCCGGCCGGCCACCGCGTCGAGGTCATGGCGGCGGCGCCGCCCGCAGGTGTGCCGCTCCGCCCACGCTGACGGTGGGTGATCCGGCGCACCTGCCGTGCGAGGATCGGCGGATGGGTCCCTCCGGCGTCCACGAAGTCGTGCTGTACGCGCCCGACCTTCTCGAGGCCGCGGCGTTCTACGCCGACGTCGTCGGGCTGCGCGTCGTCGTCGACCCGGGCGACGTCTACGCCGCGCTGCGCGTCGGCGACAGCGGCACCGTCCTCCTCCTCTTCGACGCGGCGCGGTCGGCCGTCTCCGGCCGGATGGTCCCGAGCCACGGCACCACGGGCGAGGGCCACGTCGCGTTCACGGTCGACGAGGCGGCGCTCGTTGCGGTCCTCGCCCGCTGCGAGGCCGCCGGCGTGCAGGTCGAGCGCGAGCTCGACTGGCCGCGCGGCGGCCGATCCGTCTACGTGCGCGACCCGGCGCGGAACTCCGTGGAGTTCGTCGTCGGGCCGATCTGGCCGGACTGACGTCCGCCTGCGGTCAGGCGACAGCCGCTGCCGCCGCGCGCCCCGCCACGCGGCCGCTGAAGAGGCAGCCGCCCAGGAACGTGCCCTCGAGCGCGCGGTAGCCGTGCATCCCGCCGCCGCCGAAGCCGGCGACCTCACCGGCCGCATAGAGGCCGGGAAGCGGCTCGCCGTCCGCCCGCAGGACGCGCGCGTCGAGGTCCGTCTCCAGCCCGCCGAGCGACTTGCGGGTGAGGATCGACAGACGGACGGCCACCAGCGGCCCGGCGTCCGGGTCGAGGATGCGATGCGGGGACGCGACCCGGGTGATCTTGTCGGCGAGATACTGGCGGGCGCCGTGGATCGCGGTCACCTGGCCGTCCTTGGCGTAGGGATTCGTGATCTCGCGGTCGCGCGCGACGATCTGGCGCTCGAGGTCGTCGTGGTCGATGAGGTCCTCGCCGACGAGGGCGTTCATCCGCTGCACCAGCGTCCGCAGGTCGCGCTCGACGATGAAGTCCTCGCCCTTGTCCATGAAGGCCTTCACCGGGCCGGGAGGGCCGCTGCCGATGCGGTCCTTCAGGACGGCCTTGATGCTCTTGGAGGTCGTGTCCGGGTTCTGCTCGGAGCCCGACAGCGCGAACTCCTTCTCGATGATCTTCTCGGTCAGCACGAACCATGTGTGCTCGTGCCCGGTCCCCATGATGTGCTCGAGCGTGCCGAGCGTGTCGAAGCCCGGGTAGAGGGGTCCGGGGAGCCGCTTCCCCGTCGCGTCGAACCACAGGGACGACGGCCCGGGGATGATCCGGATCGCGTGCTTCGGCCAGATCGAGGACCAGTTGTGGATGCCCTCGACGTAGTGCCACATGCGGTCGCCGTTGATCTCGTTGGCCCCGGCCTCGCCGGCGATGCCGAGCATCAGTCCGTCGACGTGCGCGGGCACGCCGCTGAGCATGTAGGCCGGCGCCTTGCCCAGCCGTGCCGGCCAGTTGCGGCGCACGAGCTCGTGGTTGCCGCCGATGCCGCCGGTGGTGACGATCACCGCCTGGGCCTCGAGCGCGAAGTCGCCGGCGACGTCGCGGACGCTCTCCTCGCCGCGCTCCACCGTGCTGGGCGCCAGGATCTCACCGGTCACGCCGGTTACCGTGCCGTCGCTCACGGTCAGCGAGGTCACGCGGTGGCGGAAGCGCAGCTCCACGAGCCCGCGGGACACGGCCTCACGCACACGGCGCTCGAACGGCTCCAGGACACCGGGACCGGTGCCCCAGGTGACGTGGAAGCGCGGGACCGAGTTGCCGTGACCGTCGGCGTGGTATCCGCCGCGCTCAGGCCACCCGGGGTTCGGCACCCAGCGCATCCCCTGGTCGTGCAGCCACGAGCGCTTCTCTCCCGCGGCGAAGTGCACGTAGGCCTCTGCCCAGGCGCGCGGCCAGCGGTCCTCCTCGCGGTCGAAGCCGGCGGTGCCGAGCCAGTCCTGCCAGGCGAGCTCCACGGAGTCCTTGATCCGCATGCGGCGCTGCTCGGGGCTGTCGACGAGCATCAGCCCGCCGAGGGACCAGAAGGCCTGGCCCCCGAAGGACGCCTCGGGCTCCTGGTCGATGAGCAGGACGCGTCGGCCGGCGTCGGCGAGCTCGGCGGTGGCGACGAGTCCGGCGAGGCCGGCGCCGACGACGATCACGTCGGCCGTCGTGGAACGTGTGGCGGGGGTCACCCTCCAAATATACGACAACGTTCAACTGAGCAGCGCGGTGACCGTCGAGGCGAGGCCGCCGTCGAGTTCGTCCCCCTTGACCAGATACCCGTCGCCACCCCGCGCGGCGACCGCCTCCTCGAGGCCTGCGTCGGTCCGACCCGTGAGCACGAGGACCGCGGCATCGTGACCAGCGTCCCGCAGCCGCGCGATCGCCTTGAGACCGTCACCGTCGGCCAGACTCAGGTCGAGCAGGACACAGCCAGGTGCCCACGCGGCGACGTCGTCCAGCGCCTCGCCGAGGGTGGTGACGGCACGCACCTGGGTGCCCTCGGGGAGCCCCTCGAGGAGAACCAGCTCCGCGAGGCGCCCGTAGGCGGGGTCGTCGTCGACGACGAGGACCCGGTGGGACTCGACGATCACGGTCTGATCATCGGAAAACCGGCCCGATCGGCGTACCGGAACATTCGTCCATTCGTTCATGAGCCGGCGGGTCCGGTCGCCGCGGCACCGCAAAAGCCCCATCCGTAGAGTCCGGGGAATGCCTGACACGATCTCCTTCGCCCGTGGCGCACCGTCGCTCGACATCGTCGACATCGAGGGCCTGAAGGCCGCCGCCGCCCAGGCGTTCACCGACGATCCCGGCGGCACGACCGGCTACGGCACCTCCGTCGGCTACGTGCCGCTGCGCCAGTGGATCGCCGACCGGCACGGCGTCGCGCCGGAGAACGTCCTCGTGACCAACGGCTCGATGCAGGCGGACGCGTTCCTGTTCGACGAGCTCGTCGAGTCGGGCAAGCCGGTCATCGTCGAGAAGCCGACCTACGACCGCACGCTGCTCTCGCTGAAGGGGCGCGGTGCCGACGTGCGGATGGTCTCGCTGGCCCCCGACGGCATCGACACGGACGAGCTGCAGGCGCTCTTGGAGTCCGGCGTCCGGCCGACGCTCGCGCACATCATCCCGAACTTCCAGAACCCGGCCGGCTACACGCTCTCCCTCGAAAAGCGCAAGGCCCTGCTCGCGCTGGCCGAGCAGTACGGCTTCACGATCTTCGAGGACGATCCCTACGTCGCCATCCGCTTCCGCGGAGAGTCCCTGGAGACGATGCTCGATCTCGACGGCGGACCGAACACGAAGCACGTCGTCTACGCGTCCTCCTTCTCCAAAACGGTCTGTCCCGGGATCCGCGTCGGCTACCTGGTCGGACCGACGGAGATCATCGCCGCGATTGCGAAGCGCGCGACGAACACCTACATCTCGCCCAACCAGGTCGCGCAGTCGATCGTCCACAAGTTCTGCATCAACGGCGGGCTCGACCGCTCCATCGCGACCGTCAAGGCCGCGCTGGCCGAGCGCGTCGACCTCCTCACCGCCGCCCTGGACCGCGAGCTGCCCGAGGCGGAGTACGTCGCGCCGGACGGCGGCTACTTCATGTGGGTCACGCTGCCGGCCGGGACCGACGTGGACAAGCTGTTCACCGCGGCCGCCGAGCGCGGCGTGGCGTTCGTCAAGGGCACGGACTTCCTGCTCGAGGGCGGGCAGAACACGCTGCGCCTGGCCTACTCCGGCGTCACGGCCGACCAGATCGACGAGGGCATCGGCCGGCTGGCCGCGGCCTACCGGTCGCTGTAGGAACCGTGGAACGGCGACGGCCACCCCGGGAGCTCCCGGGGTGGCCGTCGGTCTGTCCTGCTGTGCGCCTGTGGACTACGGGCGCTTGATCTTCAGGCGCGAGAGCCGCGAGTAGTTCGCGACCGCGCGACCGGCGCTGTCCAGCGGGGTAATCGAGACCCGCACCTGGCGGCCCCTGCTGCCCGCGCGACGCAGGATCCGGCGGTTCGCCGCATCGAGCTTCAGCACGATGACGACCTTGCCGTTCTTCAGCGTCAGCTTGCGCGTCACCAGGATGCGCGAGAGCCGCTTGGACGACGTCGCCTTCTTGACCTGCGCGACGATGTTCACCCGGCAGGAGGTCGCGTTGCCCGTGAGCACCTCGCACGGGACCTGCACCGTGCCGTCAGCCAGGACCGTGACCGTCCGGCCGACGAGACCCCTCTTCAGGATCGTCTTGACGACCGGACCGGCCGGCTGCGCCGGGGCCGGCGAGGGGGTCGGCGTCGCGGCCGGGGTCACGACAGCACCCTGACCCGTGGCGCCACCGGTGGTGCCGGTCCCGCCGCCGGCGCCGGGAGTGGCGCCGCCGCCGGTGCCACCGCCGGTTCCGCCGCCGGTACCACCGTCGGTCCCGCCGCCGCCGGGAGTCCCGCCGCCGTCCGTCCCGCCGCCGTCCGTCCCGCCGCCGTCGGTCCCGCCGCCGGCACCGTCGTCGTCCGAACCGTTGTTCGAGACCCGTCGAGCCGTACCGGTGAGGAACACCTCCGGATCTTCGAGCGACGAATCGCTGCCGACGACGATCGACGCCACGCGCCCGCCCGACCTACCGGTGGGAGCGAAGCTCACGGACACGTTGCAGCTCGATTCGATGCCCAGCACCGGCGGGCACGCCGAGCCGTCCACGAGGAACTGTGAGGCGTTCGCCCCGGTCGGCGCGAAGGACTCCAGGGTGACGGGCGCGCTTCCGGCGTTGGTCACGGCGAACGACAGCGGTGCCGACGTCCTGCCGACCCGGGTGCTGGGGAAGTCGAGCTGCGTCGGGCTGACCGACAGCTCCTTCTCGTCGTCGGTGATCGTCACCGTCGAGACCGCCGGCGCACCGAGCTGGAGCACGAAGTTGTCAGCGCGGAGGTCGTTGCCCTCCAACGGCTCCTCCTCCTCCTCGTCGGACTCGACCGGCTCCTCCTCCTCCTCGTCAGACGGCTCCTCCGGGTCGATGCCGGCCGAGAACTGCGGGTCCGTGAGCGTGACGGTGAACCCTTCGTCGCCTTCCTCGATGACGTCACCGAGGATGCCGACCGGGATGGTCGTTTCCGTCAGTCCCGCCGGGATCACGGCCTCGCCGGCCGTGGCCGTGTAGTCCGCACCGCCCGTCGCGGCGACGTCCGTCGTCGCGTACTTGACTACGACATCCTGCGGTGCCGCCTGGTCGAGCTTGACAGGCACCGACGCCGTGGTCGTACCGGAGTCGCCCTCGATGACCGAGAGGTCACCGGTGGTCACGTTGATCACGTTGTCGGTGTCGTCGTCGGTGATCGTCACCGTCGCCTTGCGCGGCTCGCCGATCAGTGCGGTCTCCGAGCCGGAGAGGCGGACCGAGAAGGTCTCGTCGGTCTCGTCGACGACATCCGCGGTCACCGGGACCGTGATCGTGGTCGTGGTCTGACCGGCCGGGATCGTCACGGAGTTGCCCGTGCCGTCGTAGTCGGTGCCCTCGACCGCGGTGTCGTCCGGACCGTCGACCTGCTCCGTGCTGAGGGCGCGGTAGTCGACGGGCGTGTCCTGGTACGGGATCTTGTCCAGCGTGACCGTCAGCGACGCGGCGTTCTCGGCAGGCGGATCACCCTCGGTGACCGTCAGCGCGCTCGGCGAGAGGGTCGCCGTGGGGATGTCGTTGTCGGTGATCGTGACCGTCTGCAAAGAAGCGCCGAGTGTGGCGCCGCCCGTGACATTGCTCAGCGTCGCCGTGAAGGTCTCCTCAGGCTCGTCGTCGCCGTCGTCGATGATCGTGTGGTCGAACGTCTGGGACGTCGGCAAGTCCGGCCCGAATGTCACCGTCGTCGTGGCGCCGAGGTAGTCGGCGAGCGCGTTCGCGGTGCCGTCGACGGTCGCGAGGTCCACGGAGTAGGTGCTGGTGGGAGCCTGGTCGATCGACACCGTCACGGGCGTCGTGCCCACGGCCTCGTTGACCGTCTCGGTCGCAGGGCTCAGCGAGATGACCGGGGCCGGCGGGGCGTCGTCGTCGAGGATCGTGATCGGCTTCGTGGTGGCGCCCAGGACTAGAACGGTGTCGATATTCGGGGACGGGGAGAGGTCGAGCGAGAACGTCTCGTCGGGCTCGTCGAGCGTGTCGTTCGCGACTGTGGTGGTGACCGTCCGGTTCAGGACGCCGCCCGAGAACGTCACCGTCTCCGCGGTCTTCTCGGTGTAGTCGACCCCGGAGGTCGCGGTGCCGGCGGTGGTCGAGACACGGACCGTGCAGACGCCCTGGTTGTTCTGGTTGTTATTCGGGTTGCCCGTGCGGGTGACCGTGACGTCGAACGTCCCGGTCCCCTCGTTGACCGAGCGCGCTGCCGGGTTTTGGAAGCCGAACGTGCAGGCGGCGGACGCCGCCTCCGCAGATGAGAACGCAAACAGCGCGGCAAGTACTGGAAGTACGAACCGCGCCCGTGCGGGACGAGCCATGGCTGGACCTTTCGCGAAGCTGACCGTGTCGCGGGATAGCGACAACGCGCGCACCTTACTCGAACATCCGTCCACGGTCCAGAAAGCTGACACCCATTACACCGGACGGGCCGAGACCACCCGTTCACTAGGATCGAGGCATGCCCACGCTCACCATCGGCGAGACCGCCCCCGACTTCCAGGCCGACACCACCGACGGCCCGATCAGCTTCTACGACTGGGCCGGCGACAGCTGGACGGTCCTCTTCTCCCACCCGCGGGCGTTCACGCCCGTCTGCACCACCGAGCTCGGCTACATGGCCTCGATCAAGCCCGAGTTCGACAAGCGCGGCGTGAAGATCCTCGCGATCTCCACCGATCCGGTCGAGGGCTCCGCCGAGTGGAGCAAGGACATCGAGGAGACCCAGGGCTCGCCGGTCAACTACCCCATCATCGCCGACGTCGACCACGCCGTCGCCAAGGCGTACGGGATGCTGCCGGCCGACGTCGACGGCGATCCGACCGCCCGCACCCCCGCGCAGAACGCGACGCTGCGCAACGTCTTCGTCGTCGGCCCCGACCGGAAGATCAAGCTCGTCCTCATCTACCCGATGACCACGGGCCGCAACTTCGACGAGGTCCTGCGGGTCGTCGACTCCCTGCTCCTCACCGCCAACCACGCTGTCGCCACCCCGGCGCAGTGGCAGCCCGGTCAGGACGTCATCATCGCCGGCTCGGTCAGCAACGACGCGGCCAAGGAGAAGTACCCGGACGGCTGGGACGAGCCCAGGCCCTACATCCGGATCGTCAAGGACCCCACCGCGGTCTGACCCTGCGCCGCCCCTTCGCCCAGGTCGACGTCTTCGGCGCCTCGCCGGGGACGGGCAACCCGGTCGCCGTCGTCCTCGACGGCACCGGGCTCGACCACGACGCGATGCTCGCGTTCGCGCGCTGGACGAACCTCTCGGAGACGACGTTCGTCCTGCCGCCGGAGCACCCGGACGCCGACTACCGCGTCCGCATCTTCACGCCGGTCGAGGAGCTGCCGTTCGCGGGGCATCCGACGCTCGGGACCTGCCACGCGTGGCGCGAGTACGCAGGCGGCACCGCCGAGCGGGTGGTGCAGGAGTGCGCCGCCGGCCTCGTGCCGGTGCGCACAGCTGCCGGGGGCCTCGCGTTCGCCGCGCCGCCCGTCACGCGGGGCGGCCCCGTGGACCCCGACGAGCTCGCCACGGTCCTGCGCGCGTGTCGGCTCGACCGGGCGCAGGTGGCGGACGCCCGCTGGGCCGACAACGGTCCCGGCTGGCTCGCGCTGCTGCTGCACGACGCGGAGGTCCTCCTCGACCTGCCGACCCCGGAGTTCCTCGACCTGTCGCTCGGGCTCGCCGCGCGCACGGCGCCCGGGTCCGATCACGCCCTCGAGGTCCGGGCGTTCTTCCCGGTCGCCGGCGTCCTCGTGGAGGATCCGGTCACCGGATCGCTCAACGCGTCGCTGGCGCAGTGGCTGCTGGCCGACGGCCTGCTGGAGGCGCCCTACGTGGCGCGGCAGGGCACGGCCATGGCGCGCGACGGCCGGATCTCGGTGTCGACCACCGACGACGGCGCGACGGTCTGGATCGCCGGCGCGACCACGACGATCGTCACCGGCACCGTGGACCTCTGACTACATCCCCCACTTGTCCTTCGCGAGAACCAGCTGGTCGGGCAGCGCGGTCCGCGACGGCGGGCTCGGGTCGGCGCTCACGCTGATCGTCTCGGCGACCGACGGGGTGACGGTGCAGCGGCGGCCGTCGGCGGTCTCGACCGTGACCGAGTCCTCGTCGTTGACGGCGAGGACGCCCTGCAGGCCGGGCTCGAGCCCGGACTCCTTGAGGTAGTGCAGGAGGTCCTCCGCCTCGTTCTCGAAGCGGATGATCTCGACCTGCGCACCGAGCTCGACGTCGGCGAGCGGGACGGCCTCGCCGCGCTGGCCGACCTCGATCGGGTGGCCGTGGGGACAGGTGGTCGCGCCGCCGATGGCGCGGCGCATGTACGCCTCGAACCGGGGGCTCATGGCGTGCTCGAGGCGCTCGGCCTCCTCGTGGACGTCGTCCCACGGGACGCCGACGACGTCGGTGAGGTACCGCTCGATCAGCCGGTGGCGGCTGACGATGCCCTCGGCGTGCTCCTGCCCGGTGGACGTGAAGGAGATGACCTTGTCGGGAGCGCGCTCGATGTAGCCGTCGCGCTCGAGCCGGCCGATCATCTCGTGCACGGTCGGTGCGGAGAGCTGCATCGCGCGCGCCACGTTGGCGCCGGTCATCGGCAGCCCGACCTCGTGGAGCCAGAACAGGGTCTGGAGGTATTCCTCCTCGGCGACGGTGGCATGCGGAGCGCTCATGCCCCGATCGTACCGGCCTCGCGCCGAGGTCCCGGTACGCTCGCGCCATGGAGATCGGACCGGGCACACGGGCGTTCGTCACGGGCGCGTCACGCGGGATCGGCCGGGCGCTGGCGGAGGACCTCGCCGCCCGTGGCGCGGTCGTCGGGCTGGCGGCCCGGTCGACCGGGGAGCTCGAGGAGCTCGCCGCATCGCTGCCGGGCACCCACCACGTCTTCGCCTGTGACGTCAGCGACGACGCGGCCGTCAAGGCGGCGATCGACGGGTTCGTCGAGCGGGCCGGCGGCCTGGACCTGCTGGTCGCCAACGCGGGGATCACGCACTACGGCCCCTTCCGCGACCAGCCACTGGAGCACGCGCGGCGGATGACCGACATCAACTGGTACGGGACGCTCTACACCGTCCATCACGGCCTGCCGCACCTGCTCGACGCGGCGCACGGCCACATCGTGGTCGTCTCCTCCGGCGCGGCGCTGCGGTCCTTCCCGTGGGCGGCGGTCTACGGCGCGACGAAGGCGGCGCAGCGGATGTTCGCGGAGGCGCTGCGCCACGAGCTCAGCGGGACGGGCGTCTCGCTGACGACCGTCTACCCGGGCGAGATCGCGACGTCGCTGCACGACCACGAGAAGGCGACCATGCCGGACTGGTATCGCGGCGGCCCGGACGCGGCGCCCGCGTCGGAGCTGGCGGCGAAGATCGTCAAGGCGGTCGAGAAGGACGCGCGGGGCCTGACGTTCCCGCCGATCGTGCGGCTCCTCGGGATCCTCCACAACCTCTCCCCGCGCGCGAGCGATACGTTCCTGCGCGTCCTGCGCGGGGGCACGGCGGCGCCGCGCCGGGACTGAGGACGGGCTCGCTACCCCGGGTGCCGCCGGGGACCGCCGGCGGGACGGCGACGGGGAGGGGAGTGCTTGAGGTCGAGCGCAAGGGCGTGCAGGCGCGCCTCCGCGAGCTCGAGGAAGGCGCGGGACGCCGGCGAGAGATGCGCGCCACGCCGGTGCACGAAGGCGAACGTGTCGACCAGCGGCTCGTCGAAGGGGACCCACCCCAGGTTCTCCGCGACCCGGTCCCCGAGGCCACGGAGCATGCCGCGGGAGACGATCGTGGCGCCGTGCCCCAGCGCGCACAGCTCGAGCGCCGCCTCGATGTCCTCGACGTCGATCTCCGGGTCGACGTCCACCCCCGCCTTCTGCGCGCGTTCGACGAGCTGCCTCCGCGTCGGGTCCTCGGTGCCGAAGGTGGACTCCGCGAGGATCAGCGGGTTCGCGGCCACCCCCTCGATCGTCGGCGCCCGGCGGACGTGCGCGGGGATGGCGCTGACGTAGACGACCTCGTCGTCGATGATCGGCCGCACGTCGAGGTCGCGGTCGTCGATGGGCAGGGCGACCATCCCGGCCTCGAGCTCGCCGGCACGGATCATCGACACGACCTCGCTGGAGTTCTGCCCGACGATGCGGACGCGGACGTTCGGGTGGCGCCGGCGGAAGTCCCCGACGATCTCGGCGACCGGGTAGTAGCGCGCGGTCCCCCAGGTGCCGAAGGTCGCGACGCCGCCGCGCAGCTCGCGGACCGCGGAGACCGCGTCTGCCGCCTCGTCCACGGCCTCCAGGACGGCGGTCGCGTGGTCGCGGAGCGTCAGACCGGCCTCGCTGGGGACCAGGCCCCGGCCCACGCGGTGGAACAGCTCGACGCCGAGCTCCGCCTCGAGCTTGCGGACCTGCTCGCTGAGCGTCGGCTGCGAGAGGTACAGCGCGTCCGCCGCCGCGCTGAACGAGCCGTGCTCGAAGGTCGCGAGGAGGTAGCGGAGCTGCTGGAGAGTCAAAGGTATTTCCTATGAGTCACGAAGGTCATCAAGGCTAGCGCGGGGGGAAGGTCGGTTCTACTGTTCCGTCCATGTTCTCCCTCCTCGCCATCGCCGCCCCGATCGCGGTGATCGGAGTGTTCGACGCCCTCGCATCGCGCTACGGCGTCGACTCCCGTCCCGTCGACGGTGGCCGTCAGATCTGAGCCCACGGGCTCCCACCCCCTCAGCACGACCGCAGTGTCCGACGAGCCTCCAGCCCCGACCGCGCCCCACACGCGACCGGACGCCCGGGGGCTCGTCCTCGTCCTCGGGTCGGCCGTCGCGTTCGGCTGCATGGCCGTCTTCGCCAAGGAGGCATATGCCACCGGGCTGAACGTCACGACGCTGCTGGAAGCGCGGTTCCTCACCGCCACCGCGATCTTCTGGGCAATCGTCGCCCTGCGCCACCGCTCCGGCCGCGCGCGCTTCGCACCGTCCCGCACGACCGTCCGGGCCGGCCTGCTGCTCGGCGCCGTCGGCTACGCGGCCCAGTCGGGCCTCTACTTCGGCGCCTTGACGCGGATCGACGCGTCGCTCGTCGCGCTGCTGCTCTACCTGCATCCCGTGCTCGTGGTGCTCGGCGCGCTCGCGACCGGCCGCGAGATGCCGAGCGCCAGAACGTGGCTGGCGCTCTCCGCGGCCACCACCGGCGGGGTGCTCGTGCTCGTCGGTGGGGGGATCGGCGACCTGGACGGGATCGGCGTCGCCATGGCCATGGGGGCGGCGGCTACCTACGCCGCGTACATCCTCTGCACCGACCGCGCGGCCGCGGACGCCGAGCCGTTCGCCCTCGCGGCCTTCATCACCCTGGGCGCGTCGCTGTCGTTCGGCATCGCCGGGCTCGTGTCCGGGTCGCTGGACCCGGCGGGCGCGGTGGACGCCGCGGGCTGGATCCTCGCGATCGCGGTCGTCTCGACCGTGGGCGCCGTCTCGCTCTTCCTCGCCGGGATGGCCCGGGTGGGCCCGTCCAACGCGTCGATCGTCTCGACGTTCGAGCCGGTCGTCACCGTGGTGCTCGCGATGTCGATCTACGGTGAGCGGCTCGGCGCCGTGCAGCTCGGCGGTGGCCTGTTGGTCATCAGCGCGATCGTCGTGCTGAACACGCGCTCGCCGCGTGCCGCCGGCGCCGTCGAAGCACCGTTGGAGGTCAGTCCGTCGGCTGCTGCCCGCGCACCCGCCGGCGCTGCTTGAGCACCAGCGGATGGTCCGGCGTCGCACCCGGACCGGGAAGCGACTCGACGTCGCGCGGCCCGAGCGAGGCGCCGCACGCGTCGCAGGTGAACCCCGGGGTCATCGTGCCGCCGCACTCCCGATGCCGGACGATCACCGGCGGCCCACCGGGTGCCGGCGCGTGCTGGTCGCCCCAGTGCATCAGCGCCGCCATCACCGGCCAGAGGTCAATGCCCTTCTCGGTGAGCCGGTACTCGTGGCGGACCGGGCGCTCCTGGTACTGGCGCTTCTCGAGCACGCCGACCTCGACGAGCTTCTCGAGTCGCGTGGTGAGGACGTTGCGCGCGATGCCGAGGTTGGCCTGGATCTCGTCGAAGCGGCGCAGACCCAGGAAGACGTTGCGTACGACGAGCATCGTCCACCGCTCACCCACGACCTCGAGGGTCCGGGCGACCGAGCAGGTCTGCGTGTCGTAGTCGTTCTTCAGCATCGCTGTGAGCAGCCTAGCGCGGCTTGGTTGCATGATGCAACTCGATGCCCTACCGTGCGTTGCCTCATGCAACCCACTTCTTCATGGAGGCCGTGACGTGGAACGCCGCTGGCAGGTCCTCACCGTCGTCTGCATCGGGGTCTTCGTCTCGAGCCTCGACCTCTTCATCGTCAACATCGCCTTCCCGGACATCGCGAGGGACTTCTCCGGCGCGGACCTCGGCGACCTGAGCTGGGTTCTCAACGCGTACACGATCGTCTTCGCCGCGCTGCTCATCCCGGCGGGTCGACTTGCCGACCAGCTCGGCCGCAAGCGCGCGTTCATCGGCGGTCTCGCGGTCTTCACGGCGGCGAGCACGGCCTGTGCGCTGGCCGGGTCCGTCGAGGCGCTCGTCGTCGCCCGCGTCGTCCAGGCGGCCGGTGCGGCGTTCCTGCTGCCGACGTCCCTCGGCCTCCTGCTGCCGGAGTTCTCAGCCGAGCAGCGACCGGTCGCCATCGGCATCTGGGCCGCGTCCGGCGGCGTCGCCGCGGCCGCGGGCCCGCCGGTCGGCGGACTGCTCGTCGAGCTGAGCTGGCACTGGGTCTTCCTGGTGAACCTGCCGATCGGCATCGCGGCGATCGTCGCGGCGGCCAAGGTCCTCCACGAGATCCGCGACGAGGACGCGCGGCAGGTCGACCCCGTCGGAGCGCTCGCCGTGCTCCTGGGGATCGGCGCGCTGATCGCCGCGATCGTCAGCGGCGAGGACTGGGGCTGGACCTCCGGCCGCGTGCTGGGCCTCTTCGTCGGCGCCGCCGTCCTCCTCGCGATCGTCGCGCGTCGCTCGGCGACCCACCCGTCGCCGATCATCGAGCCGGCGATCGTCGGCGTCCGCTCCTTCCGTCTGGCGGTCGGCGCCGGCGCGATCTTCTTCGTCGGCTTCTCGGCGATGCTGCTCGGCACGGTCCTGTACCTCACGCAGGTGCAGGGCGAGGACGTCCTGACCGCCGGGCTCATGATCGCCCCGGGTCCCGCGACCGCCGCCCTCTTCAGCGTGCCGGGGGCGAAGCTCGGGCAGCGGTACGGGTCGTCCGTGGTCGGCGCGCTCGGCTCGGTGCTGCTGGCCGCCGGGGGCGCCTGGTGGCTGTGGCGGCTGGGCGACGACGCCACGTGGGCCACCGACTTCCTGCCCGGCATGGTCGTCGGCGGCATGGGCGTCGGCCTCGTCAACCCCGCGCTGACCGCCGCGGCCGCGGCCTCGCTGCCGCCCACGCGCTTCGCGACCGGCGCGGCGATCCTCACTATGGGCCGCCAGTTCGGCACGGCGCTCGGCGTCGCGATCCTCGTGCCGGTGCTCGGGACGGGTGTGCCGGACGCCGCGACCTTCGACGGCGTCTGGGCGCTCGTGATCCTCGGGGGCGTCGGCGCGGGCGTCGGGCTCGGGGCGATCGGCCCGCTCGGTGCTGTCGCGACCTCCCCTTCCCCTGTCCCCTCCCTGACGTCTGCTGAGGTCGTCGCATGACCACCGTCCCGTTCGGCGCCCACGAGTTCACCTGGGAGGACCCCAGCCCCACGTGGAAGGCGGCCACGACGATGAGCGGCCTCGAGATCTGGCAGGCCGTCGCCGCCGGCGAGCTGCCAGGCCCCCCCATCGCCGCCGCGATGGGCTTCTCCGTCCCGGAGATCGAGCACGGGCGCATCGTGTTCGCCGCCGTCGCGGCCGGCTGGATGCTCAACCCGCTGGGCAGCGTGCACGGCGGCGCGATCGCGACGCTGCTGGACTCAGCCGTCGGCTGCGCCGTCCACACGACGCTGCCGGTCGGCGTGTCGTACACGACGCTGGAGCTGAAGGTGAACTACGTGCGGGCGGTCTCGGCCGACGCGGGCGAGCTGCTCGCCGAGGGCAAGGTGATCCATCGCGGCGGCCGCGTCGCGACCGCGGACGGACGGCTGACCATCGCCTCCTCGGGCAAGCTCGTCGCGCACGCGTCGACCACCTGCCTGATCGTAGAACCGCGGGGGTAGGTTGGCGGCATGCCCCTGCCGCTCCAGCCGCCCGTCCCGCCGCAGCTCGCCCGTCCGCGCAAGGGCCTGCCGGACGAGGCGGACGGCTGGGCCTACGAGCCGAAATGGGACGGCTTCCGGATGCTCGTCTTCCTCGACGGCGAGGAGCCGCCCTACCTGCAGTCGCGCGGTGGCAAGCCGATGGCGCGGTACTTCCCCGAGGTGACGTTCCCCACCGGACTCCGCGCCGTCCTCGACGGTGAGCTCGTGATCGACTCCGAGGAGGAGGGCGTCCAGACGTTCGACACGCTCTCCCAGCGCATCCATCCCGCGGCCTCGCGGGTCGCGATGCTCGCGGAATCGACCCCGGCACGGTTCGTCGCCTTCGACCTGCTGGCGGACGGCGACGAGTCGCTGCTGGACCTCGGCTTCGGCGAGCGTCGCAAGCGGCTGGAGGCCTGGACGGCGCAGCACGACCCGGCCGCCGGCGGGCACCCCTTCTCGGTGACGCCGATCGTGTGGACGGCCGCCGACGCGGAGCAGTACCTGCACCACGGCGAAGGTGCGATCGCGAAGGAGCTCGCGGCCCCGTACCAGCCCGGCAAGCGCACGGGCATGGTGAAGATCAAGCGGGTCCGCACGCTCGACGCGGTCGTCGTCGGCTGGCGCCCCGGCAAGGCGGCGGGGACGGTCGGGTCGATCATGCTCGGCGTCTACGACGAGCCGGGCGGCAGGCTGCGGGTGGTCGGGCACTCCTCGGGGTTCAGCGCGAAGGAGAAGAAGGAGCTCGTCGCGAAGCTCGAGCCGTACGAGACCGGGGAGCGGGGCTCGGGCGACCCGTCGCGGTGGAAGCCCGACGAGGAGATGGAATGGGTCGCGTTGCGGCCCGAGCTCGTCGTGGAGGTCACCTACGACCACGCGTCCGACGGCCGCATCCGGCACGGGACGAAGGTGCAGCGCTGGCGCGACGACAAGGCACCGCAGGAGTGCATGTTCGACCAGCTCGAAGGATGACGTTCGCGATGGTAGATTTCTGCCATGCGTGCCACCATCGATGCCGCCGGTCGGGTCGTCGTCCCGAAAGCGCTGCGTAGCCAGCTCGACCTGACCGCCGGAACCGAGCTCGACATCCGGGTCGTCGATGACCGATTGGAGCTCACGCGTCCGCCGCTCGAAGCGCGGCTGCAGGAGCGCGACGGGCTGCTCGTCGCGGTGCCGGTGGCCGCGGTCGAACCACTGACGGACGCCGACGTCCGCGCCGCCCTCGAGAAGGTTCGGCGATGACCGCCGACACGAGCGTCCTGGTCCCGGCACTGACCAGTTGGCATGAAGGCCACGCGGCGGCGGTGGCGGCGATGGCGCGCGTGCGGGTGCTCGTCGCCCACACCATCCTCGAGACGTACTCGGTGCTGACCCGCCTGCCGGCGGGTCAGCGGCTGGACGGCACGCTGGTCGCCCGGATGTTGGCGCACGGCGGCCGACCGGCACCGCTGACGCTCCCCGGGACGGCGCTCGCCCGTCTGCCGGCCCGGCTCGCTGCGGTCGGCATCACCGGCGGAGCGACCTACGATGCGCTCGTCGGCGCCACGGCGGCGCATCATGGTGTGGTCCTCCTCACGCGGGATCGGCGCGCGGCAGCGAGCTACGACGCCGTCGGTGCGGCCTACGAGCTGGTCGGGTGAGCCGGACCCCGGCCCTGGCGGACCGCTGGGACCGCCCGGTGCTCGTCGCGCCCGACAGCTTCAAAGGGACGTTCACCGCCGCGCAGGTCGCCGCCGCTATCGGCCGCGGACTGGAGCGCGCCGGCGTGGCGCCGCCCCCGGACCTCTGCCCCCTGGCCGACGGTGGCGAGGGGACGCTGGCGGCGCTGCTCCCAGCGCTCGGCGGCGAGACACGCGGGGCGTCGGTCCAGGATCCGCTCGGCCGCGTCGTGCCCGCCGGGTTCGCGCTGGTCGAGGACGGCGGCACGGCGATCGTCGAGGTCGCGGCCGCCAGCGGGTGGGCGCACGTGGGCGACGAGGAGCGGGGGCCGCGCGCCGCCTACGAGGCGTCGACCTACGGGACAGGCGAGCTCGTCTCCGCAGCGATCGACGAGGGCGCCGAGGTCGTGCTCGTCGCGGCCGGCGGCAGCGCGACGACCGACGGCGGCGCGGGCGCGATCGCGGCGATCGAGGAGCACGGCGGACTCCGCGGCGCGGTGCTCGTCGTGCTGTGCGACGTGCGCATCCCGTTCGAGCGGGCCGCCGACGTCTTCGGCCCGCAGAAGGGCGCTGACCCGGCGACGGTCACGCGGCTCGCCGCGCGGCTCGAGGCGTTCGGGCGCGGCCTCGGACGCTCGCCGTTCGGCGTGCGCGGCGGGGGCGCCGCCGGTGGGCTGGCCGGCGGGCTGCACGCGGCGCTCGGCGCACGCCTTGAGCCGGGTGCCGCGTTCGTCCTCGAGGCGCTCGACGTCGACGCCCGCATGCGGGCCGCGCGGGCGGTCGTCGTCGGTGAGGGTCGCCTCGACCGCACGACACTGGACGGCAAGATCGCGGGCGAGCTCGCGATCCGCGCTCGGCAGGCGGGCGTGCCCGTCCATGCGGTGGTCGGGCGGCGGGACATCGACGCGTTCGACGTGCGGATCCTCGACCTGCAGGTGGTGGCGCAGGCGTCGACGCTGGCCGAGATCGAGGACGCGGGCGAGCGGATCGCCGCGCACCTCTGAGCCGTCCCGGCGTCGAACGTCAATCGTCGACGGTGATCACCGCCACGGAATGACGTTCGACGGGCAGGCGCGAGCAACCCCGGCGGGGCGTGCGGGTACCCTCCCCGACCCCTCCCGCCGCGCCCGCCGCATGTCCGACCGTCCCCGCCCACAGCTCCCCTCCCGCCTGCCGACCCCCGGAGGCCGCCGCGCGACCGTCGTCGGCGCCGGATCGTTCGGCACCGCGGTCGCCGTGCTGCTCGCCCGCGGGGGCTTTCGCACCACGTTGCAGGCGCGCACGCCCGAGCAGGCCGAGCGGCTGCAGGCTCAGCGGCAGAACGAGACGTACCTGCCCGGCGTCGAGTTCCCGAAGGAGCTGCGGATCGGCCACGTCGGCGACGGCCTCGGGCGGGCCGAGATCGTGTTCCTCGGCGTGCCGTCCCGCGGGCTGGAGGACGTCATCGCCCACCTCGAGGCGACCGGCCTGTCGTCGCGCGCCTCGATCGTCTCGCTCGCGAAGGGCCTCGTGCCCCCGGAGGGCATCGCGCCGACGGTCCTCCTCACGGCCGCCTTCGGCGCGCACCGTGTCGCCTGCGTCGGCGGCCCGGCGCACGCCAAGGAGATGGTCAGCGAGGGTGCCGGGCTCGTCGTCGCGTCGGCCGACGAAGAGCTCGCGACCACCATCAGCAGCGTCTTCATCCGCGCCGGTGTCGTGTGTGAGTCGTCCAACGACCCGGTCGGTGTCGAGCTCGCCGGTGCGGCCAAGAACGCCGCCGCACTCGCTGCGGGCGCGACCGAGCGGCACGGACTGAACGCGGCGGGCGCAGCCGCCGGCCATATCTTCGCGGAGGTCTGGCGCTTCGCGGAGGCGCAGGGCGCCCGGCCCGAGTCCATGATCGGCCTCGCCGGCACCGGAGACCTCGTCGCCACCGCGCTCGCCCCCCAGTCCCGCAACCGGCGCGCCGGCGAGCTGCTCGGCGAGGGCGTCCCGACCAGTGAGATCCCCGACCGGATCGGGCAGGCCGTCGAGTCGCTGGAGTCGGTCCCGCTGCTCGCCCATGCGCTCGAGCGCGCGGGGGTGGACGCGCCCGTCACCCGCGGACTGGCCGAGCTGATCGCGGGCGAGCTGCCGCTCGAGGGCTGGGTCGCGCTCGTGCGCACGACCGTCCCGCCGTCACCGGTGCGCTGGCGCCCACGCGCGCGGCCGGAGGGCGAGGGCTTCTGGGCCCGCATGCGGGTGCGCTGGCAGGACTGGCGCGACCGCCGCGCCGCGCGCCGGGCCGGCGACCCGGACTGATCGGCCCCCGTGTTCTCGTCCCTGCTCATCCTCCTGCTGCTGCTCGCCGCATCCGTGCTGCTGCTCGGCGGCGTCGCGATCGGGCGGGACGACGAGATCGGCCAGAGCATGGCCGCCGCAGGGCTGCTGGGGCTGGCTGCCGTGCTCGTCCTGCTCGGTCTGAAGGTGCTGCGCCGGGCCCTGCGCCGCCGCTGACCGGGCGCGCGTCGCTCAGCCGCCGCGCCGCGCCAGCGTCTCGACGATCGCCTCATACACGCCGGCCCCGTGCGCGCCCTCGGCGACGCGCGCGTTGCGGTGCTGCGCGAGCGCCTCGCCGATCGTCGGGTCCTTCGTCAGCCCGTTCTGCACGAGCCAGAACGTCCCGACGACCCCCGCGCACTGCAGGTCCTCGCGCGAGTCCCCGATCGCGATGCACCGGGTCGGATCGAACCCGCGCGCGCGGACGTGCAGGGCCACCGCCGCGGCCTTCGACGCCCCGACCGGGACCAGGTGGTAAGCGCGGACCTGCTCAAGCGCGGCCAGCGCCGGGGAGCGACGGTGCACCCCGCCGTTGTCCAGCAGACGCAGGCCTTCGTGGCCGTTGGCGGCGAGCAGCGCCGTCGCCTCCTGCGCGTCGACGAGGCCCCGGAACAGGTGCGAGACCTCACGGCCGTGATGCCAGGGGTCGTGGTGCTCCAGCCGCCCCGGGTACGTCTCCAGGAGGAGCTGCGCGGCTCCCGCGTCCTCGATCTGGTCGTGGATCGACCCACGGGGTCCGTCCACCGGGAGCAGGGGCGCCGTGGTCCAGTGCTCCTCCCCCTCGAGCACGACGCAGGCACCCGCCTCGTAGATGTAGGACGTCTGCCCGAACAGGCGTGCATCCTCCATCGCCTGGGCCTTCCGACGGCCCGTCATCACCACCAGCTCGACGTCCGCGCGGACGCAGGCCTCGACAGCACGGGCCCCCAGGAGCGAGAATCCACCGTCACCATCGCGGAAGAGGCCCCCTCCGGGGCCGAGGAGCGTTCCGTCCAAGTCGACGTAGACCGCGCGCAGCATGCGTGGGAGCCTATGGGACAGGACCATTCCGTTCGCCGCGTACTTCGCTCTCCAGGGACCGGTTGAAGCGCCCATGACGACCACCACACTCGGCCAGCGCCTGGCCCGCCGCGACGCGGAGCGTTTCGTCGGTCGCGAGACGGAGCTCTCCCGACTGGGCGCCCTCATGGACGACACCGATGCCCCCGCATCGGTCGTCCTCGTGCACGGTCCCTCCGGGATCGGCAAGTCCACCCTCCTGCGCGAGGTCGGCCGCCGTGCCGTCGCGCGCGGACGGGACGTCCACCGCGTCGAGGGTCGCGACATCGCGCCCGTCCCCGGCGAGCTCGACGCCGCCATGGACGGTGTCGGCCGGGCCGAGCGCCCGGTCGTCCTCCTGGACACGTACGAGCGGATCGCCGCGGCGGGCACGCACCTGCGCCGGCGGGTCCTGCCGTCCCTCCCGGAGGGCTCCCTCGTCGTCATCGCCGGCCGGCGGACCCCGGAGCCCGAGTGGTTCCAGGACGGCTGGGAGTCCATCACCACGTCGATCGAGCTCGGCCCGCTTCCCGAGCAGGACGCCTTCGCGCTCGTCGCCCGGCACGGGATCGCCGACGAGTCCGTGGCCTCCGAGCTCGTCCGCTGGGCCCACGGCTCGCCGCTCGCGCTCGCGGTCGGCCTGGACGCCGCCGGCGGCCCTGCGGACGCCGCGGACCTCGTCCAGCCGACGCTCGACGGCCGCCCGGACCTTGCGCGCACCTTGGTCCAGCGGATCGCGGGACCGGAGATCGGCCGCGGCGACCGGGAGGTCCTGGCGGTCGCCGCCATCGCACGCGTCTGCACCCGCGAGCTGCTGGAGGAGGTGCTCCCCGACATCGACGCGCGCCGCGCCGCGCGCTGGCTGCGGGAGCGGTCCTTCTCCGAGCGCCTCGGCGAGGGGGTCGCGCTGCACGACCTGCTGCGCCGGGCCGTCCGAGCCGAGCTGCGGGCCGGGGCTCCCGACCTCGAGCGCGACCTGCGCGCCCGCATCACCGACCACGTCCACGCGCTCGCCCTACGGGACGGGTTGCGACGCGTCACCGACCTCGCGGAGCTCATGGACGCCGAGGCGCTGCGCTGGGGGTTCGGCGCCGAGGGCTCGATCACCCACCGGCTCGACGGCCCGCGCGACGGGGACACGTCCGCGATCGCCCACGCCATGGCCGACCGCATGGGCACGGCGGCGTGGGACGGCTACGTCCGGCCGTTCGTCGAGCGCGCCCCCGAGCACGTGGTGGTCGCCCGGGACGCCTCGGACCGGCTGGCCGGCTTCTGCATCAGCGCGACCCCGCGCGCGGCGAACCCGGTAGTGCGCCGGGACGCGATCCTCGGCCCGTGGCTGCGGCACGCAGCCGCCCGCGGTGACAGCGACCAGGTCCTCGTGTGGCGCGACTCCACCGACCTCACGAGCGGCCGCGAGGGCAACGTCCACTCGCCGATCATCGCGCTCATGAACACCGCGGCGATGATCCGCTGCGGCGTGCCGAACATCCGCCGCAGCTACCTGCCGATCGACCCGGAGAACCCGGTGGCGCGCGCGTTCGCCCGCGGCGCCGGCGCGGTCCACGTGCCGGAGCTCGACGTCGACCGCGGCGACGGCCGGGCCATCCAGTGCCACATCCTCGAGCACGGGGACGGCGGGGTCCTCGGCCAGCTGCGCGACGTCATCCACGCCGAGATCGCGGCGCGGGCGCAGGAGCAGCACGACAGTGGCGAGGTCGCCGGGGACGACGGCGACGACGGACTCGTCTCCGCGCCCGCGCCCGGGCGGCGGTTCGTCCGCAAGGGCGAGGCGGCCCTGGGGGACGACGGCGGACGGCCGCTCGTGACCGCCGACGACGTGCGGCTGGCCCTGCGGCGCTACCACCGGCCGTTGGACCTGGCCGCCAGCCCGATGGCCCCGTCGCTCGGCACCTCCGTCGAGCGCGCGATCGCCGTGCGGGCCGAGCTCGACCGGGCGGTCCGCGACGGGTTCGGGGACAGCATCGACGAGCGCCTGCTGGCGGAGACCATCCGCCGCGGCTACTTCGATCCGAACGGCGGGCACGAGCGCGCGGCGCTCGACCTGAACGTCAGCCGGGCGACGTACTTCCGCAAGCTGCGGGAGGCGTGCGACCGCGTCGCGGACGCGGTGCTCGCCGCGCGCTAACGTCGGGGAGGATGGCCTCGCCCCCCCAGCACGCCCCGTCCGCCGATCCCTGGGCCGGACTGCTGGAGGAGGGACTGCGCGACGGCCGTCTCGTCCGCGAGGCGTACGAGGGGGCACGGACGCCCGTCTACGAACCGCTCCCCGACGACCTGCACCCCGCGCTGCTCGGCGGGCTCGCCCGGGCCGGGATCGACCGGCTCTACCGCCATCAGGCGCACGCGCTCGAGGCCGCGACCGACGGGCCGTTCGTCGTCACCACCGGCACCGCGTCCGGCATGTCGCTGTGCTTCAACCTGCCGACGCTCGACATGCTCTGCAGCGACTCGAAGGCCCGGGCGTTCTACCTCTACCCGACGAAGGCGCTCGCGCAGGATCAGGCGCGTGCCCTCCACGCGCTGCGCCTGACGAAGCACCTGCGGCCCGCGATCTACGACGGGGACACGCGGCAGGAGGACCGCCGCCAGATCCGCCGTCAGGCGAACCTCATCCTCACGAACCCCGACATGCTCCACCTGGGGATCCTGCCCCACCACCGCCTGTGGGCCGACGTGTTCGCGAACCTCGCGGTCGTGGTCGTCGACGAGGCGCACGTGTACCGCGGCGTGTTCGGCAGCCACGTCGCGAACGTCCTGCGGCGCCTGCGGCGGATCGCCCGCGCCTACGGGACCGAGCCGCGGTTCCTCTTGGCCAGCGCGACCATCGCCAACCCGGTGGAGCTCGCCGAGCGGCTGACCGGGCTGCGCGAGATCACGCTGGTCGACGAGGACGGGTCGCCGGGCGCGGCGCGGAAGATCGCGATGTGGAACCCGCCGGTGACCGACGAGGCGCTGCAGACGCGGCGCAGCGCGCGCGGCGAGGCGGCCGACGTCGTGACCTCGCTCGTCCGGGGCGGCGCCCGGGTGATCTGCTTCGCGAAGTCCCGCGGGGCGGTCGAGCTCGTCGCGAAGATCGTGATCGACAAGCTCCGTGACACCGACCCGGAGCTCGCCGACAAGGTCATCCCCTATCGCGCGGGCTACACACCCCAGCAGCGCCGCGAGCTCGAGGGCCGGCTGATGCGCGGCGAGGTGCAGGCGGTCATCACGACCAACGCGCTGGAGCTCGGCATCGACATCGGCGCGCTCGACGCGGCGGTCTGCGTGGAGTTCCCCGGGACCGTCGCGTCCCTGCGGCAGATGTGGGGACGGGCCGGCCGGCGCGGCCGGGGCCTGGCCGTCTACATCGCCGGGGAGGACGGTCTGGACCAGTTCTTCTGCCGGCACCCGGACGAGTTCCTCGACCGTCCGGTCGAGGCGGCGATCCTCGACCACGAGAGCGAGGAGATCCATCTCGCCCACCTCGTCTGCGCGGCGCACGAGGGACCGATCGACCCACGCACCGACACGGAGTTCCTCGGGCCGCGCGTGCGGCAGTTCTGTGAGCAGCTCGTCGCGACCGGGGAGTTCGTCGAGCGGCGCGGCCAGTTCACGCTGCGCCACGCCGAGGACTTCCCGCCCGGACGGGTGTCGCTGCGCTCCTCGTCCAACGACCAGTTCGCGGTGGTCGAGACCCGCAGCGGGGAGATGCTCGGCACCGTCGAGGGCGGTCGCGCCCACCGGACGCTGCACGACGGCTCGATCTACCTGCACCAGACGCGGTCCTACGAGGTGCAGGAGCTCGACCTCCACGCGCGGCACGCGCTGGTCCAGCCCTTCCACGGCGACTGGTACACGCAGGCCAAGCAGGAGACCGAGACGCACATCGAGAAGCTGCTCGACCGTCGAGACGTGCTCGGCGTGACGCTGTCGTTCGGCATCGTCAGCGTGACCGACCAGGTGCTCGCCTACCAGCGCAAGAAGCTCTCGACGCACGAGGTCATCGACCTGCAGGCGCTCGACCTGCCGCCCACGACCTTCACGACGCAGGCGCTCTGGTACGAGGTCTCCGGCGAGGTCCTCGGGCTCGAGCCGGGGCAGGTCCCCAACACACCCGAGGCCATGCCGCTGGACCTCCTGCTCGGCTCGCTCCACGCCGCCGAGCACGCGCAGATCGCGGTGCTGCCGCTGCTGGCGATGTGCGACCGCTGGGACATCGGTGGACTGTCGACCAACGCGCACCCGCAGACCGGCGGGCCGACGATCTTCATCTACGACGGGCACCCGGGCGGGATCGGCATCAGCCGCCAGGGCTTCCACCGCTTCGAGCAGCTGACCCGTGACGCGTACCGGCTGATCAGCGAGTGCCCGTGCGACCACGGCTGCCCGTCGTGCGTGCAGTCGCCGAAGTGCGGCAACCTCAACGACCACCTGCACAAGCAGGGGTCGATGGAGCTGCTGGGCCGGATGCTCGCCGCCGCACCGGCGGCCACGTCGTAGCGTCTCGCCGCGTCGCGTCAGCCGGCGCTCGGCGCCAGGCGCAGCGTGAGCTCGACCGCGACCCTGCGACCGACGGCGACGCCGCCCGCCTCGACGGGCGCAGGCCAGGTCAGGCCGGCCTCGCGGCGGTCGAGGTCGAACCGCACGCGCAGCGCGTCGGCCGTCCCGTCGATGCGGGCGAGCACCGTGACCGGGCGCTCGCGGATCCAGACCGTCGCTGGGACCTCGCGGCCGACCGCGGCGTCGACGTGCAGCCGCATCCGCGGGTGCTCCTTCACGGCGAAGAGGTAGGAGCGCAGATGGGCGTCGCGCGGCGGGGTGCCGGTCCGCACCGACGCCGCGTCGACGGAGCCCTCGGCGACGATGCGGCCGTCGGCGATCTCGATCGTGCCCTGCACGTCGCCGAGCGTCCCGCGGACCTTCTGGACGCGGAAGTGCGCGACGGTGAACGCCGCCGTCGAGTCCGGGAGAACGTCGTGGCGGCCCTCGGGCAGCACGGAGGGGCGGGCGGCGGTGGCAGTCATGCCCGGGGTACGGGCGCCGTCGCGGGCGGGACCGGCGGGTCAGCCGGGCGGCGGGCCGCCGAGCTCCCACAGCAGCTGCTCGTAGCGGGCGCCGAAGTCGACGCGGGTGACGTCGTCGAGCGGTTGCACCTGCGTGTCGTCCATCCACTCCGCGTCGGCGTCGATCTCCAGCAGCTCGACCGCCCCGTCCGGCCACTCGACCGGCACGCCGATGAGGACCTCCGAGAACTCGCCGCCCTCGGCATGGAGCGTCACCAGCGGGTACCGGCCGATGCCCTCGTTGACGAGTGCCCGCAGGCTGTCGAGCGCGAGCGAGACCGGCTGCGGATGTTCTTCCTGGTGCTCGAGGGCCCGCGCGACGAACGTCGACTCCGGCGCGTCGACGGTCTCGATGTCCTGCAGGCGTAGCGCCGTCACGCCGTTGAGGCGCAGCACCGACGTCTCCACCGGTGCGAGCAGCACCCAGGCCGTCCCGACGCCGAGGACGTAGGCGTCGAAGACGTCGTCGGAGATGGTCCGCTCGATGCTGACGAGCTCCCGGTCCTGCAGGGCGCGCCCGAGGCGCTCGGCGTGGGTCATGTGCCGGATGCTGTCACGTCAGGACACCAGCTCGAGGATCCCGAGGATCACGAGGAAGACGACCGCCATCGCGACCGCGCGGCGCAGGAGGAACTCGTGGAGCGGACGGTCGTGGTTCATGCGTCCGATCCTACGACCGGCAGCCGGTCCAGCAGGGCCCACACCTGCTCGAGCACCTCGCGGGCCGGCGTGCGCGGCTCGTCCAGCACCACGCGGACCAGCTCCTCCCCCGCGCTGAGGAGCAGACGGGTCAGCACCTCGACGTCGACGCCGGACGCCTCGGCGCCGACCCCGTCGAGTCCCCAGCGCACCAGCGGGCGGAGCTGCCTGGCCAGTGCGGAGCGGCGGCGGTCGATGATGGCCTGGACGGGCTTGGGGGCGAGCTCGGGCCGCAGCAGCGCCAGGCGCCACAGGGGCGGGTCGTGCTCCGCGGCGGCGAGCAGCGCAGCCAGCGCCTCGCCGAGCAACGACGCCGGCGGGCGACCCGACGGGTCGGTGGGGAGGAGACGCTCGAGCGTCGCGCTCGTGCGCCGGTCGGCGACCCGCAGCAGGGCGAGGAGGAGCACGCCGACGTTCGCGAAGGAGCGGTAGACGACGACCTTGCTGACCCCGGCGTGCCGGGCGACCGCCTCCATCGTCAGGGCGTCGAACCCCTCGTCCGCGACGAGCTCGAATGCCACGCCGATGAGCTGCCGGCGGCGGTCGGCCTGCGGCATCCGCGTGCCCGCTGCCGGGACCTGCGTGACCCGCGGCGGTCCCTGGTCGGGCAGCGCCGGCGGCGCCGCCCCGCCCGCGCGCGCGTCGGGCGGCAGCAGTGCGAGGCCCTCGCGGGCGAGCCCCGCCAGGCGCGACGGCGGGAAGCGCTCGGGGTGGTCCAGCATCAGGCGCACGCCGTCCTCCCCGGCGGCGACCACGATCCGCGCGAAGAGGTCCGCGTCGAGGCCGTCCGGGCCACCCCGGCGTTCGATCCCCCACTGCAGGAGCGCCGCGACCCGCGCGACGATCACCGCGCGGCTGGCGCTGACGCGGGCTTCGAGCTCGGGCGTACGGCCGCGTGGCGGCATGACGACCAGCCGCCAGGTCCGCGGCGCCTCGAGGACAGCCTCGAAGAACGTCTGGACCGCGTAGACGAGGAAGGCCTCGGGGTCGACGTCGTCCCCGAGGTCCTCGCCCACGATGGCGAGCAGCGGCGTCAGCGCCGCCTCCTCCTCGCGGTCCAGCAGCGCGACCAGCAGCCCGTCGAGGTCGCCGAACTGGTCGTAGATCACCGGGCGGGTGACGCCGGCGCGTCGCGCGACCGCCTCGACGGTGACCGCCGGGAAGCCCTCCTCGGTGATGAGGTCGAGCGTCACGTCCAGCAACTGGGTGCGACGGACCTCGGGTGCGAGGCGTGGGGTGCGGGCGGCCACGGACGCAGTGTGACTGTCCGACCGGTCAGGAGTATGTAACGATGACGTAGCTACGAAGCCGTAACTTTGTCCTGAGGAGGACGCACAGCATGTCGCTGACCCACGTTGACGTCGCCGTCGTCGGATCCGGCTTCGCCGGACTCGGCACGGCCATAGCCCTGCGCCGCGCCGGCCGCCACGACTTCGTCGTGCTCGAGAAGGCCGACGGTCTGGGCGGCACCTGGAAGGCCAACCACTACCCCGGCTGCGCCTGCGACGTCCCCACGCCCTACTACTCGTTCTCCTACGCGCCGAAGCCCGACTGGTCGCGGTTCTACGCACCGCACGACGAGATCCGCGCCTACATGGAGGACTGCTGCGATCGGTTCGGCGTCCGGGAGCATCTACGGTTCGGCAGCGAGATCACCGGCATGCGCTGGGACGACGCGACGCAGCGGTGGACCGTCGACGTGCACGGCGAGCCTGCGTACTCGGCGCGTGTCGTCGTCAACGCGCCCGGCGGGCTCTCCCGTCCCTCCTACCCGGACGTCGAAGGCCTCGGCGACTTCGCCGGTCCCTGGTTCCACTCCGCGCAGTGGGACCACGACGTCGACCTGCGCGGAGCGCGGGTGGCGGTGGTCGGCACAGGCGCTTCGGCCATCCAGTTCGTGCCGCGGATCGCGAAGGACGCCGGCCACGTCGACGTCTTCCAGCGGACCGCCCCGTGGATCCTCCCCAAGCCGGACTTCCCGATCCCGCGCGTGCAGCAGTGGCTCCATCGCCGACTGCCGGTCACCCAGAAGGCCGTGCGCGGCCTCGTCTGGGCGACGCAGGAGTACGCCGGCCTGGGCAACACGCGCTTCCAGTTCCTGACGAAGCCGCTCGAGGCCGTCGGGCGCGCCTGGATCCGCCGGTCGATCAAGGACCCGGCGCTGGCCGCCGAGCTCAAGCCCGACTTCGCGATCGGATGCAAGCGGCTGCTGCTCTCCAACGACTGGTATCCGACGCTCGCCCGCGAGAACGTCGACGTCGTCGGCGGGGGGATCTCGCGCGTCACGGAGCGCGGGGTCGTCACGCGTGACGGCGTCGAGCACGAGGCCGACGTCATCGTCTTCGGCACCGGCTTCGCGGCGACCGACCCGGTCGGCGACCTGCAGGTCCTGGGTCGCGACGGGCTCGACCTGCGGACCGCGTGGAAGGACGGCATGCGGGCCCACAAGGGGACGACGATCGCCGGCTTCCCGAACTTCTTCCTCATGCCCGGGCCCAACACGGGCACCGGCCACACCTCCCAGGTCTTCATGATCGAGCAGCAGGTCGCGCACACCATGGCGGCGCTCGACCGGCTCGACGCACGCGGCGACGCGGTCATCGAGCCGCGGCCGGAGGCGCAGGCGCGCTTCAACGACTGGATCGACGCCCGGATGGAGAAGACCGTGTGGATCCGCGGCGGCTGCAGCTCCTGGTACCTGGACGACGCCGGGCGGAACACCACGCTGTGGCCCGCGTCGTCGCTGCGGTTCCGCCGGACGCTCGGCACGATCGAGGACGCCGACTACCGGTTCGACGCGCCGGCGCCGGTCGCCACGCCCGTCGCGACGTCGTCGTCCTCGGAGGTCCGGGCATGAGCTGGGACATCGCCGGACGCACGGTCCTCATCACCGGTGCCGCCCGCGGCATCGGCGCCGCCTCGGCGGAGCGGCTGCACGCCCGCGGCGCGAACGTCGCGCTCGTCGGCCTCGAGCCGGAGAAGCTGCACGCCCTCGCCGACCGGCTCGGCCCACGCGCCGCCGCGTTCGAGGCCGACGTCACCGACGGCGCCGCCGTGCAGCGCGCGGTCGACGGTGCGGCAGAGCGGTTCGGCGGCGTCGACGTGGCCGTGGCGAACGCCGGGCTGCACTTCATCGGCTCCGTCGTCGACGCGCCGATGGAGCAGCTCGAGCGCGAGCTCGACGTCAACCTCCTCGGCGTCCTGCGGACGGTGAGGGCGGCCGCGCCGTACGTGATCGAGCGCAAGGGCTACCTGCTCAACGTCGCCTCGCTGGCCGCCGCGTCACATGCCCCGCTCATGGGTGCCTACGCCGCGTCCAAGGCCGGCGTCGAGGCGCTGACCAACTCGCTGCGGCAGGAGCTGCGGCCTGGGGGCACGCGGGTCGGCTGCGCGTACTTCGGCTTCATCGACACGGACCTGGTTCGCGGCGCGATGCACCACGAGAGCTCCCAGGCGATGGAGAAGCTCATGCCGTTCTTCGTGCGCAGGCACGTCTCGGTCGAGGTCGCGGCGGACGCCATCGAGCGGGCCGTGCTCGGCCGCAAGGCCAAGACCTGGGCGCCCCGCTACGTCGGCGGCGCGCTGACCTTCCGCGGCGTCGTGCAGCCGCTCGCCGAGCAGCGCGCGATGCGCAGCCGGCGTCTGCCGCGGGCGCTCGCCGCCGCGGCCCCCACCGCGTCGCTGCAGGCCCAGGATCTCGTCCTGGGTGTTGCTAGCGCACCGGTCGACGACCGGCCCCTGCTGACCACCCCCTCGTCCTTGGAGTCCTCCTCATGAGCTTCCTCGCACAGGCCGCGCCGACCGTGATCGACAAGCCCGCCGGCGGCGCGCCGATCGCCGACATCCTCATCGTCGGCGGCGGCATCTCCGCCGTCACCTTCGTCCTGCTGGCCTTCATCATCGCCTACCGCCGCGGCGGCGCCCCGCGCTTCCGCCGGTTCGAGGGGCGCGTCGAGCAGGCGCTCGGCATCCCCGGCTGGGCGGCGATCCCCGGCATCGGCGGCATCGCCTGCGCGCTCCTGACGATCTGGGGTGCAACGTGGGACATCGGCCTGCACATCGACGTCGGCCGCGACGAGGGTCCGCTCGGCACCGCCGCCCACTACCCGCTGCTCTTCGGCCTGATCGGCATGTTCCTGATGGGCGTCCTGTCCGTCGGGCTCGCGCCGCGCAAGGCGTCGCGGTCGTCGTCCGTGGCCTTCCACCTGCGCGGCGTCGGCACCGTCCCGGCGTCCGCCCTGCTGCTCTCGAGCGCCTCGGCGTTCGCGCTCGCCGGCTTCCCGCTGGACGACCTCTGGCACCGGATCTTCGGCCAGGACGTCACGCTCTGGGGCCCGACCCACACGATGTTCATCGGCGGGGTGCTGTGCGCCGGGATCGGCGCGGCACTGCTGCTCGCCGAGGGCGCCCGCGCGGCCGGACGCGACCCGTTCGGCGGCCGCGGCGTGCTGCGCCGTCCGGTCGTGGCGGTGCTCGCCGGCATCTTCCTCTACCTGTGGACCGCCGCCCTGAGCGAGTTCAACTGGGGCGTGCCGCAGTACCGCGAGGTCTGGATGCCGATGATCCTCGCGTTCGGCGGCGCACACACGATGGTCCTCGCCCGGCTGCTCGGCGGCCGCGGGGCGACCTTCGGCGCACTGGCGATCTGGATGCCGATGCAGCTGGCGATGACGCTCGCGATCGGCGGCCCGCTCGACACCACCATGCCCGCGATGCCGCTGTTCATCGCAGAGGCGCTGATCATCGAGGCCATCGCGTTCCGCGGTGTCCGCTCGCCCGTGCGCTTCGGCGCCCTGGCGGGTCTGGGCGTCGGCACGATCGGCCTCGCCGCGAACTACGGCTGGACGCACGTCGCGTACCCGATCGCCTGGGAGCCGGCGCTGCTGGCCGAGGCGATCCCGGTTGCCGCGGCCGCGGGTGTGGCGGGCGGCGTGCTCGGTGCGCTGATGTCGCAGGCGCTCACCGGCACGCTGGGTCTCGGGCGGCGCCCACTGTGGACGGCGCTCGGCGCCGCCGGCGTCGTGCTCGCCCTCTGCGTGAACGCGTCGATCATCACCGAGCCTGCTGGTGTGACCGCCGAAGTACGGGTGTCGGACGTCCGCGAGGGTGTCGCGCCCGGCGGCGGGCGGACCCAGGTCGCCGACGTGACCGTGACGTTGTCGAAGCCCGACCTCGCGGTCGACGGCAACTGGGCGTACATCCTCGGGTGGCAGGGCGACGGGCGCTACGCGGAGAAGCTCATCCGCCAGGCGGACGGCACGCTGCGCTCCTCGCGGCCGGTCCCGATCGGCGGCACGTGGAAGTCCTTCGCGCGTTTCCACAAGGGCCGCACGATGCTGTCCGCCCCCATCCGCATGCCCGCCGACACGGCGCTCGACTTCGGCGGGTTCGCCGCCGAGCCGGTCGCCACGCGCGCGATGGTCAAGGACACGCGGATCCTGCAGATCGAGCGCAAGGACGACGGCGCGACGTGGGCATGGATGCCCGCGCTGTTCCTGGTGCTCGCCCTGGATATCTCGCTGCTGGTCCTGATGGCGGCGATCTGCGTGCGGCTCGGCCGGATGCGCGGGCAGGCCCCGACCGTGGAGACGCCTCCCGGCTTCCTCATCGAGGGCGCCGACCGGGTCATCGGCGCGGTCGAGAAGCGCGTGCTGGTGGGCGCCTGAGCCGTGCTCGGCTCCTGGCTGCTCCTGGCGCTCGGGGCCGGATGCCTCGCTGCGGCCGCCAACTCCTGGCGGCCGCAGCGGGCGTTCCTGCTCGTGCTGCCGAGCTGGTTCCTGGCGTTCGTGGTCACGGAGCTCGCGCTGCACCTCATCGTCGTCGGCGCGCTGGTGGTCGCCGGGCTGGTCTCCGTCGGTGCCCTCGGGTCGCCTGCGGGCGTCGTCGGCCTCGCGTGCTGGGGAGCGGCCGTCCTCGTCGTCCTGCCCCACGTGCTCGGCTCCGTGCGGACCGTGGTCGACGTCGACGGGGGCGACGGCGAGCCGGTGGTGCTCGACCGCGCGCCCCGCTTTCCCTGGCTGCACGTGGTGTTCCCGTTCCTCATGTTCTGGCGGCGCGGCGTCGCCCACGAGCGCGGCATCGTCTACGCGACGGTGGACGGTCGGGCGCTGAGGCTGGACGCCTACCGACCGGTCGGTCGGGACGATGCGCCACGGCCCGCGGTCATCCACCTGCACGGCGGTGCCTGGTTCTTCGGGTCGCGCCACGAGCAGGGCGTGCCGCTGCTCAACCACCTCGCCGCGAACGGGTGGGTGGGGTTCAACGTCGACTACCGGCTGAGCCCGCAGGCGACGCTTCCGGAGCACGTCGAGGACGTCAAGCGCGCGATCGCGTTCGTGCGGGAGAACGCGGAGCGCTTCGGCGTCGATGAGTCGTTCGTCGCGATCACGGGCGGCTCGGCCGGCGGGCACCTGAGCGCCCTCGCCGCGCTGACCGCGGGCGACGCCTCGCTGCAGCCCGGCTTCGAGGACGCGGACTGCAGCGTCCAGGCCGCCGTCCCGTTCTACGGGATCTACGACCTCCTCGCGAGCCACAACCTGCCGGCGCTCGCGCAGATCTGCGAGTGGATCGTGGTCAAGGCCCGGGCCGACCGCGAGCCGGAGCGGTTCCGTCGCGTGTCGCCGCTGCACCGCGTCCATGCGGACGCGCCGCCGTTCCTCGTCGTCCAGGGGACGAGCGACTCCCTGGTCCCGGCCGCGGAGAGCCGTGAGTTCGTCCGCGCGCTCCGCGGGGTCTCACGCGAGGCCGTGCTCGGCGTCGAACTCGTGGGCGCGCAGCACGCGTTCGACTCCGTGCCGACCGTGCGCAGCGCGCGGACCGCGCGGGTGATCGAGCGGTTCCTGCACGCGACGTGGGTCGCGCACCGCACACCGGCGCCCCGCGACGCGCAGGAGCTCGCACGCGACGAGCTGACCGCGGCGGGCTGAGGCCGAGGGCCGGAGGCCCTCGACACCCCACCCCTCGCGGTGCCGTACGAAACCTGGCGCCCAGCGCGTCGAACGCACGGCACCCGCTCAGATGCCCCGGTGCAGCACCGCCAGGAGGTCGGCGGCGACCGCGTCCCACTCGTGGAGCAGGTGCTGCCACGTGATGCGGAACGGCACGATGCCGAGCGCCACCGCCCGCTGGTCCTTGCGGCGGTCGTCGTCCATCGTCTTCCGCCGCTCGTGCCACGTGCGGGAGTCGAGCTCCAGCCACACGCGCGGCCCGGGGAACCAGACGTCCGGAACCACGACGTACCCGGGCTCGAGCTCGACCCGCTCGTTCCGCAGGTACGGCGGGAGATCGGGCAGGGCCCGGATCATCGGCAGGAACATCGCCTCCATCTCCGCGTTCGTCCGCCCGAACCCGGGGTCGGAACGCTCGGCGTCGACGACCCGGGCCAGACGTGGACACCCGTGATGGCCGGCGAACTCGCCGAGGACCTGATCGAGCTTCGGCAGCGACGTCTTACGCTTCGCGACCACGTTCGCGACCACGACGGCCAGGCGGTCGTCGTCCAGGGTCAGCGAGGCGCCCAGCAGCGCGAGCGGCGGTGCCGCGACCAGCATTCCCCGCTTGCGCCAGAGATGCCGCCGCTCCACCCGAGGGCCCTCGTGGACCCGGAGCAGGCCACGGGAGCGCCGCCGGGTCGCACAGCCGAGGTGGATCTCCTCGCCCACCCGCTCGTGCAGCGCGAGCAGCTCCAGCGCGGTCATGGCGTCCACCCACACGTCGGGGCCGACCGCGAGGTAGCCGGCCCAGATCCTCGCGTACCGGGACGGGATGTCCCCGCCGACGACGAACGCCCCGCGGTGGCGCCGGTGGAGCTGCCCCGACACGCACGCACGGCGCACCTGGTCGTCCGACATCCCGGCCCCGCGGAGCTGTGCCAGCGAGACGGCGCCGTCCTGCTCGCGTGCGTGCTTGGCGATCTGGTTCCAGTCGGGCATCCCTGCACGCTGGCCGCTGCGGTGTCACGGAACCAGACGTGACGGTCACGGATCCGTGCCGATTCGCCCCCACCACACGTGACGGGGACGGGTGCCGTACGAAACCCCCCACCCAGCGCGTCGAACGCACGGCACCGGACCCGTGCTCAGGCGGTCCAGCCCAGTCTCGTGGACCAGGAC
This sequence comes from Solirubrobacterales bacterium, assembly GCA_038257095.1. GTDB lineage: Bacteria > Actinomycetota > Thermoleophilia > Solirubrobacterales > Solirubrobacteraceae > Paraconexibacter. The sequence continues at coordinate 301,703 of JBBSJQ010000001.1, forward strand.
CGCGGTGTGCGCGGGCTCACCCCACCGGCAGGGACTTCGGCGCCTTGTCCTTGGACCCCGGGATGCGCCCCGCGATCCGTGAGATCGGGCCGACCGCGGTATGCAACTCCGCGGCGACGGCCTGCAGCGCACCGACCGCCGGCTGCAGGGTCTCGAGGTCCTTCAGGATCGTCTCGACCATCGCCTCCAGGCGGGCGACGCGCGGCGCGAGCTCGGGGAGCGCCGAAGCGTGCTCGGTCAGCGCGGGCAGCGACGCGGCGTACTCGGTCAGTGCGGGCAGGGCTGCGGCGGCCGCCGCGAGCTCCGGCAGCGACGCTGCCGCGTCCGCGAGCTTGGGCAGGGACGCTGCCGACGCCGTGAGCTCCGGCAGCGACGACGCCGCAGCCGTGAGGCCCTCGAGCTGGCCGGCGTGCAGCGTCAGCTCCGGGAGCGACTCGACCACCTTGGACAGCTGCTCGACGCTCTCGCCGAGCGACGCGATCTTCTCGAGCGACTCGTCGAGGTCCGCGAGGCGGTCGAGGTTCTGCACCGCGCCCGCGAGGCGCTCCAGCGTCCAGGGCAGCTCGATGATGGCCCGGGGGCCGCGGAGGAGCCAGTGCATGCGCGCAGCCTACGCCGCGGCCGACAGGGAGTAGTTCTCCTCGTCGAAGCTCCGCGTCCGGCGCCGGTAGCCGGAGGCGAAGCCGGGGTACAGCGCGAACTGCCGCCCGGACTCGTCGAGGTAGTAGCTCGAGCAGCCGCCCGCCGTCCACACGGTGCCCTCGTTCATCGCGTCGATCTCGGCCGCGTAGGACGCCATGACGTCGGCCTTCACCTCGATCGATGACGCGCCGCGGGCCTCCATCGCCCGGATCGCCCCGAGGGCATACGTCATCTGCGCCTCGAGCGAGAAGATCGCCGAGTTGATCCCGATCGAGTTCGGGCCGAGCAGCATGAACAGGTTCGGGAACCCGGCCACGGTCGCGCCCTTGTACGCGTGAGGCGAAGGGCGCCAGACGTCGCCGAGCGAGGTGCCGCCGCGCCCGACGATCCGGTCGACGCCCTGCGATCTCGAGTACCGGTACCCGGTGCCGAAGATGATGGTGTCGACCTCGTGGGTGACCCCGTCGTCGGTCCGGATGCCGCGCGCGGTCACCTTCTTGATCGCCGCGGTCGACAGCGTGACGTTCGGCCGGTTGAACGCCCGGTAGTACGTGTTGGACATCATCGGCCGCTTGCAGCCGAGCCGGTACCGGGGCTTGAGCTGCTCGCGCAGCACCGGGTCCTTCACCTGCAGGCGGCGGTGCGCGTTGCCGAGCTCCTCGAGCGGGCGGAGGACACGGGGGTCGGAGTGGAAGCCGTACCCGAGGCCCTCGTAGAGCGCGAACAGCAGGTTACGGTGGAGGTCCTGCACCGCCGGCGCGAGCTTGTACAGCAGCCGCTCGGGCAGCGGGACCGCACGGTCGGGGTGCGGCATGATCCACGGCGGCGTGCGTTGCATCACGGTGACGTGGCCGACCCGGGGCGCGATGCGCGGGAGGAACTGCGCGGTCGCCGGCCCGGTGCCGATGACCGCGACGCGCTCGCCGTCCAGCGTGTGCCGGTGGTCCCAGCGGGCGGAGTGGAAGCTGTGGCCCTTGAACGTCGAGAGGCCCGGGAAGTCGGGCGCGTGCGGCTCGGCCGTGCCGCCGACGGCGCTGATGAGGACCTCGGCGGTCAGCGACCCGCCGGACGTCTCCAGCCGCCACAGCGAGGCGGCCTCGTCCCAGCGTGCCTCCACGAGCTCCGTCCCGAAGCGCACGTGCGGGATCACGCCGTGGTCGTCGGCGACGCCGCGGACGTAGGAGAGGATCTCGTCCTGCCGCGGGAACAGCCGCGACCAGTTCGGGTTGCGTGCGAAGGAGTACGAGTAGAGGTGTGTCGGGACGTCGCACGCGCAGCCGGGGTAGGTGTGCTCGAACCAGGTGCCGCCGACCGCGTGGTTGCGCTCGAGCAGCACGACGTCGTCGATGCCCTCGCGCTTCAGCCGGACCGCCATCCCGATGCCGGAGATCCCGGCGCCGATGATCACCACGCGGTGGTGCATGTCAGATCGCTCCGCGGGCGACGAGGTTCTGGATCGGCTGCGGCGCACCGCGCAGCAGCTTGTAGGCGATCGTCGACTCGAAGCCGACCGGCACCACGTCGCGGTTGCGCTTCACGCAGTCCTCGATCGCTTTCGCCACCAGGTCGGGCGAGTGACCCCGCGCGAGGAGCGCGGCACCGCGCTCCGCCTTGCCCGCGTGTGCCCCGACGTAGCGGGTCGCACGCGCGATCGGGGTGGCGATCACGCCGGGACACACGACGCTGACCCCCACGCCGTGCGACCGCCAGTCCGCCCGCAGGCACTGCGACATCGACACGACCGCGGCCTTCGTGGCGCAGTACGCGGCCATGTTGCGGTTGGGGATGTAGGCGGCACCGGACGCGACGTTCACGACCTGTCCGTGCCCTCGCTCGACCATGCCCCGCCCGAACGCGTGGCAGCCGTGCGCGACGCCGTCGAGGTTGATCGACGTCAGCCAGTCCCAGTCGTCCAGCGACGCATCGAGGAACGGCCCGTAGATGCCGACGCCCGCGTTGTTGACCAGGACGTCGACGTCGCCGTGGTCGGCCGCGATGCGCGCGGCGACCTCCTCGACGGCCGTGCGCGAAGCGACGTCGCACACGTAGGAGGACGACGCGCCGCACACCTCCGCGGCCGCGTCTCCGTCGATGTCGATCCCGATCACCGACGCGCCGGCGGCCGTGAACCGCTGGGCGGTGGCCGCGCCGATCCCGCTGCCCGCCCCGGTCACGACGGCGAGCGCACCCGCGAGCTTCACCCGGCTCATGCAACGGCCTCCACCGGGGCCGGGACCTTCGTGAAGGCGTAGTCGTCGAGGTCGAACCGCGCCGAGCGCCACACGGTCTCGAGCGTCGGCGACGCGCGGAACGGCACGTCCCCGTGCTTGTCGAAGTAGTAGCTGTTGGCCGTGGAGCAGCTGTCCTGCCAGAAGATCTGGCCGCCGCGCCGCGCGAGCATCGAGTGGAAGTAGCGGTCGTTGGCCTCGCGCCGCACCTCCACCGAAGTCGCGCCCTCCGCCCGTGCCCGGTTCAGGCAGCGCAGGATGTGCCGCGTCTGGGTCTCGATCAGGTTGAAGTAGGAGGAGCCGTTGTACCCGTAGGGCCCGAGGACCGTGAAGAAGTTCGGGAACCCGGGGACGCTCACGCCCTCGTAGGCCTGGAAGCGGTGCTCGTCCCACCACGCCTCGAGATCGACACCGTCACGGCCGGTGACCCGGAACGGCGGCATGTTGCCGCTCTCGAAGACCTTGAACCCGGTCGCCAGCACGAGGACGTCGACCTTGTGCAGCGTGCCGGAGGCGGTCTTCACGCCGGTCTTGGTGACCCGGACGATCGGGTCGGTCTCCAGCAGCACGTTGTCGCGGTTGAAGGTCTGCAGGTAGCCGTTGTGGAAGCTCGGGCGCTTGCAGCCGACGTCGTACTTCGGCGTCAGCTTCTCGCGCACCACCGGGTCCTGCACGTCCTGCAGCGCGCGGCGGGCGAGCTTCTCGCCGAGCTTCCCGAACGGGATGACGCCCGAGTAGTGGGCGGCCAGCGGGAAGGTGACCTCGACGAACGCCTGGCTGGCGCCGCGGGCGAGCAGGTCCCCGCCGGGAACCTTCCCCATGATCCACTTCACGGCACCGGGGAGCGGGCCGTCGGGCTTGGGCAGGCACCAGATCGGCGTGCGCTGGAACACGGTCAGGGAGGCGACGTCGGGCGCGATCTCCGGGATCAGCTGGACCGCTGAGGCACCCGTGCCGATGACGGCGACGCGCTTGCCCTTCAGGTCCACCGAGTGGTCCCACCGGGCGGTGTGGATCGTGGTCCCGCCGAACGACGCGAGCCCCTCGATCGCCGGCGGCTTGGGCTGCGTGAGCACCCCGGTCGCACCGACGACGAACCGCGCCGTGATCTCGTCGTCGTCGGAGGTCTCCAGACGCCAGAGGTCCAGCGCCTCGTCGAACGTCGCACCGGTGATGCGCGTGCCGAAGCGTGTGCGCTCACGGATGCGGTGCTTGGTCGCGAGGTCGTCGGCGTACGCCCGCAGCTCCGTGCCCGGGGCGTAGACGCGCGACCAGTCGGTCCGGCGCTCGAAGCTGAACTGGTAGCTGAACGACGGGATGTCGACCGCGACGCCCGGGTAGGTGTTCCAGTGCCAGGTGCCGCCGACGTCGTCGCCCTCCTCCACGAGGAGGTGGTCGTCGATGCCCGCCTGCGTCAGGCGGATCGACGTGCCGATGCCGGAGAACCCGGCGCCGATGACGACGACCTCGTGGTCGATGGTCCTGCTCATGCTGCCTCCCTCATCGCGTTCGCGGCCCGTCGCCGCGCCACCATCTTCACACCGTTGCGGGGGCGCAGCGTCAGCGTCGCCTCCGGCTCGACCGGATGCCCCGGCACGAGGTCGTACACGAACCGCTGGCTCATCATCGCGGTGATCAAGGTCGTCTCCATCAGCGCGAAGCTCGTGCCGATGCAGATGCGCCGCCCGCCGCCGAACGGCAGGTACGCCGAGCGGTGCCGGCCGCGGGCGTTCTCCGCCAGGAACCGGGAAGGGTCGTAGACCTCCGGGTCCGGCCAGAACCGCTCGTCGTGGTGGATCGCGTGGATCGGGACGATCACCGTGGAGCCCTTCGGGATCCGGTGCCCGTCGATCTCGTCGTCCTCGACGCACAGGCGCGGGATGACCCAGGCGGGCGGGTAGAACCGCATCGACTCCTGGAAGCACGCGGTCGTCCACGGCAGGTTCGGGATGTCCTCCACCGTCGGGCGGCGGTCGTCGAGGACCTCGTCGATCTCGGCGAGCATGCGGTCGCGGGCGTCGGTGTTCAGCGCCAGCAGGTACCACATCCACGACAGCGCGTTGGCGGTCGTCTCGTGGCCGGCGAGCATGAACGTCGTGACCTCGTCGCGCACGCGCTTGAGCGGGAGGTGCTCGCCCTGCTCGTCGCGCGTGTTCAGCAGCAGGTTGAGCAGGTCGTCGGTGTCGGTCGGGTGCGCGCGACGCTCGTCGATCAGCTTCCAGACCACGTCGTCGACGGTCCGCATGACCCACTGCAGGGAGTTGAGCGGCGGCGGGACGTACGGCGCGTGGTGCAGCGCCTTGGCGAAGGCGCGCATGCCCCACACCGGCGGTGCGACGACCATCAGCAACCGGGTGGCGACCTCGGCGCTGCGCAGCCCGGTCGTCACCACCTTGGTCATCTTCTGGCCGACCTCGCCGAACCGGTGACCGAAGAGGGCGGCGCCGACGACGTCCATCGTGAGCCCGACCATCGAGGACGACATCTCGACGTCGATCCGGTCGCGACCGTCGTCGAACGTCTCCATGTAGGACTCGATCGGGTCGATCATCAGGTCGACCATCCCCCGCACGTGCCGCTTGGACATCGTCGGGTTGAGCATCATCCGGTGCCGCCGCCAGGACTCGTCCTCGTCGGTGAAGAGGTTGAGCCCGAGCACCGCCCGCAGCAGCTCGTACTCGATGCTCTTGTGGTACTTCCCGGCGGCCTCGTGCAGGACGTGGTCGACGTAGTCGGGGTGCTTGATGGTGAAGGACTGGCGCCGGCCGATCCGCATCTTCGCGATGTCGCTGCCCTGCGCCCCCTGGATGATCGGGGACTTCACGTGCAGGCCGCGGACGAGCATCGACTGCGCGGCGTGGAGCCCGCTGACGGTCGGGGTCTTCGCGTGGACGGTACTCATACCCAACGCCCGCCTTCGGCGGTCGCGGGCACAGGTACCGCCACCACCGTCGTGTACTCGTGACGGCCGGCGAAGAACTCCGCTTCGAGGCGGCCCAGCTCGGTGACGGGCTCGTCGCCGAGCAGCCACTCCCGCGCCATGTCGAACCAGGTGTTGGTCGCGCCGAGCTGCCCGAGCAGGCCGATCAGCAGCATGACCGCACGCATGAGCACGAAGTGCTCCGCGGGCAGCGTCATCTGGTCGAAGCCGTCCTCCCCGCGCATCTGCGTGTACCGGCGCATCATGTCCGCGGTCTTGCGCGGGTCGGCGAGCAGCGGCTCGTCGACCATCAGCCAGCCGAAGATCGCCTGGTAGTTCTCGAAGAACGGCTGGGCCAGCTTCGGGTCCGGCGGCAGGGCGCCGAGCTCGGCGACCAGCGCGAGCAGCTTGTCCGCGTCGCCCTCGTAGGTCGCGCGCGTGGACCGCACGAGATGGTCGACCTCCATGTCGCCCATCCGCTTGAAGAACCCGAAGTCCAGGAACGCGATCCGGCCGTCCTCGAGGTAGAGCGCGTTGCCCGGGTGTGGGTCGCCGTTGAGCAGCCGGTGGCGCAGCGGGCCGTTCAGGTAGAAGCGCACGAGGATCTCGCCGAAGCGGTCGCGCTCCGCGACCGGCAGGTCCTTCACCTCGGCGAAGCGGCGGCCCTCGACGAAGTCCATGACGATCACGCGCTCGCGGCAGAGCGGCATGACGACATCGGGCACCAGGACGAAGGGGTGCCCCTTGTACGCCCGCGCCATCGCGCGCTGGTTGGACGCCTCGAGCTCGTAGTCGAGCTCCTCGCTGATCCGCTCGCGGATCTCGTCGGCGATGGCGCCGGTGTCGATCCCCGGGGCGATCGCGGACAGGAGCTTGAGTCCCAGCCGAAGGTTCTGCATGTCCGCGTGGATCGCCTCGGCGATGCCGGGGTACTGGACCTTCACGGCGACGTCGCGGCCGTCGTGCAGCGTCGCGCGGTGCACCTGGCCGATCGACGCGGAGGCGATCGGTGTCTCGTCGAACGAGGCGAACGACTCGGAGAGCTTCTCGTCGAGGTCCTCCTCGACGACCTTGCGGATGGCGGAGAAGGAGACCGGCTTGGCCCCCTGCTGGAGCTGGGCGAGGATCTCCTGGAACTCGGGCCGGATCTCCTCGGGCACGAGCCCGAGGTCGACGGCCGACAGCGTCTGTCCGACCTTCATCGCCGCCCCGCGCATGCCGGCGAAGACCTTGACGAGCGACTGCGCGGACTTGAGCTGCTGCCGGTTGGCCGCAGCGCGCCGGGCGTCGGAGTCGCCGGTCTTCGTCATCGCACGGGCGGACGCCTCGCGCGCTGCGACGCCAGCGGCCGCCCCGGTCATCGTCGCCGCCCGTCGTAGCCGGGAACCCCGGATCTCCTTCGCCATGACGTTCGCTCCTGGTCGCCCTGCACTGACCGATCAATTGATCGGCGAACCGCACGCTACCACGTTGGCCGTTCGTGCGATCGATCAATTTCAAAGGGTGGTTCGTGCGAGACTTGCGCCCATGTCGAAGCCCCCGCCGCCCGCCGCCTCGAAGTTCTGGACCGCGTTCAACGCCGTCGCCAAGCTCAACGCCGTGGTCTTCCGCGCCACGAAGGGGAGGGTCGGCGGCAGGATGATGGGCGCGCCGGTCGGCCTCGTCCACACGACCGGGGCGAAGAGCGGCACGAAGCGCGTGCAGCCGCTGATCTACCTCGAGGACGGCGACCGGTACGTCATCGTCGCGTCGAAGGGCGGGACGGACAGGCACCCGGCCTGGTTCCACAACCTCAAGGCGCACCCGGAGACCGAGATCGAGCTGCGCGGGAAGACGGTCCCGGTCCGCGCCCGTGTCGTCGACGACGCGGAGCGCACCGAGCTGTGGCCGAAGCTCGTGGCGATCTACAAGCCCTACGCCGAGTACCAGAAGCACGCAGGGGACCGGGTCATCCCGGTCGTCTCGCTCGACCCCCGATGAGCGACGGTCCCGAGCCTCGCCGGCCCACTCGCGCCGAGCAGCGCGTCGCCACCCGGACCGCGCTCCTCGACGCCACGGGGAAGGTACTCGTCGACGACGGCTACGCGGAGCTGACCACGCGCCGGGTCGCCGAGCTCGCCGGCGTCGCGCAGAGCACGCTCATGCACCACTTCCCCACGCGTGAGGCGCTGCTGGTGGAGACCGTCAGCCACCTCGCGATGCAGCTGGCCGACGAGGCGATCGACAAGCTCGACCTGAGCGCGCTGCGCGAGCCGCAGGAGCGCGAGGCGGTGCTCGACCAGGCGTGGTCGCAGTTCACCTCCCCGCCCGCCATCGCCGCCGCGCAGCTCTGGGCGGCCGCGTGGGCGGAGCCGGAGCTCGCGACCGAGCTGCGCCTGCTCGAGCAGCGTCTGGGCGGCCTGATCGTCGGCACCGCCTCGACACTGTTCCCGGACCTGAGCGACGACCCGCGCTTCGTGCCTCTCATCGACGCGTCGGTGTCGCTCATCCGCGGGCTCGTGATGGGGATCCCCGTCGCGGGCGCCGACGAGATCGACGCCCGCTGGCGAGCGATCAAGCCGCTGCTGACCGACGCAGCAGGACGGTTGCTCGACGAGGACTGAAGGCTCCTGCGGTCGTCGGCACCGGACGGGTGATCGGGTGCAGGAACGACCGCATTGACGAGCTTTGCCACGGAAAGCTCCATCCGTCCCGGCCGAAAGCTCCACAAGGCTGCACCCGGCCTCGGGGCGGCGGGACACCTCGCCGAGTCTCTGGACCGTGACAGGCCTCCGCCAGTCCCTGCTGCTCTCCGGCGCGTTCCTCGCGTCGAGCCTCGCCGTGCTGGTGCCGAGCTCCGGCGCCACGGCGGGCGGGGCGCAGGTGCCGCCCACGAGCGGCGCGACCGGGGGCGCCGAGTACGGCCAGCCGGTCACGCCACCGCGCGATCCACAACCCGTCGCGACCTCCCTCCGCGTCCGCCCGGGGAGCGTGACGGCGGGACGGTCGCTGCCGCGGATCACGTTCCGCATCGATCAGCAGGGCGTCAAGACGGTTCGGGCTCGACTCGTCCTGTGGCCGGCTCGCGGCGGGGGAAGCGTGCTGCGCGTCGACCTGGGGGCGGTCCGGACCGGGCGGACCAAGACGGTCGCCTGGCCGAGGGGCACGAAGCTGGCCGCCGGTCGCTACACGGTGCGTCTGCACGCCAAGGGCCCCGACGGCAAGCCGCTGCTGCGCAAGGCCCGTGCGTCGGGCCGCGCGGACCTGACCGTCAAGCCGGCGCCGAAGCCCGCCGCGACGCCGACACCGCCCCCGGTCGTCCGTGCGGGCGGGGTCTTCCCCGTCCAGGGCACCTGGAGCTTCGGTGGCGACGGGGCCCGCTTCGGCGCCGAACGGGGCGACCACGCGCACCAGGGTCAGGACATCGTCGCCGCGCGCGGCGTGCCGGTCGTCGCGCCGACCGCCGGAACGGTCCGGCACGTCGAGTACCAGAAGGACGGCGCCGGCTGGTACATCGTGCTCGACGGCGTCGACGGCCGCTCGTTCTTCTTCGCGCACTGCCGTGCCCAGACCGTCGTCGTCACGCCGGGCGAGCGCACGGGGCCCGGCGGTCGCCTGTGCGACGTCGGCAACACGGGCGCTTCGAGCGGCCCGCATCTGCACTTCGAGATCTGGACCGGCGGCTGGCGGGTGGACAAGCGCTCCACCCCGGTCGACCCGCTGCCGCAGCTGCAGGCCTGGGCGGGCTGACGACCACAACGGGCTACTACGTACGTCCAGAAATCTGGACGTCCGGTCCGCAGAGCGTCGTACACCCGTCGATGAAGGGGTGTGACCCGCGCTCGGCAGATCCTGCTCCTCCTCGTCACCGCCGTTCTCCTCGTGGGCGTGGCGGTCCCCGCCCAGGCCGACGCCGCGGCCAAGCGCAAGCCGGCGGCGTGCGCCGCCGCCAAGGCCAAGGCGAAGAAGAAGCCGACCGCCGCACGCAAGCGGGCCGTCAAGCGTGCGTGCCGCAAGCCGGCCACCAAGCGCCCCGCCGCGCCCACCGCCGCAGCCGCGCCGACGGCGCCCGCCGCCAGCCCGGCTTCGAGCGCCCCGGCCCCCGCCACATCCGCCCTGCAGGACGGTGTCGTCGCCTGCGCCAACCGCGAGCGCGCCGCCCGCGGCCTCGCGGTGCTGTCGGTCGACGCGAGCCTGACCCGCGCCGCTGCGGCCCACGCGGCGGACATGGCCGTCCGCGGCTTCTTCGCCCACCGCACGCCCGAGGGCCTGACCCCGTGGGATCGCATCAGCGCCGCGCTGCAGGGCGCGGAACCGTTCAACACGATGGGGGAGAACATCGCCATGGGCTTCCGGTCCGCCGAGGCCGCGTGCGAGGGCTGGATGAACAGCGACGGCCATAGGCGCAACATCCTGAACCCGGGCTTCACGCTGATCGGCGCCGGCTGGGTCGACGGCTACTCCGTGCAGAACTTCGGCGCCCGCTGACCGGGACGACCCGCGCCGCCCGGTCTCACTCCCCGCCGACCGCGACCCGCACGACGCCGGAGACCGCCTCGGTCTCCCCACGGGCCCGGATCGTCACGGTGCCCAGCGGGCCCAGCGCCTCCTGGGCCCCGTCGGGCAGACCCAGGCGCTCGCCGACCAGTTCGACCAGACGCTCGGCCGACAGCCGGGCACTGAACGCGCCGCGCGCCTCCTCGTCCGGGGACTCCGGGAACGCGTCGGCGAGGACCTGCAGGTCCGCGCGCTCGTCGGTGCTGAGGACGAGCGCCTCACCGAGGACGCCGACCCGGGCCACGGGGGAGCCGTCGCGGAGCACCCGGTAGGTGTCGGGTCCGTCGTCCTCGATGGTGATGCCGCGGGTCTCGACGTCCACGCCGATCCCACCGGCCAGGGACCCGAGCGTCGAGATGCCCTCGAGTCGGGCGAGCACGTCGCCGATCGCCTCCGGGTCCTTGACCTCCGCCCGGACCTCGACACCACCCTCGGGTCCGGTGGTGATCGTCGTCGTCCCGGTCAGGCGCAACAGCAGCTGCGAGGTCGGATCGACGCGCGCGAAGCGCCGGAGGTTGACTTCGATCGCGTCGAGATCACGGGCGAGCTGCGGGTCGGTCGCCCGCAGCGTCCGCCGCGCGAACTCGATCGTGTGCGCGACGTCGCGGAACGCCACCACGACCGGCTCGTCCTCCCCGGCGGCCGGGGACGGGGTCGCGGGGCCGGTGGCGATCGGTACGTCGCCGTCGGTCACGGTCTCCGGGTCCGTCGTGAGGCGGAACCGCAGGTCGACGGTCTCCTCGCTGGGGACGACCGCGAAGGCCGCACGCTGGAGCGCACCGACCCACGGGACCTCCAGCTCGGCGGCCTCGGCGTCCTGCAGCTCGGCGACGTCGACGGCGAGCCGCGCGAACGAGGCGGAACGGCCCGGCAGCCCGGAGAACCGCTCGCGCATCGACGCCGGAGTCAGCGCACCGGTCCCGTCGCCGGCGGTCGCGCCACCGCCGACGGTCGCCCGGGAGTGCAGCGTGAGGGCACGGCCGAGATCGGTGCGCGACCCCGACGCGACGAGGATCGCCCCCTTGACCGCGAACGCCACGCCGTCGGAGGGGCGCGTGTAGATGTCGAAGCCGCGCGACTCGCCGTCGCGGACGACGGCGGCGCTGTCGGTGAGCCGGTCGAACAGGTCGCCCAGTCCCGCCGGGTCGCGCGCCACCGTGGCCGCTCGCGTCCCTCGACCCAGGCGCGTGAGCGAGGGGATCCGGAAGGGCAGACCGGCCGGCGCGGCGGCCGATCCCTCGCGCGGCAGCTCGACCGCGCCGACGACGAGCGGGTTGCCCAGCAGCGGCAGCAGCTCGGCCTGCAGGTCGACACTCCCGAGCGCCCGCCCCGCCTCGCCGAGCACGAGCGCCGACCCCGGCACGCGCGCCCCCAGGGCCTGGAGGCTGGACAGCGGGCCGGCCGCCGTGTCGGTCTCCACGACCCCGACGAACGGGGCGTCCGCCGGGATGAAGGCGAGCGCCTCGGCCAGCGGGTCCTCGATGCCGGCCGAGACCGCGGTGCCGGTGTCGTCCCCACCGCCGGTGACCACGAGGACCATCAGCCCGAGGAACAGCGCGACCACCACGATCGGCAGCAGCGTGAGGGTGCGCGCGGACATCGTGTCCGAGCGTATCCGCTGCGCGCCGGGCGCAGGCGGACTCCTCCTGCCGGGCTCCTCTACGCGCCGCAGACGGTGACGGTCGTGCTGATCGACACCGAGAACGTCGTGCTCTTTCGGGTGAAGGTCGCGAGCGAGCTGACCTTGATGACCGCGCCCGACCTCACGCTCTTGGGCACCGTGAACGTCGCGCCCCAGGACGGCTTCGTGTCGGTCTGCTGCTGGCCGCCGAAGCGGTACCGGACCTTCTTCAGCCGGCCCCTGCCCTGACCGCCGGTGGAGACGGTGTACTTCTTGCCGCCGACCACGCACGTGCCAGGCACGTTCAGGCCGGTCGTCACCCCGTTCTTCGTCACCGTCTTGCTCACCGGGGGCGCCGACGGGTCGGCGACGGACGTCAGGTCGGCCGCCGCGATGGCGCCCTCCCGCGTCCAGACGGCGAGGCCGGCGCCGTCGTCGTCGTGCGCCATGTTGAGGTCGAAGTAGACCTCGTCGGAGTTCGTGACGAGCTTGGTGGCGTATGTCTTGCCGCCGTCGGCCGAGTAGCTGTAGTGGAGCCCGTCCTTGTTGTCGCGGTAGATCGCGGCGGGGGAGCCGTTCTCCGACACGTACACGTTGCCCTGGTAGCCGTTGGTGTTCGCGAGGACCTTCGCCTTGCCGAAGGCGAGCCCGCCCCACTTGCGGATCTCGAACCGCCAGCCCTTCGGGTGGCGCACGGTGTACGCGAGGTAGGCGTCGCCCGCCTGCCCGTGCATCGAGGAGTCGTAGCCGGAGCCGATGAATGTCGGCCCGCCCCAGGTGGGGGTGGCGCTCAGGTCCTCGCCGTTGCCGGCATCCCACCAGTACAGGTTCTCCAGGTCATCGGCCGTCGCCAGCGTGCGGTCCTCGAGGGTCGCCAGACCGAGCCGGTAACCGCGGATGCCGAGGCCCTGCTGGTTCAAGGTCGCCTGTGACTCAGAGGCCGCCATGCTGCCGTCGACCGGCGCCTCGAAGGCGAACAGACCGGGGTTGACCGACGGGAAGGCGATCGACTTGCCGGCCGGGAAGTAGAGCGGCCGCTGGGAGTCCGTCCCCGGGCCGCCGTTGACGCCACCCCAGACCTTCGTGGGGCCCGTGAAGGAGGTCCCGTCGTCGACCGACGTCCAGACATAGGTGTCGCCCGAGACGTACTGCGGATGAACGAGGTAGAGGACCTTCGCGTCGATGTCGCGGACGATCCAGGCCTTGTCGGGGGCGCCGGTGAGCCCTCCGTCAGGGGAATCGTTGAAGGCCAGGACGGTGCTCTTCGCGCAGCCCGACTTGCCCTTGAGGACCTGGCAGTAGTGGAAGACGTTGGCGCGCTCGTCGTTCCAGACCACGTGGTAGACGCCGGCTGGACCGGCGGCGACCGTCGGCGTGCCGACGCCGACGTTGCCGAGCACGTACGGCTTGCCGGCCTGGGCGCTCGTGGGGAGCACGAGGACGGCGGCGAGGGCCAGGGCGCTGATGAGGCGGGGCATGGTGGGTCTCCGGTTCCGGCAGGTCATGGCAGCTCGCCGACTGCGGGCCCGCCGGACGTCGGGGCAGCCGACGCTCCGTCGAGCCCGGGGACGGGCCTGTCGATGAGGTCGTCGGCGGTCGCGCCGGCGGGGGGACGACGGGTGACGGTGCCCGCGGACAGCTCGAGCACCGTGCTCCCCGGGGCGAGGGCGAAGGAGCGGCGCGGCACGGGGGCGCCCGCGGCGGACAAGAGCTTCGCCTTCCCGCCGCCGACCACGAGCCGCGCGCCGGACGGGGTGGCGAACGTCTGCGCCGCCTTGCTCGCCCCGACGGGGGCGCGCGAGACCCGCGTCCTGCCGTCGGCCGCGACGGTCAGCCGGGCGGTGCTGGAGGCCGGGCCGGCGCCGGCCGGCAGCGCGACCTTGCGGCTGCCGGCGAGCTTCAGCGTCGCCGAGTAGCGCAGCAGGCGCCGCCCGTCCCCGCGCAGGACGAGCAGCCCGCCGCTCGCGCCGTCGAAGGCGACGTCCGCCGCGCCACCGGCGACGGTCGCGCTGGCGGTGGTCCTGCCGTCACGGCGGAGGGTGCGCACGGTGCTGCGCCCGAGGACCGCCAGCGAGCCGCTCGGGAGCGCGGTCACGCGGTCGGTGCCGGCCGGAAGCGCGCTCTGCAGGCGTCGGACCTTTCCGGTGAGGGCGTCGGCCGCGAACAGGGCCGGCCCGCCGCGAAGCGTCACGAGGGCGAGCACCCGCCGGGTGGTGACGTCGAACGTCGCGTCGATCACCGGGCCGGGGAAGCGGTAGTCGACGGGGCCGGGCTTCAGCTCGGGCCGAGGCGGCAGCTTCAGGGACGGGATGAGACGGGTCAGGCGGAGCTTGGCGCGGTCCTTGAGCCGGCTCAGCAGGTTGGTGGACCCGAACTGCACCCAGTTCTCGAGGTACCGCGAGGTCTCCTCGAAGCGGTAGACCGGCGCCGCCGGCCCGCCGTCGAACTTCAGCGACCGCTGCGTGACGGACCACGTGGTCCGGGCGAAGGCGCTCTGCCGGACGTCGTCCGTGGTCTCGCCGGCCTCGGACACGACGGCCGGGTCGGACGACTCGAAGGTGTAGGTGTCACCGTTGCGCGAGATGCCGACGAGCGCGTTGGCGTGGCCGCCTGCGCGGACGGTCGCCGTGTCCGCCGCGCCGTCGACACCCGTGATCGCGTCCGTGTAGTAGCCGTACGCGAACGCCACACCGGCGCCGCCCGCCAGCGCACGCGCCATGTCAGCGGGCGAGCTGGTGCTGATCCCGCTCTCCGCGAAGAGGTAGTCGTCGGCGCTCTCGCCGAACGTCGTGGCGAGCTTCGGCAGCTTCGTGTAGATCGCGCTGTAGCTCGTGCCGCAGTCCTTGTGCGCGTCGTCCTGGCCGTAGGACACGTCGGCGAGGTCGCCGAGGCCCTTCAGCAGGGTCGTGGTCCCCTGGTAGGCCGCGACCTCGTCGGCGCTGTAGGTCGTCGTGTCGTACGCGCCGGTGTCCGGGTCGGCGGGCGCGGCGAGCGCGCCACGGCCGTTCCAGTCGAAGGTCGCGAACGTCCCCGCTCCGGTCAGCGACTCCTGGGCGCGCGCGTAGAGGTCGGCGACCGTCGCCAGGACGCAGTGGCAACCGCCGTTGCCCGGGAGCCCGGCGACGGTGACCGGCGTCGGAGCGCCGACGCCGTTCGCGGCCACGCGGACCTGGTCGAAGTCCGGCAGGTCGCAGACACGGACCGACCACGTGGCGTCGCTGTCGCTCGAGGGCGGGTCGGACGCGACGACGCACCCACCGGCCACGGTCGTCTCCGCGTGCGCGGGCGCAGCCGCCCACGCCGCGGGCGCGAGCGTGACGGCGCAGGCGAGAAAGGTCAGACGACTGCGCATGGCGGAGCTCCTCGGGCCAACGGGTGGCACGGCAGCGGGTGCCGTGAAACACAAGTGATACCGACCGCTGACGTGCAGCACAAGGACACGGAAGTGCCGCGGTCGGCGGGAAGCGGACGAGCCCATGTTCACGGTACGATCGAGCGGCTTGGCACCTTAGCTCAGTTGGTAGAGCACACGACTGAAAATCGTGGTGTCCCCGGTTCAAGTCCGGGAGGTGCCATCGCCCGAGGACCCCGCTGCCCGCGGGGTCCTCGTCGTTCCGGGGAGCACGTGTGCCCTCGAGCCCTACGGCCCCCCCGCGTGACGCCCCGCCGGCTTTCTTGTACAGTTCTGTACCTACACAGACGTGACATCGCTGTCGATCGAGAGGGACGGGCCATGAGCGTGACGACCATGCCGCGACGGGACGGGGCCTACGAGGCCATGCTGCAGACGCTGTCGGAGGGCTCGGTGCACGTGCACTTCGACCCGTACGAGGACATCCCATGGGACGCCCCGGACATGGCGATCGACCCGCAGGACCCGCGCTGGGTTCTCTCCCCCGATCTCGACCCGCTCGGAGCCACCGCCTGGTACCGGGCCCAGCCGCTGGACCGTCAGATCGCGATCGGTCGCTGGCGGATGATGAACGCCGTCAAGGTGGGCGGGGCCTTCGAGAGCATCCTCATCCGCGGGCTCATGCAGTACGCGATGAGCCTGAAGAACGGCAATCCCGAGTTCCGCTACTGCCTCCACGAGATGACGGAGGAGTGCAACCACATCCAGATGTTCCAGGAGCTCGTGAACCGCAGCGGTGCCGACGTCCCCGGGATGCGCCCGCTGTTCCGCGCCTCCTCGCCGTTCCTCGGGCTTGCCGGCGGGTACCTCCCGGTCATGCTGATGGTGGGGATCCTCGCCGGCGAGGAGCCGATCGACCACTACCAGAAGGCGATGTTCCGGGAGAACGTCGCGATGCCGCCCGCGATGCAGCGCGTCATGGAGATCCACATCGCCGAGGAGGCGCGTCACATCTCCTTCGCCGACGAGTTCCTGCGGCTGCGCCTGCCGCGTCTGGGCCGCATCGAACGCGGTGTCGTCTCGGTCCTGTTCCCGATCGTCATGCGCGTCCTCGCGGGCGAGATCATGACGTCGCCGAAGAAGCTCAAGCGTGAGTTCGACATCCCGGACGACGTGTACCGCGACGCCTTCTGGCGGGCGCCGAAGTCACGGGAGATCATGGCGTCGTACTTCGGCGACATGCGCGCGCTGGCGACCGACACCGGCCTGATGAACCGCGTCAGCCGCCGCGTGTGGAAGCTCATGGCGATCGACGGCGAACCGTCGCGCTACCGCGGCGAGCCCGACCGCACGGCGCGCATGGTCGCCTAGGAGCCCCGTGCCCCACGTCGTCACCCAGTCCTGCGTCGGCGACGGCTCCTGCGTCTTCGCCTGCCCGGTCAACTGCATCCAGCCGACCCCGGACGACCCGGCGTTCGAGCTGGCGGAGATGCTGCACATCGACCCCACCACCTGCGTCGACTGCGGCGCGTGCGTGAGCGCGTGCCCGGTCGACGCGATCAAGCCGCACACGCGACTCGACGATGCCGAGCGCGCGTTCGAGGCGATCAACGCCTCCTACCACGCGACGCCGCAGGCCCGCCCCCGTCCGACGATGGCCCCGGTGCGCCCACGGCTGACGGTGCGCGACCACGGTGGCCCGCTGCGGGTGGCGATCATCGGCTCGGGCCCGGCGGCGATGTACGCCGCGCAGGAGCTGCTCACCATCCCCGGCGCGCAGGTGACCGTCGTCGAGCGGCTCGCCCGCCCGTACGGGCTGGTCCGCACCGGCGTCGCGCCGGACCATCGGCGCACCCGGCGCGTGAGCCGGCAGCTCGATCGCATCGCCGCGCACCCCGGCCTCACCCTGCGCCTGGGCGTCGAGGTCGGCCGCGACATCACGCACGAGCAGCTGCTGGAGCAGCACCACGCGGTGCTCTACGCCGTCGGCACCGCCGCGGACCGCCGGCTCGAGGTGCCGGGCGCGTCGCGGCCCGGCGTGCTCACCGCCACCGAGCTGGTCGGCTGGTACAACGGCCACCCCGACCACGCGCACCGCACCCCGAGGCTGTCACCGCACCGGCGCGCCGTCGTCATCGGCAACGGCAACGTCGCACTCGACGTCGCCCGGATCCTGACCCTGGACCCCGACCGCCTGGTGGAGAGCGAGATCGCTCCCGCGGCGCTCGCGGCGCTGCGCGCCGGCACGATCGAGGAGGTCGTCGTCGTCGCACGCGGCGGGCCCGAGCGCTCGGCCTTCACGCTCCCCGAGCTCGTGGGCCTGCGGGCGACGCCGGGCGTGGCCCTGACGGTCCGCCCGCGGGAGCTCGCCGGGACCGGGGACAGCGACGACCCGAAGCTCGCGCTGCTCCGCGACCTGCCCGCCCCGCGCGATGGCGAGCGGCGGATCACCCTGCGCTACGGCCTCACGCCGGCACGGATGCTCGGCCAAGCCGAAGACGCTGGTGCCGTCTCGGGCGTCGCGTTCGATGGGCCGGCAGGCACCGAGACGATCGACGCGGGACTCGTCATCACCTCCATCGGCTACCGCGGCACCCCGCTGCCCGGGCTCCCGTTCGACGAGATCTCCGGGACGGTGCCCAACGTGGGCGGCCGCGTGCTGGACCGGCCCAGCGGCGAGCCGGTCCCCGCGACCTACGTCGCCGGGTGGATCAAGCGCGGCCCCAGCGGGTTCATCGGCACGAACAAGGGGTGCTCGCAGGACACGGTCGCGGCCCTCGTCGAGGACTACAACGCGGGGCGGCTCACGGCGCCGCCCGCGCCCCCAGCAGCGATGCCGCGTACAGCGTCGCGACCCGCCTGGTCTCGGCGAGGATGGCTGGCGACCCCGCCTGGTCGGCCCGGAACGCCTGCTTGAGCAAATACGCGTAGGGCGGCGGGTCCACGGCCGTCACGACACCCCCCCAGGCCACACTGTCCATGATCCGGGCGAGCCCCACGCTCGCGGGTCAGAGCTCGTCCGCCTCCCGGGGCTCGGCGAGCTGGAACCCCTGGAAGGCATCGGCGCCCTCCGCCCGGGCGAGCCGGAGCGTCTGGAGGTCGTCGATGGAGGCGACGGCGGCCTCCGCGGACTGCCGGTGGGCCGCCTCGACCACGCTGACGAACCGCGCGAGTCCGTCCTCGCCCCCGGCCGCCGCGGCGGCGAGCCGGCCACTGATCTTGATCGTGTCGAAGCGCAGCAGGTCGATGACCGCGAGATCCTCCGGCGTGCCCTGCACGTGGTCCAGGGCGGTCGCCACCCCGAGGGCGCGCAGGCCCACCAGCAGCCGCCGGGCGGCCTCCGGGTGCCGCGTGACCTCCTCGCCCGGGAGCGCGACCATCAGTCGCCCCGGGGCCACCGCACTCGCACCCAGCACCAGCCCCAGCGTGCGCAGGAGCACGGCCGGTTGGCGGACGGTCGCGCCCGCGACGTTCACCTCGAGCGCGGTGGTGCCACCGACGTCGGCGGCCAGCAGCGCCAGTGCCTTCCCCGCGACCCAGCAGTCGATGTCGACGGCGAGCCCCAGCCGCTCGGCCGCCCCGAAGAAGTCGGCGGCCCGGAGGATCCGTCCGTCGCGCAACCGCATCCGGACCAGCAGCTCGTGGCGGATGATCTCGATCCCGCCGCTGTCGTAGATCGGCTGCGCGTCGAGGCTCAGCCGGCCGTGGCGCCAGGCCTCGTGCACCATCCCGGGCGTCGGCGCGCTGCCGCTGCGGTGGGTCAGGGCGAGGACCGGGGCGGCGGAGTCGTCCATGTGCACGAGTTCGACGGCCAGCGGCCGGACCCCGGACGGTCCGCGCCGGACCGCCAGGGTCAGCTCGACCGGGCCGCCGCCGCCGACCACACGCTCGATCGCGACGCGCAGGGTCTCGTGATCGTGCGCGGCCACGAGGTCCCAGACGTCGACGGTCGCGAGCAGCCCCGCCTCGAGCCCCGTGAGCGTGGCCCACCCCGGGTCGGCGCGCAGGACGCCGCCGCCGACGCTCAGGAGCAACGTCGCCGGTGCAGGGTCGGGGCTGTTCTCCATTCCTGCATGGAACCCCGTCAGGCGCAACGGCGCCGGGGGAGTCGCACGCGCGCCGTGGGGCATTGCGCTGCCCCGGAACGTCCGTCGAGGATCACCCCGGGATCCGACGATCCGTCAGGAGTCTTCTCGACATGCCCATCCCCGGTCGCTCGCCCGACGGTTCCGCGGCCCACCGCGTCGGGATCGACCTCGTCTCGGTGGACGAGGTGCGCGTCGCCGTCGACCTCTGGGGCCGACGGTACCTCGACCGCGTCTACACGCCCCGCGAGCAGGCCGCCTGCGCCGGCCATGACGGAGTGGCACCCGAGCGTCTCGCCGCCCGGTTCGCCGCGAAGGAGGCCACCGCCAAGGCCCTCCGCGTCGGCGACGCGGTCGTCCCCTGGACCACCATCGAGATCGACCGCCGCCCCGACGGCGACCCCGTGGTGCACCTGCACGCCCAGGCGCTCGACCTGGCCGGGCGCCGCGGCGTCACCGACCTCCAACTCAGCCTCAGCCACGACGGAGGGCGCGCCACGGCCGTCGTCCTGGCCACCATCGACCCTCCCGGAGCACCACGATGAACGACCAGATCAGAAGGATCGTCCTGGAGCACGTCCGGCTCGCGATCCCCGCCGAGCAGCTGCACGACGACACCGACCTGTACGCCTGCGGGCTGACCTCGCACGCGAGCGTGACCCTGATGCTCGCCATCGAGGACCAGTTGGACCTCGAGTTCCCCGACCACCTGCTCAAGCGTGAAGTGTTCTCCAGCGTCGCCTCGATCGCGGCGGCCGCCTCCGGGCTGCAGGCGGTCGCGGCACCATGAGCGTCGTCCCGACCATCGGCTCTGCCGCCCCGGCCCAGCGACAGTTCCTCGCGGAGCTCCTGCAGGCCGGCCTGCTGATCGACGGGGGCGCCCCGGGCCTCTACGGTCGCGGGCCCGGGTTCGAGCGTGTGCGGTTGGCGGTGGACGGCCTCGTCGACCGCATCGCCGCCGCCGACCTCGCCGAACCGCTGCGGTTCCCGCCCGTGATGCCGCGTCGCCACCTCGAGACGAGCGGCTACCCCGCCACCTTCCCGCACCTGACGGCGACGATCTTCGCGTTCGAGGGCGACGAGGCCGACGCGGCCGAGCAGAGCCGCTGCGTCTCCTGCGGCGAGGACTGGTCGGCGTACCAGCGGATGACCGACCTCGTCCTGACCCCGGCGGGGTGCTACCCGGTCTACCCCGCGATCGCCCAGCGGGAGCCCCTGCCGCGGGACGGGATCGTGGTCGACGCGGGCGGCACCTACGTGTTCCGGCGTGAGCCTTCCCAGGACCCGGCGCGCATGCAGATGTTCCACCAGCGGGAACTCGTCCGTCTGGGTCCGCCCTCCGCGGTCGCCGGGTGGCGTCGGACGTGGCTGGACCGTGCCATCGACCTGCTCACCCGCCTGCAGCTGGAGCCCGTGGCGGACGTCGCCTCCGATCCCTTCTTCGGCCGTCAGGGACGCATCCTGGCCTCCGGCCAGCGTGAGCAGGCCCTGAAGTTCGAGGTCTCGGTGTCGATCGGCGGCGAGCAACCGACCGCAGTCGCGTCCTTCAACTACCACCGGGACCACTTCTCCGGCCGTTTCGGGATCCGCAGCCAGGACGGCGGCACCGTGCACACGGCGTGCCTCGGGTTCGGCCTGGAGCGCATCACGCTCGCGCTCCTGTACCGGCACGGATTGGACACCTCAGGATGGGACGACCCACTGCGGGCTCTGCTGATGCTCGCGTGAGCCCGGCGACCGCGACCGGCCCGACGTGAGCGTCGTCTCCGACCCGAGAGCGGTGCTGATTCCCGCGGGCGGCGCGCATCTCGCCGGGCGGCTGGACCGCCCGGCGGCGCACGCCCCGCGACGCCGTCCGGTCCTCCTCTGCCCGCCCTGGGGCTGGGCGGAGGTCGCGTCCTACCGCGCCCGCTGGGAGTGGGCGCGACGGCTGGCGGCGGCCGGGCACCTGACGCTGCGCGTCGACCTCCCGTCCACCGGCAACAGTCCCGGGACGCCCCGCGACACCGGCCGCGTGCCGGCGTGGATCGACGGGGTCGCCGCCGCCGCCCGCTGGCTGGACGACGAGGCCGGAGGAGGAGGGGTCGCCGTGATCGGCCTCGGACTCGGAGGCCTGCTGGCGGCCGCGGCCGCTCGTGCAGGCGCGCCGATCACCGACCTCGCGCTGTGGGGTGCGCCCGAGGGCGGACGGCAGTTCGTCCGCGAGGTCCGGGCGTCCGCGCTCCTCTCCGGCGTTCCGGCGGAAGAGCCCGCGCCGGGGGTCGGCGGGCTGGCCGCGCACGGCTTCCTGCTGGGCGACGAGACCCTCGCGGACCTGGGGCCGCTGCGGCTGCACGACGCCCTGGACGCCCCCCGTCTGCAGCGCCTGCTGCTGCTCGGCCCCGACGCCCTGCCGGCCTGCGAGACCTCCCCGGGCACGTCGAGGACGACGTCCGTACAGATGACCCGCACGTCCGGCGACGGCTGGGGGGCGTTCACCGATCATCCTGAGCGCCCCGTGCTGCCGCCCGCCGTCGTCGACACCGTCGCGCAGTGGCTCGCCGGCTCCGCGCCCGACGGCGCGGCACCACCCGACCGGCGTGGGACCCGGTCGCCGACGTCGCAGGAGCCGCTCGCCGGAGTCCGGGAGACCGCCATCCTTCTGCCGGGCGGCGGTCTCGGCACCACGGGCACGCTCGCGGAGCCGACCGCCGGGGCGGACCGCGACGCGCCGGCGGCGATCTTCCTCAACGCGGGGGCGGTCCGTCAGATCGGACCCAACCGGCTGTGGACCGAGGCTGCGCGCCGGTTCGCAAGGCGCGGCGTCCCCGCGGTCCGCGTCGACCTCGACGGCATCGGCGACGCCGACGGCGGCGGGTGCGACGCGTGGCGGGACGCCGACTTCTACGTCCCGTCTGTCGCACGGCAGGTCCTGGAGATGCTCGACGAACTCGAGGCCACGGCGGTCGCCTCCCGCTTCGTCCTCATCGGGCTGTGCGCCGGCGCGCCCGCGGCCCTGCACGCCGCGCACGACCCGCGCGTGTCGGGCGCGGTCCTCCTGAACCCGGGCGCCGTCGTCTACGACGATGCCGTGCACACCCGTCGCGAGCTGGCGCATCTGCGCCGCCTGCGCAGCCCGGCGGTCTGGGGACGCGCGGTCCGCGGCCAGGTCGACGGCGCCCGGGTCGTGGCCGCGGCGCGCGCCGTCGCGCGCGCCCCGCGGGACACGCGGCGCCGTCCGGACGACCGGGTCCAGCGCTGCCTGGCCCCCCTCGCCGACGGTCACGCGGCGCTGACGGTCGCCTTCTCCGGCGCCGAGCCGCTGCGCGACGAGCTCGTCGCCGACGGGACGTTGGCACGGCTCGCGGCCCTCCCCCGGGCCGTCCTGGGCGACCTTCCCGGCACCGATCACACGCTGCGCGGCCGCGAGGCCCAGACCGCGACCCACGCCCTGCTGGACGAGCACCTCGAACGGGTCCGGGGGTGACGCCTCCGCCCTTCCTCCGCCTCGGCGCGGAGCGGCGGCACGGAACACGGTCCTCGTGGACGGCAGCGCCGTCGCGACGTCCGGCACCGCGAACACCTACGGCAACCGGGTGCAGCGTCGCGGTCGACGCCGCCCGGCAGAGCGAGCCGCTCACGCTGTGGTTCGCGGGACCCCGCGCCGGGCCCCGCTGAGCACCGGGGCCGCTTCGCGGATACCCCCGCGCGCGAACGGCTCGCGGACGGCGGCACCGAACGCCTGCGGTGTCGACGCCGCGGCCAGGGCGCGCAGCGCCGGCGCGTGACCGGCGACCGCCGTCGCATCATCCGTCAACTCGAGGATCGCCGCCCGCAGCGCCGCGGGGTCGCGGACGTCCACGCATGTTCCGAGTCCGCGGTCGCGGACCTGCGCACCGACGAGACCCGACGCGTGCGCCACGACGGGCGTCCCGGCGGTGGCCGCCTCCACGAGCACCCGCGACGTGCCCTTGTGGCCGACGTACGGGATCACGACGCAGGCCACTCCGGCCCGCAGCCCGAGGGCGTCCTGATCCTCGATCCAGCCGAGGTGCGCCTCCAGGCGCACACCGCCGCGGCGCAGCCGCTCCAGCTCGCGGTCGAGCTGCGCGGCGTACCCGGGCTCCGGCCTCCCGGCGATGACGACCCGGAGTCCGGCCGCGCCCTCTTCCAGCGCCCGCGCCAGGTGACCGACCCCTTTACGGGCGCTGAGCGCTCCGTAGAGGATGACGCCGTCGCGGGCACCGGACGTCGCGGGCATCGGCGGGACGGGCGGCTCCGGCAGCGCGGAGACGTGGGCGCGCGGGCCGGTCCAGCGCCGGGCGGCGGCCGGGTCCATCGTCAGCACCGCGTGGGTGTCGCGGCGCGCCAGGAAGCGGCGTGCGAGGGCCTCCTTGACCAGGGCGTTCGCCCACTCGCCCGCGCTCAGGGGCGTCCCGTAGGCCCGCGGGTAGTGCAGCGCCGACGGTGAGATCACCAGCGCGCTGGTCGGGACGGGGTGGCGCCGCCGCACGGCCCACCGCGCGAGCACCGGCCGGACGGCGTACAGGTGGAGGCGATGGTCCGGCTTGGCGATGGCGGTCGCCGCGTCGAAGGCGCGCAGGTCCGCAGCCGCGGACCCGGCCGCATCCTCCGGCAGCACCAGGACTTCGGCGTCGAGGGCGCTGCACTCGTGCAGCAGGGCCGGACGAGCGGCCACGACCACCTCGTGCTCCGCGCCCAAGGCGGCGACGACCCCGCGGAGCATCGCCGCGTGATGTCCTCCGGACGCAGGGTCGTGGACGAGGATCCTCACCGGTGTACGAACAGATGGTCCTGGGGCGTGACCCGTCCGAGATCTTCGTAGTCGTCGCCGAGCGCGGCAGCGATCGGGGCAAGGTCCTCGGGGTCGAGCACCTCGACCAGGACGAGCTCGGGCCGGTGTCGCGTGAGGTCCAACCCCTGGAGCGCCGCGACCTCGGACCCCTCGACGTCGAGCGACAGGAGGTCGATGGACGTGACGCCCGCCTCGTCGAGGATCGCCGACAGCGTCCGGCCGGGGGCCCGCTCGGTGTGCGGGAGGACGGGCTGTGTGCGGACGCCGTGCTCGAGGTGGGCGTCCGAGCGGGCGCGGTCCCCGCCGAACGCTCCTGCGACGGTGGACGCGAGGTCGAGCGCCACCAGCTCGACCTCCTCCCCCTCCCGCCCGGGGTCGACGAGCGCGGCGTGGAAGACGCGGCTGGCCGGCCGCGCGGTCGCTGCGCGCGCCGCCTGCGCGGCGACCGGTTCGACCAGGACGCCCGACCAGTCCTGGAACCGCTCGAGCCAGTAGGTGTTGGAGTACGTCACGCCGTCGTGGGCGCCAGCCTCCACGAAGGTCCCGCCGCGCCGGCCGAGGTGCTGCCAGAGCAGCTCGTCCAGTCCGTCGATCGCCAGGCGGCTGAACCGGTCCGACCCCATCCGCTCGAAGGCGTCACGGCGTCGGGCCTTGAGGCCCCGGCGCAGTTCGGGACGGCCGATGACCGGCAGCGATCGGGTCCGGTCCTTGATCGTCGTCATGTGCTGTAGACCTCGCAGCTGTAGAAGGAGATGCCGTAGCGGGTGGCACGGGTGCGGCCGAGGACGCGCACGTACCGGGCCTGCCTCGGCGTGAAGACCGTGGTGCGGGTGGAGGGCGCGGCCAGCGACACGGTCGCCGCCGTCGTGAACGTCACGCCGTCGGTCGACGTCTGAACGTCGTACAGGCTCGCGTACGCCGCCTCCCAGGTCACGACGACCCGACCGACCTCCCTGGGGGCGCCGAGGTCGACCTGCCACCACTGCCCGTCGGTGAACGACGAGCTCCAGCGGGTGCTCGCCAGGCCGTCGGCCGCCAGCGCCGGTCCGTGGCTCGGGTAGGCCGACGAGGCGCTCGGCGTCCCGGCACGGGCGAGGTCGGTCGAGGGAGGAGGCGGTGGAGGTGGCGGTGGTGGAGGAGGAGGAGGTGGAGGTGGAGGCTCGGCCGCGTCGTTCGGACCGAGGACCGCCACCTCCCAGAACGACACACCCCATGCCGTCGCGCGGGTGACCGCGCGCAGCCGCACGTAGCGGGCGCTGCGCGCCGGGAAGGTCACCTGCTGCGGGCCGGGCGCGATCGTCGTGACGGACGCCGCCTGCGTGAACGCGGTGCCGTCGAGCGAGGTCTCGACGACCCACGTCGCGGCGTAGGCGGCCTCCCACGAGACATCGACGGTGTCGACCGCCCGGACCGCACCGAGGTCGACCCGCCACCACTGGGCGTCGGCGAAGGACGAGCTCCAACGGGTCGAGGCGTTCCCATCCACCGCCTTCTCGGGACCGAAGGCCGCGTTGTAGGAGGTGCTGGCGGTCGCCGGCCGTGCCGCCGCCTTGTCCTCGCGGTAGGTGGCAGTCAGGGTCGCGGCGGCAGCGGGGACCACCAGGGCGTGCTGCGCGGCGCCCCCGTCCGACCACGAGGCGAAGCGATGGGTGCGTCCGTCGCGCACGAAGGTCGCCGGGGCGGTCAGCGTCGTCCGGAAGCCGACGGCGGCCGACCGGGTGACCGGGGCGGTGACGGTCGACTCGCCGTAGCCCAGGGGCGCCCCGGCTGGAACCGACCGCAGCGTCAGTTCGACGGTCGCCGGGGTGAGCCGCACCACGTCGCTCTCGACGGCGTTGCCCGCGCTGTCGGTCGCGACGAGCGTCACCTCGTATCCCGAGTCGGCGTCGTGGTCGTCGAACGGCGTGAAGGTCGCGGAGGCGCCGACCGCCTCTGCGAGCGCATGGACGTGCGTCCCGTGTCGCAGGACGATCCGCCAGCGCAGCGCGCCGGGAGGGAGTGCGCCGTCCTCGGCGTCGGTGGCCGAGCCGCGCAGGGCGACCGGTCGCCCGTCGACGTAGGCGGCGCCGTCCGCCGGCGCCTCGATGAGCGGGACCGGCGGGGCGTCACCCGGGGTCAGGCGCAGCGACGCGGTGGCGGTGCCCCCCCGGCCGTCGCTCACGGTGACGACGGCCGTGGCGGTCGCCACGCCGGCGGCGTACTGGTGCTCGACCGTGGTCCCGGTCACGTCGGGCGTCCCGTCCCCGAAGTCCCATTGGGCGGTCAGCGTGTCGCCGTCGGCGTCCGTCGAGCCTGCGGCCGAGAGCCGGTAGCGCCGGCCGTCGCCGTCGGGCAGCACCGTGGAGGTGGCGCGTGCCACCGGCCTGTGGTTCGAGACGGCGGGCACGACCTCGACGACCCGCCCGGTCGGACCGCCGTCGCCGAACTCGGTCCAGGCCAGGTTGCCGTCGGGCGAGGCCTCGAGGGCGGTGCCACCGGTCCATCCGGTGGCGAACGGCAGGACCTGGCAGGGCGTCGCCGTGCAGGTCCCGTCCGGGTTCATGGCGAGACGCTGGATGGTCCCGCGGGCGTAGTCGCCGATGAAGAGGTTGCCCGTGAACGCGGCGCCGTACGGGCTGTCGGCCGGCAGGGTCGGACCACCGACGATCGCGGCGTTGCTGTTGTTGTGGGCGTAGGTGTACATCGGCGACAGGGCGGTGCCGGCCGCGTACAGCGTGGCGCACCGCGGGTCCGCCGAGTACCCGACGGTCCGGCGGTCCCCCTCCCAGCAGGGCCACCCGTAGTTCCCGCCCGCGACCACGCGGTCGAGCTCCTCGCGGTCGCCCCATCCGACGTCCCCGACCACGGGGACGCCGTTGCGCAGGGTGAAGCGGAACGGGTTGCGGAACCCCTTGGCCCAGAGCTTCGTGCAGGCCTTCGTGAGGTCGGTGACCGTGGGGCAGAAGGGATGCCCGGGCAGCCCGCGGCCCTGGAGGTCGACGCGGAGGATCTTGCCGGCGAGCGACGTCTCCTCCTGCGCGCGGAAGGCGAGATCGTCGACCTGTGCGTAGGAGGCGCTATCGCCGATCCCGACGAATAGGGAGCCGTCGGCCGGGTCCTGCCGGATGGTGCCGACGCTGTGGGAGCGCCCGTTGGACGGGAGGCAGTCGTCCGCGGCCCGGGGACACGGTCCGCCCACGTCGCCGCCGAGGACCACCGTCGGGGCGCTCGCCGTGTTCGCGTCGCTGACCGTCACCCATTCGACGCGGGCGACCATCGCGCCCTCGCCATCCGGTGTCGCGGGAGCGAGCTCGTACGTGTAGGCGTAGTAGAGCCGGCGGTTCAGGGCGAAGTCGCGGTCCACCGCCAGGCCGGTGAGGCCCCGGTCCTGCAGGGTGTTGACCCGCGCCGAGATGTCGATGAGCGGCGCGGCGAGCAACGTCCCTGACGCACTGCGCACGCGGATGATGCCGGGCTTGGTGGAGATGAACATGCGCCCGTCCGGCGCCCAGGCGACCTGCGTCGGCTGGGCGATCCCGGCGACCAGAACGCGCTCGTCGAACGCGGCGGGCACCGTCGCCGCCCCGGCCTGGACCGTCGCCTGGCAGAAGAGCAGCAGCAGGGTCAGCGGCACGAGGCGACGGAGCGCGGACATGCCCGGGACGGTACGCCCGCAGGCACGGGGCGCCAGGAGGAAGGCGCCCCGTGCGTGGGGGACCGCAGTCCCCCGCGATCAGTCGGCCGGACCCAGGATCCGGGTCTCGTAGAACGAGACGCCGAAGCCTGTCCCCCGGGTCACCGCCTTGATGCGCACATGGCGCGCGCTGCGCTGCGTGAAGCGGGTGGTCACCGTGCCCGCCCCGCCGGCGGACGCCGTTGCGGCGAGCGTCCACGTGGTCCCGTCGAGTGACGTCTCGACCGCGTACTGCGACGCGTACGCCGCTTCCCAGTCGACCGCGAC
Source organism: Solirubrobacterales bacterium (assembly GCA_038257095.1). Taxonomy (GTDB): domain Bacteria; phylum Actinomycetota; class Thermoleophilia; order Solirubrobacterales; family Solirubrobacteraceae; genus Paraconexibacter. The sequence continues at coordinate 329,822 of JBBSJQ010000001.1, forward strand.
CGCGGTGACCGCGCGCGCCCGCCCGAGGTCCGCCTTCCACCACTGGCCGTTGAGGGCCTTGGAGCTCCAGCGGGTGCCGGCCGAGCCGTCGACGGCGTAGCGAGCGCCGAAGGAGGCACTCCAGGAGCTGGAGGCGCTGGTGAGGGCACCACGCCCTTTGTCGACCTCGACGACGGGGGCGGCCTTCACCTCCCAGTCGGCGCTCGCCGGCGTGGCGTCGACGTTGCCCGCGGTGTCGGCCGCCCGGACCTGCAGGGTGTGCGTCCCCACGGAGAGGTCGGTGAAGGTCGCGGGTGAGGTGCAGGCCGCCCAGGCACCGGCGTCGAGCCGGCAGCTGAACGTCGCGCCCGACTCACCTGCGGTGAACGATGCGGACGCGGTCGTGGCCGTCGTGCCGGTGGCCGGCGGCGACGTGATCGTCGTCTCCGGCGCCGTCGTGTCGGCGGGCGGCGGCGGCGGGGTCGTCGCGCCGAGCGGGGCGACCTGCGTGGTGGAGAGCGTGGCCCGGTCGAACCACAGCGTCAGCGGCGTGGTCTGGCGCGACGCATCGACGGCGACGATCCCCGAGCGCAGGCGGGTCACACCGCGGCCGTAGGTGTTGGGGTCGGTGGAGCTCGCGACCTTCGTGCCGTCGAGGAACACCTCGGAGAGGGCGCCGGCGCCCTTGCTGAGCTTCTGGTGGACCTCGATCCAGAACCAGCGGCCCTCGGGCAGATCGAACGGCGCGGCCAGCGGGACCTGCTCGACCCCGAGCTTCTGGCGCAGGATGCGCGCCTTCTTGTCGGAGTTGTAGATCACGATGCCGGAGCGATCGGTGTTCGTGGGATCGACGGTCCAGTTGTCCCAGCGAAGGAGGTCGACCTGGCCCTGCATGCTCGCCTTGAAGCCGGTCGGCAGGTAGAAGGCGCCGCCGTACCAGACGTCGTCGCCGTCCACCCAGTTCACGTTGTAGATGCCCCGGGAGTACCCGTTGGCGCCTCCCTGGAACGCGGCCTTGGCGGACTGGACGCCCTGGTAGGCGCGGGTCGTGTCGAGGGTGAGGGTGGCCGTCGAGGCGTTCACCTGGTCGAACTCGCCCCAACCGGTGCCCTCCAGGAGAGCCTGTCGCGGGACGACGGCGGCGTTCGCGACGGGGGCGCACGCGGCGGCGGCCAGAAGCAGGGCGGGGACGATGTGACGGAGGTGGCGCATGTGCACTCGCAGGGTCGGGGTCGCTTGCCCTCTCAGCATCGGTAGGGGTAGCGAGGTCACCGACCCGTTGGGGCAAGCGACTACCCCGCAGGGGTCATGCCTGGGGGTCGCGGTGCCCTCCCGGGGGGACGGGGCCCCCGGAGACAGGCACATCTGCTCCCCCGTGCCGAGGCCGTCCGGCGCGTACGTTCAACGGCGTGGACGCCAGCAGCCGCGCGGACATCGGGCGCGGAATCGCCTGGACCACCTTCGCCTTCGTCGGCGGTCGGACGATCACGTTCGCGTCCCTGCTCGTCGTCACCCGGGCCGTCAGCCCCGGCGACTTCGGCGTCGTCGCCGCGATCCTCGCCTACCTCGCGGTGCTCGAGCTCGTCAGCGACGTCGGCATGCGCGCGACCGTCGTCTACGAGCAGGAGCAGGGGATCACGCCACGCGTCGACGTGGCCTTCACCCTGAACCTCCTCGTCGCCGTGGGCCTCACCGGCGTGGGGCTCGCGATCGCCCCCGCGGTCGCCGAGTTCTTCAGCGTGGGCGACGACACCTGGCTGTTCCGCCTCGCGGCGCTGAACCTGCTGCTCGGCGGTCTCGGGAACATCCACGACGGACTGCTGGTCCGGGAGCTGGAGTTCCGGCGGCGTTCCGTTCCCCTGCTCGTCCGCGGGCTCGTACGCGGCGTCACCACCATCGTCCTGGCGCTGGCCGGTCTCGGCGCCACCGCCCTGGTGATCGGCCTGCTGGCGGGCAGCGCCGCCTGGTCGATCGGGCTCTGGGCCATGGCCGACCGGCACCCGCGCCTGCGCCTGGACGCGGGCATCGCCCGCAGCATGGTGCGGTACGGGGCGGGGGCGGCGACGCTGCAGCTGGTGGCGATGATCGGGTCACGCGTGGACGTGGTCGCGATCGGCCGCGTCCTGGGAAGCCACGCCCTGGGCGTCTACGCCCTGGCGTTTCGCATCCCGGAGCTGGTGGTCGAGTCCGTCGCCTGGAACGTCTCGGCCGTCGCGTTCCCCGCCCTGTCCCGCGATCGGGTGACGGAGGGCGGGGACGGTATGCGGTCCACCGCGCTGGGGCTGCTGCGCTGGCAGGCGCTCTACGCGCTACCCGCCTCCGCCGGGCTCGCGGTGCTCGCCACCCCGCTCATCGTGGTGGCCTTCGGGCCGCAGTGGGCAGAGGGCGGAGGCGTCCTGACGGCGATCGCGATCGCCGAGGCCTTCTCGATCACGATCTTCCCGCTCGGTGACGCGCTGCGCGCGGCCGGAAACCAGCGTGGTTGGATCACGCTGCAGCTCGCGGTGCTGCCGCTGCTGATCACGCTCGTCGTCGTCGCCGCACCGCTCGGGATCGGAGCGGTCGCCTGGAGCCGTGCGCTGAGCCTGCTGCCGTTCACGGTCGGGGCGCTGTGGCTCGCCCGCCGCCACCTGCAGATCGCGCCGGGAGCCGTGCTGCTGGCCATCGGCCCGGGCCTCGCCGCCGCGGCGGGGGTCGTGGTCGGGGCCGGGGCGGTGCGTGGCGCCTGGCCGGCGACGACGGCCCCGGCGCTGCTCGCGGGCATGGCGGCGGGCGTCGTCGGCGCGCTCGCCGGGGTGCGCCTCGCCGCACCCGGGGTCTGGCGGCAGCTCTGGGGGCTCGCGCGTCGCCTGCGGGAGCGCCGCTCCGTCAGGCCGGTCGCGGCCTGACGTCCGATGCTCGCAGCACGGTTCCGGCGGCGAGCGCATCCTCTGCGGCGCGCATCGTCGCCTGCGCGTCGTCGCCCCCCGCGCCCAGGCGGGCGGTGCCGACCGCCAGGTCCGCCTCCGGGGCCGCGGTCCGGCAGGCGGCCAGCAGCTTCTCCTCGAGCGCCGCGGCGCTCTCGGGCGCCGCCCCGGGGAGCAGCACGGCGAACCGGCCAGGCCCCAGTCGCGCCACGACGTCGGTCTCGCGCACGGCCGCCCGCAGCATCCGCCCCACCGCCTGCTCGTCCTGCGCGTCGGTCAGACCGACGAGCGCGAGGGTCGCCGGTTCCCCGCTGCGGCGGCAGCGCGCCGCGGCGCGGACGAGGTCCACCTCGAAGAGCCTGCGGTCGGGCAGCCCGGTCAGCGGGTCGCCTGCCGCCTCCGCCCGCACGCGTTCCTCGAGGTCCCGGCGGGCCGTGACGTCGAGCATCTGGATGAGCAGGTGGTCGGCCCGCTCGCTCCCGAAACGGACGGCGGACACCGAGAACACCACCCGCAGGACGGTGCCGTCCGCGCGCAGGCAGCGCTTCTCGACCTCGTACACCCCGACCTCGCCGCGCGTCAGCATGGCCAGCCGGCCGGCGTCGAGGTCCCGGTCCTCGGGATGGATGACCGCGTCGACCTGCGTTCCGAGGAGCTGACCGGCGCGGCGGCCGAGCAGCGCGCAGACCGCGCCGTTGACCTGGCACCAGCGGCCCTGCGCATCGGCGATCGCAAACCCGACCGGCGCCGTCTCGAACGCCAGACGGAGCCGCTCCTGGGCGGCGTGCAGCGCCTGCTCGCGCTCGTGCTCCTGGGTCACGTCCTGGGTCGTCCCGACGATCGAGATGCGCCCGTGGCGGCGTTCGGACCGCCACCACAGGTGCAACATGCGCGGCTCCCCGCCCTCGGGGGCGCAGCGGACCCGCTCGTCGTAGTCGCCCGGATGGGTGCGGGAGTGCTCGAACACCGCGCGGACCCGTTCGAGATCCTCCGCGGACACCGCCGCACGCAGACCCTCCGGCAGACCCGGCCCCTCGTGCCCCGCGAACCCGCACAGCGCGGCGAGCTCGGCGCTGCTGTCCAGGATCCCGGTCGCGGGATCGAAGCTCCACACGGCGATCCGGGCCACGTCCTGGGCCTGCTCGAGCAGCCGGTGCTGGCGCTCGACCTCCTGCTCGAGCGCCAGCCGTGCGGAGATGTCGGTCGAGACCACCCCGACCCCGGTCACGATGCCGTCGGAGTCGTGGACGGGAAAGCGCACCGACAGCCAGGTGTGGGAGGTGCCGTCGACGTGCGGGACCAGGATCTCGTCCTGGCGCGCCGCATCCTGCGCGAGCACCTGGCGGTCGAGGTCGTCGACCTGGACGCCGCACTCCGGGCTGACGAGCTCGGCGGCCTTCTGTCCGACGATGTCCTGGACCGGACGGCCGAACACCTCCTCGGACGCGGGGTTCGCCAGGACCAGCCGCCCGGCGAGGTCCTTCAGGAAGATCGGCGACGCGGAGGCCCCGATGAACGCGTCGAGCTGGGCGCGACTGGCCGCCAGCTGACGTTCGGCGGCGCGCCGTGCGGTCTCGTCGACGACCACGACCGCCCAGCCGTCGCCGAGGGGCCCACCCTCGAGACGCGCGTCGACGACGCGGCCGTCCGGGCGGCGGAACCGGAGGTCGAGGGTGAACGGCCGCTCGAGCGCGAGGGCGTCCCGCCAGCGGCCCACGGCCTCGCCGCGGTCGCTCGGGTACAGCGCATCCAGCCAGCCGCCGCCGACCAGGCCAGTCCCGTCGCGACCGAGGAGCTCGTACAGGCGCGCGTTGGCCCAGCGCAGGCGCCCGGCGGCGTCGCAGCGGAACATGCCCACCGGTGCGGCGTTCGCCAGCGCCTCCCAGGCGTCGGCGGCCGGCGCGGACGGCGTGCGCAGCGCGACGGTCCACCGTGCGGCGCGGTGCACGGAGGCCGCGAACCCCGACTCGAGCTCGTCGCCCTTCAGGTGGAACTCGGACGCGCCGGCGGCGAGCGCCGCGGGAACGTCGGGGCCGTCGACGCCGGAGATGGCGAGCAGCGCGGTGTCCGGAGCGGCCGCGACGAGCGCGGCGATCGCGTCGGGCCCCGCCGCGTCGGACAGGTGCAGGTCGCAGACGATGACGTCGAAGCGCTCGTCGGCAAGGGCACGAAGGGCCGAGGCGACGTCCGGCTGCGTCCGCACCGTCACCGTGCTGTCGAGCGCGAGCTGCACGAGGCGGGCGTACACGTCGTCGTCGTCCACGAGCAGCGCGGTGATCATCGCTCCTCCCGGGCCGCGGGCAGGGTGAGCTCGGCGCGCAGCCCGCCGCCGTCACCATGCAGCCGCAGTCGTCCGCCATTGCGCTCGGCCAGCGCCACGGCTACGGCGAGCCCGCATCCGACGCCGGCCGTCGCCCCTGGAGACCCGGGCGAGAAGGCCGCCGGTCGGGTCGCGTCGACGGCGGCGGGGAGACCGGGTCCGTCGTCGGCGAGCGTCAGGACGACCCGGCCCGTCTCCTCCCGGGCCTCGACCGCCACGCGCGGGGCGGGCCCGGCGTGCAGCGCGGCATTGGTCAGCAGCTCGGTGAGCACCGCGGTCACGTGATCTTCGTCCGCGTGGACCGCGGGCAGCGCCGAGGCACGAAGCGCCGGCGCGGGCGCCACCGACGCGGTCCGTCGCATCGCGGTCCGCAGCGCGTCGTCCAGCGGGACGTCGACCGGCAGCGGCACGCGCTCGGTCGCGGCCAGCCGCGCGAGACCGTCGAGCACGCTCGTGAGCCGCCCGAGCGCCTCGACCGCGATCGGGAGCTCCGGATCGGAAGGATGGCGCGCCGCCGCGCGGTTCAGGATCCCCCGTGCGGTGATGAGCGGCCCCGCGAGGGCGTGGGCGACCGCCGTCAGCTGCACGACAGGGGTCTGCTGCTGCTCGGCGGCGGTCATCGACGAGGGAGGCGGACGCACGATTCACCACCGTGTCGGCCGCTCGACCCCCAGGGTTGACGGGAGATTCCTCACCCGTCCGCAGCCCTGGGAGGCGGGAGCGGCCGCGAAACCGCCGGGCGGGGCCGTCGCAGCGCGGGCGCCGCCGCCACCGCCTCGGCCTGCGAATGGACCCCGAGCTTGCGGAAGACGCTCTTGAGATGCGTGCGCACCGTCTCCAGCGAGACGGTGAACGCCATGGCGAGCTCGTCGGTCGAGAGCCCGACGCAGAGGCCGTCGAGGATCTCCCACTCGCGGTCGGTCAGCGGGCTGGCGACCGGACGGAGTCCGACGGCGGGGTCCGGCACGGCGCGAGCCTGCTCGATGAGCGCGCTGACCACGACCGGATCGACGACCGACTCCCCGGCGGCCGTGCGGAGGACCGCGGCGCCGATGGCCTCGGTGCCGGCGCTCTTGCGCACGAACCCCGACGCTCCCGCGCGCAGGCCGCTGACCGCGAGATCCGCGTCGTCGATACCGGCGACGAGGAGCACCCGGGTGGCCGGCACGAGCTCCCGCAGGCGCTGCGTCGCGGCGACCCCGTCGAGCCGGGGCATCACGACATCCATCAGGACCACGTCGGGCCGGTAGAAGAGCGCGAGCTCGACCGCCTCGCGTCCGTCGGACGCCCCGGCCACCACGATCGACCCGGCCGCCCGGACCGCCTCCCGCAGGACCTCACGCACCAGCGGATCGTCGTCGGCGACGATCACGCGTACGGCCGCGGCGGTCGGCGCCTCATCCATGCACACAGACAGTAGCGCTCGCATTCCAAAATCAGGAGCGTTCGGGTGAGATTCCTCACCCGAACGCATGAAGAATCCCACGCGAGACGGGGCCCCGGGGTCAACGACAGTTGTCGTGCGACCGACCCCATCGGGCCCGCGTCCACCCCACATCCGTCGAAGGAGCACCCCATGACCACCCCCGACCCGACCCGTCTGAGGATCCTCGTCGCTGACGACGACCCGCTGGCGCGGCGCAGCGTCAAGGACACCTTGAGGGGCGCCGGCTTCACGGTGATCGCCGAGGCCCCCTCCGGCCGCGAGGCCGTCGAGCTCGCACTGCACTACAGCCCCGACGTGGTCGTCATGGACGTCGTCATGCCGGGCATGGACGGGATCGAGGCGACCCGGCGGATCGTGGCCGGCAACCCGGAGCTGCGGGTGGTCCTGCTCACCGCGGGCGACGACGACGCCCTGGCGCTCGCGGGCCTGCGCGCCGGAGCGATCGGGTTCCTGCGCAAGGACGTCGACCTGGCCGCTCTGCCCCGGACGCTGGCCGGGACGCTCGACGGCGAGGCGGCGATCTCCCGCCGGCTCGCGATGCGGCTGGTCGAGTGGCTGCGGACGACCCGCGAGAGCTCGATCGGCCTGCGCCCCGTGCGCTCCACGCTCTCCGGCCGGGAGTGGGAGGTGCTCGACCTGCTCTGCAGCGGCGCCGGGACCGAGGAGATCGCCGACACCCTCGTGCTCTCGATCGAGACCGTGCGGTCGCACGTCAAGAGCATCCTGCGCAAGCTGGGGGTCGGCAGCCGCGCCGAGGCGATCGAAGCGGCGGCCCGCCTGCGGGAGCAGGACGGCACCGAGGTGCCCGCGCTCGTCGCCTGACGCGCCGGGCTCAGGCGGGCCGGGCCTCCTCGTGGTCCTCGGCCTCGCTGTTGATCAGTGCCCGGGCCCGGGCGACCGCCTCGGCCCGGGTGTGCGCGCCGAGCTTGCGCAGGATCCGCTTGATGTGCGACCGGACCGTCTCGGGGGCGAGGTCGAGCTCGAGCGCGATCTCGCGCGTGCCGCGTGCGGCGATGAGGAGGTCCAGGACCTCCCACTCGCGGGAGCTCAGCGAGCTGCGCACCGGGCGCAGCCCGGGCCCGGGCTCGGGGATCTCCCGCAGCCGCTCGACGAGCTTCGCGGTCAGTGCCCGGGTCAGGACCGCCTCGCCCCGGGCGATCGCGTGGACCACGCGGGGCAGGACGTCGGCGCCGATGTCCTTGGACAGGAACCCGCAGGCGCCGCGTCGCAGGACCTTCAGCGCGAGCTCGTCGTCGGCGCTGGACGCCAGCACGAGGATCGCCGTCCTCGGAGCCACCCGATGGATCCGACCGATCAGCTCGGGGCCGCCGCTCCCGCGCAGCCACGCGTCGACGACGGCCACGTCGGGTTCGAGCGCCGCACCGGCGAGCGCCTGCTCGACGTCGATCGCGGTGGCGACCACGCGCAGCCCGGGATCGACGTTCAGGGCACGGGTCAGGGCCCGCAGCGCCAGGGGGTCGCCGTCAACCAGCAGAACGTCCAGCGGTCGCGAGGACTCGGTCATCCATCCGACGGTAGGAGACCGGAAGGGGCGCCCTGCGGGACTCGCGCGAGCCGGATGCGGGAGGAGTCTGCCCTGCGCCGGCCGTCGCGTTCACCCTGGACGCGTGCCGTGGGGTGACACGGTGCGGACCGGTGCCCACCGACCTGCAACCCCTCGCCGCCGCCATGCCCATCCAGGGCTGGTCCCCGGTGGTCGGCGGCGCCCAGCGCCAGCTCGAGCAGCTCGCGCCGCTGCTCGCCGACCGCGGAGTCACCGTCACCGTCGTCACCCGCTGGGCTCCCGGGCTCCCGCGGCGGTCCACGGCGTCGGGACTGACGGTCCGCCGCGTCGGGGACGGTTGGAGCTCCCCGGCGGCGTCCGCCCGGTTCGTCGCGAGCGGCGCGGCCGCCATCGCCGCCGCCCGCCCGGCGGTCGTGCACGCGCACGACCTGCTGTCCGCGGCGCTCTGCGGCGCGGCCGCGGCCGGGGCGCTCCGCGTGCCGCTGGTCGCGAAGGTCGCGTCGACCGGCCCCGGCGGGGATCTCGACGTGGTCCGTGGGCGGCCGGGCGGCCAGGCGCGGCTGCGTCTGCTCCTCCCGCGGATCGCGGCGTTCGCCTGCGTGTCCGACGAGGTCGTCCAGGAGCTCCTCGACGCGGGCGTGCCCGCCGGGCGCTGCGTGCTGATCCCCAACGGCGTCGACACCGCTCGACTGCACCCCACAGAGGGACCGGGCGCCCGTACCGCCGCGCGCGTCGCCCTCGACCTGCCGATCCGGGAGCCGCTGGTCCTCTTCTGCGGCCGGCTGCGCGCCGTGAAGCGTCTGTCCGTGCTCGCGGCCGCCTGCGCGCAGGCGGGAGCGCGGCTGGTGCTCGTCGGCGAGGGGCCACTGGCGGACGAGCTCGCCGCGCTCCCGGGCACCATCGTGCGTGGCGCGGTCGACGACGTGGAGCCGTACCTCCGGGCCGCGGACCTGTACGCCTCAGCCTCCCGGACCGAAGGACTGTCCAACGCCATGCTGGAGGCCCTCGCCTGCGGGGTTCCCGTCGTCAGCGTCCCGGCGTCGGGCGTGGAACTGCTGCTGGGCCGCGGGGGTGGCCTCGTCAGCGCCGACGCGGGAGCGACGTCCCTGGGGCGCTGCCTCTCGACCCTGCTCACGGACGACGCACTCCACGACCGGACCGGGCGTGCGGCCCGCCGGACGGTGGTCGACCACCACGACCTGCGGGGCACCGCCGACGCCCTCACGGACCTGTACCTCCGGCTCGCGCCGGTGGCTCACCGCGCACCCACGAAGGTCCTTGGAGCGCGCACCTGGGCCCGCAGTCGCGCCGGGACGATGGAGGCGGAGAGCCGCCGCACGTCGTAACGGTCCGCCGGCGGCGCGCTGTTGGAGCCGCCGTACGCCGAGAACGCGAGCCGGACGCCGCTCTTGCGCAGCGCCTTGCGCGTGTCCAGATCGAAGCAGTCGCGACCGCCGACGGGATAGGCGAACCATCGCGGCCGACGACCGGTCTCGGCCTCCAGCCGGTCGAGCGACGTGCGGACCTCCGCGCGCTGCCGTGACGGCGACGCGCGCGCGAGGACCGGATGGTCGTGCGTGTGCGCGCCGATCTCCATGCCGGCCGCCTGCAGCGCACGCACGTCCTCCCAGGTGCACCACTCCCCGGCGGCGCACTCGGGCGCGGCCCGCGGGAGGCCGAGACGACCTGCGAGCTCGTCCACGAACGCCTCCGCGGTCTCCGACGGCAGGAGCTTGTAGTGCGCGATCCAGTCGGCGGCCCGGTCGGGCCGCCCCGACCGCCGGGCGAGCCAGGCGAGCTCGTCCCACCACGGCAACCGCGGGGCGTCGACGAGCCCCGTTGTGATGAAGAACGCGGCGCGGGCACCGTGGGCCTCCAGGACCGGCAGCGCCGCGTGGCGGGCGTCGGCGTACCCGTCGTCGAAGGTCAGCAGGACGTGGCGGCCTGGGGTCTGCCAGGCGTCCTCGAGGTCGTCCGGCGCGATCAGCTGGGCGACGCTCGAGATCGCTCGCAGCTGCTCGTCGAACTGCTCCTGGGTCGCCGAGTAGAGGGCGGCGTCTCCGGGGGCCTCGAGCGGCGAGCCGATGCGGTGGTGCGCGAGGACGACGACCCCGGGCCGTCGCTCCAAGGCGGCGACCAGCGGCAGGAGGTGCGCGCGTTCGAGCAGCGACGCGGAGCGGAGCGGCAGGCGCATGTCCACCTGGACGCTAGAGCCGGCGGACGGCCCAGGTGACGGGATCTGGGCCCGGGCGGTGGGTGACGTGGTTGCCCCGAAGGGGCAAGTCGAAGGACCCCGGGACCGATCGATGCGGTAGACACACGCCCTATCCGGAGCACCACGATGACCCACGTCCGCCGTTTCGTCACCCGCCTGGCCCGCCTGCTGCCGCTCTTCGCGGTGGCCCTTGGGTGCCTGCCGGCCCCCACCCCCGTGTCCGCCGCGGTCATCGATCGCTCCGCGTCCATCGGCGGGAGCGGCCTGCAGGAGTTCGACCAGCGTGGTGCCCAACTCGGCGCCCTGCAGACCAGCCGCACCCGTGCCTACGACGGCCGCCACTCGGTCCGGGCGACCGTCACGGGGAACGGCAACGCCTACTCCCGCGGCATCTTCGACGTCGACTGGGGCGACGGCGACGACGTCTGGTACGGCACGGCCATCTACCTCCCGCGCGGCTTCCACGCCGCGCTGCAGGGGCAGGTCGACCTCCTGCGGTGGGACAACTGGGTGACGGACCCGACCACCACCGACCGGTCCGGGATCGTCATCTGGCGTTCCGACAGGCGGGTCCACCTCATCCGCCAGCGCCTCGGGGTCGAGGAGCAGACGATCGCGCCGACCTTCAGGCTGCCCGAGGGTCGCTGGGTCTGGCTCGAGGTGCACCAGCGGTTGAGCCGGGGCGCCGGAGCGCTGAACGAGGTGTTCCTGGACGGTCGCCTGGTGACACGCAGCCGGACCGCCAACACCTACGGCCGGCGCATCGAGCGCCTGCGGGCCGGGATCGTCGCCACCGACGCCGTGCGTCAGCAACGCCCGCTGTCGCTGTGGTTCGACCGGGTGACGATCAGGCGCGGGCGCCCGGCCGGGCTGCCGCCGCGTCGTCCCTGAGCCACCGACGGTCCCGCCGCTCGGCGAGCACCTCCCGGTACAGCGCGAGGTGCGCGCGGGCCACCACCGCGGGAGCATGTGCGGCGGCCACCCGGGAGGCCCCCGCGGCCGCGAGTTCCGTCCGTCGCGCGCGGTCGGCGGCCAGCGCGTCGATCGCCTCTCGCAAGGCCCCCGCGGCGCCCGGCGGTACGAGCACGCCCGCCCCGCCGCCAAGGAGCTCGGGGATGCCCCCGACGCACGACGCCACCACCGGGACACCCGCCTGCATCGCCTCCAGGAGGGTGAGGGGGAGCGCCTCGTGGCGCGACGGGAGGACCAGCAGATCGGCCGCGGCAAGAAGGTCCGCCACGTCGGAGCGGTGTCCGAGGAGCCGGACGCCGGCGGCGGTCGCGGGCGCCAGGAGCGCCGCACGCTCCGGGCCGTCGCCGGCCACCACGACGCGGACGTCGTCCGGCAGGCCCTCCGCGGCCTGCACCAGGACGTCCACCCCCTTCTGCGCCTCCAGCCGGGCGAGACACACCACGAGGACCTCGCGGTCCCCGATGCCGAGCTCCGCGCGGACGGCCGCCCGCGCCCCGGGACGGGCCGGCCGCGGGGGTGCGGGGTTGGGCAGGACGGTGACCCGCCGGGCCGGGAGGCGCCACCGCGCCGCATAGGCCTCCGCGACCGCGGTCGACGGCGCCACGATCCGCGATGACGAGCGGGCGGTCACGCCGTCGGCCCACCGGCGTCCGGGGGTGTCCTCCGCCCCCCCGGGCGGGGTGTGCACGGTCGCGACGTGCGGGACCCTGGCCAGGCGCGCCGCCAGCCGCCCCGTCACGTTCGCGCCCACGAGATGGGTGTGCAGCAGCTGCGGACGCTCCGGCCGCAACGCGCGGGCCATCCCGGCGATCCACGCCGGGTCGGCCAGCCGCCGCGTGTCGAGGACGATGACCCGCTCCGCGTGGGCGTTCAGCAGCGCGAGCAGCGCCGGGTCCGCGCGGTCGGCGGTCCCCGCGACCACGACGTTGCGCGTCAGCCCCGTCTCGTGCAGGCCGGCGACGAGTGCCCCGAGGGCCCACTGCGCGCCGCCGGTGCGCAGGGTGTCGACGGCGTGCAGGACGAGGGGGACGCCCGTCATCGCGCGTGCTCCGCGATCGTCCCGAGCATCCGATTCGCGACCACGTCCCAGGTGAACCGCTCCTCCAGGCGCCGCCGGCCCGCCGTGCCCATCGCCGCCGCCCGCCGGGGATCGGACAGCAGCTCGATGAGCGCGGCCGCCAGCGCGGCGGTGTCGCCGGGCGTCACGAGGCGCCCGGTCACGCCGTCGACCACCGCCTCGGGCATGGCGCACGCGCGCGACCCGACGCAGGCCAGGCCCCAGCCCATGCCCTCGAGCATCGCGGTGCCGAACGGCTCGAAGCGCGACGGGAGCACGAGGACGGTCGCGGCGGCGAAGTGCGCGGCAAGCCGCTCCTCGCCGTACGGTGCCGCGCGGTCGATCCGGCCGGCCGCGACGACGCCCGGCGGCAGGTCGTGGAGACCCTCCGGACCGACGAGGACCAGCTGGGCATCCGGGACCGCCGCACGGACACGTGGCCAGGCCGCGAGGAGCTCCGGGCCGCCCTTGCGGGTGAACGCCTTCCCCACGAACAGCGCGGTCGGCGTCGGGTCCGGGCGCCGGCACGGACGGTCGGGCACCGGGGCGTTGGGACCCTGCCCGACGACGTGGATGCGCGCATCGGCGACGCCGTAGTCGTCGGCCAGCGACGCGGCCTGCCACTGGCTCATGGCGAAGACGAGATCCATCCGGCGGGCCGCGGCGGCCTCCCACGCGAAGGCGCGACGGGCGGCGCGGCCCTGCGGGTCGAAGGTCAGGTCGCGGCGCCGCAGCTGCAGTGCGACGGTGGCGTCGCTGTAGCTGGCGACGAGCGGCGCGCAACCGGACAGGTCGTACCAGTGGCCGACCTGCACGATCGCGTCCTGGTCGGCGAGCCCCGCAGCCAGGCGCCGTCGCAGGACGTGGGTGTGTGCCCGTCGGACGACCGGGGCCAGCGGGGCGGCGTTGGCGTGGAACCGCTGGCGCCAGCGCTCCCGGTCCGCCGACAGCGCCAGCAGCGCCTCCGCACGGTGCAGCGCGGGCGCCGAGACGTCCTCGCCCTCCACGTCGCCGCCCTGGCGGGCCGCGGCCTGCAGCAGTGCGAGCGACGAGCCGGACCAGGTCCGTGGGTCCCTCGGCGGCCCGGCGACGGTCAGCAGGACGCGCGGGGACCGACGGGGGCCGGACACGGTACGGGAAGCGGTGATCAGCGACACAGCAGCTCCGGGCGGTCCGGCACCGCGTCCTCGTCGAGCGCCGTCCGGCACCACAGCTCGAGCACGAGCATCGACCACAGCACCGCGGAGCGGTCCTCACCCCGCAGGTGGGCGGCGAGGGTCGCGGCGGTCCCCGCCGGGTCCAGGAGGCCGCGGTCGGCGATGCGCCGGTCCAGGAGCACGTCGTGGGCCAGCTCGGAGAGCGGGCCGCGCAGCCACGCCCCCACGGGCACGGCGAAGCCCTGCTTCGGCCGTCCCGGGATCTCCGGCGGCAGCCAGGGCGCGACGGCGGCCTTGAGGACGAGCTTGCCCGCCGCGCCGCGCCGCTTGAGCCGCGGCGGGAGCCGGCCGGCCCAGTCGACGAGCTCCTGATCCAGCAGCGGCGACCGCAGCTCGAGCCCGTGCGCCATCGACGTCAGGTCCGCCTTGGGCAGCAGGTCGCCCGGCAGATACGCGGCCTGGTCGCAGGCCAGCAGCCGGTCGGTCCACGCCAGGCCCGCGCCCGCGGCCCAGGCGTCCTCGACCGCGCGCAGCGGCCGGCCCGCCGTCAGCAGGGGGCGCAGGCGCTCGCCGTAGAGCAGCTGGCGGTCGGCCTCCCGGAAGTGGCGGAAGAGGTCGGCGTAGCGGTGGTCGGGGTCCAGCGCGAGGAGGCCGGCGAGCCGGCGAACCCGGGGAGGCAGGCCGGGGGGCACGGGCAGCCTCCTGCGCAGGCCTGCGGGCAGCGCCTGCGCAGGCCGCGTCCAGGCGAGCTGGTGGTGTCGGCGGTAGCCGGCGAGGAGCTCGTCGCCCCCGTCGCCGGTCAGGACGACGGTCACGTGTTCGGCGGCGAGCGCGGCGAGCTGGAACGCCGGGACGACGGCGGGGTCGGCGAGCGGCGTGCCGACCCGCCGGACGAGGTCGAGCAGACCGTCCGCGTCGATGGGCCCGATGTGCAGCTCGGTGTGCAGCGTCCCGCAGTGGTCGGCGACCGCTCGTGCGTGCGGCCCCTCGTCGTAGCCCGCCTCCGAGAAGCGTGCGGAGAAGGTGCGCACCGGATCGCCCCCGGCACGCGCCATCGCCGCGACGACGGCGGAGGAGTCCAGGCCGCCGGAGAGGAAGGCGCCGACCGGCACCTCGGCCTCGAGGCGCCTGGTCACCGCGTCCTGCAGCAGCACGCGCAGCTCGGCCGCGGCGTCCGCCATCCGCAGCCGCCGCTTGGGACCGAACGTCGGGGACCACCACACGTCGGTGCGCGGGACGGCGTCGGCCGTCTCCCAGACCAGGCGACCACCGGGCGGCAGCGGGCGCACGGCCGCCCACGGCGTCCGGTCCGGCGGGACGTACTGGGTAGCGAGCGTGGCGTCGAGCGCCTCGAGATCGAGCGTTCGCGGGACGTCCGGATCGGCGAGCACCGCGCGGGCCTCCGAGCCGAACACGAGCACGCCAGGCCGGGGCCCTGCCCACAGCAGGGGCTTCTTGCCCATCCGGTCGCGGGCCAGCAGCAGGCGGCCACGAGCCGCGTCCCACAGGGCGATCGCGAACATCCCGTGGAGGTGGTGCACCACGTCGATCCCGTGCTCCTCGTAGAGGTGCACCACGATCTCGATGTCGCTGCCGGTCGCGAACACATGCCCGCGGGCCTCGAGCTGCGCCTGCTGCGCGCGGTGCTCGTAGAGCTCGCCGTTGCCGACCACCACGACGGTCCCGTCCTCGGAGTACAGGGGCTGCTGCCCGTGCTCCACGTCGATGACGGCCAACCGGCGCATGCCGAGCGCGATCTCCCCGTCCAGGTGCATGCCGGACCCGTCCGGCCCGCGGTGGACGAGGGCGTCGAGCTGGCGCGCCAGGAGCGCGCGGTCCGGGCCGCCTTCGAGCGCCACCCTGCCGGCGATGCCGCACATCAGCGGACCGCCTTCCACGTCGCCGGCTGCCGTCGCAGGGCGGCGCGCCCGAGGCCCGCGAACCCCGCGATCGCGCCGGTGAGCGCCTGCCCGCAGGCGGCGGACGCCCGGCGGCCGAGGCGACCCGGCGCCCGGCGACCGACCAGCTCGCCGAACCCCAGGCCAAGGGCAAGCAGCTCGCCCGTGGCCAGGACCCGCGCGAGCGGATGCCGCGCGGCCGGCAGGCCGATGAGCGCGAGGGCCGCTAGCGGGGGCACGGCCAGGCGGCCGAACTTGTGGTTGCCGACCCGCCAGGCGTCACGTGCGGGAAGGCGGCGCAGGTCGCGCGCCAGCTGCGCCCGGCCGGCGGCGATCCGCGCCCGCCGTTCGATCTCCGCGCGCGCTCCCAGCGGCGCCTCGGTCCCGCCTGCAGCCGGCTCGTAGACGACGCGGCCGCCACGGGCGAGCACGTCGATCAGCAGCCAGAGGTCGTCGTTGACGGTGCCCGGCGGGACCGGGCGCAGGCGTGTGCGGCGGACCGCCAGGAACTCTCCCGACGCGGCGGCGACGCTGCCCGACCGCGACTCCAGACGACGCAGCAGGTCCTCGTAGACGTCGTAGGCCGACCCGGACTCCCCGCGGCGTCCCGCGACCGCCCAGACCTGCGGATCGGCGAACCAGCGGGTGGCGGCAGAGACCGCCCCGGGCGCCAGGACGTTGTCCGCGTCGGTGAGCAGCACGACGTCGCCGGTCGCGTGCGGGAGCGCCGCGGCCAGCGCTGCGGCCTTGCCGCGCCGCTGCTCGCAGTGCAGGACGACGGCACCCGGCCAGGCACGGCGGACCGCGTGCACGAGGTCGACCGGGCCGTCGGCGGCGACGACGAGGCGCAGGAGGTCCCGCGGATAGCCGTCCTGCCGCAGTGCGCGCAGCTTCCGTTCCAGGGCCGCCGGGTCGCCCGCGGCGCAGACGACCGCGGTGACCGTCGGCGTCGTCCCGGCGTCGCGGCGCGCCGGGCGCGGTCGGGCCGCGACGAGGCTGAGCGGGTACCCGACGAGCACCCAGCCGGCCGCTGCGGCGGCGGCGACGCCTGACCTGGCCAGCACCGCGTTCAGCATGCGACCCGCCCCCGGCTACGGAGCGGTCGGGCACAGGCCAACGTGAGACCGACGAGGATCCACAGGAGCCGGAGCTGCGAGCCGTGCAGGAACAGCACGCCGGCGGAGAACGTCGCGAGGCTCAGGACGAGGGTCCGCCCCTCGACGTGGGCCAGCAGCTTCCCGCGGACCACGATGCCCACCAGCACGCCGGCTGCCAGGAGCCAGCCGAGGACCCCGACGAGGCCCTGCTCGGCGAGGATCTCGAGCGGCAGCGAGTGCGGCTCGCGATCGCTGCGCGGGTCGCTGCCGACCTGCCGGGCGTAGTCGCGGTAGAGCTCGGGGTAGCGGCCGGGCCCGACGCCGACGACGGGATGGTCCCCCGCCATGGCCACGGCGATCTGCGCCTCGGCCTGGCGGCCGCTCGTGCTCCGCGAACCGGCCCCGCTGAGCTGGTCGCCGAAGAACGGGAGGCTGACGAGCGCGGCGAGCGCCGCGTAGAGGAGCATCCGGCGGTTGCGCTGCAGGACGGCCGTCCCGACGAGCGCGACCGCTGCGGCGACCAGCGCGGCGCGGGAGCCGGTGGCCAGGACGCCGGCAACGAGCGTGACCGCCCCGACCGCTCCGAGGGCGCGCTCCCACGGCCGTCCGGTCAGCAGCATCAGCGCCGCCGGCACGAGGACGACGAGGGACAGCGCGAAGAAGTTGGCCTCGCCGAACGGCCCGGCCGCGCGCGGCGCCTCGTACTCGAACACGGCGCTGGACCCGTTGAGCGGGAACAGCTCGGTCGGGCCGACGCGGACCGACCAGACGGCGCCGACGCCGAGGACGACGCCCAGCCCGACGAGCGCCGCCAGCACCCGCCGTGCGTCGTCGCGGCCCCGGCACGCGAGCGCCACGACCGCGATCAGCGGCAGGTCGTGCACCAGCGCGCGCGGGACGACCGGACCGGTGGGGACGAGGAGCGCCGTCGCGAGCCAGGGCAGCCCGATGAGGGTCATGAGCAGGGCGATGCGGCGCAGGTGCTCGACGTCGTCGCGGCGCATCCACAGCCCGACTGCAAGCAACCCCGCCCCGCCCAGCTCGACCGGCGAGGGCAGGCCGCCGAACCAGTGCGCTCCGACCGCCGACCAGGTCAGCGCCGCCCACGCAGGCAGCAGCCATGCGCGCCGCAGGAGCAGGACGAGACCTCCGCCGACGACCACCGCGAGGACGGGCAGCGCCGCCTCCGGGGCCGAGGCCGCCGGGATCGTCACCGTCAGCAGCGCGCACCCGAGAAGCACGGCACCGGCCGCGACGAGGGCGGCAGAAGCGGGCCCTGCCCAGGTGCGGGGGACCACCGTCGGCCCCCGCAGCCCCAGGACCGGGGTGCTCACGCGACCTGCCGGCGCAGCGCCTCGGTGTCCGCCTCGGTGCGCGCGTCCTCGTCCCCCATCGCCGTGAGGCGCGCGCCGGCGCCGGGACGGCGACCCAGGACGACCCAGACGCCGATCGCGGCCAGCAGCGCGATGAGCACGGTCGACGCGGCGACGAGCGCGGACGTGGGGCCGCTGCGCGTGGCGACGTCGGCGGCGCCCAGGACGCGGATGCGCCACGGGTCGCCGAGCTCCGCCTGGTAGGCGACGCCCGCCCGCACGACGTCCGTGAGGTCGCGGCGCACCGTGGTCCGGCCGGAGCCGGTCAGGGTCAGGTCGATCACGCGCGTGTCGGGAACCAGTCGGACGGCGAGCTCGCCCTCGGGCGAGCCGGCCCGATCCCAGACCTTCGACCCGCTGAGGTACTCGACGACGGTGCCGGCCGTGCCGGACTGGCCGAACGACTGGATGATCGACGACTGGTCCTCGCCCTCCGCGGGCACGAGGACCACGGAGGCCGTCGACAGCCAACGGTCGGGGCGTTCCAGCAGGTAGACGACGCCGAACGCCAGGATCGCCAGGGAGGTGAGCAGCGAGGCGATGAGCCGCGTGTTCGAGGGCATGGCCGCAGTCTGGCCCCGGCCGGAGCGGGGCCGGGGTGGAGCGCCGCGCACCGCCGGGGGATCGCAGTCACCCCCGCCCTGCGGGCACCCCACGGCACCCGGGGCACCGCACCACCCGAGGGTGCACTCCAGGACCACCCGCTGACCGTGGTGCCCGTCGGGAGTGTTGCTGTCGTGTCCCGCCTCCCTCACCTGCATCTGGTCGCGCCGCTCGCCTGGCTCGGCGCCGGTCTCGTCGTCGGAGCCCCCGCGCTGTGGCTGGCGATCGGGGTGCCCCTCATCCTGGCCTGCGCGCTGCTGCCCTCGGGTGCAGGGCGGGACGAGCACCTCCGCCGGGACGACGAGCGCGCCATCCGCCGCCAGCTCGCGGTCGTCCGCCGACGGGGGCACGAGGCCGAGATCCTGCGCGCGCAGGTGCTCGGCGTCCGGGCCGCCGATGCCGCGGCCGGCCTGCGGATCTCCGACTTCGCGGTGATCGACGCCGACCCGCGGGGCGGCCTCGACCTCCTCGTCCTCATGGACGACCCGACATGCGACCGGGCCCGTGTCGAGCAACGGCTGTCGGGCCTGGGCGGCCGATGGACGTTCGGCTGGGCCCGCTTCCCGCAGGACGGCGCCACCCTCGACGCGCTCTCGGCGGCGTGCCGGGCGCGCCCCGGCCGCGCGTACGCCGCTCCCGGTCCGACCCTCACCCCTCCGCTCACCACCACCGAAGGATGACCATGACGCACTCGATCCCGTGGCTCCGAGCCACCGCACTGTCGCTCCTGCTCCTCCTGACCGGAGCCTCGACCGCCTCGGCCGCGAGTACCGGCTACGGCGCCGTCCAGGGCGTCTCGGCCGGTGGCGGCGGTGGAGACCCCGCCGGCACGACGGACCCCTCCGGCCAGCTGCCGTTCACCGGCCTCGACCTCGGTCCGCTGCTCGTGGTCGGCCTCGCGCTGATCCTCCTCGGCCTCGCCCTCGCCCGCTCCGGCCGCGCCACGGACAGATGAGTCGTGCCCTGGTGACGGGCTGCGCCGGCTTCGTCGGATCGCACCTCTGCGAGCGGCTGCTCGCCGACGGGTGGGACGTCCACGGCGTCGACTCGCTCAGCCCGTACTACGACCCGGCGCTCAAGCGTCGCAACCTCGAGGGCGTCGAGGACCATCCGCGCTTCACCTTCGAGCACCGCGACCTGGCCGACGGCCGGGACGCGACGGATCTCCTCGACGGTGTCGACACGGTGTGGCACCTCGCAGGCCAGCCGGGGGTCCGCCTCTCGTTCGGGCGCGGGTTCACGGACTACGTGACCGCCAACGTGCTGGCGACGCAGCGACTGCTGGAGGCCGCGGCGGGAACGGCCCTCCACCGGTTCGTGTACGCGTCGTCCTCGTCGGTCTACGGCGACGCCGCGGTGGTCCCCACCGGCGAGGACTGCGCGCTGCGACCACTGTCGCCGTACGGGATGACGAAGGTCGCCACCGAGACCCTCGCGCGGACCTACCACGACGTCGCCGGCGTCCCCGTCGTCGGCCTGCGGTACTTCACGGTCTACGGCCCACGCCAGCGACCGGACATGGCGTTCTCGGCGTTCATCGACGCGGCCCTGCACGGGCGTCCCGTGTTCGTGAACGGGACCGGCGAACAGATCCGCGACTTCACGTTCGTGGACGACATCGTGGACGCGACGGTCGCCGCCGGAGACCGCGGTCGCCCGGGACAGACCTACAACGTCGGCGGCGGCGATCCGATCAGCCTGATGGGCGCGATCCGGCTCCTGGCGCGCCTGCTGGACCGGCCGCTGCACCTCGAGCACCGGTCCGCCGCCCGCGGCGACGCCCGGCGCACCGCCGCCGACGTGTCGGCGTGCTCGCGCGACCTCGGTGTCGTCCCCCGGACGGGCCTGGAGTCGGGCCTGCGTCGTCAGGTGGAGTGGGCGCTGACCACGCACGGACGGCAACTCGTCGAGGCATGACCTCCTCGCCCCGGGTGGGGGTCGTCTGCTCCCGCTTCCCCAAGCTGTCGGAGACGTTCATCCTCGACGAGATGCTCGCGCTCGGGGAGCGCGACATCGACGTCGTCGCGATGCCGCTCCATCTCCGGCGCTCGGGCCGCAGGCACGCCGGTGCGGAGCCCCTGGTCGCCGGGGCCCTGGCCGGCGACCCCTGGTCGCCCGAGACCGTGACCGCGCAGCTGCACTGGCTACGCCGCGCGCCTCGCAGCTACCTGCGGGCGTGGGCCGGCGCGCTGCGCGGCACCTGGCGCTCGCCCGGCTTCTTCGTGCGGGCACTGCTCGTCGTCCCGCTCGGTGCGCGGATCGCGCGGGACGTGGAGCGCCACGGCATCGACCACCTCCACGCCCACTACGCGACCCACCCGGCGCTGGCCTGCTGGGTCGCCCGCCGACTGACCGGCGTGCCGTGGTCGATGACGGTCCACGCCCACGACATCTGGGTCGACCGCACGATGCTCGGGACGAAGGCCGCCGACGCCGCCTGGGTGATCGCGATCTCCGAGCTGGGTGCCCAGGTGGTCCGCGCCGCCGACGACCGCGCCCGCGTCGAGGTCGTGCACTGCGGGGTCGATCTCCGGCGGCTGCGTCCCACGTCCCGCCCGCTCCGGGCGGCCGACGACCCGCTCGTCGTCGGCTGTGTCGCCTCCCTGGAGGAGTACAAGGGCCACGAGCACCTGCTGCGCGCGGTCGCCGCCGTCCGCGAGCGCGGCATCGACGCGCGGCTGGAGCTCGCGGGCGACGGTGCGCTCCGCGCACCGCTGCACGGGCTCGCCCGGGACCTCGGCCTCGACGGCTGCGTGGACTTCCGCGGCCCGCTCGACCGCGACGGCGTCCGCGATCTCCTGGGCCGCTGCGACGCCTTCGCGCTGCCCAGCGTCGTCACCCGGACCGGCAAGTGCGAGGGCATCCCGGTGGCGCTGATGGAGGCCATGGCCTGCGCGCTGCCCGTGCTGGCGACGCGCGTCGGTGCGGTCGATGAGCTGGTCACCACCGGCGTCGACGGCCGCCTCGTGGCGCCGGGCGACCCGACGGCATTGGCCGACGGCCTGGCTGCCATCGCCGCCGACCCCGTCGAAGCACGTGCGCAGGGGATGCGGGGACGCCGGACCGTCGAGCGGTCCTTCGACCGCGCCCGGTCCGCCGACCGGCTCGCCGCGCTGCTGCGCGGCTCGGCCATCGCCGGGATCAGCGCGACCGCGGCGCCGGCTGTCCCAGCAGGACGTCGCGGACGGCGGCGAGGTCGAGCGTACGTCCACCCGCCGACCGGTCCGGCCGCACACTGAAGACGGACTCCCGCGGGTTCGCGGCGCGGGCGCGGGCCAGGAGCTCACGCCCGCGCTCCTCGTCGCCCACGTCGAGCTCCAGACTGCCGGCGAGCCAGAGCGCGAACCAGTCGTGCGGGGCGCGTTCGACCGCGGCCCTCGCTGCGCGCAGGCCGGCCGCCGGATCCGCCTGCTCGAGCCTCGTGACGGCGAGCGACTGCAGGGGCCGGGAGTCCAGGGGCGCGAGCTCGGCCGCCGCCCGTAGGCGCTCCACACGCTCGACGGGGGAGTCGGACGGCACGACCCGGGAGCGGTCGGCCGCCAGCGCCGCCGGGAGGAGCGCGAGGGCGGCGAGGGCCGCGGCCGCCGCCGCGCCACGCGCCCCGCGCCGCCGCGCGGCGATCGACCACGACCGGCCGTCCCCCGAGGCGGGCAGCGCCCCGGCCGCGAGCACCAGAGCGAGCGCGATGACCGGGAGCTCGAGCGTCCAGTCGACGAGCGCGTGCGCGAGGAGCCCGGCGACGACGCCCGCCAGCACGGCCTCCTCGACGGTCCGGGGTCGGCGACCGCCCGCGGCGATCCGCAGGAGGGCGAGGGCGAGGATCAGGACGAGGCCCACCCCGGGCGCCCCGAGGGTGGCGGCGGGTTCGGCCAGGAGCCCGTGGGCGAACCGCGGCGCGACCTCGGCCCGGCGCAGGCGCAGGTACGGCCGCTCGAAGCTGCCCGCGCCGACCCCGCGCAGCGGGTGCTCGGCCGCCGCCCGCCAGGCGACACGCCACATGTCCGGCCGGTTGGATCCGCCGCCCGCGAGGAACCGGGTGGACGAGCTCTCGACGCGCGTGTAGTCCACCTCCGAGGAGAGGGCGACGGCGCCCGGCAGCAGGGCCAAGGCCACGGCGGCGGCCAGCCCCACGGTGCGGAGGCGGCCCGCCGGGCGTCCGGCACCGGCGACCCGCGGGCGAGGGCGCACCGCGCCGGCCACCAGCGCCGCCAGACCGGAGCCGATCGCGATCGCGGCGAGCGCCCGCGCGGTGGCCTGCGCCGGCGCGGCGCCGTCGAGCGCGGCCAGGCGCAGGTCCAGTAGCGAGGGCGCCGCGACGGCGAGGCCGACGAGCACACCCGCGCCGAGCAGCACGTCGGCCCGAGCTGGACGGCGCAGGGCACACAGGACCAGGACGCCGACGCCGAGTGCAACGGGCGAGGACCGGCTCTGCGCGGCGAACGCGCCGGCCAGCAGCGCGACGGTGAGCGCCGCCCAGCCGCCACGCGCCGCGGGCCGGACGGCGGCGAGCGCGAGCCCGGCCGCGGCGAGCGCTGCGACGATCTCCAGCAGGGCGAACCCGTTGGCGTACGGCAGCGCGCCGCGCAGCCGGCCGTCCTCGAGCACGAGGCCTCCGAGCGCCTGTCCCCAGGCGACCGCCCCGGCGAGCGCCCCGGCGCAGGCCAGCGTGACGACGGCGATCCGGGGCCCCCGGTCCCGCCGGGCGGGCCACCACAGCGCGACCGCGAGCGCCGCCGCCACCAGCCACGCCCGTCCAGCGGCCTCGACCGCCCAGCCCGGGTCCAGCGCCCAGGTCACCGACAGGGTGCTCCACGCCGCCCAGGCCACCGCGGCCGCCAGCGCCACTGCGCCGGTGCGCGACAACGGGGAGGGCGTCCGGATCACGGCTCCGGCGACGAGCACCGCGGCGAGCAGTCCGAGCGCCGGCCACCAGCGGTCCGCCTCGAGCCCCGGGCTCCACGTGCACAGCAGCAGGGCGGCCGCCACGGACGGGGGCCCGATCGCGAGCGGGGCCGCGCTCCTCACGTGATCCCGGTCCGCCGCACCACGGCCAGCGGAGTCCGGGCCAGCAGCACGAGGTCCCGGCGCAGCGACGGACGGCGCAGGGCGGCGATCTCCAGCCGGCACCGCGCCTCGAAGTCCAGCGTGCCGCGCCCGTCGAGCTGCCACGTCCCGGTCAGCCCGGGCCGGACCTCCAGGCGCTCGAGCTGCCAGGTCGCGTAGGTCGAGGCGGCGAAGGAGGTCGGGCGCGGCCCCACGAGCGACATGTCGCCCCGCAGGACGTTGACGAGCTGCGGCAGCTCGTCGATCGACGTCTTGCGCAGCGTCCGGCCGAGCCGCGTCACGCGCGGGTCGTCGCGGACCCGGAAGTCGGGCCATGCGACCTCGCTGCGGCTGCGCAGCTCCTCCTTGCGCGCCTCGGCGTCCGGCACCATCGTGCGGAACTTCAGCAGCCGGAACGCGCGACCGCCGCGCCCGGTCCGCTGCTGCCGGAACAGCACCGGCGCACCGGGTTCGCCGCACCAGATGGCGCAGGCCACGACCAGCAGCACGGGCGCGAGGACGAGCAGCCCGAGCGCCGCCAGGACGATGTCGAGCCCGCGCTTGACCAGGGGGTACGTCCGGCCGCCCATGTCACTCGGCCCTCGCGGTCGTGTCGGCCAGCGGGGCGAGCAACGCGGCGGCGAGGAGGGTCCTTCGGAAGATCCGTTGCACCGGATGGACGCTACGTCGGTCACCCTGCGAGCGGAGGGGGCCGTCGCCCGGCCGTGGGGGGAGCCGGCTGGCCCGCCCCCGGGGGTCGCCTCACCCGGGGTGGTCCGGGACCCACCCCATCGCGACGGTCGGCGCCCGCGACGATGCACCGATGCCGCCACTGCCCGGTCGCTTGCGCACCCCGGCCCTCCCACGCCGCGGACTACGGGCAGTGGCGGCGCTGCTCCTCTGCGCCGGGGCGCTCTTGCTGGTCGAGGTCGCCGTCACCCTCGTATGGCGGGAGCCCGTCACCTCGCTGCTGACCACCTATCGCCAGCACCAGCTGCGCGGGGAGCTCGAGGCGCTGACGGCCCGCGGGGCGCAGGTGCCGCCCGCGGTCAAGCAGCAGCTCGAGCGGCTGCCCGACCGTCGCGCCCGGACGGCCTTCCTCGCGCGACGGCTGCGGCTCACCGGGGGCCGCGGAGACCCCGTGGGGCGGCTGCGGATCCCCCGTGCCGGCGTGGACGTCGTCCTGGTCGACGGCGCCGCCCCCTCCGACCTGCGCCGGGGACCCGGCCTGTTCGACCGCTCACCTTTCCCCGGCGAGCGCGGCACGGTCGCCGTCGCCGGGCACCGCACGACCTACGGCGCGCCGTTCCGCCACATCGACCGTCTGCGTCGGGGCGACCGCATCACGGTCGACCTGCCCTACGGGCGCTTCACCTACCGCGTGGACGGTCACCGCATCGTGGCTCCGACCGAGGTCTCGGTGATCCGGCACACCGACCGTGATCGGCTCGTCCTCACCGCCTGTCACCCGATCCGCAGTGCCGCCCGGCGCTACGTCGTCTTCGCGTCGTCGGTCGACCCGCGCTCCGGCTCGGGTGGCGGGCGACGCACGTTCAGGTCGAGCGCGCGACCGGCTCGAACACCCGCGGCACGATGAGCAGCGGCCTGCCGCAGGCGCCGAGCAGACGAACGTCGCCCGAACGCTCGCGTTCATGCAAGACTCGCGCGGATGCCCGTCGGGAACCGCGTCCTGTCCATCGCCGTCGCGGCCATCATGTCGGGCGTGCTCGCTCCGGCCGTCGCCTCCGGCGCCGACGGTGCCCCGGCCGACCGCTACGCGCTCGCGAACGGCTGCTGGTCGCTCACCGACGCGGCCGGCGCGCCGGTGGCCTCCGCGGTGCGCTTCAAGGCCACGCGGCTGGGCGGGTATCTGCTCTACACGAAGGACGGGAGGTTCCTCTCCGCGTCCGCCGGCGGCGTCGCTCCCGCCGACGCGCCATCGCCCGCGGGCGACTGGACCGTCACGGACGACGCGGCGGGCGCCTTCCGCCTGTCCCCGGCCTCCGACGATCGTCGGAGGCTGACGGTCCGCGTCAGCGCGACCGACGGCTGCGCCACGTTCCCCGAACCCGATCTCGGCGCGACCGGTACGCCGGCGAGAGGCGCGACCCCGTACGGCGAGACCCGGGGATTCGTGGACGGCCATATGCACTGGATGACCTACCTCTACTTCGGGGGACGCTTCCACTGTGGCGCGCCCTTCCATCCGTACGGCGTCCCCAGCGCGCTCCCGGACTGCGAGGGGATCGAGGGCCCGATGGGGGCCGCCGCACCGTTCCAGAACCTCCTCTCCTACGGCAACCCGGTCGCCCCGCACAGCACGGCCGGCTGGCCGACGCTCGACTCGTGGTCGCGCACCAACCTCACCTACGAGGGCACGTACCACCGCTGGGTCGAGCGCGTCTGGCTGTCCGGCATGCGCCTGATGGTCATGGGCGTCAACGAGAACCGGATCCTGTGCGAGCTGCAGACCAACCGGGACCAGTCCTGCGACGAGATGGAGACGGTGCGACGCTCGGTCCGGTCGATCCGGCAGATGGAGGACTACATCGACGCGCAGTCCGGCGGCCCGGGCAAGGGCTGGTTCCGGGTCGTCACCGACCCGCTGGAGGCGAGGAGGGTGATCAACGCCGGGAAGATGGCGGTCGTCCTGGAGATGGAGCTGAGCGAGCCGTTCGGCTGCGCGGGCGTCGAGGCGCCGACGTGCGACGCGGCGAAGGTCGACCGGGACATGGCCGAGCTGCACGACCTCGGCATCCGCTCCTCGCTGCTGGTCGGCAAGTACGACAACCCGCTCAGCGGCGTGCGGTTCGACGAGGGCAGCGCAGGGATCATCGTCAACCTCGGCAACCGGCTGAGCGCCGGTGAGTGGTGGGACGCGAAGACCTGCGAGCCCGGCGTCAAGGTGACCGACAACACCGTCCCGACCCAGGGCGGCCCGGTGCCGGAGGTCCTGACCCAAGCGGGCCTGCCCGGCGGCACGCTGCCCGCCTATCCCCCCGGCCCGCACTGCAACACCCGCGGCCTGACCGCCCTGGGCACCCACGCCGTGCGGCGGCTGATGGAGCGCGGCTGGATCGTCAACCCCGATCACATGTCGCAGTCCGCGGTCGACGCGACGCTGACGCTCGCGGAGGCGCGCAACTACTCCGGCGTCATCAGCCCACACTCGTGGATGGACCCCGACAACTGGCCGCGACTGCAACGTCTGGGTGGCATGGCGTTCCCGCAGGCGGCGGGCGCGACCCGGTTCGTCGAACGCTGGAAGGAGTTCCGCCCGAAGGAGACGCCGTACTACTTCGGCTGGGGCTTCGGCGCCGACCTCGGCGGTCTCGCGACCCAGGGCGCGCCGGTCCCGCAGGACTCCCCGGCGAAGGTGACCTACCCCTTCACGTCGCTCGACGGGCGCGTCACCTTCGAGCGGCAGAGGAGCGGGGAGCGGACCTTCGACTACTCCAAGGAGGGCGTCGCCCACTACGGGCTCTACGCCGACTGGGTGGAGGAGGTCCGCAAGCTCGGCGGGTCGCAGATCGCCGAGGACCTGCTGCGCGGGTCGGAGGCCTACCTGCAGATGTGGGAGCGCACCTCGGGCATCGGGCCACTGAAGTGCCGCGAACCGCGGCAGCCGCTGACGCGACGCGGGCTCGGGTCGATCCGCCTCGGCGCCACGCCGGACGGGCTGCTGCGCGCAGCCGGGCAGCCCGAGCGCCGGACGCGGGCGTGGACCTGGTGCGTGCGCGGCGCGCGCTCCTCCCGCACGCGGGCAGTCGCGGTGATCGGCACCAACGGGACGGCGGTCGAGCTCATCGCCTCCACCGCCCCCGGCCACAGCGCCGGTGGGGTGCGGCCCGGCTCGCGGGCGGCGACGCTGCTGCGCCGGCGCGGCGTGGTGCGTCGTGGCAACGGGGTCGTCGTGCGACGCGCCGGCGGGACGACCTTCGCGTACCGGATCCGTCGCGGCCGCGTCCAGGCCGTCGGCGTCACGACCGCGACGCTCGCCCGTGACGCGCGGGGTATCCGCTCGGCGTTCGGACAGGTCCGCCGCGGATACGACCCCGCCGCGCCGGAGCCCGCCGTCGCCGCTGCGCGCATGCGCATCCGTCCCGTGACCGAGGCGACCTCGCGCACGCTCGCGTCCCGCGATGGCGGGTCGTCGGCGGCCACGTCCTTCGGCCTGGTCTGCAAGCTCGGGCTGATGCAGGACGCGTGAAGCGCGGCGCGGCGGGCATGATCGCCGGATGACGCTCCGCACCACGTCGTTCGTCGTCGCGGTTGCGGTCGTCGCCGGTGCCCCCTCCGCGGGAGCCCAGGCCCCCGTCCCCGCGCCCACCGCGACACCGGCACCGACCTCCCCCGTCGTTGCCGAGGCCCGCGTGCGCGCCGCGGGCGCGGTCGCCCCGGGCGGTCGCGTCGTCGTGCGCGTCACCGGGATGCCGCGCCCCCTGCGGGTCCAGCAGCGTGTCGGCGACCGCTGGGTCGACCGCGGCGACCCGATCGTCGGGGACGGGCAGTCCGCGCGCTTTCGCGCCCCGGCGTCGCGCCGACCGCTGCGACTGCGGGCCGAGGCGGCAGACGGTCGCATCTCCCGCAGTCGGGAGATCGCCGTCCGCCCGCTGCGCCTCGCCGCCGTCGGCGACATCAACCTCGGCGACACGCCGGGAGCAGCGATCGACCGGTTCGGCGCGCGGTACCCGTGGGAGAGCGTCGGCCCGCGGCTCCGCGCGGCCGACCTGACCTTCGGCAACCTCGAGTGCGCGATCAGCCTCGGCGGCACGCCGCAGGCCAAGCAGTACCGCTTCCGCGGCCGACCGTCCTCGCTGAAGGCCATGGGCGCCGCCGCGGGGTTCGACGTGGTCAACCTCGCCAACAACCACTCCGGGGACTACGGGAAGGGCGCGCTGCTCGACACGCTGCGGTACCTGCGCCGGTACGACATGACACCGGTCGGCGCGGGCGCGGACGAGGCTGCCGCCTACCGGCCGGTGGTCGTCGAGCGCCTGGGACTGAAGGTCGCCTTCGTCGGGTTCAGCGTCATCCTGCCGTTCGAGTTCCGCGCGATCGGCGCGTCACCCGGAAGCGCGTGGGGCTTCCCCGAGCGGGTGCGCGCGGGCATCCTTCGGGCGCGACGTGAGGCGGACCTCGTGATCGCGACGTTCCACTGGGGCGTCGAGAAGGCCACGACGGAGGAGCCGCGCCAGCGCGACCTCGCGCAGGTGGCACTGGCCGCGGGCGCGACCGCCGTGCTCGGCGCGCACCCGCACGTGCTGCAGCCGGTGCGGCGCCCCGGTGGCGGGCGACTCATCGCCTACAGCCTCGGCAACTTCGTGTTCGGCGCGTCGTCGCCGCGGACGTCGGCCACCGGGATCCTCGAGCTCGAGCTCGGCCGCGCCGGGGTGCTCGACGACCGCTTCCTGCCCGCCCGCATCAGCGGGACACGGCCGGTCCTACGCGGCTAGGAGCGTCTGCAGCGCGTCGACGGTCCGCTCGACGCGGACGTTGAGCCACGGCTTGATCTGGCCTTCGAACGGCCGCAACGCCAGTCCGCCGATCTTCGCGGTGAACGACAGGGTGCTCCCGCCCTCCGCGCGTGCGGCGACGCGGAAGTCGACCTCCATGTTCGACCGGCTCGGGCCCTTGCCCTTGAGGACGAAGCGGTTGGGCGCCTGGAGCTCGACGACCTCCCAGGTCACGTCGCCGGTCACGCCCATGACGCGGATCTTGTGCTTGAACGTCGTGCCCAGTGCGGCAGTGCCCTCGGGGACGTCCTCCGACCAGCCCTTGTGGAGCGCGAACCACTCCGGCCAGCGCGGCAGGTCACCGACCAGCTCGGCCACCGCCTCCGGCGCCGCGTCGACCTCGATGTCCCGGCTGATCTCGATACCCACGGCGGGCAGGCTATCCCAGGCCCAGGAGACCGCGGAGCGGGCCCGGGATGCGCTCGATGAGCCGCGCCCGCGCCTCGGCCCTCGCGGCGGCCTCGATGCCGTCGCGCAGCCGCCGCTCGAGCGCCTCGGGGGCGTCGATCTCGCGGATCACCGCCAGGACGTCGAGCTCCCGCAGGGCGCGGCGGAGGACCGCGCCGGTCGGCAGGAGCTCGTCCACCACGCGGTCGGGGATGCGCCGGACGGCCTCCTGCGCCAGGGCGGGAAGGTCGAGCTCGTCGGCGTACTCGTCGCGCAGCCGCGACGCGCGCGGCAGCCGGTCCCCGCCGTCCAGGCGGGCGAGCGCGCGGTCCAGCCCGCCGCGCAGCGCGGTCGCGAGCCCGGGCTCGTCGGTCCCGGTCTCGCGGGCGAGCGCGAGGCGCTCCCGCTCCGAGGGCAGCGCGAGCAGCAGGCGCTCCCGGGTCACGCCGAGCGTGCAGGCGGCGCGGCGGACACCGTCGACGACCAGCGTCTCGGTCAGCGCTTCGAGGTCCTCGGTCGGGGCGGGCAGCGGCTGGGGGACGCAGGGGTCGGCCGCGGCGTTCGGCACGAAGTCCGCCCCGCCCGATACGACGTGCACGGCGACGAGCGCGACCGCGGCGAGGAGCGCGGCGAGCGGCAGGAGGATGGCGCGGACGCTCACGGCTGCACGCGCCTGGGCCGCAGGAACGCCGCCGGGAGGATCGCCAGCAGCGCGAGCGCGGCCGCCAGCAGGAAGGCGTCACGGAAGGCGCGGGTCGCCGCCCGCTCGAGCTGGTCGTCGAGCGCGCGTTCAAGCGCGACCCCGGCCGACTGGTCTCCGGGTGCGAGCAGCACGCCTTCGAACGCCGGGTGCAGGTCCGGCACCCGGCCGGACTCGTCGGCCAGCTCGCGGTCGAGCCCCTCCGCGAGGTCGAGCTTGGCGCTCGCCGGCAGCGGCGCGTCGATCACCAGCGCGGCGATCGCCTCCTGCGCGGGCACCTGGGCGGCGCGCAGGTCGGCGGTGAAGACCGGCGTGAGCAGCGCCAGGCCCAGCACGACGCCGGCGTGGCGCGACGCGATCGTCCAGCCGCCGTGCAGCGCTCGGGGCACGCGCTCGGCGAGCGCCGCGGCGGTCAGGGAGTCCACCGTCAGACCGAGGCCCAGCCCGACCAGGGCCTGCGGGGCGAGCGTCCAGCGCGGGTCGGCGTCGGGCAGCAGCCCCAGCGCGACGAGACCGCCGGAGATCAGCAGCGCCCCGGCGATCGCCTCTGCGCGGGTCCCGGCGCGCGCCGCGCGGGCGACCGCGCCGGCCGCGATGGCGGCAACCGGAATGACGGTCACGGTGAACGCGGCCAGCGCGGGCGAGCGCCGCCAGCCCTCGACGAGCAGCAGGACGAGCAGGAACAGCGCGGCCGTCAGCGCCGCGCTCAGCAGCGCGAGCGCGAGGTTCGCCGGGAGGTCGGGTCGGTCGCGGACATGCTGCTCGAGGTCCCGAAGTCCGGGGTCCGTCCGCCCGCGCAGCGCGAGCGTCGCGGGCACGGCGAGCAGGACGAGCGGCACCTGGACAATGAAGATCGACTGCCAGGAGATCGCCTCCGTCAGAAGCCCACCGGCGACGGGCCCGAGCGCCGCGCCCGCCACGCCCGCCGCCGCCCAGCGGCCCGCGCCGCGCCGCTCGTCGCCGGTTGCGAGCACGAGCAGCTCCAGACACGCGGCGATGACGAGCGCGCCGCCGAGCGCCTGCGCCACCCGCGCGGCGATGAGCACCGTCAGGGTCGGTGCAAGCGCGCAGGCGGCCGACGCCGTGGCGAAGACCACCAGGCCCGCCGCCCCGGCGAGCGGCGCCCGGCGCGCGGACACACACACGCGTGCCGCCGGCACTGCGGCGAGCGCGAGGACGAGGTTGTAGCCGATGAGGACCCAGGCCACCTCGCCGACCTCGGCATCGAGCTGCCGCAGGATCTCCGGGAGCGCCAGGGTGACGATCGCGCTGTCGGCCAGCACGATGCCGACCGCGAGCGAGAGCACGGCGACGGCGGCGCGGTCGGCCCGCACGATCTCAGTCCTTCTTGTTGTCGGTGTCCCGTGAGGGCTGCACGCGTTTGGGCTCGCCCGGCATCTTCGGGTAGTCGGGCGGGTAAGGCATGTCGCCGGCCTCGTCGCGCTCGTACATGTCCAGCAGCGGTTGCAGCGAGTGGTGGACGTCGTCGATCGCGGCGTGCAGGTCGCCCCGCTGCGCGAACCGGTCAGGCATCGTCGCGACGGTGAAGTCCGACGGCTGGACGGTCGGCAGCTCGTCCCACTCCACCGGCGCGGAGACCGGCGCGCCCGGGCGTGGACGGATCGAGTAGGCGGAGGCGATCGTGCGGTCGCGCGCGTTCTGGTTGTAGTCGACGAAGATCCGCTCGCCGCGCTCCTCCTTCCACCACTTCGTGGTGACCTCGTCCGGGCGGCGCCGCTCGAGCTCCCGGCCGAACGCGATCGCCGCGTGACGGACGTCGGTGAAGGTCCACTTCGCCTCGATGCGCACGTAGATGTGCACGCCTCGGCCTCCGGACGTCTTGGGGTAGCCGACGTAGCCCAGCTCGTCGAGCAACTCGCGCGCGGTACCGGCCATGCTCACCGCGTCGTCGAAGTCCGTACCCGGCTGCGGGTCGAGGTCGATGCGCAGCTCGTCGGGATGGTCCACGTCCTTGCGGCGCACCGGCCAGGGATGGAAGGTGATCGTCCCCATCTGGGCGGCCCAGCCGACGACCGCCGGCTCGGTCGGGCAGATCTCGTCGGCCGTGCGACCGGACGGGAAGGTGATGTGCGCGGTCTCCAGGTAGTCGGGCGCCCCGCGCGGGACACGCTTCTGGAAGAAGGCGTCGCCACCGCCCTTCTCGCGCGTGGACACGACGATCCCGTCGTGCACGCCCTTGGGCCAGCGCTCCAGGGTCACGGGCCGCTCGCGCAGCGCGCGCATGATCCCGTCCTGGACGGAGAGGTAGTACTCGACGACCTCGCGCTTGGAGATCTCCGGCGTGTCGCCGTGCGCGGGGAAGATCACCCGATCGGGGTTGGAGACGCGCAGCGCGCGGCCGGCGGCGTCGAGCTCGATCGCGGGGGAGGCCATCTGCCCGCGCACGCTAGCGCGTCACCCCAGGCTGTTTGACATTGGGGCTCAAGTTCTGCCGCGAACGGCCGATGCACTGAATATGACTGCTCCCCGCCGCGCACCGGTGCGGGGGGCCCGGCCCGCAGCGACAGTCGCCGGCGGGACCACCGCGTCCCCCAAGTTCCCCTCCTCCACCCCGTGCAGCGGGCACGATCACCTCGTGGAGCTCTACGAGTCCGAGCATGCGCTCGCCGACTCGGTCCATGCCTTCCTGAGCCCCGGGCTCAGCACCGCGGGCTCCGCGGTCATCATCGCCACGCCGGAGCACCGCGCGATGTTCCGGAGCGCGCTGGAGCACGGCTGGGTCCCCGTCGAACGGCTGCTCGCCAACGGGCGACTGATGCTCCTGGACGCCGCCGAGACCCTCGACGCGTTCATGATCGACGGCCTCCCCGACCCCGACCGCTTCCGCGCGACGATCGGGCCGGTGCTCGACGTCCTTTCGGCCGGCGGCCGGAAGGTCAGCGCCTACGGCGAGATGGTCGCGCTGCTCTGGGCGGAGGGCAACGTCGCCGCTGCGATCGCGCTCGAGGACCTGTGGAACGACCTCGCCGTGCACCGCGACTTCGATCTGCTGTGCGCCTATCCGATCACGACCTTCGAACACCAGGACTGCGCCGACGCCTTCCTGAGGATGTGCGAGCAGCACACCGGCGTGACCCCGACCGAGACCTACTCGCGCCTGCCCGACGAGGACGCGCGGCAGCGGCTCGTCGCGCGGATGCAGCAGGAGTCCGCCGCGTTGCGCGGCGAGCTCGATCGGCTGCGCGACGACCGTGCGACGCTCGCCGAGCTCGCGTACCTCGATCCTCTCACCGGCCTCGCCAACCGGCGCGCGTTCGACCGCGATCTCGCTCGCGAATGGGCCCTCACCCACCGCGACGGCGTGGACTCCTATGTCGTCGGGATCGACCTCGACGGCTTCAAACGGCTCAACGACGAGCACGGGCACGCGGCCGGCGACGCCGTCCTGCGCCACTTCGCCATCGGGCTCTCCCAGACGGCCCGCACCACCGACGTCGTGGCCCGCACGGGCGGCGATGAGTTCGCGGTCCTCATGATCCGCTGCGACGAGACCGCCTGCCGCTCGTTTCTGCGGCGCATCGACGCCGTCGCGGCGTCGATCATCACGCCGGACGGCCTGCCGGTGCACGCATCGGTCGGGACCGCCTCGCTGGCCCGCAGCGACACCGCGGTCGGCGCGTACGACCGAGCAGACCGTGCGATGTACCGCGACAAGCGACGCCGCGCCAACGGCCCCCTGTAGGCGGCCCCCGCGGCGGGCGGTGAGTCAGACGAGCCGGCCGCGCCAGCGCAGCCCGGTGCCGAGCCCGGCCAGCAGGAGCAGCAGCGCCCCGCCCGCGAACGCGGTCGTGATCTCCTGCTCCTCCTCGCGGGTGCCGATCCGGGAGCCCAGCGACCGATAGACCGCGTCGAGCTCACCCGCCTCGGCCGCCTCGAACGCGCGCCCGCCCGAGCGCTGCGCGATCCGCCGGAGCGTCTCGCGGTCCGGCGGCACCGCGAGGATCTCGCCGTTGGGGCCCTGGACGTAGCCGTCGTCGGTGCCCAGCGCCACGGTGTAGATCGGGATCTGGAGCTTCTGCGAGCGCTCGGCCGCGATGATCGGGTCGACGCCCTCTGTGGTCTTGCCGTCGGACAGCAGGACGATCGCGGCGGGTGCGGTCCGACCATCATCGGTCTTGCGCGCCTCGAGCCGGTCGAGCGCGGCGGTCAGCGCCTCACCGGTCGCGGTACCACCGTTGGCCTCCACGCCGGCGATCGCGTCGCGCACGTCGTCGTGGTCGGTCGTCGGGTCGACGACGCTCACCACGCCGCTGGAGTAGCTCTCGAAGCCGACGAGGACCGCGTCGGGCAGCTCGTCCACGAAGGACCTGGCGGCCGTCTTGGCGGCGTCGATCCGCGTAGGCGCGACGTCGTCGGCGAGCATCGAGCCGGACTGGTCGGTGACGAGCATGATGGCCGCCTGGTCGACGGGCACCTCGACGGTCCGGGTGGGCCGCGCGAAGGCGACCGTCAGCCCGAGGGCGGCGAACGCCAGCAGTGTCGCCGGCAGCACCCTGCGCCAGGAGCTGCGGCGCGGCGCGCCGGCACGAGCGAGCATCGCTGCGGCGGGATGGCGCACCGCGAACCGGCGGCGACGCCGCTGCTCGGACCGCCAGAACACGAAGACCAGCGGCAGCGCGAGCAGCGCCAGGAGGTGGAGGGGATCCTCGAGGCTCATCGCAGCGCCTTCAGGAGGTCGAGAGTCCAGTCACGGTCGGTGGACAGCTTGACGTGGCGGGCGGGGGCGCGCCGCAGGGCGGTGGCCACGCGCGCGCGGCGCGTCGACTCGACCCGCTCGTAGTGCTCGCGCACACCTGGTGAGGAGGTGTCGACCTCGACGAGCTCGCCGCTCTCCGGGTCGACGAGCTGCAGGTGCCCGACGTCGGGGATCGAGCCCTCCAGGGGGTCAGCGATCTCGATCGCCACGACCGTGTGCCGCGAGGCGAGCCGGCGCATCATGACGATCCAGTCGTCGCCCTCGGAGCGGAAGTCGGAGACGACCACGACCACCCCGCGGGTGCGGGCCAGCCGCGCGACGCGGATCAGCGCGTCCGACAGCGGGCCACCGGGCCGGCCGTCGGGGCAGATGCCCTCCGCCACGAGCCGCTTGAGCCCGGCGAGTGCACCCCGGCCACCGCGCGGACGCAGCATGCGCGGGGTGTCCTCCCCGGCGGTGACGACCGCGACGCGGCCGCCGCGACGGATCGAGACCCGTCCGACGACGGCGGCGACGCCCTCGGCGACGTCACTCTTCAGCCGCGTGACGCTGCCGAACCCCATCGAGGGCGAGACGTCCAGGACGAGCCACGTGGTGATCGACCGCTCGGGCACCTGCAGGCGCACGTGCGGGACGCCGGTCCGCGCGCTGGCGGACGGGTCGAGCTGACGGACGTCGTCGCCGGGCTCGTAGGGCCGCAGCCGCGCGAGCTCGGTGCCGACGCCGGCGCCGAGCCCGAGGTGGTCGCCGGGCAGGACGCCGCCGGCCCGGCGCAGGAGCGCGAGGTCGATGCGCGAGACCGCGTCACTGGTGACCGTCCCCGGGCCCTGGCGGCCGGCCGGGACGACCAGCTTCTTCTTCGGTGGGACGGTCCGGGCCATCCGGTCAGCCGGCCTGCGCCAGCGGCGCGCGGCCCTCGGGCGCGATGTGGGCCAGCAGCCGCTCGAGCAGGTCGTCGACATCGACGCCGTCAGCGAGCGCGTCGTAGGTGAGGACGACGCGGTGGCGCAGCACGTCGCGGGCGAGGTCGTGGACGTCGGCGTTCGTCACGTGCTCGCGGCCGCGCAGCAGCGCGACGGCCTGGGCGGCCTGGACGAGGCCGATCGACGCGCGGGGGCTGGCGCCGAACTCGATGAGCGGCGCGAGGTCGTGCATGCCGTGGCGCGCGGGGTCGCGGGTCGCGGAGACGATGTGCACGGCGTAGGTGGCGACTTGGCGGTCCACCTGGACGGCGCGCGCGGCCTCCCGGTAGCGCAGCAGGTCGGCGGGCTCCAGCACCCGCTTGGCCTCGACGCTCTCGCCGGCATGGCCGCGGGCGATGGCGACCTCGTCCTCGAGATCGGGGTAGTCGACCTTGATCTTGAAGAGGAAGCGATCCACCTGGGCCTCGGGCAGCTGATAGGTGCCCTCGGACTCGATCGGGTTCTGCGTCGCGAGGACGATGAACGGGCTGGGGACCTTGAAGCTCTGTCCGCCGATCGTCACCTGCTTCTCCTGCATGACCTCCAGCAGCGCGGACTGGACCTTCGCGGGGGCGCGGTTGATCTCGTCGGCGAGGACGAGGTTCGCGACGACCGGGCCGAGCTCGGTGCGGAACTCGTGCGTGTCGGGCTGCCAGATACGCGTGCCGACGAGGTCGGCGGGGACGAGGTCGGGCGTGAACTGGATGCGGCTGAAGGTGCCGCCGAGCGTGTCGGCGAGCGTCCGCACCGTGAGGGTCTTGGCGAGGCCCGGGACACCCTCGAGGAGGACGTGCCCGCCGCTCAGCAGCGCGATGAGGACCCGCTCGAGCATGGCGTCCTGCCCGACGACGACGCGCTTGCACTCCCACAGCGCGCCCTGGAGGGCCTTGCGGGCCTGCGCAGCGACGTCC
This sequence comes from Solirubrobacterales bacterium, assembly GCA_038257095.1. GTDB lineage: Bacteria > Actinomycetota > Thermoleophilia > Solirubrobacterales > Solirubrobacteraceae > Paraconexibacter. The sequence continues at coordinate 366,607 of JBBSJQ010000001.1, forward strand.
GCGTCGCCCTGGCCGGTCTCGGGGAGCAGTGGATCGGTGCCGTGCGGTTCGCTCATGTCCCACATGGTGCGGGACCGGGCGTCACCTCGGGGTAACCGCGGGTGCAGCGTCCGGGCGCGCCGGCGCGGGACGGGCCGCAGAGGGCGTAGGCGCGCGGCGGTCGCGCAGGAGCGGCAGGCGCACCTGCGCGACCAGCCCGCCGCCGACGCGGGGGCTCAGGTGCAGCGTGCCGCCGTGGGCGGCAGCGACCGCGCGGACGATCGAGAGCCCGAGGCCGACTCCGCGACCCTGGCCCCGTGAGCGGGTGCCGCGCTCGAACGGGGCGCCCAGCCGGGCGACGAGTGCCTCGTCCATCAGCGGGCCGCCGCTGCGGACCTCGAGGACGGCCTCGTCGCCGTCGGCCCGCAGGTCGAGCTCGGGGTCGTGCCCGTGGACGACGGCGTTCTCCACGAGGTTCGCGGCGACGCGCTCGAGCAGGACGTCGTCGCCGGCGACACTCAGCGCCGTCGTGCGGCCGGGGAGCCGGCCGAGCCCGAGCGTGGCGAGTGCGCGGTCGACCGCGTGCTCGAGGTCGACGGGCTCGCGGCGGGTGACGCCCTCGGTGGCCCCGGCCAGGACGAGCAGGCCGTCCAGGAGCCGCTCCGCACTCTCCCCGGTCTCCACGACGCCGCGCAGCGCCTCGCGCAGCTCGTCGGCCGAGGCGTCGGGGTCGTCGAGTGCGACCTCGGCCTCGGCCCGGATCGCGGTGAGCGGGGTGCGCAGCTCGTGGCTGGCGTTGGCGACGAAGCGCCGCTGCGCGCCGACGGCGCCCTCGACGCGGTCGAGCATGCCGTCGAAGGTCGTCGCGAGGTCGCGCAGCTCGTCCTGCGGCCCGGTCTCCAGGCGCACGCGCTCGCCGAGGCGCGCGTCGCCGCTCTCGCCGACGCGGCGAGCGGTGGCCGCGATGGCGCGGACCGGCGAGAGCAGCCGGCCGGCTCCGGCCCAGGCGAGCCCGAGGGCGAGCAGCCCGGCCCCGACGACCGCCAGGACGTACTGCTGGGCGAGCTCGTCGGCGACGCCGCTCGCGTACTGCGCGGGGACGGTGCGCTCGAGATGGCGATCCATCAGGCCCCAGCTGAGCGTCAGGACGGCAGCGTTCAGCCCGACGACCAGGGCCACGCAGCCCAGGGTCATGCGGACGCGCAACGAGGACCAGCGCCGCATCAGATGCGGTACCCCGCCCCGGGGACGGTGTGGATGACGGCGGGCTCGCCGAGCTTGCGGCGGAGCTTCATGACGATCATGCGGACCGTGTTGGTGAAGGGGTCGACGTTCGCGTCCCAGACGCGCTCGAGCAGCTCCTCCGGGCTCACGACCGCGCCGTCGGCGGCCAGCAGCGCCTGCAGCACGCCGAACTCCTTGGCCGAGAGGTTGAGGTCCTCCCCGTCACGCGCGGCGGTCCGGCGTGCGGGGTCGAGCTCGACCCCGCCGCGAGAGAGGACCGTCGGGCGGGCGACGCCACCGCGGCGGGCAAGCGCGTGGACGCGGGCGACCAGCTCGGCGAAGCGGAACGGCTTGGGCAGGTAGTCGTCGGCCCCGAGCGCGAGTCCCTGGACGAGGTCGTCGGTGGACCGTGCGGCCGTGAGCATCAGGATCTTCGTCTCGGGCTGCTCGCTGCTCAGCGTCCGGCAGACGTCGTCGCCGTGCATCTCGGGGAGGTCGCGGTCGAGGATCACCACGTCGTAGGGGTGGACGCGCGCGTTGTAGAGCGCGGTCCGCCCGTCGGGGGCGACATCGACCGCGGCGCCGTGCCGGCGCAGGCCCTTCGCGACCGCTGCGGCGACCTTGGGCTCGTCCTCGGCGAGGAGCAGGCGCATCTAGAGCTCCCTCGAGGTCTCGGCCGGGGCGGGCGTCGGGGTCGGCTCCGGCGACGACGCGGCGTCGCGCTGCTCGGCCGGCTTGTCGCAGACCGGGTCGACGACCACGTCGCCGTCCTGCACGGTGGTGCGTGGCGCCTCCTTCGCGGGGACCGGACGCTGGGTCGCGGAGGCCAGCTCGCCGTCGATGGCGCGCATGCCGCTGGCGGACGCGGCCAGTGCGCCGACGCCGAGCGTCACGGCGAGGGCGGTCACGGAACGGTGCAGCAGGGGGGAAGCCATGGGTCGTAGTTCACCGCATCCACCCTTCCTGAACCTTCACGGTTCCTGAGAATCTGCTGAGAATGAGCGCCGGCGCGCCCGAATCAGCGTCTCCGGTCTCAGATCACGCGGCCGAACCAGCGGACGGACGCCATGACGCCCGTCAGGAGCAGCAGCAGGGCCGTGCCGGCGAAGAGGCTCGACACCTCCTCCTTGCGGTCTTCCTTGGCGAGCTGGCTACCGAGCTTCTCGTAGACCTGTTCGAGCGCCTGGGCGTCGGTGATGGCGAACGATTCACCACCGGTGACCCTGGCCACCTCGCGCATGGCTGCGACGTCCGGCGGCACGTCGCGGACCCGGCCGTCGGAGCCGGTGATCGTCCCGGACGGGGTGCCGAGCGCCACGGTGTACACCGGGATCTTCTGCTCGGCGGCCTCGCGGGCGACCTCGTCGACGTCCCGGCCGCGGACGCTCTTACCGTCGGAGAGCAGGACGATCGCCGACGGCGGCGCCTTCACGCTCTCGCGGCGTAGGCCGGTGAACGGGTCGATGTCGGTCTGCGCCACACCCGAGGTCGTCTTCAGCATCTGCAGCGCGCCGGCGATCGCGTCGCCCGTCGCGGTGCTGCCGGCGGCCTTCACCGTGCCCAGCGCGGCCCGGACCGCGGCGTGGTCCCGGGTCGGGTTGGCCAGCACCGTCGTGCGCTGGTTGAAGGCGATGGCGCCGATGCGCAGGCTCTCCGGCGTGGCGTCGACGAAGACCTGTGCCGCGTTGCGCGCCGCCCGCAGCCGGTCAGGGGCGACGTCGGTGGCGAGCATGGACCCCGAGCGATCGGTGACGACGACCACGGTGGCCTGCTCGACGGTGACCGCGCGGGTGGTCTGCGGCTTGGCGAGCGCGACCACCAGTCCGGCCACCGCGAGGACCTGCAGGACGACGGGCACGTGGCGGCGCCAGCGCGGCCGCCGGGGCGCCACCGCGGCCAGCAGTGGCGCGGACACGAGCACCTTGCGGCGATCTCCGGCGCGTCGCTCGTGCAGGACATAGAGGACGACGATCCCCGGGAGGATCGCGAGGGCGATCAGCCAGTACGGGGATCCGAAGCTCACGGCGTCCGCTCCGGGCGGGTGCCGAGGCGCACCTCGACCTCGGTCTGCTCGCCGCCGCGGCTGAGCTTGACGTCGACCTCGTCGCCGGGCTGCAGGTCGGCGATCGCGGCCGCGACGTCCTCGGCCTCCTTCACGGACTTGCCGTCGACCGAGGTGATGCGGTCGCCGACCCGGAGCCCGGCCTGGTCGGACGGACCGCCTGCGACGAGGTCGGCGACGGTCGCGCCGTCGGGGCCGCTGACCGGGTCACCGGTCGTCACGCCCATGAACGGGCGGCGGATCTTCTCCCCCGCGAGGAGCCGCGGGACGATCTCGCGGGCGGTGTTGGACGGGACGGCGAAGCCGATGCCGACGTTGCCGCCGCCGGCGCCCGCGGTCGCGATCTGGGAGTTCACGCCGATGACGCGCCCGGCGCCGTCGAGCAGCGGTCCGCCGGAGTTGCCCGGGTTGATCGGCGCGTCGGTCTGGATGACCTCGTCGATGCGGAAGCCGTTGGGGGCCTCGATCTCGCGCTTGAGCCCGGAGATGATCCCCTCGGTCGCGGTGCGGTCCAGCCCGAGCGGGTAGCCGATGGCGAGGGCGTAGTCGCCGACCCGGACGTTGGAGGAGTCCGCCAGCTGCAGGGGCTGCACGCCGGCGACGTCCTTCGCGTCCGCCTTGAGGACCGCGAGGTCCGTCGACGGGTCGGTGCCCGTGACGCGCGCCTCGATGGCCTCGCTGGAGTCGTCGAGGCGGATCGCGACGGTCGTGGCGTCCTGCACGACGTGCGCATTGGTGACGATCGTGCCGTTGCGGTCGATCACGAAGCCGGTCCCCGATCCGAGGCTGCTCCCCGCGCGGACGCGGATGGAGACGACCGCACCGCTGGCCTGCTCGTAGAGCTTCGCCGTCTCCGACTGCTTCAGGGAGCCCTTGACCGCGGGGAGCGGGGCCGCGACCTGCGCGCGCTCGGCGCGCTCGTTGTCGTCACCATTGGTCATCGTGGCGACGGCCGTGGCGCCTCCGGCGCCGACGAGCAGCGCGGCGCCGACCACCAGCGCGGTCCTGCGGCTGCGGCGGGGCGGCTCCGGCGGGAGCGGGTCCATCGGCCACGCGCGCGTCGGCTCGTCACCGGCGTCGGGCCAGTCGTCGGGGCGGTCGGTCCACAGGCTGGGGTCGCGGCGACGAGGCATGACCGACAGGGTTCCGCATCTCCCGTCACCGCGGCGTAACCGCCGTCCGGACGGGGCGCGTAGCATCGTGACCATGGCCGACCCCATCGTCACCGACGTCCCCGAGAAGACGCGCTTCGAGGCGCACGTCGACGGAGAGCTGGCGGGCTTCGCCGAGTACCTCGTCGCGGGGAAGCGGATCGTCTTCACCCACACCGAGGTCGACCCGGCGTTCGAGGGCAAGGGCGTCGGCGGGGCGCTCGCCCGGTTCGGCCTGGACCAGGTGCGCGCCGGCGGCGAGCTCGAGGTCGTTCCCGTGTGCCCGTTCATCGCCAACTGGATCCACAAGCACCCGGAGTACGCCGAGACCGTCACCCCGGCGCTGCGCCCGCAGTTCCAAAGCTGAGTTCGACCCGGGGCTCGCGCGGGCATGCCGGAGGTCATGTCATCCCCCTCCTCCGTCCAGGTCCCCACCGTCACGCTCGACGGCGACGTCCAGATCCCCCAGCTGGGCTTCGGCGTCTGGCAGGTCCCGCAGCAGGAGACCTACCAGGCGGTCGCCGAGGCGCTGCGCGTCGGGTACCGCCACATCGACACCGCCGCCGCCTACGGCAACGAGGCCGGCGTCGGCCAGGCGCTCCACTCGTCCGGCCTCGATCGGGGCGACGTCTTCGTCACGACCAAGTGCTTCAACGACCACCACGGGTTCGACCAGGCGACCGCGGCGTTCAAGGCGTCGCTGCAGCAGCTCGAGCTCGACTACGTGGACCTCTACCTCATCCACTGGCCGGTGCCCTCCCACGACCTCTACGTCGAGACGTGGAAGGCGTTCGTGGCGCTGCGCGAGCAGGGTCTGGTCCGGGCGATCGGCGTGTCGAACTTCAACCCCGCCCACCTGCACAGGCTCGTCGCCGAGACCGGCGTCACGCCGGCCATCAACCAGGTCGAGCTGCACCCGTACCTCCAGCAGACCGGGCTGCGCCGCGAGCACGAGGACCTGGGCATCGCGACCGAGGCGTGGAGCCCGCTGGCCCAGGGGCAGATCTTCGAGGACGACGCCCTGAAGGCGATCGCCCAGCGTCACGGCCGGACCGTGTCGCAGATCGTCGTCCGCTGGCACCTGCAGCTCGGCAACGTCGTCATCCCGAAGTCCGTGACCTCGTCACGTATCGCGGAGAACTTCGACGTCTTCTCGTTCCACCTCACCGAAGCCGATATGGACGAGCTCGCCGCGCTCGACGCCGGCCGGCGGCTCGGGCCTGACCCCGAGACGTTCGTCCGCCCATAGCCCGCGGGTCGGCCTGCGTAGGGTGGTCTGCATGACCACCACGGGCGTCGCCGTCGTCACCGGAGCGAGCCGCGGGATCGGGCGCGAGATCGCCCGGACGCTCGCGGCCGAGGGCTGGACCGTGCTCGCGGGCGCCCGCGACCCGGCCGCCGTCGAGGCGGACGTCCCGGGCCTCGAGCCGATCGCACTGGACGTGACGTCCGACGCGTCGGCGCAGGCCGTCGCCGCGCGGGCCGCCGAGCTCGGCGGCTGCCGGGTGCTGGTGAACAACGCCGGGATCATCGGTGGGACCGGGCCGGTGCTCGAGCAGGACCTCGACGAGGTCGACGCGGTGCTCGCGACGAACCTGCTCGGACCCTGGCGGATGCTGCGCGTCCTCGCGCCGCAGCTGCGCGAGGCCGGCTCCGCGGGTCGCGTGGTGAACGTCTCCAGCGGGATGGGTCAGCTGTCGGACGCGAGCACGTCAGCGGGTCCGTACCGCGCGTCGAAGGCCGCGCTGAACATGCTCACCGTGGTGGCGGCGAACGAGCTGCGCGACGCCGGCGTGCTGGTGAACGCGATCTGCCCCGGCTGGGTGCAGACGGACATGGGCGGCGCGAACGCGACGCGTTCCGTCGCCGAGGGTGCCGGCAGCGCACTCTGGGCGGTCCGCCTGGCCGACGACGGACCGACCGGCGGATTCTTCCGCGACGGCGTCGCGCTCGACTGGTGAGCGCCGTCCCTCAGGTCAGCGGCACGTCCTCGAGCGCCTCGTAGCGGACGCCGTCCGGGTGCAGGTACGAGCGGTACAGGGTCACCGCGTCGACCGTGAACGCGCGCGCGGGGGTCGGCTCGAGCGGCGGCGGCTCGTAGTCCTTGCCGACGGTCAGGCGCGCGGCGGTGACGTGCGGGCGGTAGCGCGGGTGCTCGTCCTCCCACCCGATCTCCGCCGCGAACGCCTGCGCCAACCGGTGCTGCAGCGCACGCAGCTCGCCGCTGGGATCCAGAACGTCGACGGCAAGCGCGCGGGGACGCCGGGGCGGCAGCCACGTGGGAGCGCCCAGGTGCAGTTCGATCGGTCCCCGGCCACCTGCGAGCGTCCACTCGTGGAGCCCGCCGTGGAGGGCACGCGCGACGGCATCGACGTCCTGCTCGCTCAGCTCGCCGAGGAACGCGAGGGTCAGGTGCACGTTGTCGGGCTTCACCGGCCGCAGGCGTCCGGCGGGCCCGCGGTGCGCCCGGGCCCAGCTCGTGAGCTCGGCCGCCACCTCCGGTGGCGGGTCGACGGCGACGAACAGGCGGTGGCTCCCGCGGGTCATGCGAGCCCGGCGAGCTTGTAGAGGACGAGGCTGCCCGCCACCGCGACGTTCAGGCTGTGGCCGAGGCCGCGCATCGGGATCTCCACGCAGACGTCCGCGCGTTCGACGTGGTGCCCGGGCACCCCGTGGGACTCGTTGCCGAGCAGCACCACCGTCGGACCGACCGCGGGCTCGAGCAGCATCAGCGGCATGGCCCGCGGTGCGAGCTCGACCACGACGATGGTCCAGCCGTGCGTCTGGCGACCGGCGACCCACCGGTCCCGGCCCTCGCGCAGCCAGTGGATGCACGGCCGACGGTGCGCGCCGAGGGTGTCACCCCGTGCGAGGGCGTCACGATAGTGCTCGGTGTCGGGGACCGCGATGCACGCCCCGACAGCGTCGCACGTGCGCAGGAGGGTCCCGAGGTTGGCGCCGTACGCGACCCACAGGGGGGCGACGACGAGATGGCCCCGGCAGGTCGGCCAGGGCGCCACGAGGGGGTCATCCCGCCGCGCGGTGCGGCGCGACCGAGGCCTCGCGGAGCTCAACGCTGCAGGGCGGCTGCCCCTTCATCGATGTTCATCGGTCGAGCGTAGCGGCATGATCCGGACCATGAACCTGAAGCCCGTGTTCGTCGACCGCGTGCGGCGCTTCGCGCTGGAGATCGACGGCGACTCCGGCCGGATGTTCGTCTCGATCCCGGTGCGCAACCAGATGACCGAGTACTCCGAGTGGTACGAGGTGGACGCGCCGACCTTTGAACGGTTCCGGGCCGACCCGGCGCTCGCGCACGACTTCGTCGGCTGTGCCGAGCGGCGCGAGCTGGACCTGCTGCTGCTCCTACAGCCGGGCAGCGACCGCGGTGTGGCGGGGTGAGCCACCAGTAATACCAACCGGCTGAGCACCGAGGAGATCATGGCGCTCAGGAGGGATGACTGACCTCCCGGCCGCCGGGGTCCTCGTCGACTCGAATGTCCTGCTCGACCTGTTCACCGATGACGTCACGGCCGTCACCGGACGGGCGCTCCTCACCCGGGATCCCGCCCGCTACCGCACGGCGCTGCCCAGCCTCAGGCTGATCCACCCCTGACCGCGCGGGCCGCTGCCGCTCGCCGGTACGCCGAGCTCCATCCCGGCGTCTTCGCGCGCGCGGCGATCGGCGACACGAAGGTCCGGGCCAGCCGGGCGTACGCGTCGTCGTTCGGATGGAAGCGGTCCTCGGCGACCTCACCGGCGCCGAACGTCAGCGGCACGGGGACGACGCCCGGGTGCCGCTCGACGAGCGCGGCGACCTCACCGAGGCGGCCGCTGCCCGGCGTGGTCGCGACGAGCGACCCGCGGGGGACGAGGTCGAGGAGGTCCTCCGAGGCGGCGAGCAGCTCACGGCGCAACGACCGCCGCAGGAGGTCATTGCTGCCGACCATCACGGTCGTCACCTGCGGGTCGAGCCCGAGCGCGTCGAGCGCGGGGAGCTGGCGCTCGATCACGTCATGGGTGCGCGCGCCGCTGAACGACAGGTTCAGGATGCGGACGCCGATCCCCCGGTCCCGCAGTGCGGCGGCCGCCCGGGGCACCCAGCCGTGCTCGACCGCCGACGCCCCGATGCCCTGGGACATCGAGTCACCGAGGACGACCCACAGCGGGCCGTCGGCCGCGAGCGCCTCGAGGTTGCGCTCGCGCCACCACTGCGCGTACGGCCGGGTCTGCGCGGCGACCCGACCGATACCCGGCACGGTACGACGGAGCGCGATGCTCAGCGGCCGGGGCCGGCGGTGGTTGAGGTTCTCGTACTCGAACGGCGGGAGGGCGGAGTCCATCTCCTCCTTGTTCGCGCGAGCGGCCCGGATGGATGTCGCGGCCTCCCTCAGACGGCGACCGTCCGGGCCGGCGTGGGGGCGCCGAACCGCAGGGCCGGGTCCTCGATCGCCCCGTCCCGCAGCCGGGCGACGTCGTCCTCGTAGGCCTGCTTCACGGTCCACGGGCCGCGCGTCCCGGCCTTCGGGAAGCTGTCGATCCGGCGTTGCACGTAGCCGGAGCTCAGGTCCAGCAGCGGCAGCTCGCCGGGCTGTTCCCCGCCCAGGACCGGGACGACCGTCGTCGTGCCACGCGCGTCCATGTGGTCGAGCAGCCGGCAGAAGTGCTCGCAGACGAGGTCGACCTTCAGCGTCCACGACGCGTTGGTGTAGCCGATCGCGAAGGCGAAGTTCGGCACCCCGCTGAGCATCATGCTCTTGAAGACGGTGGTGCGCCCGACGTCGACGGTCTCGTCGTCGACGGACAGCTCGATGCCGCCGAACGCGAGGATGTTCAGGCCGGTGGCGGTGACGACGACGTCGGCCGGCATCTCCTCCCCGGAGCGCAGCCGGATGCCGGCCGGGGTGAAGCGCTCGATCGAGTCGGTGACCACGGACGCGTCGCCTCGGGAGATCGTCTTGAAGAAGTCGCCGTCCGGCACCACGCAGAGCCGCTGGTCCCACGGGTCGTAGGTGGGGTTGAAGTGCGTGTCGACGTCGTAGCCCTTGGGCAGCCGCCGTCGGGCGTCGGCCATGATCAGCTTGCGGACGGCCTTCGGATAGCGCCGGGAGACCTTGAACAGCCCCCGCTGGATGCCGACGTTCTTGCGACGGGTGAGGACATGCGCGCGCACGGGGCCGAGCATGCGCGCCAGGAGCTTGGCCGTCGGGTCCTCCGACGGGAGGGAGAAGATGTAGCTCGGGGAGCGCTGGAGCATCGTCACGTTCCCGGCCGTCCCGGCCATCGAGGGCACCAGCGTCACGGCGGTCGCGCCGCTGCCGATGATGACCACGCGCTTGCCCGCGTAGTCGAGGTCCTCGGGCCAGGCCTGCGGGTGCACGACCGTGCCGCCGAAGTCCTCGATCCCCGGGAACTCCGGCGTGTAGCCGCCGGCGTAGTCGTAGTAGCCGGTGCCGGAGAAGAGGAAGCGGGACGTCAGCTCGACGGTCTCGCCCCCGTGCTCGGCGACGACCGTCCAGGTGCCCGCGGCGTTGGAGAAGTTCGCCGACACGACCCGGTGCCCGAAGCGGAAGTGGTCCTGCAGGCCGGCGTCCTGCACCGCGCCGTCGAGGTACTCGAGGATCACGCCGGCCTCGGCGATCGACTTCTTGTGCGTCCACGGCCGGAAGCCGAAGCCGAAGGTCGGCATGTCGGAGTCCGAGCGGATGCCGGGATAGCGGAAGAGGCTCCAGGTGCCGCCGATCTCCTGACGCCCGTCGAGGATCGCGAAGCTCGTGCCCGGCCGGTGGGTCTTCAGGTGGTGCGCGGCGCCGATGCCGGAGATCCCGGCCCCGATGATCAGGACGTCGACGTCGGTGGGTGCGGCGTTGGCGGGGCTGGCGGGCGGCATGGGGCAGGTCTCCTGGGGTTTCCGGTGTTCGGCCCCCATGGTCGCCGGTCGCGGCCTGCATCACAAGCGCGAGGGGCGTGCCGCAGCACGTGGGCGCGCCTGCGCTGCGGTCGGGACGGCGTGCGCTGTGTACGGGTGGATCCGCGCGCGCTGGCACCGAGATCGTCCTCCGTTCCCGGGCGGGACTCACGGGTGCTTGTCGCGCGTTGTGACAGCGGGGCCGAGGCATCCGCGGAAGCTCGCAGGTCGCGAACTGGGTGAGCAAAGACCCACATATGGGCTTGACCTCACCCAGTTCGCGTACCTGAGGGGCCGCGGAGCGCCAGAGCCGCGCCGCTGGAACCGCGTGAAGGCGCGCATCGCTCCTTCTGCCTCGAAGGGGGTGCGGCGGGCTAGCCGTGCTCGGGGAATTCCTCGGGTCGGGGAGCGCGTGCGAGATGTCTGAATCGGTCCTTCGAAGCACCCGACGCTCGGAAGTTCGCGCGCGCGTCTCTGAGGCTGATTCGGTTCGGGCCGCTGGGAGCGTCGGGCCCTCGGCGCGCTGTGGTCGGGCGATCGTCCTCCCACCAGCACACATCGCAGATGTCGTAGTGGCCGGGGTTGAGCAGCGTCTTGAAGCCGCAGCACTCGCACTCGTAGCGCGGCGCCGCGTGGAATTCCTCCTCTAGGCGTTCGCAAAACTCGCGGATCGGGAGCGGCAGTGATTCGACGGGCGCATCGAGATACGGGGCGATGGCCTGTGCTGGCGTCGGCTCGGATGTAGGTCGTGCGGTCTCGCCTGGGACATACGCACCCCAGCCGTACCGCTCGCCCTGGTACATCACGACGAGCGTGCGCCCGTCATGAAGCCTGATCTTCCGCGATTCGTTGAACAGGCAAGGGAGCCTAGATTGCACGTTTGCTCCCGCACGAGGGCGTCAACGTGCAACTCGACGCCTGACCCCGACGGCTGCTCTGCGCGACGAGCGAGCGTGCGGTGACCGAGCGACGGTCCCTCAACTCGCGCTCAGAACGAGCTGGTGTACCGGGCCTCGCCATGCTCGCTCGCGAGCGCTCGGCTCGGCGGGCAGGTGCCCGCGGCCGCGCCCCGGGACGTTCCTCAGCCCTGCGCCTCGACGTACGCCTTCAGCTTGCCCGGCATGCTCTCGACGAGCTGGCCGCGCAGGACGTCGACGAGCGGGCCACGGATGACCATGCCCAGCGTGCGGCCGAAGTCGACGTCCATGTGGATGGTCGCCTTCGTCCGGTCGCCACCGAGGTCCTCGAACTCCCACCGGCCCTCAATCGACTTCAGTGCGCCCTTCTCCTGCACCCAGGAGAGCCCGCTGGTCGGGGTGTAGGAGAAGCGCATCGTCACGTCGATGGTCTTCACCTTGAGGTCGGTCTTCATGACGACCTTCGTCTGCTGGCCGGCACCGTCGGTCTCGATGACGTCCGCAGACTTGATCTCCGGCTGCCACTTCGGCGCGATGCCGGGCTCGGCGGCGATGTCGTAGACGGTCTGGATGGGCGCGTCGATCTCAACGCTCGCGGTTCCGGAAAGGGCCATGTGCGAACCCTATCCGGCGCACCGACCTACCAGTCTGCGGGCGTGTAGTCCTTGAGGAAGACCCCGAAGAGGTCCTCCCCGTTCTCGCCACGCACGATCGGGTCGTATACGCGCGCGGCGCCGTCCACGAGGTCAAGCGGCGCGTGGAAGCCGGCCTCGGCCAGCCGGGCCTTGGTCGGGTGCGGCCGCTCGTCGGTGATCCACCCGGTGTCGACCGCGGTCATGAGGATGCCGTCGGTCTGCAGCATCTCCTGCGCACTCGTACGCGTGAGCATGTTCAGCGCGGCCTTCGCCATGTTGGTGTGCGGGTGGCCGGGGCCCTTGTAGCCACGCGAGAACTGCCCCTCCATCGCGGACACGTTGACCACGTAGGTGCGACGGGCGTCGGAGGCGGCGAGCGCCGCGCGCAGCCGGCCGATGAGGATGAACGGCGCGGTCGCGTTGCAGAGCTGGACCTCGAGCATCTCGATCGGGTCGACCTGGTGGACCGCGTCGATCCAGCTGTTGGTGTCGTGCAGGTCGGGCAGCAGCCCGCCCGCGTCGACCGCCCGGCCGGCCGCGATCCGCTCCAGCGAGGCCGAGCCGGCCGTCAGCGCGAGGGAGGCGACGACCTCCGGAGTGGGCGCCCAGTGCGCCGTGGCGATCTCGCCGACCGGCGCGCCCTCGGCGTCGGGCGAACGGCCGAGCGTGAGGATCTCCGGCAACGGCCCGGGCGGCAGCGGCTCGCGCTCGCCCGCCGCGACCAGCGCGTAGGACTGCGGCGAGCGCTTGACCGTCTGGGCGGCGTTGTTGATGAGGACGTCGAGCGGGCCCTGCGACGCGACCTCGTCGGCGAGCGCCACGACCTGCGCCGGGTCGCGCAGATCGATGCCGACGATGTGCAGCCGTGTGAGCCACTCCTCGCTGTCGGCGAGCTGCGCGAACCGGCGGGCGGCGTCGCGCGGGAACCGCGTGGTGATCGTGAGGTCGGCGCCATCGCGCAGCAGCCGCAGCGCGATGTGCATCCCGATCTTCGCCCGACCGCCGGTCAGGAGCGCCCGGCGTCCGCGCAGGTCGGTGCGGGCGTCGCGGCGCTCGTGGTTGAACGCCGCGCAGCGCGGACAGAGCTGGTGGTAGAAGGCGTCGACCTCGTGGAAGCGGTCCTTGCAGACGTAACACGCGCGGGCCTTCAGCAACGTTCCCGCAGAGCCGTTCCCGGCGCGCGAGCCGAGCGGCAGGCCCTCGGTCTCGTCGTCGATCCGGTCGGGCGCCGCGGTCGCCGTCGCGGCCGTCACGGCGTGGTCGTTGGCCTGGATCACCGCGCGCCGCTCCTTGCGGCGCGTCTCCTTGACGGACTTGAAGAGCCCCGCTGTCGCCCGCTGGACCGCGACGACGTCCGGGTGCTCGGACGGCAGCTCACCGGCGCGCGCGATCACGCGCAGCGCGTGCTCGAGGTCCTGCGGATCGATGCCGTCCCGGGTGCTCATGGCCGCGGCGGATGGTACGCAGCCCGCCCCGCCGACCGAGGCGTCAGCGGCGCGACGGCGGCATCCGGCGCGTGGCGCGGCCGGCGCACGGGACGCACAGCGAGCTCTCCGGCGCGGCCTGCAGCCGGGCCGGGAGGATCGCGCGGCCACAGTCGTCGCAGATCCCGTACGTGCCGTCGGCCAGCTTCGCGAGCGCGCGGTCGATCCGCTCCAGGGACGACTCGAGCGACGCGCCGACGCCGATGTCGGTGAGTCGGCTGACCGCCTCGATCGTGCCGTCGCCGATGCGCTTGCCGAAGCCGAGGTTGCTTCCGCGCTCGGGGCGGCGGGCCATGCCGGTCACCCGCTCTCCCGTGCGCAGGCGCGCTTCGAGGAGGAACGCGTAAACGGCGTCGAGGTCGAGATCGGTGCGGGACGGCGAGCTCATCACCCTTGCCTACCCGGGACGGCGCCCAGCGACCCATCCGGGCGCATCGCGTTCGTGCTCGCCGTCGCCGGCGTCGACCGAGTCCCGGCCGCGATGACGATGCCCGCGACGACCCGGGCGCACCGCTGCACGCAGTCCCAGTCGACGCGGTCGGGCGTGTCGGTCGGCAGGTGGTAGTTCGTGTAGTGCCCGCCGTCCCCGACGCTGAGCAGGCAGGTCGACGGGATCCCGCGGTGCTGGGTGACGATCGGGTCGGTCCAGGCCCCGATGCGCCAGGGCTGCGGCACCGGCTCCCCGGCGGCGCCCGCGCCGTCCTGGACGAGCGCGACGGCGGCCGGGTCGAAGCGGTGCGTGCGCATCGCGCCCTCGGCCTGCGCGACGATCGGCGTGCCGCCACCGAGCGTGTCGACGCCGACCACCGTGACCGGTCCGGCGGCGAGCGCATCCGCGAGCACGGGGCCGTCGGCGAACGCGCGCATCCCGCCCATCCCCGCTTCCTCGGCGCCCGGGAACACCAGGACGACGTCCACGCCCACGGGCGGGTCCACCGCGAGGGCGCGCGCAAGCGCAAGGAGCACCGCGACGCCGCTGGCGTTGTCCGACGCGCCCGGCACCGTCGAACCGCGCGCGACGCTCAAGACGCCCGAGAGGGCGCCGCCGATCACCGCGAGCCCGGCGCCACGCAGGGCGCGGCCGGCCCGGCGGTGACGACGCTCCATCACGCTGCCCGCGGCGCCGGCGAGGAAGGCGGCCGCGAGCGGTGCCATCACCGGGGGCATCCGGTGCGTACGGGCGGCGGGCCCCGCCCCGGCGGCGGCGAGCGCCGGGTGCCAGACCCAGCCGGTCGGCGCGGCGTCGAGGTGCGCGGCGAGCACCAGCGTCGAGCGCGTGGGTCCGTCACCGGCGGGGATGCGCACGACGACGTTGGCCCCGGGGAATGCCGGCAGGTACCGGCGCAGCCACTGGCAGCGCCCGCTCGACTCGCGCTCGTAGGAGCGCAGGACCGCGAGGGTCGCGATCGCACCGAGCAGGCCTCCCCGGCCGATGGTCGCGAGCCCCGCCGCATCGTGCAGGCCGTGCGCGAGCGCGTAGCCGCGCTGGGAGCGGTAGGGCTGCACGATCGGCTCGAGGCCGGCGTCCCGCAGCTGCCCGGCGACCCAGGCCGCGGCGTCGCGCTCCCCCTGTCCCGCGGAGGACCGGACGATGCCGCACAACGCCTCGACGTCGGCGCGCAGTCGGTCGTCGGCGACGGTCACGCCCGGGATCGTAGTCTCCGTCCCCATGAGCACGACCCACGACGTCCTCGTCATCGGGGCCGGCATCGCCGGCCTCACCGCCGCCGACGCGCTGCATCGCGCGGGCCGCGACGTCGTCGTGCTCGAGGCCCGCGACCGCGTCGGCGGACGGCTCCTCAACCACGAGCTCGCGGGCGGGGAGATCGTCGAGGTCGGCGGCCAGTGGATCGGACCGACCCAGCACCGTGCGGTCGCGCTCGCACGACGGCTGGGCCTCGCCACGCACCCGACGTACAGCACCGGGTTCAACCTCATCGAGTACGCGGGCGGCGTGCGGCGCTACCGCGGCGACCTCCCGCGCATCAATCCTGCGGTCCTCGCCGACGTCGGGCAGGCGCAGCTGCGGCTGGAGCGGATGGCGAAGGCGGTCCCGATCGACGCGCCCTGGGCGGCCCGGCGCGCCGCACGGTGGGACGCCCGGACGTTCGAGGACTGGATCGCGCGCAATCTCCGCACCGCGCTCGGCCGCGACCTCCTGCGGCTCAGCTGCGCCGCCGTCTGGGCCTGCGAGCCGCGCGACGTGTCGCTGCTGCACGTCCTCTTCTACATGCACTCCGCCGGCGGGTTCGACCTGCTGCTCGGCACCCGCGGCGGCGCGCAGCAGGACCGGATCGTCGGCGGGTCCCAGCGATTGGCGCTCGACCTCGCCGCCACGCTGCCGGAGGGCACGGTGCGGCTCGCGGAGCCGGTGCGGGAGATCGACGCGCGGGGCGATGACGCGATCGTCCGGACGGACGTTGGCGAGCACCGCGCCCGCCGGGTGATCGTCGCGCTCGCCCCCGCGCTCGCCGCGCGGCTCGTCGTCCGCCCCGCGCTGCCGGCGGCGCGCGATCAGCTGACGCAGCGCGTCCCCAACGGGTCGGTCATCAAGACGATGTCGGTGTACGACGAACCGTTCTGGCGCGCGGAGGGCCTCAGCGGCCAGGCGGTCAGCGTTCGCGGCCCGGGAAAGGTCGTCTTCGACAACTCGCCGCACGGCAGCGACCTCGGCGTGCTGCTCGTCTTCCTCGAGGGCGCCGAGGCCCGCGCGTTCAGCGGCCGGTCGACGATGGAGCGACGTCACGCGGTGACCAGCACGCTCGCCCGCATCTTCGGCCCCCGGGCGGCGCGGCCGATCGACTACGTCGACCAGGACTGGTCGGCGGAGGAGTACACGCGCGGCTGCTACGCCGGGTTCTTCACGCCCGGCACGTGGACGGCGTTCGGGCACGCGGTCCGCGCGCCCGTCGGCCCGCTCCACTGGGCGGGAACGGAGACCGCGACGGTCTGGAACGGCTACATCGACGGCGCGATCCAGTCCGGCGAACGCGCGGCGGGCGAGGCACACGCCGCGCTGCGCGGCCGGCTCAGGTGAACGTCAGCAGCAGCAGGAGCATCAGGCCCAGGAAGCAGCACGCGGCCACCGAGCCGAGGAGACGGACGGCCCACAGGTCGAATGCCGTGACCGGCCGTTCGCTGAGTCGGTCGACGTGGTGCACGTCGACGGCGAGGTCCCTCGCGGCCGGGACGGCGATGACACCGAGCGGTTCGTCCTGCCCGCCCGGCTGCTCGGCCCGTGACGGGATGTCGGGGACGTCCTCGGGCTGCTCGGCGGACTCGGCGTCCTGGTCGCCGACGCGCAGGCGGCGCTCCAGCGCGCGATAGGCCACCAGCGTCTCGTCCCGCGCGTCCCGCGCCAGCGCGGAGCGACGGATCGCGTCGTCGCGCTCGCGCTCGGCCTCCTGCAGGGCGGCACCCGCCGCGTCGCGGTCGGCGACCAGACGGGCGGCGTCCTCCTGCACGAGCTTCACGTGGCGGTCCTGCTGCTCGGCCCAGCCCTCCGAGCGCCGCCCCTCGGCGGTCGCGTCGTCGCGCTGCATCTCCGCGCGGCGCCGGTCGGCGACGGCGCTCTCCAGCGCGCTCTCGGCGCTGCGTCGCCGGCTCTCGGCGTCCTCGAGGTCATCCCGCAGACGACGGTTCGCCGCAAGGGCCTCCTCGCGCTCCTGCTCGGCGCGCTCCAGGCGGCGACGCACGTCGGCCAGGTCGTCCTCGGACCGCCGGGCGGACGGGCCATCGACGACCGGCCGCGCACCGGTCAGGGGCCGCGAAGCGCGCGCGACGGCGGCGGCGGCGGGCGCAGGCCTCCCCGGCACCCACCCCTCGGGCACGAGCGGAACCGTGACCGCCGGGGTCACCGCCAGCGCGGCGTCCTGCGCCCGGATGACCGGCCCGTCCCACGGGAACGCCGCGGTCCACCCCGCGCCCTCGTCGGGCGCCCAGGGCTTGTGGTCGAGAGAGGCGAGCACCTCGCGGCCGCCCACGAGCAGCGTCGGGCGGACGAAGCGCATGCCGCGGGTCCCGCTCCAGCGCCCGCGGACGACGACGCGATCGTGCTCCATGCGGAGCTCGTCGAGCTCGAACGCGGTGGCGACGGGGGGTGTGCGCAGCTGGGTCATCCAGCCGGTGTACCCACCCGGCGGGGAGATCAGGCCCGGCTACGGCAGCGCGGTCACGTCGACCGTGACCTTCAGCTTCTTCGTCCTGCCCTCGGTGAAGATCACGCCGGCGACCGGGGGGACGTCCTTGTAGTCGCGTCCGTAGGCCGTGACGACGTAGCGCGAGCCGACGACCTGGTCGTTGGTCGGGTCGAGGTCCAGCCAGCCGTCCTGCGGCAGCAGCACGCTGAACCATGCGTGCGACACGTCGGCGCCGACGAGCTTCGGCTTCCCGGGCGGCGGGTCGGTCTCGAGGTAGCCGCTGACGTACCGGGCCGGCAGACCGTAGGAGCGCAGGCAGGCGATGCCGACGTGCGCGAAGTCCTGGCAGACGCCCTTGCGCTCCTCGAGCACCTCGGCCAGGGGCGTGGCGACCGTGGTCGCCTCCGCGTCGAACTCGAAGTCGCGATGGATGCGCGAGCACAGCTCGGTGACGGCCTCGACCACGTCGCGGCCCGGTGTGAACGACGGAGCGGCGTAGTCCCGTGCCGCGGTGCACGCCTCGACCAGCGGCGAGTCCAGCGAGTAGTGCGCGGCCCACAGCGGGTCCGACACGCGCAGCTCGGCGCGGACCTTCTCCCACGGCCGACGGCCGAAGAGCGAGAGACCGCCGACGCGGTCCTGCACCTCCACGACGCTCGTCGCGGTCACCGTGAGCTTCTTGTGCGGCTTGTGGATCGCGACGTAGCCGACCCGGTTGCCGAGGAAGTCGGTGTGCTCGCGGTAGTCCTCGGGTCGCGGGGTCACCACGACCTCGCTGGAGATGCAGCGCTGCCCGGGCACGTCGCGCGGGAGCAGATGCAGCTGCGAGTAGGACGGGTTGACGACCGACTCGTACTCGTACTCCGTGCGGTGGGTGACCTGGTAGCGGGTGCTCACGCGAGCGGCCTCTGCGGCAGGCGGTGCACGAAGTGGTCGCGGTCGAGCGCCGCGGCCGCCCCGGAAAGGAGCTCGAGCTGACGATCGAGCAGCTCCACGAGCGCCTCGCGGCCGCCCTCGTCGTCGGTGTGGGCGACGACGGCGAGATCGGCGAGCGCCAGGCCGGTGGTCGCCTCGAGCACCAGCCGCTGGTCCTCGCGCAGCCGTCGCCCACCGGTGACCGGCAGCGCCGCGAGGTCCTCCTGGACCAGCGTCAGCTGGTAGGCGAGCGAGCGCGGGTTGCCGTCGTCGAGCAGCAGGAGGTCCAGCAGCGTCTCGAGCTGCGCCTGCGAGCGGTAGCGGCGGCGGTAGGTGATGAGGGACTCGGCGGCGGCGAGCACGCTCTCGAGGACGAGCGAGTCCGACGCGGTGCCACGCGCCCGGGTGACCGTCGCCCGCAGCAGCGACAGCAGCTGCAGCGCGCGCTCGAGCCGGCGCCCCGCGTCCATGAACCGCCAGCCGAGGTCGCGGACCATGCTCTCCTGCGCGAGACCGCTGAACGAGAGCAGGGCCTGGATGACCTTGCCCAGCGCGGCCTGGACGTCGGCGGCGCGCGCGTCGTCGCGGATCCCGGAGATCGTGCGGTCCAGCGAGCCGACGACGAGGAAGGTGTCGGTCGACAGCTGGTCGCGGACCGCATAGGCGGCCCCGAGCATGTTGCGGACCGCGTGCCCGACCGTGCCCGCGCGCCGCTCGTCCACCACGAGGCGCCGAAGCTCGTGGCCGGGGTGGCGCAGGAGCTCGGCGGCGTCGTCCCCCAGGAAGCCCGGGGAGGTGGCCGTGACGCCTGTCGCAGCTTCCAGCAGCGTCTGCAGCGCCTCGACCCCGGCCGGGTTGGCGCTGCCCTCGAACTCCGTGCGCCGGTCGTCGATGACCCGCAGCAGGCGGGTGACGGACTCGGCGCGCTCGGCGTAGCGCCCGAGCCAGAAGAGGTTCTCGGCGACGCGCGAGGGGACCTGCGCCATCGGGTCGATGCCCTCGACGACCGGCCCGGTCTGCAGCCAGAAGCCGGTGAGCCGCTCGGGCTCGGAGGCCAGCACCCACGTGTCCTTCGCGATCGCGCCGTTCTGGTTGCTGATGCGCCCGTGACCGTCGTCCGGGGCCACACGCGTGAGACCGCCGGGCATGACCGCGTAGGAGTCGTTGCGTGCGACCGCGAAGGCGCGCAGCAGGCTGCGGCGGGCCACCAGTCCGTCATCGGTGAGCGTCGGCGTCCCGGAGGTCAGGACGCGCTCCTGTCCGACCCAGCCCATCGGCCGCGCCTCGATCCGCGCACGGAGCTCGTCGAGCTCGTGGTTGCTGAGCTCCCAGCCGAAGACCGTCTCGCTGCCGGACCCACGGGACAGCGGCCGGATGACGAGCTCGTCGAGCCGGGCGAGCACCTCGCGGCGGCCGTCCTCGTCGCCGCACCACCAGCTCGGCACGGTCGACAGGCGCAGCTGCCGGCCGAGCAGGTGCTCGCTGATCGCGGGGAGGAAGGCGAGCAGCGCCGGGTTCTCCAGCGCGCTGCTGCCGAGCGTGTTGACGACGCTGACGACACCGCGACGGCTCGCCTCCACGAGGCCGGGGACGCCCAGCAGCGAGTCGGGTCGCAGCTCCAGCGGGTCGCACGAGTCGCCGTCGACGCGCCGCAGGATCACGTGGACGGGCTCCAGCCGCCCGAGGGAGCGCATCCAGACGCCGCTGCCTCGGACCGTCAGATCGGAGCCCTCGACGAGCGGGTAACCGAGGGTCGACGAGAGGATGCCGTGCTCGAAGGCGGTCTCGTTCCACGGGCCCGGGGAGAGGACGACGATCCGCGGGTCCTCGACGCCGGGCGGTGCCGCCTCCTGCAGCGCGGTGCGCAGCGAGCGGAAGAACGGGGCGAGCCGGTGGACGTGCGCGTCGCGGTACAGCGACGGCATGACGCGCGAGACGACCATCCGGTTCTCCAGCGCGTAGCCGAAGCCGGAGGGCGCCTGGGAGCGGTCGCTGACGACGACCCATTCGCCGCTCGCGTCGCGGCCGAGGTCGGCCGCGTAGCTGAACAGCTGCTGGGACCCCGGGAGGCGGATGCCGTCGCAGGCGCGCAGGAAGCCGTCGTGGCCGTAGATCGCCTCGGGCGGGACGACGCCGCGGCGCAGGAGGTCGCGCTTGCCGTACAGGTCCTCGAGCACGAGGTTGAGCAGCTCGGCGCGCTCGATGAGACCGGCCTCGAGCTTCTGCCACTCGTGGCTCGTGAGGACGGTCGGGAGCGGGTCGAGCTTCCAGCCGTGCTCGGACCGGGACTCGTCCCCCTCGACATAGGCGTGGTACACGACGCCGTCCTGGTCCAGCAGCCGGGCGGCCTGACGGCGGCGGTCCAGCAGGTCGGCGGTGCCCAGCCCGCGAAACGTCTCGGCGAGGTGCGTCCAGTGCTCGCGGGTCGCGCCGCGCGCGTCGACCATCTCGTCGTAGCAGCCGGGGATCGGCTGGTAGGACGCGTCGGTCGTGGCCGTCGGCGGCGGGGTCATGGCAGGGAACGGCGCACGGCGGTCATGCGCGGCCGGGCATCCGCCGCAGGTCGAGCGTCCGAGGGTAGTCGGGGTTCCAGTCGGGATCGACGACGTCGACCGGACTCGAGCCCGCCCACCCGCCGACGGGCGTGAAGCGCGATGCCCGACGCGCCTCGGCCTCGCCTGCCCCCTTCGGCACGCGGTCGTAGACCCGGCCGTCCGGCTCGGTCACGTGGTAGGTGCAGCCGCCGAGCGAGCGACGGGTGCGCCGATCGACGACGTCGAACACGAGCGGGGCGTGGACATCGATCGTCGGATGCAGCGCCGACCAGAGCTTCCAGGCGCGGTAGCGCACGCCGGCGATCCGGACGCCGGGCGCCGCGGTGGGGTGCAGGGGCAGCGCGAAGCCGTTGCAGCTGACGACGAGACGGTCGGCGTCCAGGCCGTCGACCCGGACCTGCAGGCGCTCCAGCGAGGAGTCCACCAGGCGGGCGGTCCCGCCGGTGCTCGCCTCCTCGCCCAGGACGTTCCACGGCTCGATCGCCCGGCGCAGCTCGATGCGGACCCCCTCGACCTCGACCTCGCCAAGGCGCGGGAAGCGGAAGTCCAGGAACGGGTCGAGCCAGTCGGAGTCGAACGCGAACCCGCGGTCGCGCAGGTCGGCGGCGACGCCCCGCAGGTCCTCGGCGGCCCACCAGGGCAGCAGGAAGCGGTCGTGCAGCTCGGTCCCCCAGCGGATCAGCGGGGCCTTGAACGGCTCGTCCCAGAAGCGGGCGACCATCGCGCGCACCAGCAGCGCCTGCACGAGCGCCATCTGCTCGTGCGGCGGCATCTCGAACCCGCGCAGCTCCAGCACGCCGATCCGGCCGCTCTCCAGCGCCGGGTTGTAGAGCTTGTCGATGCAGAACTCGGCGCGGTGCGTGTTGCCGGTCAGGTCGGTCAGCAGATTGCGCAGGAGCCGGTCGATCGCCCAGGCGGGCGGATCTTCTCCGGACCTGCGCGCCTCGTCGCTCAGCCGGTCGAGCTCGTTGAACGCGATCTCCAGCTCGTACAGCGACTCGTGGCGGGCCTCGTCGATGCGCGGCGCCTGGCTCGTCGGGCCGACGAAGCGGCCGGAGAAGACGTACGACAGCGACGGGTGGTTCTGCCAGTAGGTGATGAGGCTGCGCAGCATGTCCGGCCGGCGCAGGAACGGGCTCTCGGGCGGGGTCGCGCCCCCGACGGTCAGGTGGCTGCCGCCGCCGGTGCCGGTGTGCGTGCCGTCCATCGCGAACTTCTCGGCGACCAGGCCGCACTCCCTCGCCGCCCGCACGATCTCGGTCGTCCGCTCGCGCAGCTCGGGCCAGTCGCGGCTCGGGTGGATGTTCACCTCGATGACGCCCGGGTCCGGGGTGACGACGAAGGCGCCGGCCCGCACGTCCGACGGGGGCTTGTAGCCCTCGACGACCACAGGCTGCCCCAGCTCCGCCGCGACGTCCTCGATCGCGGTGACCAGTTCCAGGTAGTGCTCGAGGCCGGTGAGCGGCGGGAGGAAGACGTGGAGGTTGCCGGTCGGCCGTACCTGGATCGACAGCGACGTGATCGGCGGCGGATCGACGATGCGGGCCGCCCGGATCGGCGGCGGGCCGTCCGCGGCGCCGCCGTCCCCGTCGGCCGGGGCGTTGACGTACCCCGGGAGCGGCCGGACCTCGGCGAACAGTGACTGCTCGGGAGGCAGCTCCTCGGGCCGCCACGTCAGGGCGTCGAGCGGGAGGCGCAGGCCGATCGGGGAGTCACCCGGGATGAGGAAGAGGTGCCCGCGGCGCAGCGTCCAGTGCCCGGTCTCCCACTCCTCGTCCCCGGGGATGCGGTGCATCGGGATGGCGTAGCCGACCGGCTCGCCGTCGCGGGCGTCGAGCTTCTCGATGAGGCCTGCGCGGGCGTCGCGGGCGGCCAGCGACGTATCGGCCGGGTCGGGCGCGTCGAGCTCCGGTGGCTCGCCGTCGGGCAGGCGGGACTCGCGCCACAGCTCGTCGACCGTGTCCTCCCAGGCCGGGACGATCACGTCGTCGGGCAGGCCGAGCCGCGGGACGAGTGCCCGCGCGAAGGCCAGCGCGCAGGGTGTGGTCGCGGGGACCTCGGGCGTCGTCGTCGGATCGGCCTGCAGCGAGCGGTCGCGCCAGACGGGCGGGCCGTCGGGCAGCCAGTGCACGCCGATCTCCCACCGCGGCAGCGGGTCGCTGGGGTACCACTTGCCCTGCCCGAAGCGCAGCAGCGCGCCCGGCGCGAAGGTGTCGGCGAGCTTCTTGGTCAGCTCGATCGCGAGCCCGTGCTTCGTGGGCCCGAGCGCCTTGACGTTCCACTCCGGCGCGTCCATGTCGTCGGCGGCCACGAACGTGGGCTCGCCGCCCATCGTGAGTTTCGCGCCGCCGGCCTCGAGCCGCGCGTCGACCGCGAGGCCGAGCGCGTCGACCCGCGCCCACTGCTCCGGCGTGTACGGGGTGGTGACGTCGGGGTCCTCGTGGACGCGGGTGACCGTGTTGCTGAAGGTCATGGTCCCGGGCAGCTCGCTCGTGCCGGTGATCGGGGCCGCGCTCTGCGGGGAGGACGTGCAGCAGAGCGGGATGTGGCCCTCGCCGGCGAACAGGCCGGAGGTGGCGTCCAGGCCGATCCAGCCCGCGCCGGGGATGTACGCCTCGGCCCAGGCGTGCAGGTCGGTCACGTCCGCCTCGGGACCCTCGCCGTCGGATCCCTGCAGCTGGATGAGGTAGCCGGAGGCGAAGCGCGCGGCGACGCCGAGGCGGCGCAGCAGCTGCACGAGCAGCCACGCGGTGTCGCGGCAGGAGCCGATCGCGCGGTCGAGCGTCTCCTCGGGGGTCTGGACCCCGATCTCCAGACGCGTCTCGTAGGTGATGTCCCCCGCGAGCCGCGAGTTGATGTCGATCAGGAAGCCGATCGTGCTCTGCTCGTCGCGCGGGTACGCCGCGGCCCACGCGTCGACCGCGGGGCTCGGGTCCTGCGCGAGGAACGGGGCGAGGTCGCGGGCGATCTCGTCGTCGTAGGTGAACGGCCACCGCTCGACGTCCTGGTCGAGGTAGAAGTCGAACGGGTTGATCGTCGTCAGGTCGGCCACCAGGTCGACCGTGATGTCGAGCTCGCCGACCGGCTCCGGGTACACGAGCCGTGCCGTGTGGTTGCCGAACGGGTCCTGCTGCCAGGTGACCCGGTGCCCGTCGGGGCGGACGGTCAGGGCGTAGCCGCTGACGGGGGTGCGGGCATGGGGCGCAGGGCGCAACCGGACGACGTGCGGCCCGAGGCGGACCGGACGATCGAAACGGTAGACCGTGCGGTGCTCGATGGCGACGCGGACGCTCAAGGCAGCGGGACTTTACGCGGACTCCCGCGCGGCGACCATCGACACCGTGTCCGACCCGTAGCCATCCGCGCCGAGCGGCGGACCGCGCCATCGGCCCCGGACGTCGGCGGTGCTGCGAATGACCAGCTGCGCATGTGTAGCATATGCACATGCTGTCCGAACGCCTGCAGATCCTGCTGTCTCCCGAGCAGAAGCAGCGACTCGAGTCCGAGGCCAGAAGCCGCGGGATCTCGGTCGGCGGGCTCGTCCGGGAAGCCATCGAGGGCGCACTCGGCGGGCCCAGCCCAGAGGTCCGTGCGCGCGCGCTGGAGCGGACGCGGGCCCGCCGCGTCGCGTTCCTCACCCCACAGGAGATCGACGCGATCCTCGACGACGCGAAGAACGAACGCTGGGAGCGGCTCGTGCGTGACGGCCGCGGTGTATGAGCGCGTTCCTGGACACCAACGTCCTCGTCTATGCGAACACGGCGGCAGACGCGGAGCTCGGCGAGCGCTGCGGCGCGATCCTCGAGCGGGCAAGCGTCCGCGGCTCCGGGTTCACCACCTCGACGCTGGTGATCGAGGAGCTGCTGCATCTCGAGCTCAGCGGCCGGATCCCCGGGCTCGCGGGTGCTGCCGTCGATGCCTGCGACCTGCTCTCCCCACTGCTCGCCGTCGACGAAGAGGTTGCGCGGTACGCCCTGGCGCTCGGGGTGTCCGCCGCCGTCGGGGCGGCCGACCGGATGCACGTCGCGGCGTGCGCGCTGAACGACATACCGACGATCGTCAGCGCGGACCAGGGTTTCGACGGGATCCGGGGGCTGCGTCGGGTCGATCCGCTGGACGAGCGCGCGGTCGCCCGCCTACTCGCGGGCTGACCGTCAGCGCCGGCGCTTCACCCGCTTCGGCTTGAGCGTCAGCCCGACCTTCGTGCCGGCCGACAGCCCCCGACCGGCCTTCAGCGTCTGGGCCGACACCCGCGCCGTCCCGAGCTTCCTCCCCTTGACCCTGCCGAGCGCGAGGACCAGCAGGACGGGCAGGGCGCGGAGCATGTCCCGAGCCTCCCGGCCATCCGTCCGGACCGCGACATCCCCAGGGATGGACTTCGCCGTCCTCTGCGAAGATGACGCCCATGTCACCTTCGGGGTCGCCTCGGGTCATCATCATCGGCGCCGGCTTCGGCGGGATCGGCTGCGCGATCGAGTTGCAGCAGCACGGCTTCCGCGACGTCACGGTGCTGGAACGCGGCGAGCAGCTCGGCGGCACGTGGTTCCACAACACCTACCCGGGAGCCGCCTGCGACGTCCCGTCGCATCTCTACTCCTACTCCTACGCGACGAGCCGCGAGTGGTCGCACCTCTGCTCCCCGCAGGAGGAGATCCTCACCTACCTGCAGGGCGTCGCGCGCGACCACGGGGTCGACCAGCGCACCGAGACCGGCGTCGAGGTCAGCGCCTGCGAGTGGGACGACGCAGCCGCGCGGTGGACCGTCACCGCGCACGACGGTCGTACCTGGGAGGCCGAGGCGGTCGTCATCGCCACCGGCCAGCTGCACCGCCTCGCGTACCCGCGGATCCCGGGCCTGGACGACTTCGGGGGCGACAGCTTCCACTCCGCCGACTGGGACCACGACATCGAGCTGGCAGGCCGGCGGGTCGCCGTCGTCGGTACCGGCGCGAGCGCCGTGCAGTTCGTCCCCGAGATCGCGAAGACCGTCGGCAAGCTCCACGTGTTCCAGCGGTCGGGCAACTGGTTCATGCCGCGTCGCAACCGCCCGTACCCGGCGGCGGTCAAGCGCGCGATCAAGCATGTGCCCGGTCTGCAGGCCTTCCGGCGGCGGTTCATCTACCACTACGGCGAGTCGCTCACCGCGATGATCCGCAACCCCGAGACCCTCGGCCGGGTCGGCCGAGCACGGTCGGCTGCGTTCATGCGGATGCAGCTGCGCGACCCCGAGGTCCGCGCGAAGGCGTGGCCGGACTACACCTTCGGCTGCAAGCGCGTCCTGTTCAGCTCGAGGTGGCTGCCGGCGCTGCAGCGGCCGAACGTCGAGCTCGTCACCGACGCGATCACCGGGGTCACCGCCAGCGGCGTCGTGACCGCCGACGGCCTCGAGCGCGAGGTCGACGTGATCATCTACGGCACCGGCTTCAGGACCACGGACTTCATGCTCCCCATGGCGGTCCGCGGTCGCGACGGCGCCGCGCTCGCCGACGTCTGGGAGGGCGGACCGCACGCCCACCACGGGATCGCGGTCCCCGGGTTCCCGTCATTGTTCCTCATGTACGGGCCGAACACGAACACCTCCGGCGGCTCGATCATCGTGTACCTCGAGGCGCAGGCGGCGTACATCCGCCAGGCGCTGCAGCACGTGCGCGGCCGGCCGGACGCCGCCGCGATCGAGGTTCGGCCCGAGGTCGAGGCGGCCAGCGACCGCGAGGTCCAGGCCGGCTTCGATGGCACCGCGTGGACCCGCTGCGACTCCTGGTACCGCAACGAGTCCGGCCGCATCGTCACGAACTGGCCGGGGTACATGGGCCAGTACGTCGAGAAGACGGCCGTGCTCGACCCGGCGGAGTACACGTTCGTCCCGGCGGCCGAGCGGGAGGCCGCGCCGGCCTGAGCTCAGGCGTCGCGGGCGGGGGCGGGCACGCGAGCGTGCAGGGTCCCGCCGGATTGCACGTTGCGGGCCGTCCGACGCCGCGAACGTGCAATCCAGCCGGGTGCG
Organism: Solirubrobacterales bacterium; assembly: GCA_038257095.1. Lineage (GTDB taxonomy): Bacteria > Actinomycetota > Thermoleophilia > Solirubrobacterales > Solirubrobacteraceae > Paraconexibacter. The sequence goes on from JBBSJQ010000001.1 coordinate 393,577, forward strand.
CGAGCGACCTCCTGTCAGGCGCCCGCTCTCGGCCGCGGCTGCACCCAGTAGTGCTGGTGGTGGCCCTTCTCCTCGTACTCCTCGCGCGCCGCCTCGGCCTCGGCGCGCGTCTCGAAGTCCGCGACCACGACCTCGTTGCCGTGGTCGTCCTGGCGCCACAGGCGCCAGGACCCGCCAGAGGAGTCCGCGCTCACGGCTTGATGAGCACCTTGATGGCCTCGCGGTCGTCCATCGCCTGGTAGCCCGCGGGGACCTCCTCGAGCCCGATCGACGAGTCGAAGACCCGACCGGGTTCGATGGCGCCCGAGAGCACGTCCGGGAGCAGCTCGTCGATGTACGCCCGCACCGGCGCCATGCCGCCGCTGACCGACACGTTCTTGGCGAACGTCAGCTGCGCGGCGGGGATGTCGCTCTCCTGCGGCACCCCGACCCGTCCGACGGTCCCGCCCGCCCGGGTCACGCGCAGCGCGGTCTGCAGCGAGTCGCCCATGCCGACGCACTCGAGCACCGCGTGGGCGCCGTCGCCGCCGGTGAGCTCCAGCACCCGCGCGGTCCCTTCCCGGCCGCGCTCGGCGACGACGTCGGTCGCGCCGAACTCGAGCGCCAGCGACGTCCGCACCTCGTGGCGGCCCATGATGATGATCTGCTCCGCGCCCAGGCGCTTGGCGGCGATGACGCCGCACAGGCCGACCGCGCCGTCCCCGACGACGACCACCGTCGACCCGGCGCGCACCCCGGCGCTGACCGCCGCGTGGTGCCCGGTGCCCATGACGTCCGAGAGCGTGAGGAGGGACGGCATCAGCGCGTCGTCCTCCCCGACCGGCAGGACGACCAGCGTGCCGTCGGCCTGCGGCACGCGCACGGCCTCGCCCTGGCCGCCGTCGACATCCCCGAACCCCCAGAAGCCGCCGTTGCGGCACGACGTGTGCAGGCCCTCGCCGCAGAAGTCGCAGCTGCCGTCGGAGTAGACGAACGGTGCGACGACGACGTCGCCGGCCTTCACCCGGGAGACCTCCGACCCGACGTCCTGCACCACGCCGATGAACTCGTGGCCCATGCGCTGGCCACCGGAGTCGGCGGGCTTGGACTTGTACGGCCACAGGTCGCTGCCGCAGATGCAGGAGCGCGTGATCCGTACCAGCGCGTCGGTCGGCAGGGAGATGGAGGCGTCCGGGACGTCCTCCACACGGACGTCTCCGGCGGCGTACAGCATGGTGGCTCGCATGGTCCCGACCCTAGCGCTGGACGATCGTCGTCCGGTTGCCCCTCGATTCGCCGGGCCGAACGTGGCACGATGCCCTCGTGCCGTCCTACGTGCACGCGATGTTCGCCGCGGTCGGCGTCATTCTCGTCGTTGCGATCCTCGTGCCCGCCCCCAAGATGCCGCTCTCCCGTGCCGCCCGCACGTGTCGTGGCCTCATGCTCGTGGGCGGCCTGCTGTGGATGGCGGCGTTCACGCTCCCGGCCTTCGACGTCTGGTATCCGTCCCTCGCGCTCATCGGCGCGGCGATGGGCACGTGGTTCGGCATGTTCTGGATCGCGCGACAGCCGTCGCTGTACGACGTGGAGCGGCCGACGATCGAGCAGCCCTCCGACGACCCGGACGACGAGGATCAGGGCGGCGGTGGCGGAGGCGGCAGCGGGCCCGGGCCGGACCGGGGCCCCGAGCCGCCGGCACCCGAGGGCGTCGACTGGGACGCGTTCGACCATCAGCGGCGCTCGTGGGAGCCCGACCGCACGCCGGTCGGCGTCGGCTGACCCGGCCCCCGGGCCCTACTTCGAAGCGGCGAGCAGCCGCCGCTCGAGCGTCATGCCCGTCGCCGACAGCATCAGCAGCGTCCCCGCGACCAGGATGCCGACGGTCACGACCATCGGCGTCGCGTAGAAGTCCGGCTCGAAGCCGGTCACCGCGCCGAAGTCGTTGGAGAGCGACCCGTCCAGCCCGACGCTGTTGCCCATGCCGGTCAGCGCCCAGCGCGAGACCATGAGGTTGGCGACGAGCTTGATCGGGGCGATCATGGTCGCGTACGGGATGACGGCGCCGGCGAAGAGCAGCTGGGGGATGAGCAGCAGCGGCACCGAGCTCGTCGCCTGGTCGGGCTTCTGCACCGCCGCCGAGAGCCACAGGCCCATCGTGACGGCGGCCCAGGCCGCGGTCACGCAGACGAGCAGCAGCTCGCCGAACCCGGCGGGACCGTCGGCGATCGGCTGCAGGAACATGGCCGCGGAGAGCAGCAGGAAGACCTGGGCGGCCACCAGCGGGAACAGCACCGCGCACTTGGCGAGCAGGTACGCGTCGAACCGTACGCCGACCGCCACCTCGCGGTCGACGATCGCCCGTTCCTTCACGATCTCCCGGCAGGCGGTGATGATCCCCAGCCAGATCGCGCCCACGAGCAGCAGGAAGCACATCGTGACCTTGTAGTACGGGCCGAGCGTGGGGTTGTCGAAGACGTCCGGCGGCATCGCCAGGCCGATCCCCAGGCCGATGATCGGCGCCTGGCCGACGAGGATCGCGAGCGACCGGCGGTCCCGCCAGGTGCACGTGGCGTAGCGCGTGGCGAGCGCGCCGATCTGCCGGCCCAGGGGCGGGAACGGCTTGCGCTCCATCGCCGGCGGCGGACCGGGGAGCGCATCGGGGAACGCCTCCTCGCCGGGAAGCGGCGGATCCTCGAGGTCCAGGGCCTCGTAGACCTCGTCGTAGCTCGACACGCCGAAGCGCACGAGCATCTCCTCGGGCGTGCCGACGAACCGCAGGTCGCCGCCCGGCGCCATGACGGCGACCTGGTCGCACAGGCCCAGCGACGACGTCGCGTGCGTGGCGCAAAGGACGCCGCGGCCCTCGTCGGCGAGGCGGCGCAGCAGGCGCATCATCCGGGCCTCGAGGACGGCGTCCAGGCCGGTCGCCGGTTCGTCGAGCAGCAGCACGGGCGGGCGGCCGACGAGCTCGGCTCCGCACGACGCGCGGCGTTTCTGCCCGTCGGAGAGGGTGGCGATGCGGCTGTCGGCGCGGTCGGTCATCTGCAGCTGCTCGAGCACCTCGTCGACGCGCTCGTCGAGCTCCACGTCGCTCGTCTTCGCCGGCAGGCGCAGCTCGGCGGCGTAGCGCAGCGCCTCACGGACCGTGAGCTCGGCGTGCAGGAGGGTGCCGAAGGGCACGTAGCCGACGTCGGTGGAGCGCAGGCGGATCGAGTGGCCGCCGAGCTCCACGCTGCCGGCGGTCGGCACGGTCACGCCGGCGAGCGCCCGCAGGAGCGTCGACTTGCCCGACCCACTCGGGCCGATCAAGGCGATGAGCTTGCCCACGGGCACGCTGATCGACGTGGCCCGCAGGATCGTCTGCCCACCCGTCGTCACCGTCACGGCACGCGCCTCCAGGCCTCCGGCCGTCGCGTGCGCCGTCGTCTCCTCCACGGACGCCATGCGCGGCACGGTACCCGGTCCCCTCGCGCCACGGCCCGGTACCCCGCCCGGGTGCCAGACCCTCTGCGTTCGGGTGCCGGCTCAGCGCTCTCCGAACGACACGGTGAACCGCGCACCGCCCAGCGGCGAGTCGTCGACCGCGATGCGCGCGCCGTGATGGCCGACCTGCTGGGCCACCAGCGCGAGCCCGAGCCCGGAGCCGGGACGCTCCGCGGCGTCCCCCGCGCGGGTGAACGGCTCGAAGATCCGCTCCCGGTCCGGCGGCGCGACACCCGGACCGTCGTCGTCCACGATCAGGACCGGCGCACGACCGACCGTCAACGACACGCGCACGCGCCCCCCGGGCCTCCCGTGCCGGACGGCGTTGCGGACGAGGTTGTCCAGCACGAGCCGCAGCCCGGGCTCCCAGCCGCGCACGACCACCGGACCCTCCGGCAACTCGGCCTCGATCATGGCGCCGGGGTTTGCGCCCCGCGCCGCCTGCACGGCGTCGGCCGCCATGCCCGCGAGATCGACGTCGCCGTGCTGCACCGGGTTGGCGTCCCCGCGCGCCAGCGCCTGCAGGCCGTCGAGCAGCGCGACGAGGCGTCGCTGCTCCGCCAGAGCGTCCTGCGCGATCGCCTGACGGGTCTCGGAAGGCATCTCCGGATGCCGGGAGATCGTCGACAGCGTGGCCTGGATGGCGGTCATCGGCGTGCGTAGCTCGTGCCCCGCGTCGGCGGCGAACCGGCGGGTCGCCGCCAGTGCGCGGTTGCGCTCGGCGGCCGACCGGCCGAGTCGCTCGAGCATGCCGTTGAACCCGCGCGCCAGCGCGCGCAGCTCCTCGGTGCCGTCCTGCTCGGGCACACGGCGCTCGAGGTCCTCGTCGGTCCCGATGTCCTGGGTGGCGCTGCGCAGCCGCCGCAACGGACGCAGGATGACATCGGCGGCAAGCCAGGTGCCCAGGCCCGCGGCAAGGAGCATCGCGACCCCGGTGAGCAGCAGCCGTCGGCGCAGCCGCTGCTGACGGTCCTCCACCAGCCGCAGGCTCGTGGTCGCCTGCAGCCGGGCGAGGCCGCCGAGCCGGTCGTCGCGCAGCGTCTTGACGAAGATCCGGACCTTGCGCCCCTGCACGGTGCGCGTCGAGAAGCCCAGAGGCGCGTCGCGCACGGTGGGGAAGGCGACTCCCGCCTCCAGGACGGGCGCCTGACCGACGGTCACCCGCAGCGAGCTGCCCGTCGCCCGCAGCACGTTGTCCAGCCGCGGGTCGGGCTCGGGGGACTCCTCCTCGATCGAGGCGAGCGCCGCGGTGTCCGACAGCTCCGCGGTCCGCCGGAGACGGTCGTCCACCCCGCTCCGCTCGGAGCGATCGCTGTCCCGGGCGACGATCAGCCCGCCGAGGACGAACACGACCGTCAGCACCGCGACGAGGCCGAACGTGAGCCGGCTGCGGAGGTTGCGCAGACGCATCGCGCGCCGACTCTACGCGCGCAGGACGAACCCGACACCGCGCACGGTGTGCAGGACGCGCTCGCCGCCGTGCGCCTCGAGCTTGCGGCGGAGATAGCCGACGAAGACGTCGGCCACGTTGGTGCCCGGGTCGAACGTGTAGCCCCACACGTCCTCGTGGAGCCTCTTGCGTTCGAGCACCTCGCCGGGATGACGGAGGAAGAGGTGCAGGAGCTCGAACTCGCGCCGCGTGAGCTCGAGGTCGTGGCCGTTGCGGGTGGCGACGAACGTCACGGGATCCAGCTCGATGCCGCCGACCTGCAGCTTCTGCTGCTGGGAAGCGGGACGCCGGCGCAGGAGGGCGTGCAGACGGGCGACGACCTCCTCGATGGCGAACGGCTTCACGACGTAGTCGTCGGCACCCGCCTCGAGGCCCAGGACGCGGTCGTCGACCTCGTCGCGGGCGGAGAGGACGCAGACCGGGACCTCCTCGCCGGCGGCGCGGAGCTGCCGCAGGACCTCCAGTCCGTCGAGGTCGGGCATCGTCAGGTCGAGCAGCATGGCGTCCGGGGCCACGGTGCCGATGGCCGCCAGGGCGGCCCGACCGCCCGAGGCGGGGACGACGGCGAACCCCTCGAGCTCGAGCCCCACCGACAGTGCACGGCGGATCGCCGGGTCGTCGTCGACGAGCAGGACCGTCGGTCGGCCGTCGGGACGGCCGGGCTCGGTCGCGTCGCTCACCGCCGGACGACGCTCTCGCAGTCGCCGTCGACCGAGTCGGCCACGTCGGCGGTGACCCGGTCGCGCCCCTTGCCGCACGTGACGCTGTCGACCGCGCCGTCACCGGCCACCGCGATGACGTCGTTGTCGTTGCCGCCGGTGATCGTGTCGGCACCGGGGCCGCCGTTGATGCGGTCGGACCCCGCCCCGCCGAGGAGGGTGTCGGCGCCGGGTCCGCCAGAGATCGTGTCGCGCCCCGAGTCGCCGAAGATGACGTCGTTGCCACCGCCGCCGAGGAGCTTGTCGCCGCCGGCCCGACCGCGGATCGTGTCCCGGCCCCCCCGGCCGCTGATCGTGTCGGCACTCGCCGTGCCGGTGAGCGTGTCAGCCCTCGGCGTCCCTGTGCGGTTCGCACCGTCGGCGACGATCGGTGTGCAGGTGACGAGAACCGCGGTCAGCACGGCGACGAGGGACGGACGGCGGGTCATGAGAGCGCACGATGGAGCACGGTGGCCATCCTCGCACGCGTGACGCGGTACTTCTCACCGCGTTCTCACACACCGTGAGCGTTATGTGAGAGACGGCCCCGCTGGGACCCTGGAGCGGTCATAAAGGTCGTCGCTACCCAACCTCGGAGGACCACCTGCCATGAACACCATCTTCAACCGCCGCAAGGCGACCGCGAGCGCCGTCGCCGCCCTCATGCTCGTCCCGGCCTCCGCGCTGGCCGCGAACATCGACGGCGGATCCGGCAACGAGCGCCTGCGCGGCACCGCCGCCGCCGACATCATCAACGGCAACGGCGGTCGCGACCGCATCTTCGGCCTCGGCTCCGCCGATCGCCTCAACGGCGGCAGCGGCAACGACCGCATCTTCGGTGGTAACGGCAATGACACCCTCACCGGCGCGCAGGGCAACGACTTCCTGAACGGCGGCAAGGGCGACGACACGATCGTCGGCGACGCCAACGACACCGGCGACCGCACCTCGTTCGACCGCATCTACGGCGCCGCCGGCAACGACACGCTCAGGGGCGGCGACTCGCGTGACTGGGTCTACGGTGGCTCGGGCAACGACAGCTCGTTCGGCGAGAACGGCAACGACAAGATGGCCGGCGGTTCCGGCGACGACATCCAGGAGGGCGGCGCCGGCAACGACACGATCTACGCCAACGCCGGCACCGACACCAGCATCGGCGGCGACGGCAACGACGTGCTCTGGGCCCTCGCCCGCAGCGACGTCAAGCCCGGCCCGAACGGCGAGGTCGACCAGGTCGGCGACACGCTCGACGGCGGCAACGGCAACGACCGCTTCCGCACCCGCGACGGCGAGGTCGACCGCATCACCTGCGGTGCCGGCAACGACCGCGCGTTCCTCGACAACGTCGATGTGATCACCGACGCGACCGCCGAGAACCCCATGGGGTCGTGCGAGAAGGTCGAGCGCAAGGCGGCCAAGAAGTCCGGCGAGTCCAGGTCGGAGGACGTCCAGCAGGCCCCCGCCGCTGAGAAGGTCAGCTCCTAGGCCGGCGGCCGGTCGCGCACCGGCCGCAGAGCAGGGCGACCGCCCGCCGGGTTCTTTCCGGCGGGCGGTCGTCGTTCGAGATGGTTTGCTAAACTCATTAGCTATCGACACTACTTCGACAGCCCGGTCGGCCACCCATCTGCGCCACGTCATCGCGCGGACCGCGCGCTGGCTGCGGCACGCCGGCGCGCAGGACGTCGCACTCCTGGGACCCACCCTCGGCGCCGCGCTGGCGACCATCGAGCGCCACGGACCCCTCTCCCCGAGCGACCTGGCCGACCGCGAGCGCGTCCGCCGACCGTCCGCGACGAAGATCATCAGCCGGCTCGAGGCCGAGGGTTTCGTCGCACGCACCCCCGACCCGCACGACGGCCGGTCCTGCCGGGTCGCCGTGACCGCGGCCGGCGCCGCCCATCTCGAGGACGTCCGCTCGCGCAAGGACGCCGTCCTCGCCCAGCGCCTCGAGGGCCTCTCCGCCGCCGAGCGCCGGACCCTCGACGAGGCCGCCGACATCCTCGAGCGTCTCCTGGCCCAACGGTGAGCGAGCGGCTGCACAGGACCTTCGACCCGCTCCGTGTCCCCAACTACCGGCGGTACTTCGTCGCGCAGCTGATCTCGATCAGCGGCAACTGGATCCAGAACGTCGCCGCGATCTGGCTGATGCTGTCGTTGACCGACGACGGGTTCGCCGTCGGCCTCGTTCCCGCACTGCAGTTCCTGCCGCTGCTCCTGATCGGTCAGTACGGCGGCCTGCTGGCCGACCGCGTCGACAAGCGGCGGCTGCTGCTCGTGACCCAACTGCTGATGGTCGTCCCCGCCGCGGCGCTCGCCGTCATCGCCTTCGCGGACGCCGCGACCCCGGCGCTCATCTACGCCGCCGTGCTGCTGCGCGGCATCGCCATGGCCATCGACGGCCCCGCGCGCCAGGCGCTGCCGATCGAGCTCGTCGGGCCCGACCGCGTCGTCGGGGCGGTCGCGCTCAACAGCCTCGCGATCAACGCCTCCCGCATCATCGGCCCCGCAATCGCGGGCGTGCTGATCGGGGTGGCGGGCATCGCGTGGTGCTTCGTGCTCGACGCCCTGACGTTCGTCGCGATGCTCGTGGCGCTCTGGCGACTGGATCGCGACGCGATGTTCGCTCCGCCGCGGGCGGAGCGGGAGCCGCAGGCCATCCGGGCCGGCCTGCGCTACGTCCGCCGCACGCCCGAGCTGCTCATCCCGCTGGCGATGATGGCGCTCGTCGGATTGCTGGCGTTCAACTTCCAGGTGCTGCTCGCCCTGCTCGCGGCGAGCGAGAGCGGCGGGCGCGGGGCGTGGCTCTTCACCGCGATGACCATCGCGATGGCGTTCGGCTCGATCGCCGGTGCGATCGGGATCGGCGGGGCGCGCGACGTCGGCGGCGGGGCGCTGGTGGCCGCCGCCGCGGCGTTCGGCGTCGCGGATCTGCTCGTCGCCGCGTCCCCGACCGTCACGGTGCAGCTCCTCGCGCTCGTGCTGCTGGGCGCGGCGAGCGTCACGTTCTCCTCAGGCGTCACGTCGGTCCTGCAACTGCGGGTCGATCCGCTCATGCGCGGCCGGGTGATGGCGCTCTACTCGCTCGTCTTCCTCGGCTCCACCCCGTTCGGTGCACCACTGCTGGGCTGGATCGGCGAGACCGCGGGCCCGCGCGCCGGCCTGGCGCTCGGCGGCGTCGCGGCCCTGCTCGCCGCCGTCGGTGCCGCCGCGGCGTACCGCCGGACCGCACCGCCCCCGCCGCCGCCGCTCGAGCGCGTCGTGCTTCTCCGCCGGGCGCGCGGACGCGTGGCCGTCGGCGCCTGACCCGCGGCGTCAGCCGGCGGCGGCCAGGGCGGCGAGAGGCGCACCCCAGGTCGCGAGCGAGGACGACGGGGGCGGCACCTTGTAGCCGATGCCCAGGTTGACGCCGATGTCGTCCATCGCCCATTTCGCGAACGTCTCGGCGAAGCGCTCCTCCCGCGCCGACCGCCCGATGCACGAGCCGTCGTCGCCGGCCGTGCCGCACGGGTAGCCGGGAGGGACACCCGCGTCCAGCCGCCGGGCGACCGCCTCGGGGACGAGGGCGTCGTCGACGACGTGGCCGAGCTCGTGCAGGACCAGGCGGGCCAGCCCGCGGGCGCCGAGGGTGCGGTTGACCCCGCCCAGGTCCACGGTGATGGCGTAGCTGCCGTCGGAGAGATAGTGCGCCAGACCTGCCGCGCCCGCGCGCTGGGGCCGCCCGACGGTGATCGTGGTCAGGCCGTCCACGCGGGCGATGAGCTGCTGCGCCTCGGGGCGCGCACGGGCCACGGCGTCCAGGACCGCCTGAGCGTCCCCCGGGTGCGTTCCGGGCGCGAACGTGAACCTCCCCCGGTCGGGCGCCGGTCGAGGAGCGTCCGCCTCGCTGCGCCCGGGCCCCGTCCCGCCACCCGCCAGCGCGACCCAGGCCACGAGCAGACCGAGGCCGAGGAGCACGTGACGCAGGAGCGGGGACATCCGCCGACCATCGGCGCGCGGCGGGCGCGGCTTGAGCCGGGCTCAGCCGTTCAGCGTGCGGTGCCAGATCCCGGCGAGCGCGTGGACGACCGCCCGGTCCGGGACGGGTGGGTCGTCGACGAGATCGAGGAGACGCTCGCACGCTGGCCGCAGATGGAGCTCGCGGGCGAGCCCGAGCGGATCCAGGCGCTCTTCCTCAACCAGGACACGTCGATCCCGGTGGCGCTGCGGTAGCGGCCGGGCCGGGCGTCACGGCAGTTCGATCAAGCCGCGTCCGAGCCACTCGCCGAAGGCCTTCGGGCCGAGCTGGCGTCGGAGCTGGTCCTTGATGTGGAACTCGGGGAGGAGCAGCTCGTGGGGGTCGGCGACGACCGGGCAGCCGAGCTCCCCGGCGATCCTCGCCGCGAGCTCGAGGAAGTACCGGTGATAGAGCTCGTCGTCCCGATCCGCGACCTGGACGAACGCCACTCCGGTCTTCCAGAGCGGGTGGCTCGGCCCGAAGTCGTCGGCGTCGGGAAGTCTGGTGACGAAGTCCTCGGGCTCGTCGTACGGACTCCAGAGGGTCTCCGGACGGGAGTGCTCCGTCACCCAGGCCGCGCGCCGTCCGGAGATCGCGAAGCCGAGAGGGACGAGATCGACGGCGTCGCGGCCGCCGACGTGCACGACCAACGAGAGCCCCAGCGCACCGTGGACCTGCGGATGGTCCTTCCAGAGCGCGACCAGGAGGCCCGCGAAGCCCGTGACCGCGTGGCCGAGGTGCTCGTCGGGGGTCATCGTGCGTTCCGCGAGGGGTTGTGACGGTAGACGCTCGCGACGCTCATCCTGAAGATCCGATGCTCGGCCATGGAGGGAGTTCTACCTCGCATCGTCCGCCGTGCGAGCGCCGGCCCTGCAGCGCGTCAACGCAACGTTCCCGGCCCGCCGCCGTTCCAGGGACGTGCGCCCCTGCCGGATGCTGGCCTCCCTCGCGACACTCGTCGCACCGGCGGCGGCACTCGCGATGGCGAGCGCGCCGCCCCGCAGCCGGTACCGGACCTCCCGCCCGGTCCCGCCGGGGACCCGCTCGACGACACCGGCCTCGTCGAGGATGGCCAGGTGCTTGGCGATCGCCTGGCGCACCCCGGCGGCCCGGGCCTACGGGAACACGGGCGGGCGCTTCGCGAGGAACGCGGCCGCGCCCTCGACGCCCGTGGGCGACGCGGCGAGCGTCGCGATGCTGTCGGCCTCGGCCGCAAGCTGCTCGGCAAAGCCCGCCGTCGCGCTGCTGTCGAGCAGGCGCTTCACCGCGCCGTGGGCGGCCAGGGGACCCGCTGCGAGCTTCGCCGCGAGCTCGTCGACGCGCGCGTCGAGCTCCTCCTCGGACACGACCTCGGTGAGGAACCCGAGCGTCTTGGCCTCGTCGGCCTTGACCCGGCGGTTCGTGAGCATCAGCTCGGCGGCGGTACGGCGGCCGACGATGCGCGGCAGCAGCCATGACGACCCGCCGTCCGGCGACAGGCCGATCCCCGTGTAGGCGACGGTGAACGACGCGCCCGGTCCCCCGATGGCGATGTCGGCCGCGCAGACGAGGCTCATGCCCGCGCCCGCCGCGGCGCCGTGCACGCGCGCGATGACCGGGGCGTCGAGCGCGGCGAGGCCGAGCAGCCCGGCGTGGAGGTCGGTGGCCAGCCCGTGCAGCGCTGCCCGCGGGTCGTCGGCCGAGGCGAAGTACTCGATGTTGCCGCCGACGCAGAAGAAGCGGCCCTCGGCGGCGAGCACGACGACCCGGACGTCGTCGCGCGTCGCGAGCTCGGCGGCGGTGTCCTTCAGCGCGAGCGCCATCGCGGGATCGATCGAGTTGCCGGTGTCGGGGGTCGCGAGCGTCAGCCGGGCGATGCCGTCGGCGATCTCGGTGCGGAGCGGGCTCTGGGACATGCCCGCAGCCTATGCGGAGGTCTTCTCCCGCGCGGCGCGAGGCGCGCCCGACGCCGACGGCCGGGGGGTCCGCTGCGCCGACGTGCCGAGGTGCACGAGGCCGCGCCCGAGCGTCGCGATCAGCCCGAGGCAGATGGCGAGGATCAGCGCCGCGAAGCCGGTCTCGGCGGCACGTGACACGTCGTCCTTGCGCTCGCGCTGCAGGATCGTCCTGTCGGCCTCGAACGCCCGCTGGAACGCCGCCGGCGCCGACACCTCCGGCGCGGGGATGGCCTCGTCGCCCGGCAGCCGGATCGGCATCGCCGTCATGGCGCGGCCCTTGTGAATGCGCACGGAGGTCTTCCACGTACCGGTGACCGGGATCGACTCGGTGCGGTAGACGCCCGGCCGGACCTCGGTCAGCTCGCCGATCTCCAGCGGGCCCTTGCCCTGGTAGGCGAGGGTGTGGAACCAGTCGGCCTCCTTCGCCGCGTCCGGCGGGTCGAGGGTGACGGTGGCGACGATCCGCCCGTCACCGACCTGCTCGGTCGTCACGGCGGCGCGGATCTCCTGCGCCTCGGTCGTGCGGAGCACCGCGAGCATGCCCCCGACGAGGACGACGCAGCCCGCCGCGGTGGCGATCGCCGCACGGGAGGCGACGAGTGTGGGCCGCCGGTCCAGCCCGCAGAACAGGAAGGCACCGAGGATGCCGCACGCGATCCCGACCGGCACGCTCAGCGCGATCGCGGACGGCAGCATGTGGGCGGGCCACTCCAGCGGCACCCAGACCTTCGACCAGCCGTAGCCGGCCAGGACGCCGACGCTGCCGATGAGCGCGCCGCTGACGGCACCGAACGCGTACGGCCGCTTCGTCGCGACGAGCGCCAGCGCGACGCCCTCGACGATCAGCGCCTCCGCGAGGTAGAGCGGGAAGGTCGCCACGGCCTCGCCGAAGACCGGTCCGACGAGCAGCGTGATGACGCCGCGGATGACGATGAACCAGACAGCCGCCAGGAGCGCGGCGCCCGGCCCGGCGAGCGCCCGGACGGCGACGAGCGCGAAGGCCGCCATCCCGGCGATCAGGATCGGGTGGAAGATCAGACGGAACTGCGGGACGCCGAAGTCGTACTCGCCCTGGAAGATCGACAGCGCGCCCAGGAGACCGCCGCCAAGCGTCGCGTAGTGGAGCTTCTCGAACGCCAGGTCGGCGAGCTTCGGGAGGCGCACCAGCGGGACGATCTCCTGCGCGGTTCCGCGCCGCGCCTGCTCCGCCAGCACGCCCTCGCGGAAGAGGATGCAGAGACCGACGACGCCGGTCGCCGCACCGGTGAGCATCTGCAGGTGGGTCGTCCCCCACAGCGAGACGTCCTGGCCGAAGAGGCGGTGGGAGACGTCGTCCAGGGGGAAGCCGCCGAGCGCGACCGAGCCGCAGAGCATCGTCAGCAGGCCGCCGACCGGGACGTGCCAGTCGCGGGTGATGCGCACCGACGCCGGCCCCGGGCGCGAGCCGCGCTCGGGCAGTACCAGCGCCAGCCAGCCCGCGGTGAAGATGCCGAAGAGTCCGACGAGCAGGAAGTAGTGGGACGGGTTGGCGAGCGGGCCCGGGTCGCGGCCGTCGTCGATGTGCAGCGACTCGTCCCAGGTGAGGCCGAACAGCGCGAGCAGCAGCGTCGGTGTCGCGATGGCCAGGGGCAGCGCGGCCCAGCCCGGCATCCGCAGCGCGCGCTCGGCGAACCCGGCGACACGCCCGAGCAGCTTGACCCGGCCGGACCGGTGGCCGAGGCCGAGCACCAGGAGCGCCGTCGTGAGGACGATCGCCACGGCGGTGACGAGGGCGATCTGCCCGGCCTCGGCACCTCCGGCGGAGGGAGCCTCGACGGCGAGCAGCGGGACGAGCTGGGCGACCATGGCGCGACTTTCCTACACCGGCGTAACAAAGTCAATACTACGTTGCCGTAGATCCGGCGCACGGCCTCCGCCCGTCGTGCGAGGATGGGGGCGTGACCGGCCGAACCCGACGTCCCTACGCCCCGCGCATGGCCGTCGAGGACCGCCGCGAGCAGCTGCTCGACGCCGCACTGGACGTCATCGCCCGGGACGGCTGGCAGGCGCTCACCATGGAGGCGCTCGCGCGCGAGGTCGACGTCACCCGCCCGGTCGTCTACTCCGCGTTCCGCGATCTCTCGGCCGTTCTCGCGTCCCTCTTCCGCCGTCAGGAGGAGCGCGCGCGCTCGGTCGTCGAAAGCTCCCTTCCGACGATGGAGGACCTCGACGATCCCGACGCGGCGCTCGTGCGTGCGGTCGGCCGCTTCGTCGAGGCCGTGGCCGACGACCCGCGCGGCTGGCGCCTGGTGCTCCTGCCGCCCGACGGCACCCCGGCCGCCATCCGCCACATCGTCGAGCAGAACCGCCAGCAGTACGCCGACCGCATCACCGAGCTGGTGTCCTGGGGCCTGGAGCGGCGCGGCGGGCCGAGCGGCCTGGACGTCGAGCTCGCGGCGCGCTCGATCCTCGCGATCATCGAGGAGGCCGGGCGGCTGCTCCTCGTCGACCCCGACCGCTACTCGCCGCAGCGACTCGAGGACTTCGTCCGCACGATCATGGGTGCGCTCACGCGGGAGTAGCTACAGCGGGGACCGCAGCGCCGGGACCCGGACCACGACCGTGACCCGCGCGGGACGGGGCTCGTCGCTCAGCGTGAGGAAGTCGCGGACCGCGCCGTGCCGGCCGCAGTAGGAGCACCACAGCGTGTCGGACGGTCGCATCGTCGGCGCTGTCGGTCGGGTCGGGAAGTCGCAGTCCGGGCAGGCCAACGTCCCGTCACCGAGCGTTCCCGCCCGGCGGTCGCGGCGGACCTCGTGCGTCCCGCCGACGTTCGCGACCTGGTCAGGCCCCTCGCCCTTGGCGGGATCGACGTCGCGATGGAAGGCCACGCCGCAAGTCTGGCAAATGTGATCGTCGGGCTTCTCGGCCTCTGGTTGCGCTTTTGCGCGTTGCCCGAGCGGGCGAGGCTTCCGCGGAAGCCTCCGCGGCGCGGACTCGGTGAGTTTGTGTTCGCCGGCCATGACGAAATCACCAAGTTCGGGCCGGATGGGAAGGACGCTCGCCGGAGCTGCTAGTCCGGGCTTGAAGGGTGATCCTTTCGCCTGGGTGCGCGACGCCGGTCCTGCCTCGAAGCAGCACTTCGTCACTCTTCGCCGCGCGAGCAGCTGGCTGCGGTAGCGTCGCAATATGGAAGCTTCTCTGAGCTCACTGGCTACCAGGTATTCCCAGGCTTGGGCCAGTCGGGACCCCGACGCGATCGTTGCGATGCACACCGACGACACGGTCTTCCACGAGCACGGCGTCGGCAAGCCGACCGAGGGACGGCCCGCGGTACGGGCGAGGATCGCGGAGATCTTCGAGCAGACACCCGACCTCGGCTTCGAGCAGCAGGCGCTGCACGTCGGGGAGGACCACTTTGTGACCCAGTACGTCTTGTCCGGAACCACCTTCGGGCGACGGATCATCTGCGAGGGGGTCGATGTCTTCACCGTCCGTGACGACAAGATCGTTCGCAAGGACACTTACGTGGACCTCCCGAAGTACTTTCGTCAACTTGGGCCCCTCGGTCTCGGACGCGCCGTCATTCACGACGTGAGAAGCAAGCTCAAGACGTAGCCGCTTTCGCCTGGAAGCAGCAGCGGTGTGCCGTGGAAGAGCGCGGTTCAGCTGAACCGTCGTGAGGTGCCGCGGGCAGTCGCGGGCCTCGCCGCGTCGAACGGCAATCACCGGCGGTCATCGTCGCCACTGATTGACGTTCGAGCATGTGATCACGGAGCGCTCTGCACGGAGAGCGCAGCCCTCCTTCCCCTCCCGACGGGGACCGTTCTCGACCGCCACTACGAGTCGCACCCAGGCAGCGGGTCAAAGGGCGCACGGACAACCCCCCCGTGCGGGAGAACATGGGGGACCGTCCGGGGGACGGGGGCGCGCCAAGCCCGTCAGGCCGACCTACGACGGGTGTAGCGTCCGTTCCACGGGCAGCGAGGGGTCCGCACCCGTCCCACGCGCCGCCGCCGATCCCGACAGCGAGACGAACGGACCGCACGCGCAATGAGCACCGTCGAAGGCCCTCCGAAGAGAACGGAGGTCCACGAGCGGGTCGTCGTCCGGTTCGCGGGCGACTCCGGTGATGGCATGCAGCTCGCCGGGGACCGCTTCACCGCCGCGACGGCCGCGTTCGGCAACGACCTCGCGACCCTGCCGGACTTCCCGGCGGAGATCCGCGCCCCGGCCGGCACGATCGGGGGCGTCAGCGCCTTCCAGATCCACTTCGCTGCGCGCGACATCCTCACGCCGGGCGACAAGCCCAACGTGCTGATCGCGATGAACCCCGCAGCGCTGCGGGCGAACATCGCGCTGATGGAGCGCGGCACCACGATCCTCCTCAACGAGGACGCCTTCACGGTCCGCGCGGTGCAGAAGGCCGGCTACGAGGTGAACCCCCTCGAGGACGGGTCGCTGGACGCGTTCAACGTCAAGCGCGTACCCATGACGACGCTGACCCAGGCGGCCGTCGAGGCGCTGGAAGGTGTGACGACGCGGGACGCGCAGAAGTCGCGCAACGTCTTCGCGCTCGGCCTGATCTCGTGGCTGTACGACCGCCCGCTCGACATCAGCCAGGCGTGGATCGAGCAGAAGTTCGCGAAGAAGCCGCAGATCGCGGCCGCGAACGTCGCAGCGCTGAAGGCCGGCTGGAGCTTCGGCGAGACGAGCGAGCTGATCGACGTCCAGGTCACGGTCCCGGCCGCGACCGACGTGCCGCCCGGCACCTACCGCAACGTCAACGGCACCACGACCACCGCCCTCGGGCTGGTCGCGGCGAGCAGTCGCAGCGGTCTGCCGCTGGTGCTCGGCGCCTACCCGATCACCCCCGCGTCGGAGCTCCTGCACGAGCTCAGCAGGCACGCGAAGCTCGGCGTCCGCACCGTGCAGGCGGAGGACGAGATCGCCGCCGCGTCGATCGCGCTCGGCGCGTCGTTCGGCGGTCGGCTCGGCGTCACCTCCACGTCCGGCCCGGGGATGGACCTGAAGACCGAGACCATCGGTCTGGCCGTGATGCTCGAGCTGCCGATGGTGATCATCGACGTGCAGCGTGCCGGCCCGTCGACCGGTCTGCCGACGAAGACCGAGCAGGGCGACCTGCTGCAGGAGCTCTACGGCCGGCATGGGGAGAGTCCGATCCCGGTGGTCGCCGCGTCGACACCCGGCCAGTGCTTCGAGGCTGCCTACGAGGCGGCGCGGATCGCGGTGCGCTACCGCACCCCGGTGATCCTCCTGACCGACCTCTTCCTCGCGAACTCCAGTGAGCCGTGGAAGATCCCCGACCCGGACGACCTGCCGCCGATCGACCCGCGGTTCCGGACCACCGCGCCGGCCGACGACGACGTCTTCCTGCCCTACTCGCGCGACGACGACCTCGCCCGCCAGTGGGCGGTCCCCGGGACCCCCGGTCTGCAGCACCGCATCGGCGGGCTCGAGAAGGCCGAGCTCACCGGGGCGATCTCCTACGAGGGCCCGAACCACGCGCGGATGACCGAGGTGCGCAACGCCAAGGTCGCCGGGATCGAGGTCCCGGACGTCGAGGTCCACGGGGACGACGACGCGACGCTGCTCGTGCTCGGCTGGGGCTCCAGCCGCGGTGCGATCCGGGCGGGCGCCCGGCGGGCCAGGGAGTCCGGGGGCAGGGTGGCGACCGCGCATCTGCACCACCTCAACCCGCTGCCCGCGAACCTCGGCGACGTGCTGCGGTCGTACGACCGCGTGCTGCTGCCGGAGATGAACTGCGGGCAGCTCGCGATGGTCCTGCGGGCGAAGTACCTCGTCGACGTCGAGTCCTACAGCAGGGTGGAGGGCCGGCCGCTCTTCGCGCCCGAGATCGAGCAGGCCATCCTGGAGCGCCAGTCGTGAGCACCGTCGAGAACCCGAAGTACACGAAGGCGGACTTCCAGTCGGACGCCGAGACACGCTGGTGCCCGGGCTGCGGGGACTACGCGATCCTCGCCGCCGTCCAGGGCTTCATGCCCGAGCTCGGCATCCCGCCGGAGAACATCGTGTTCGTCAGCGGCATCGGCTGCGCGGGCCGCTTCTCCTACTACATGGACACCTACGGGATGCACGGCATCCACGGCCGGGGACCGGCGCTCGCGACCGGACTGGCGACCGCCCGGGACGACCTGTCGATCTGGGTCGTCACCGGCGACGGCGACGCACTGTCGATCGGCGGCAACCACCTGATCCACGCGCTGCGCCGCAACGTGCCGGTGAAGATCCTGCTGTTCAACAACCAGATCTACGGGCTCACCAAGGGTCAGGCGTCGCCGACGTCCGAGCGCGGCAAGGTGACGAAGTCGACGCCGTTCGGCTCCAGCGACGCGCCGTTCAACCCGGTGTCGCTGGCCCTCGGCGCGGACGCGACGTTCGTCGGCCGCACGATCGACCGGGACAAGAAGCACATGGCCGAGCTGCTGCGCGCGGCCGCCGCGCACCCCGGCACCGCCCTCGTCGAGATCTACCAGAACTGTCCCGTGTTCAACGACGGCGCGTTCGACGCGCTGACGGACAAGGACCACGCGGTCCTGAACCAGATCCGGCTCGTCGAGGGGCAGCCGGTCGTCTTCGGCCCCCAGGAGGCACGCCGGGCCGTGGTCCACGGCGCAGGAGGGGACCTGGAGATCGTCGACCTCGCTTCGGCCGACGAGTCGCGGATCGTCACCCATGACTCCACGCGCGAGAACCCGGCGCTGGCGTTCGCGCTGTCGCGGCTGGCCTCGCACCCCGACGGCCCGACGCCGATCGGGATCTTTCGCGACGTGCAGCGACCGGTCTACCAGGACGACGTGCCGCCGCCGGCGGCGCCCAGCGCGCAGGACCTCCATGCGCTGCTCCGCGGGGGCGACACCTGGACGGTCGCCTGAGGCTGCGCCGGGTCCTGGTCCCAGGTGCGAACTGGACCTACGATGGACGGATGTCCCGGGTCCAGCGGTTTCTCATCGGCGTGCTCGCCGTCGTCGCGACGTCGGCCGCCCCGGCCGGCGCCTCGGAGCCCGTCGTGCCCTCACAGGACGCGGCGGAGGTCCGCGCGACCGCCAGCGCCGCCGGACTCGGCGGCACGCGCTGGCCGACGCAGACCATCCTCGTCCGCGACCTGACCACGGGCAAGATGCGCAACGCGGTCACGCAGGGGATGGCGGCGTGGAACCGCTCAGGTGTGCGCGTGCGGTTCAAGCGCACCAAGCGGCGCAGCGGCCGGCTGCTGACGGTCACGCAGCACCCCTCGCTGCGTGGGTTCAGCGTCGCGGGCAGCGCATCCCTCGGATACGTCCGGCCGGGTCAGTCCCTGATCAACCCGGTCGGCAAGGGTCCCGACTGCAACATCAGCTTCGGTCCGGGCATCCCGCCCTCGCTGATCAAGAAGATCACCCAGCGCCAGTGCCCCGGGCTCAAGCCGCCCGTGCGCGTCGCCGGCGGAGGCGGCCGCCTCTGGCTCGTCCGCCGCACGGACAGTGCCTTCGGGATCGATCCCTTCACCGCCCAGGAGACGGTCATCCACGAGCTCGGCCACGTGCTCGGCCTGACGCACGTCTCGCGCCTCTGCTCGGTGATGGGAACCAGTGGAACGTCGGAGTGTGTGAGGGGAGCAGCCGACAAGCGCCCGTGCAACTACCTGCAGCGCCGCGACGTGCGCACCGCCGTCAAGCGCTACGGCGGCCGGGTACGCGTCGGTCCGCTGAAGCTGTGCGACAGCCGGCCGCCGCTCGTCGGTGTCCCGACACTGAAGCTCGTCGGTGTGTCGGGCCGCAAGGCGACCGTCGAGGTGACCGCGCCGCCGCTGGCACCCGTGTTCGCGGGGCAGTACGAGCCGAAGAACACGGTCGCGGTCCGGTGGGCCCCGGGTCCGGCCTGCCCGTTCACCGCGAACGGCGACCCGGAGGCGGCGCAGCAGGCCGGGGTGTACGTCGCGGACGACGACACCATCCGCTCCCGGCAGCGGGTGACGCTGACGTTCGACCTGCCGTTCTCGCAGGCGGCAACCGAGGTGCCATGCCTGACCGCGATCGTGACCGACCGCTTTCTGCGTTCGCGGGTGGCGGCCCCGGTCGCCGTTCAGGCCGTCTTCGAACCGGTGCCGCCCCCGCGCCCGACCCCGCCGCCGGAGCCCGAGCCGACCCCGTTCCCGGAGCCCGAACCCGAGCCGACGCCGGAACCCACCCCCGAGCCGACGCCGGAGCCGACGCCCGAGCCGTTCTGAGCTAGGCGACCGGCTCGGGCTCCCGCTCCGCCGGTCGCTCGATCAGCCAGTCCCCCTGCTCGGGCGACCGAAGGATCTCGCGGTGGTGCGAGGCGACCCACGGCCACACGGACGGGATGCCGTCCTTGCCGATGTACCAGCTGTTGCAGCCGCTGGTCCAGATCGTGTCGGGCAGCGCAGCCTTCATCTCCTGGTTGAAGCGCTCGGTCGCCTCGGGCGTCGGCGCCATCCACTCGACCTCCCGGCGCTGCCACTGCTCGATGCAGCACATCACGAAGTCGGCCTGCGTCTCGGAGATCGTGAAGAGCGACTGGTTGCCGAACGGTGAGTGCGGCCCGATGAGCATGAAGACGTTCGGGAAGCCGGGGACCGCGACCGAGCGGTAGCCGTACGGCTCGCGCTCGCCCCACACCTCGGAGAGCTTGACGCCGTCGAGCCCGGTGAACTCGATGGGCTGCACGTAGTTGTGCGCGTTGAACCCCGTCGCCATGACGATGACGTCCTGCTCGTGCAGCACCCCGTCCTTCGTCACGATCCCTCGTGGCTCGATGTGGTCGATCCCGGTGTCGACGAGGTCGACGTCCGGCCGCTGGAACAGCTTGTAGAACCCGGTGCCCATGATCAGCCGCTTGCACATCGGCTTGTCGACGGGCCGGAACCGCTCGCGCAGCACCGGGTCCTTGCAGCCCAGCTCCAGGTGCTTGTGGCACAGCCAGGTGAGCAGGCGGCGCTGCCAGCCGGGCTTCACCACGGCGACGCCGAACGTGCCCTCGGTGAGCACCTGGTGCCCGCGGAAGAACAGCGGCTCGAGCGTGTCACCGAAGCGGCGCATCGCCCACTTCGTCAGGCGCGTGTAGCGGCGGTTGGGGAGCGGGAGGATCCACTGCGGCGTGCGCTGGTAGAGCTCGTAGTGCCCGGCGACACCGGCGAGGCCCTTGGTGATCTGCATGCCGGTGGATCCGGTGCCGATGCACGCGACCCGCCGGCCCTCGAGCGGCACGGCGTGGTCCCACTGCGCACTGTGGAAGAGGGCGCCCCCGAACGTCTCCATCCCCTCGAGGTGCGGGGTGCGTGGCTCGACGAGCGCCCCACATCCGGTGACGATGAAGTCGTACTCGGCCGTTTCACCGGCCTTCGTGCGTAGCGTCCAGATGGAGTTCGACGCGTCCCAGGTCGCCTCGTCCACCTCGGTCGAGAACGACATGCGGCCCTTGAGGTCGAAGTCGTCGGCGACCCGGTCGAGGTACTGCCAGATCTCGCGCCCCGGGGAGAAGACGCGCGACCATGACGGATTCGGCGCGAAGCGGAACTGGTAGTTGCGGGAGGGGACGTCGCAGTGCAGACCTGGGTAGGTGTTGGCGTGCCACGTCCCCCCGAGGCCGTCCCACTTCTCGTAGATGTGGAACGTCTCGATCCCGGCCATCCGGAGCTTGCAGGCCATGCCGATGCCGGACATGCCGGCGCCGATGATGCCGACGCGCGGCGTGCGGTGGGGAGCGGTCATCCGGACCACTCTAGAACAGGGCCAGCACGAGGCTCACGTGCAGAGCTTTGCGTGGATCTCGTCGAGCTTCGACACGACGGCGGGCAGCTGGTGCAGCAACTGCAGCTCGGACTCGAGCTCGACCAGGAGCGTGCGGACATCGCCGAGCGTCGTCGTCGCGTCCTTCAGCGTGCCCGACACCTCGGTGAGCGTGTCGCGCACCGTGTGGAGCGTCGTGTCGACGTCGGCGAGGGTGACGTCGACCCGACTCAGCACCGGATCGACGTTGCCCAAGGTGGTGTCGACGCGCCGCAGGAGGTCGCCCGCGGGGTTCGGAATGAGTCCCATACGCGGGCATACTGCACGGATGGCGGCTCCCGCGCGACCCGCGACGCCCGTCGCCCCCGAGGACGGCGGCCCCGTCGTCAGCGACCGCTTCGGCGGCCAGACGCACCTCGGCGCGAGCTTCCTCGATCTCGTCCTGCGCGACTGCGACCTCGCGAACGTCGACGCGCGTCGCAGCAGCGCGACGCGGATCCTGGCGCACCGCTGCCGGGCCACCGGGGCGATGCTGATGAGCGCCCGGCTGCGCGACGTCGTGGTGCGGGACTGCCGCGTGGACCTCGCGACCTTCGCGCAGGCGACGCTCGAGCGGGTGGTGTTCGAGGACTGCGTCCTGCGGGACGCGTCGTTCGCGTCGGCACGGCTGCACTCCGTCCGGTTCGACGGCTGCGACCTCCACGGCGCGGACTTCACCGGCGCCCGCTGCTCGCGCGTCGAGCTGCGGGGGTGCAGCCTGGAGGGCCTGCACGGGATCGAGGGGCTGCGTGGCGCACGGCTGGGCTGGGCCGACCTGCTGGACAACGCGCCGGTCCTCGCCGCCGCCCTGGGCCTCGGGGTGGTCGACGAGGACGCGCCGTAGGCTACGCGGCGTGTCCGTCGCGTCTGTCCTGCTGCTGGTCTTCGGCCTGCTGTCGATCGCCCTGGTGCTCAACGCCCGGGACCCTCGGCACGCCTGGTGGAACGTGCTCGTGCGCTGGCCGGCCTCGTGGGCCGCGCGGGAGCTGACGCCGCTGCTCATCGTCGGCGGGGTGCTCTACGCGGGGCTGCTGGTCGCCCTCGGCGCGCTTGACGAGGCCGTCGGGATCATCGGCGCTGCGCTCGTCGCGGTCTCCGTCGGCGTCGGGGTCGCCTGGGCGCTCACGGCGCGCGGTGCGCGCGTCTCGGTCGCGGGCCAGGTCGCCGACCTCGACCTCGACGACGGGGACGGGACCCACCGCGTCCCGCTCCGGGAGATCGTGATCCCGCTGCTGATGCTGCGTGCGAAGGACGTGCGGCACGTGCGCGGCATCCGCTACACCGACGACGGCGAGCGGCCGCGCAAGCTCGACGTCTACCTGCCCGCGGCTCCTGCCCCGGCCGGCACGCGGCGCCCCGCGATCGTGCAGGTGCACGGTGGAGGCTGGGTCGTCGGCAGCCGCAAGGAGCAGGGCATCCCGCTGCTCAACCATCTCGCCCGCTGCGGCTGGGTGGGCTTCAACATCGACTACCGCCTCTCCCCGTTCGCGACCTGGCCCGAGCACGTCGTCGACGTCAAGCGCGCGATCGCCTGGGTGCGCGAGCACGCCGACGAGTACGACGTGGACCCGGACTTCGTGGCGATCACCGGCGGCAGCGCGGGCGGCCACCTGACGGCGCTCGCCGCCCTGACGCCGAACGACCCGCTCCTGCAGCCCGGGTTCGAGGACGCCGACACGACCGTGCAGGCGGCCGTCCCGTTCTACGGCGTCTACGACCTCCTCGACGAGGAGCGCACGAGCCTGCCGCTGCTGCACCCGTGGGTGCTCGAGCCGCTGGTCCTCAAGCGGCGGCGCGCGAGCGACCCGGAGGCCTTCCGCGCCGCGTCCCCGCGCCACCGCATCACGGCTGCCGCGCCGCCGATGCTCGTGGTCCACGGGGACGCGGACTCGCTCATCCCGGTCGGGCAGGCACGCACGTTCGTGAAGGAGTTGCGCGCGACGTCGCGCGCGCCGGTCGCGTACCTCGAGCTGCGGGGCGGCGAGCACGCCTTCGACGTCATCCCCTCCTGGCGGACCGCGCCGGTCGTCGAGACGATCGAGCGGTTCCTGCGCACCGTCCACGCCCGGCGGGCCGCCGGGTCCCGGGCCTCGGTCGAGGACGACGTGGCGCAGGCCCTGACGGAGTGAGCCGCAGCGACGTGCTGCGCGTCGAGGTGCCGCAACCGCTCAGGCACCGATGGTCTCGTCGAGCGTGTCGCGGACCGGCAGCACGCGCTCCAGCCGCAGCAGCCCGAGCACCCGACGGGCGGCGGCGCTGGGAGCCGCCAGGACGATCCGTCCGCCGCGGGCCCGCGCCGCGTCCCCGAGGTCGAGCAGGACGGCCACGCCGGCGGATCCCAGGAACTCGACGCCCGCGAGGTCCACGACGACCCGCGGGCACGGCACGGCGTCGACCTCACGGTCGTAGACCTTTCGCAGCTCGCCGGCCGTCTGCAGGTCGAGCTCGCCGACCGGGGTCAGCACAAGGACCCCGGGAACGGGCACCGCGGTCGTGACGGCGAACGCTTTCCTCACGGCGTGACTACGGGCGGGTGGCCCCGTCGGCGCGCGGCGGGCGCATGGTCTACGAGGCGTCCGCGATCTCGCCGCGGCCCAGCGCGAGCAGCAACGCGTCGTTGGCGCCCTCGCCGATCTGGGTCTGGGGGGCGTCGCGGCGCAGGCGGGCCAGCTCGTCCCCGGCCCGGTAGGAGCGGCTCGCCGACAGGCGGGCGGCGAGGTCGACCGCCCAGACGGCGGTGTCCGAGGCGATGATCTTCGCCGCGGTCGACAGCTCGCGGGCGTTCTCCGCCTCCTCGTCGACGGCGAACGCAGCCCGCTCGGTCAGGGACTCGGCGGCCATGAGCCGGGCCCGCAACTCGCCGACGCGCAGCTGGACGTGGGTGTGGTCGCCCAGGACGCCGTCCCCGATCTCGCGGCCCACGGACTCCTCCAGCGCGACCGCGAGCGCGCGGTCGATGATCCCCAGGGCGCGGCAGGCGACGTTGATCCGGCCGACGCCCAGCGCGCCGAGCATCTGCCGGGCGCCGGCCCCGGCCCGTTCGGGCCCGCCGAGGATCTCGGCGGTCGGCTCGTGGTGCGCGCGGAAGCGGTAGGAGGCGGACTCCACGCCCCGGTAGCCGACCTTGTCGAGCTCGCCGACCTCCCAGGTCGTGGTGCCCCGGCCGACCGCCGGGAGCACGACGCATGAGAGCTCCCCGTCAACACGGCCCAGCAGGAAGACGACGTCGGCCGACACGCCACCGGCGACCCAGCGCTTGTGGCCGTCGACCGTCACGCCGACGCCGTCCGGATTGCGGGTCGCGGTCGTCTCGATCCGCGAGAGGTCCGATCCGGCCTGCGGCTCGGTGATCGAGAAGGCGGCGTGGGCGGTCCCGTCGGCGAACCTGGGCAGCCACCGCTCGCGCTGCTGTGGCGTGCCGTCGCGGACGAGGAGCGCCGTCGCGAGACCCGTCGGGTTGACCGCACCGGTGAGCGAGATCCACCCCCGGGAGAGTGTGCGCCACACCGGGACCATCGAGGCGACGGTCCGGCCGGCACCGCCGTGCTCGGGCGGCACGAGCGCACCGGGGACACCGAGCTCCACGAGGCGGTCCCAGATCTCGTCCGGGAGCACGTCGTCGTGGTCCCAGGACTCCACGTTCGGGAGGACGACCTCGTCGACGAACGCCCCGACGGCTTCCTGCATCGTGGGGGCGGCGAGGTCGTGGGCGGTCATCCAGTCCAGCATGCCCGGAGCGGACGGTCCGCAATCCCGTGGAACGGCTGCCGTCACCCCGACGCTAGCCTGCCGTCCATGCGCTCCGGCTACGCCCACGTCGCGACCATCCCGACCCGCTGGGCCGACAACGACGTCTACGGCCACGTCAACAACGTCGAGTACTACGCGTTCTTCGACACGGTCATCAACCGGTGGCTCATCACCGAGGGCGGCCTCGACATCCACGTGGGCGACGCGATCGGGCTCTGCGCCGAGTCGCACTGCTCCTACAAGGGCCCGTTCTCCTTCCCGGAGACGGTCGAGGCGGCGCTGCGCGTCGGCAAGCTCGGCAGCTCCAGCGTCCGCTACGAGATCGGGCTCTTCCGCGAAGGTGCCGAGGAGCCCCAGGCCGAGGGCTGGTTCGTGCACGTCTTCGTGGACCGCGAGACGCGGCGGTCGACGCCCATCCCCGACGAACTGCGACGGGCGCTGGAGCGCCTGGAGGTGCGGGACTGATGCTGACCCGTGCCGCTGTCCTGCGGGAGATGGGCCTGCCCGCGCCGTACGCCACGTCCCGGCCGCTGGAGGTCACGGAGCTCGCCCTGGCGCCCCCCGGCCCCGGCGAGCTGCTGATCCGGGTCCATGCGGCGGGGCTGTGCCACTCGGACCTCTCGGTCATCGACGGCTCCCGCCCGCGGGTCATGCCCATGGCGCTCGGCCACGAGGCCGCCGGCGAGGTCGTCGCGGTGGGCGGCCGGTCGACCTTCGCGGCCGGCGACCACGTCGCGCTGGCGTTCGTCCCCGTGTGCGGGGCGTGCGGGCCCTGCCAGGACGGGCGTGCCGCGCTGTGCGAGCCTGGCGCTGCGGCCAACGCTGCAGGGACCCTGCTGAGCGGGGAGCGGCGCTGGAGCGACCCGGCCGTGGCCGACGAGCCCGGCGCGTTGATGCACCACCATCTCGGGGTCAGTGCGTTCGCCGAGCACGTCGTGGTCTCCGAGCGCTCCGCCGTGCGGATCGACCCCGCGCTGCCGTACGACCTCGGCGCGCTGTTCGGCTGCGCCGTCCTGACGGGGGTCGGTGCCGCGGTCTACGGCGCGCGGATCCGTCCGGGCGACACGGTCGCGGTGTTCGGGCTCGGCGGGGTCGGCCTCGCGGCGCTCCTGGGCGCGGTGCTCTGCGGCGCCGGCCGGATCGTCGTGGTGGACCGCGTGCAGGAGAAGCTCGACCTGGCGCTGACGCTCGGTGCCGACGCCGCGGTGCGCGCGGACGAGGACGTCGTGAGCGCCGTCCGTGAGGTGTTCGGCGGCGCCGGCGCGGAGGTCGTGCTCGAGACCGTCGGCAACGCGGACGTGCTCGGCCAGGCCTACGCGGCGACGCGTCGCGGTGGGACCACGGTGACCGTCGGCCTGCCGCACCCGGACCGGATGCTGTCGTTTCCCGCCGTGTCGCTGGTCGCCGAGGAGCGCACGCTCAAGGGCTCCTACCTCGGCTCGTGCGTGCCCGCGCGCGACATCCCGCGGTTCATCGAGCTGCACCAGGCGGGCAGGCTGCCGGTGCAGGAGCTGCTCACCCACCGGATCGGTCTCGACGAGCTGAACCCCGCGTTCGACCGGCTCGCGCGGGGCGAAGGCGTGCGGCAGGTCGTGGTGCTCTAGCGGCCGCGCGCGCCGCGCTGGGCCGGGCCGGGGCGCCAGAGGTTGTCCGCGATATCCGCGGTCGAGGCCCGGCACCCGGCGGGCACCGGGCAGCTCGTGCCCGGTGCCGGGCCCGAGGGGGAGTCCTGGATGGCGGATCCAGGGACGCAGGACTCCCGCTGGCGCGGCAGCGCTCGCCCGCTTTGGATCCCCACGACCCTGCCGGCCCGACCGGGAGCGATGGATCCCGGATCCAGGGACTCAGGACTCCCGCCCGCGCGGCAGCGCTCGCCCGCCGTCGACCGGCGCCGCTCCGAGGCCAGACCGGGAGTCCTGGATCGCGGACCCAGGGACGCAGGACTCCCGCCCGCGCGGCGGCGGCAGCGGCCGCCCGTGCCGCGATCGGCCCGCGCTCAGCCCCGCCCGTGCCGCTGGCGCAGCCCGCGCGCGATGTCGGCCGCGTCCAGCGCGCCGTCGGCGATCCGGCCCTTCAGCGTCCGCGCGACCACCCGGTCGACCACCGCCGGCAGATGCCGCGCCGCCGCGATCTGCACGGCCCCGCCCCGCGTGACGGCCAGGTCGCGCCTCGCCCGCGGCGCCTCGCACGCGCGCACCAGGGTGGCGATGACCTGCTCCAGCGGCTCCTCGGTCGAGAAGCCCTCGAGCTGCAGGCCGGCCTCGCGCGTGCGGTCGTGGATCGGCGTCTTGACGAACGCCGGGTGCACGCAGGTCACGCCGACGTGCGTCCCGTACTCCGCGCGCAGCGCGTCGGCGTACGCGCCGAGCGCGCGTTTCGACACGCCGTAGGCTGCGCCGAGCGGCAGTCCCAGGAACGACATCCGCGACCCGAGCAGCACGACCCGGCCGCGCGACTCCACCAGCGCGTCGATGGTCGCCGCGGTCACGGTCCAGGCGCCGAGCACATTGACGTCGAGCATCGTCCGCACGACGTCGCCGGGAGGAGCCCCGGCGCTCGCCGGCCCGCCGATCCCGGCGTTGTTGACGAGCACGTCCACCCCGCCGCCCAGCCGCTCGATCGCCTCGGCCGCGGCCCCCGGCACGGCCGCCTCGTCGGTGATGTCGCACGCGATGACCTCGTGGGAGGACGACCGCAGGTCGATGCCCGCGACGGCCCAGCCGCGCGAACGCAGCGACGCCGTCAGCGCCGTCCCGAACGCCCCGCTGGCCCCGGTGATGATCGCCCGCTTCATGCCGCCACCTTTCCGGCGCGCGCGGCCCGTGCGGCGCCCGCCTGCAGCTCGGTCCCGAGCTCGTGCATGTACCGATCGAAGTCCACACGCATCGCGGGCCGGCCGCGGTCGCCCCAGCGCTTGACGGCGTCGGCGCGTCGGCGCGCGCAGTCGGCCTCCATCACGGCGCGCGGCGGCGGGGCCCAGCGGCCGGTCAGGTAGTCGGCCAGGAGCCGGCCCTGCCGCTCGACGATCGGAAACGCCGACCCGGTGGACTGCATGTAGCCGACGAAGTGGAGGTCGGGCACGTCGAGGTGCAGCATCCGCTTGTACAGCGGCAGCTCGGTCGGCTCAGGACCGAGCAGCGCCGGGTCCAGGAAGTCCATCGCGACCCGGTAGCCGGTGCACCACACGATCGCGTCGATCGGCTCCCGTCCCCCGTCCGCGAAGACCACGCCGCCGCCGTCCAGCCGCTCGATCGCGCCTCTGGGGGTCACCCGGCCGTGACTGATCCGGCTGAGGATGGTGTCGGAGATCGTCGGGTGGTCCGCGAACAGCCCGCGGGCGGGCTTCGGCAGTCCGTACCGCTCCGGCGGCCCGCTGACGACGCGCAGCAGCGTCTGCGACACGGTCTGCCGCAGCCGCAGCGGTACGTGGACCGCGGCCCAGGGACTCGTGACCTGGTCGGCGGGCTTTCCGAGCAGGCGCTTGGGGACGACCCAGCTTCCGTGCCGGACCGACAGGAACGTCTGCTCGGCCGTGAGGGAGAGGTCGGACGCGATGTCCATGGCGCTGTTGCCCATCCCCACCACGAGGACCCGCTTCCCGGTGAACGCGCCGGCGTCCTCGTAGTCGACCGCGTGCAGCTGCTCGCCGGTGAAGCCGTCGGAGCCCGGGTACGCGGGGTCGGGCCAGTGCGGCACCGCGTTGTGGCCGTTGGCGACGACGAGCCGGTCGACCTCCTCGACGCTCCCGCCGTCGAGCGTCAGCAGCCAGCCGCCGTCGGTGCGGCGATCCGCCTGCGCGACCCCGTCGCCCAGCCGCAGCCGGTCGCCGAGGCCGTGGTGCTCGACGTAGGCCTCGAGGTAGCGCCCGACGACGTCCCGGGACGGGTAGTCCGCGGTGCCCTCGGGGAGCGGGAAGGACGCGAACTGCGTGCGCTCGCGGCTCGTGATGAGGTGCAGGGACCGGTACGCGGCCGTCCTGCGGCCCTCCAGCGTCCAGACGCCGCCGACGCGCGTGCCGCGTTCGAACGCGACCGCGTCCAGGCCCTCGGCCGTCAGCTCCCGCAGGGCTGCGAGCCCCGCCGGCCCGGCCCCGACCACCCCGATGCGCTCCACACCCCCGACCCTACCCGCGGGCGGGTGCACGGCGATACCCTCGGTCGATCGCCCCGACGCCCTCCACCCGCGACCGTGACGTGCCCACGAGCCGGATCGCCCGTGCGCTGCGGGCCGACCGGGACGACCTCGTCGCGCTGTTGCTGGAGCGCCGCGTCGAGGTGCCGGCGTACGCCGGTCTGGACGGCGCCGCCGTCGTCGCACTCGGCGAGGAGGTCGGCGCTCTCGTCGACGCGCTCGCCGACGCCCTCGACCACGACCGGCCGCTGGACACCGACGACGTCGCCGTCCTTCGCCCGGCGATCGAGGCACGGGCCGCCCGCGGGGACTGGATCGACGTGACCACCACCGGCCTGCGCGTCGCGCAGCGCACGATCTACGAGCGCGTCACCGCGATCGCCGGGGAGACCGGCGACCCGGCCGCGGTCATGGTCGTCGGCGCCCGGCTGCTGGAGCTCGTGGACGTCGCGAGCGCCCTCGCCGCACAGGCGTGGGTAGAGGCCCGCGAGGTCACCCGGACGGGCGGCACCGAACGCCGCCGCGAGCTGATCGAGCTGCTCGTCGAGGGACGGGACCCATCGATGCACGGGCTCGGCGACCTCGCGCGGGAGCTCGGCCTGGCGCCGGGCGCCGGCGTGATCGCGGTGAGCGCGCGGGCGGTCACCAGCGTCACCGAGAACCGCACGCTGACCTCGGCGGTCGGCGCCCTCGCGCGTGCGGGCAAGCCCGTGATGCTGCCGCTCGCCGGCCTGCTGGGTGACGAGATCGTCCTCGTGCGCGCCGTGGACGCCGACGAGCTCGAGGGGGTCGTCACCTCGCTGGAGCGGGCCTGGCGGCGCCTGGCCGACGGACCGGTCCGGCTCGCGCTCGGGGTGAGCACCCGGCACGAGCTGCCCGACGGCGCGCGGGCCGCGATCGCCGACGCGCGCCGCGCCCGGGCCCGCGTTCCGACCGGCGGCGGGGTGCTCGCGCTCCCGACGCTCGCGCCGCTGGAGTGGATGACGCTGCGCGCCGGCAAGACCACCTGGACGCTCGTGCCCGACCGCCTGCGGTGCTTCCTGGAGGAGGACGCCGCCGAGGGCGGGCCGCTGCTGCACACCTTCCGCAGCTACGTCGCGAGCGACCTGAACGTGAAGGTCGCGGCCCGGCGCCTGCACCTGCACGTCAACACGGCGCGATACCGGCTCGGGCGGATCAGCGAGCGCACCGGCCTGGACCTGCGCAGCCTCGACGACGTCATCGCGCTGCACGTGGCGAGCCTGCTCTTCGAGCGGCGCGCCGGCGACTGAGCCGATTGCGCGTCCGCGCCCTTGTGCGCCGCGCACAGCGCGTCACCCGGTGGGTTCGTGGTCCGTGGCCGATGCCCCGGGCTTGACCGATCGGAGAGGGTAGGCCTTGATGGCCATCGTCACCGAGCCCCGATCCACGACCGACCCCGTCGTCCTGCTCGTCGACGCGCGCACGCCGACGGAGCGGGACCTCATCAGGGAGTGGGCGGACCGGCACCAGCCGGTCGCCGAGCACGTCGACCGCGGCGACCCGGGTCTCGGCCGCCGCCTGGAGCGCGGCGACGACCCGCTCGTCGTCCCCGTCCGCGTCACGTGGCTGCCCCGCGAGCGCGACGGCGACCGCAGCGTGCGCGCCGCCGACCTCCTCGCCCTGACCAACCCGCACCGGCCCTGGTCGCGCCTGCAGTCGCGGATCGCGCGCCGCGAGCCCGACCGCGTGACGGTCACCGCGGGCGAGCCCGCGCACGCGATGGACCTCCGTCGCCGGTTCCGCAGCGAGGCCGGGAAGACCACCGGCGGCGAGGCGTTCGGCGCCTTCGTCAACCGTCAGGGCGAGCTCGCCTGCGAGCGCGCCGAGCGGCAGATCATCGGCGACCGCTACAAGGTCCCCCGCCTCGTCGCCGAGCAGATCACGGCATCGGCGAAGTTCCGCAAGAAGGTCTCGGAGCTGGCGGCGAAGCTCGACCGCCCGTACGACGAGGTGCTCGCCGAGGCCACCGACTGCCTGCAGGAGGTCGCCGCCGTCCAGAGCCGCCTCGCGATCGACGCCTGGCGGACGGTCATGCGCCCGCTGCACGCCAACGCCTGGGACGTCGACGTGGACGTCGCGAGCCTCGAGCGCCTGCGCGAGCTCAACCGCCGCCACGCGCTGGTCTTCCTCCCCAGCCACCGCTCCTACGCGGACCCCCTCGTGCTCGCCCAGGTGCTGCACGACAACGACTTCCCGCGCAACCACGTGCTCGGCGGGGCGAACATGTCGTTCTGGCCGATCGGCCCGCTGGGCAAGCGCGCCGGCCTGATCTTCATCCGCCGCACGTTCGGCGACGACCCGGTCTACAAGCTCGCCGTCCGCGAGTACCTCGCGCACCTCGCCGCGAAGCGCTTCAACATCGAGTGGTACCTCGAGGGCGGCCGCACCCGGACCGGCAAGCTCCGTCCGCCCAGGTTCGGGCTCCTGCACTACCTCGCGCAGACCCTGCAGGACGACCGGGTGGACGACGTCGTGCTCGTCCCGGTATCGATGGTCTACGACCAGCTCCAGGAGGTCGGGCAGATGGCCGCCGAGCAGGGCGGCGCCAAGAAGAAGGGCGAGGGTCTCGCCTGGCTGGCGAACTACATCCGCGCCCAGAGCACCAACGCCGGCCATGTACAGGTCCGCTTCGGCGACCCGTTCTCCCTGCGCGAGGCGATGGAGGAGGCCGGTGAGGGGCGCGCGCAGCTCGAGAAGGTCGCCTTCCGGATCTGCGACGGGATCAACCGCGCGACGCCGCTGGCGTCGACCTCGTTCGTGACGCTCGCGCTCCTCGGGGTCCGCGACCGCGCGTTGACGCTCGACCAGGTCACCCGCGTCATCGCCCCGCTGCTCGACCACGTCGAGGCCCGCAAGATCCCCGGGCAGGTCGCCGAGCTGCGCCGGCCCGCCGCGGTGCGCCGGGTACTCCAGGCGCTCTGCGCCGCCGGGGTCGTCGAGTGCTTCGACGGCGGGACCGAGCCCGTGTGGTCGATCGCGAAGGACCACCACCACGTGGCGGCCTTCTACCGCAACGGGGCCCTCCATCATTTCGTCGTCCGCGCGATCGCCGAGCTCGCGCTCCTGCGCGCCGCGACGCTCGACCCGCCGCCGGACGACCCGATGGCCGCCGCCACGCAGGACGCCCTGGCCCTGCGCGACCTCCTGAAGTTCGAGTTCTTCTTCGGCTCCAAGGAGCGGTACCTGGAGGAGCTGCGCATGGAGATGGACCACATGGAGCCGGACTGGGAACGGACCCCGGCCGCGCGGCTGCTGGCCGGGCGGCGCACGCTCGTCGCGGCCCGCGCACTGCGGTCCTTCGCCGACGCCCAGCTCGTGGTCGCCGAGCAACTCGCCGCGACCCCGTGCCGCGAGGGCATCGACCGTCAGGCGTTCCTGGACCGCTGTCTGGGCGTCGGCCGGCAGATGCTGCTGCAGGGCCGCCTGCACGGACCCGAGTCCGTCTCGCAGGAGTTGTACGCCTCGGCGTTGCAGCTCGCCCGCAACCGCGACCTCGTCGACCCCGGCCGGGACGAGGTCCGCGCAGCCCGCGAAGCGTGGCTGGCCGAGGTGCACGACGTCATCGACCGGCTCATCCGCATCGGCGAGCTCGACTCGGCGCTGCTGGAAGGGGTCCTCGATGTCCGTCCTTGAGCAGCGGCTCGCCGCGATCGCGGCCGCCCCCGACGGTCCGGAGATCGGCGCCTTCTTCGACTACGACGGCACCGTCATCACCGGCTACTCCGCGCAGGCGTTCTACCGCCACCGGATCCTCAACCGGGACCTCGGCCCGATCGAGCTCGCGAAGACCGCCCTGATGAGCGCGCAGGGCATCGAGAGCGGCGAGGACTTCGCCGCGTTCCTCGAGCTGTCGCTCGGCGCCTGGGCGGGAAAGCCGCTCGAGGAGATCCAGCAGCTCGGCGACGATCTCTTCAAGCACGAGATCGCCGGGCGACTGCACCTCGAGGTGTGGGAGCTCATCCGCGCCCACCAGGCCAAGGGCCACACGCTCGCGCTGGCCTCCTCCGCCACGCGCTTCCAGGTCGAGCCCGCGGCGCGGGAGCTCGACATCGAGCACGTCCTCTGTACGCCGGTGGAGATCGTGGACGGGATCATCACCGGCCGCACGTCCGGCCCCCCGCTGTGGGCGGACGGCAAGGCCCGCGCGGTGCACGAGATGGCCGACGAGCGGGGCATGGACCTGGTCCGGTCGTTCGCGTACTCCAACGGCGGCGAGGACATCGACTTCCTCGGCACCTGCGGCAACCCGGTCGCGGTCTCCCCCCACAAGGTCCTGCGGGCACACGCCGAGCAGGCCGGCTGGCCGATCCTCGACTGCGTCGCCCGGGGTGGCACGCTCCCCAGCGTCGGCGAGCTCGTCCGGACCGCCGGGTTCTACGGGTCCTTCGCCGCCGCGTTCGGCGCCGGCCTCGGGCTCGCTGCGCTCAACCGCCGCCGCGACACGCTGCTCGACATCACCGGTGGCGTCGGCGCCGACCTCGGGCTGTCGATCGCCGGGATCGACGTGCGCGTCGTCCGCGGTCACGAGCACCTCTGGTCCGCCCGGCCCTGCGTCTTCGTCTTCAACCACCAGAGCAAGCTCGACCCGATCATCGTCATGAAGCTCCTGCGCGGCGGGTTCACCGGCGTCGCGAAGAAGGAGGCGAAGAACGTCCCCGGGTTCGGACAGCTGTTCCAGCTCGCCGGCGTGGCGTTCGTCGATCGGGGCAACACCGAGCAGGCGAAGGCCGCGATGCAGCCGGCCGTGGACAAGGTCCGTGAGGAGCGCATGTCGCTCGTCATCGCCCCGGAGGGCACCCGCTCGGTCACGCCGAAGCTCGGCCGCTTCAAGAAGGGTCCGTTCCACATCGCGATGCAGGCGGAGGTCCCGATGGTCCCGATCGTCATAAGGAACGCCGGCGAGGTGATGTGGCGCGGCGCGCAGATGCTGCGCCCGGGCACGGTGGAGGTCGTCGCGCTGCCACCGGTGGACACGACGACGTGGACCGTGGAGACGCTCGACGACCACGTGCAGGACGTGCGCGGCATGTTCCTGGACACCCTCGACGACTGGCCCCGCAACGGGCTGCTGGAGCTGAACTCATGAGCCGTCCCGTGCAGGTGACCGTCCTCGGCGGAGGCTCGTGGGGGACGACCGTCGCGACGCTCGCCGCCGCCAACACCCCGACCCTGATCTGGGCGCGCAACGAGGACACCACGCGCGAGATCAACGAGCAGCACACGAACTCCCGCTACCTCGAGGACCGGCCGCTCCCGAAGGAGCTGCGCGCGACCTCCGACCTCCGCGAGGCCGTGGAGCACGCGGACGTCCTCGTGGTCGGCG
This sequence comes from Solirubrobacterales bacterium, assembly GCA_038257095.1. Classification (GTDB taxonomy): domain Bacteria; phylum Actinomycetota; class Thermoleophilia; order Solirubrobacterales; family Solirubrobacteraceae; genus Paraconexibacter. The sequence goes on from JBBSJQ010000001.1 coordinate 428,134, forward strand.
TCCCGTCGCACGGCATCCGGGAGGCGCTGGAGGAGGCGGCCCCGCACGTGCGTCCGTGGGTCCCCGTCCTCTCGCTGGCCAAGGGCATGGAGCAGGGCACGCGGCTGCGCCCGACGCAGATCATCAGCGAGGCGCTGCCGGGCCACCCGGTCGGGCTGCTCGCCGGTCCCAACCTGGCCCGCGAGGTCCTCGACGGCAAGGCCGCCGCGGCGGTCGTCGCGCTGCCGGACGCCGCGACCGCGTGCGCGCTCCAGCCGCTCTTCGCCGCGCACCTCTTCCGCGTCTACCGCAACGACGACCTGCTCGGCAGCGAACTCGGCGGCGTCCTGAAGAACATCATCGCGATCGCCGCCGGTATGGCCGAGGGCCTGGGCGTCGGGGACAACACCCGCGCCATGGTCCTCACGCGCGGCCTCTCCGAGATCACGCGCCTGGGCGTCGCGATGGGCGCACAGGAGCGGACGTTCGCGGGCCTCACGGGCCTGGGCGACCTGATGGCGACCTGCATGAGTCCGCTGTCGCGCAACCGGCGCGTCGGGGAGGAGCTCGCGCGGGACAAGCCGCTGGAGCAGATCATCGAGGAGATGGGGCAGGTCGCCGAAGGCGTCAAGACGGCACGCACGGTCATCGAGCTCGCACGCGAGTACGACGTCGTGATGCCGATCGCCGAGGAGGTCGACGCGGTCGTCAACGACGCGCGCCACCCGCGCGAGGCGTACAAGGGCCTGCGGCGTGCCGCGGCCGAGCACGAGTACCACGAGGTCGCATGACGACAGCAGAAGCACCCGCCGGCACCTGGGGACAGGCGCGCGAGATGAACGCCCTCGAGGCGCTGATGTGGCGCGCGGAGGGCGACCCGCGCCTGCGCTCCACGATCTGTTCCCTGGAGCTGCTGGACACCACACCGGACTGGGACCGTTTCGTCGCGGCCGTCGACTGGGCGACGCGGCTCGTGCCGCGGTTCCGCCAGCGGGTGGTCGAGCCCGCGCTCGGGCTCGGCATGCCCCAATGGGTCGTCGACCGGGACTTCGACCTGCATTACCACGTGCGGCGCATCCACCTGTCGGGGAAGCGGGACTGGTGGGAGACGCTGCGCGTCGCCGAGCAGATCGCGATGACGCCGTTCGACCGCTCGCGCTCGCCGTGGGAGGCGATCCTCATCGAGGGGCTGCCCGACGGCCAGAGCGCCTTCCTCCTGAAGCTCCACCACGCGACGACCGACGGCCTGGGCGCGGTGCAGCTGCTGGCGATGCTGCACTCCACCACGCGCGAGCCGAACCTCGGCAAGCCGCAGCCACCCCCGATGGCCCCGGAGCGCACGAGCCCGACCGACGTGCTCGTCCGGCAGGTCGCGAAGGACGCGGGCGGCGTGCCCGCCTCGCTGCTCGGCGCGGTCGGCAAGCTCGGCGCCCTGCGCCGGCCGGACCGGGCCGCCAAGGAGGCGGCGGCGTTCGCCGCCTCTCTGCAGCGCGTGCTCGGGGAGCCGGACGCGACGGGCTCACCGCTGCTGCGCGACCGCAGTCTCTCGTGGCGCTTCGCGACGCTGGACGTGCCGTTCGCGCCGCTGCGCGCGGCGTCCAAGAGCGTCGGGGGCTCCGTGAACGACGCGTTCGTCGCCGCGGTCCTCGGCGGCTACCGCCGCTACCACGAGGAGCTCGGCGCGGAGATCGGCAGCATCCCGATCGCGATCCCGATCTCGATCCGCAAGGCCGACGATCCCGAGGGCGGCAATGCCTTCGCCGGTGCCCGCTTCGCCGCGCCCGCCGGGATCGTCGACCCGGCCGAGCGGATGCGTGCCGTCGGGGCGATGGTCCGCAAGGCGCGCGACGAACCGGCGGTCGCGGCCCTCGGCATGGTCGCCCCCGCGCTGTCGCGGCTGCCCGCCCCGCTCATCTCGCAGATCGCGGGGAACATGACGAAGGCCAACGACCTGCAGGCCAGCAACGTCCCCGGCCTGCGCGAGGAGCGGTTCGTCGCGGGCGCGAAGATCCTGAAGGCCTATCCGTTCGGTCCGCTGCCGGGGTGCGCGGCGATGGTCACCCTCGTCTCGCATCTCGACGGCTGCTGCATCGGCATCAACTTCGACCCCGCCGCGATCACGGACGAGGAGCGGTTCGTGCGCTGCGTCGACGAGGGGTTCACCGAGGTCATCGGGGTCGTGTCGTGAGCGTCGTCGATGTGCCCGGCACGGACCGGTCCACCGACGCGGCCGCCCCCGAGGTGGTCCTGACCGACGCCCGTTCGGCCGCTGAGCGCACGCTCGTCCGCGCGTGGGCTGCGACCGCCCACCCCGGTGCCCCGGTCGTCGACCAGGACGCCCCGGCCCTCGCCGAGCTGCTGGACCGCGAGGGCGATCCGCTCCTCGTCCCGGCGCGGGTGACCTGGATGCCCCCCGAGCAGGACGCGGGCGCCCGCCCGAAGGTGGGCGACCTGCTGCTCCTCGCCGACCCGTCCGGCCCCCTCGGTCGGCTGCACGCGGTCGCGGCCCGGCGCAACCCCGACCGGGCGCGCGTCGTCGCCGGTGAGCCCGCGCACCTGCGCGACCTGCGCCGCCGCTTCCAGCGCGAGGCGGGCCGCGCCGGCACGAGCACCGAACTGGCCGCCTTCGTCGCCCGCCAGGCGACCCTCGCCGCCGAGCGTGCCGAGCGTGCACTGATCGGCGACCGGTACAAGGTCCCGCGCATGGTGGCCGAGCAGGTCACGGCCTCGGGCGTGGTCCGCGACCGGGTCGGCAAGCTCGCCACCCAGCTCGACCGCACGCCCGAGAGTGTCCTGGACGAGCTCACGAGCTGCCTCTCCGAGCTGGCGACGGTGCAGTCCCGCCTCGGGGAGCAGCTGTACCGGATCATCCTCAGCCCGATGCACCGGCGGGCGTGGACCGTCGAGGTCGACGTCGAGTCGCTCGAGCGCCTGCGCGAGGCCAACAAGAAGGCGGCGCTCGTCTTCCTCCCCTCGCACCGCAGCTACGTCGACCCCCTGGTCCTCAACCAGGTGATGCACGACAACGACTTCCCCCGCAACCACCTGCTCGGCGGCGACAACATGTCGTTCGGGCCGATCGGTGCGCTCGGCAAGCGCGCGGGCGTGATCTTCATCCGCCGCAGCTTCGGCAGCGACCGCGTCTACAAGCTCGCCGTGCGCGAGTACCTCGGCCACCTCGTCGCCAAGCGGTTCAACCTCGAGTGGTACCCCGAGGGCGGGCGCACCCGGACCGGCAAGCTGCGGCCGCCGCGGCTGGGCCTCATCCACTACCTCTCGAGCGCCGTCGAAGAGGGCCGGGCGCCCGACGTGCTGCTCGTCCCGACCTCCATCGTCTACGACCAGCTGCACGAGATCGGGGCGACCGCCGCCGAGCAGACCGGCGCGCAGAAGCGCAGCGAGGGCATGGGCTGGATGGTCGACTACATCCGCGCGCAGCGCACGAACATGGGCAAGGCCCGCGTGCGGTTCGGCGAGCCCGTGTCGCTCAAGGGCATCCTCGACGGGGTCGGCGACGGCGCCGCGCGGCTGCACAAGGTCGGCTTCGCGGTCATGGACGGCATCAACCGCGCCACCCCGGTCACGTCGACCTCGCTGGTCGGGTTCGCGATGCTCGGCGTGCGCGATCGCGCCCTGACCCTGGCCGAGCTGCAGGCCGTGCTCAAGCCGCTGCTCGACCACCTCGAGCGCGCCGACGTGCTGCGGACCGTCGACGAGCTGCGGCGCCCCGCGGTCCTGCGCGCGACGCTCGACGCCCTGGCCGAGCAGGGCATCGTCTCCTGCTACGCCGACGGCACCGAGCCCGTCTGGTCGATCGCCCCGGACCGTCACCACGAGGCGGCCTTCTACCGCAACGGCGCTCTGCACCACATGGTCGACCGCGCGATCGTCGAGCTGGCGCTGCTCGCCGTCGCGCGCGAGCGCCCGGACGGCGACCCGGTCGAGGCGGCGTTCGACGACGCGCTGCGCATCCGTGACCTCCTGAAGTTCGAGTTCTTCTTCCCGGAGAAGGAGCAGTTCCGTTCGGACCTCGCCCGCGAGCTGGAGCTCATCGACCCCGACTGGCGCGACCACGCGACCAACACCGAGTCCGCCCGCACGATGCTGCGCCGGACCGGCACGCTCACCGCACACCGCGCGCTGCGCACGTTCTTCGACGCCCAACTGGTCGTCGCCCGGCGCCTGGCCGAACGCGACCCGCGCGACCCCGTCGAGCGCGAAGCGTTCCTCCAGGAGTGCGTGCGCGTCGGCATGCAGTTGCGCCTGCAGGGTGCCGTCCACGGCTCGGAATCCGTCTCGCGCGAGCTGTACGGCGCGGCCCTGGACCTCGCCGCCAACCGTGACCTCGTCGACCCCGGCCGCGACGAGCTGCACGCGGGCCGCGAGGCGTTCCTCGCCGAGATCGAGGAGGTCGTCGACCGCGTCCGCCGGATCGGCGAGATCGACGACGAACTGCTGCTGCTCGCCCTCGAGCAGGCCTGACCACGAATCCCTGGAGACCCTGATGAGCACCACCGCATCCCCCCTGGAGATCGCCGGCACCACCGGCGCCGTCCATGTCCACCACTGGCCGAACGACAGCGCCCGCTACGTGCTGCTGCTCTCCCACGGCTACGGCGAGCACGCCGCCCGCTACGAGCACGTCGCGCAGGCGCTCGTCGCCCACGGCGCGACCGTCTACGCCCCAGACCACGCCGGCCACGGCCTGTCAGAGGGCGAGCGCGCCCTGCTGACGGACTTCGACGCCGTCCAGGTCGCGGACCTCGACGCGGTCGCCGACCTCGCGACCGAGGCGAACCCCGGCCTGCCGGTCGTGCTCCTCGGCCATTCGATGGGCGGCCTCATCGCGACCCGCTACACCCAGCTGCACGGCGACCGGCTGAAGGCCCTGATCCTCTCGGGTCCCGCCCTCGGGGCGGAGAACCCGATGTTCGGCCTGCTGCAGATGGACCCCATCCCGGAGGTCCCGCTCGACCCGGGCACGCTCTCCCGCGACCCCGCGGTCGGCGAGGCGTACGCCGCCGACGAGCTGGTCTACCACGGACCGTTCCACCGCCGGACGCTCGAGGCGTTCCTCGCGGGCACGAACGCGGCCGAGGCCGGCCCCGGCTTCGGCCAGCTGCCGCTCCTCTACGTCCACGGCACCGAGGACCAGCTCGTCCCGTACCCGCTGGCGAAGGCGGTCGTCGACCGGCTCGGCGGCCCGGACAGCGAGCACCACGCCTACGAGGGCGCGATGCACGAGGTCCTCAACGAGACGAACAAGGACGAGGTCATCGCGGCCGTCACCGCGTTCCTGGACCGCGTGCTCTGACGCGAGGCGCGGTCAGCGCTCGCCGCGCACCGCGTGGGGCTGGCCGGGGTCGTCGTCGGCCGGCCCCGGGTCGCCGCTGCGGTATGCCTCGAGCTGGGCGCAGACGGCGGCACCCAGGAACAGCGCGATCGACGTGAGCAGGCCCCAGATGAGCAGGGCGAAGACGCCCGCCAACGGGCCGTAGACCTGGCCGAACGACGTCCCCTGGTCGACGTACAGCGCCAGGAGTCCGGTGGCCAGAAGGGTCAGGAGGACGGTCAGGCCGGCGCCGAGCGCCAGCCACGAGAGCCCCGGCTGGCGCCGTCGCGGGGCGTGATCGAGCACGACGCTGATCGCCGTCACGAGGACGACGACCCCCACGACCCAGCGCCCGGCGGTGAAGGCGTCCACGGTGCCGTCGGACCAGCCGTACTCGCTGCGCATCGCCTGCGCGAACGTGTCGCCTGCGACGAGCAGCAGGAACCCGATCCCGACCGGCGCGGCCAGGATCGCCGTCATCACCGCCGCGCGCCCGTACTTGCGGACCGTCTCGCGGTCCCGCTCGATGCCGTAGATCCGGTTCATCCCCCGCTCGATCTGGGCCATCGCGGTGGTCATGGACACCAGCGCGAACAGCAGCCCGAACGTGAGGGCGATCTCCCCCGTGTCCTCGCCGGACCGCGAGGCGGAGATCGCGCCCGTCAGCGCGTCCGCGTCCCCCTGACCCGGGGACAGCGCGGCGACCGTCCGGGCCAGCACGTCCGCCGGTCGTCGCTCGTCGATGTCGGCGACGAGCCCGGTCAGCGCCAGCAGGAACGGGACGACCGCGAGCGCGATCTGCAGGGCCAGCGCGCGGGCGCTCGAGAACCCGTCGCCGTACCGGAAGCGCACGAACGTGTCGATCGCCAGGCGCCGCACGCCGACCCGGCGGACGATGTGCCACGCGTCCTCGGCATCGAGCTCGTCGCCGTTCATCTCGCGGGTCACGGGGACCAGGCGGGCGGTGCTCATGGGCGCGAGGCTAGAGGCTCCCGGCCGGGCGCGACCGCGATACTCCCCGACATGACCGGACGGCCGGCGCAGGACGCCGCGGACGACGTGACGCGCTGGCTGGGGATGCGGTTCCCCGCGGGCGGGGTGACCGAGCTCGACGTCCGGCCGACGCTCTTCAACCCGGCCGGCCTGGTGTCGGGCCCGGTCACGATGGCGCTCGTCGACTACGCGATGGCCACGGCGCTGTGGGAGCACGTCACCGACGCCGAAGACATCGCGACGACCAACATCTCGCTGAACTACATCCGGTCGGCCCGCGAGGGGACGATCCGCGCCACCGCGACGATGGACCGGCGCAACGCCCGCGCGGCCTCGCTGCGGGCCGAGGTGGTCCACGAGGACGGCACCCTCATGGCGACCGCCATCGGGTCGTTCGCCATCTTCTCGCGACGAGTGGCGTAGTTCGGGGCGCCACATGCCCCGAACGGGAGAGCAATCCACCGCTCCGGGCCGATGCGCGACCTGGCACGTCGGCCGTACCGTGGTCCTGGCGCGAATGTCACAGCCATCCGCGTGCAGGACCGGAGCGGACCCGCTCCACCAGTGCAGCACCCTCCCTCATCCCATGGGCGTGGTGGCGGCTCCCCGGCCGTCACCACGTCCTGGGAGCTGCACGCGCCGACCGCCGCTGCCCCACCCCGATCACGGATAGCGTTGCGGCCATGTCGCGAGAGGCCGAGGGGGTAAGTGCACTGCGCCGGGTGCACGAGGCGCTCGCGCATCTGCGATCCATGGAGTCACCCGGGCAGATGATCGCCCAGGCGACGAAGGAGCTCTGCGACACCTTCGGCTTCGACCGTGCGGTGATGTTCCGCGTCGCCGACTCCGAGCTGGTCGGGGTGAGCGTCCACATCCCACGGGACCCGGCCTGGGCGGCCGAGCTGCTCGACATCACCGACCGGGTCCACCTGCCGTTGAAGCACATGCTGTTCGAGACCGAGCTGCTGCGCCGGCGGCGGGGCATGGTCCTGCACGGCGCCCCGGACGATCCCCGAGGCTTCCAACCCCTGATCGAGGCGTTCAGGACCTCCTGCTACGCGGCCGTCCCGATCATGCCGTCCGACCGCGTCATCGGGTTCCTGCACGTCGACCACTACTACGCCGGGCGCGACGTCGACGAGCACGAGCTCGACGTCCTCTGCGCCTACGCGGAGGGGTTCGGCTTCGCGTTCGAGCGCACCGTCCTGCGTGAGCGCGTCCGGCTGCAGCGCGACCACGCCGCCCGGCTGGTGAGCGCCGCGAGCGCGACGATGGACGAGATCGCCCAGGCGGGCGTCGAGCTCACCCCCGGGAGCGTCGACCTGCTGGGGCCGCGGATCGAGCTCCCCACCCCCGTGGGCACGGACGGCACGGGGGCCGGATCGCGACTGGACACCCTCCTCACCCGGCGGGAGATCGAGGTGCTCGGCCTGATGGCGGAGGGACAGACCAACGCGGGGATCGCGACGCGCCTGGTCATCAGCGAGGGCACCGTGAAGTCCCACGTCGGCCACGTGCTGCGCAAGATGCGTGCAGCCAACCGCGCCGAGGCGGTCTCGCGGTACCTGCGCCTGGCGCAGCAGCGCCCGCCGGCGGCCTGATGGCGCCGGCCGCTCGTACCCTGATGACGATGCCGACCGTCCCTCTCGTCGCCACCCTGACCTTCGTCGCCGCGTTCGCCGTCGCCGACGTCACCGGTGTCCGCCCGCTCGGCGGGATCGTGCTCGTCGCCGGCGGCCTGTGGTGCGCCGCGCAGGTCCGTCCGGTCGCGGGGACCGGGCGTACGGTCGGGCTGCTCGTCTTCGCGCTCGCGGCGTTCGTGCTGTCGCACCCGCTGGGCGACGCGATCGGGTCATGGCCCGCGGTCCTGGTCGTCTCCGCTGCGGTCGGCGCGGTCACCGCGGCGCTGCTGGGCGGCCGTCGCTCCGCCACGGTCTAGCGTCGGGCTCGCAGTCCGCCGCATAGGCTCCGCGCATGAGCTCTCCCCAGGTCGCCCTCATCACCGGGGCCGCGAGCGGCCTCGGTCGCGCCGTCGCCACCGCCCTCGCCGCGCGTGGCGCCCAGGTCATGTGCGCGGACGTCGACGAGGAGGGCGGCCAGGCGGTCGCGGAGGAGCTCGGCGGGACGTTCGTGACCTGCGACGTCCGCTCGCTGGACGCCAATCGGGCCGCCGTGGGCGCGACCGAGGCGACCTACGGCGGGCTCGACCTCTTCTATGCGAACGCAGGCGTGTCGAGCGGGATCGGCGTCGGGGACGAGTTCGACGAGGAGCGCTACCGCCACATCATGGGCGTGAACCTCGACGGCGTCGTGTTCGGGATCCACGCCGCGCTTCCGGCGCTGCGCCGCCGCGGCGGCGGCTCGATCGTCGCGACCGCGTCGCTCGCGGGCCTGACGCCCGTCCCGATGGACCCGCTGTACGCCGCGAACAAGCACGCGGTCGTCGGCCTGGCGCGCTCCCTCGGCCCGATGTACGTCCACGAGGGCATCCGCATCAACGCGGTCTGCCCGGGCTTCGCCGAGTCGAAGATCATCGCCTCGTTCCGGGAGTCCATCGTGTCGTCGGGGGTGCCGATCATCCCCGCCGAGCAGGTCGCCGACACGGTCCTGACGCTGTTCGACGGCGACATGAGCGGGGAGTGCTGGTTCGTGCAGGCCGGGCGCGAGAGCGAGGCGTTCGGGTTCCGGAACATCCCGGGTCATCGTTTGTAGGAGGACCCCAAACTCCCCCCGCGGAGGCGGACTAGGGTCGGAACTCCCGTAGGACGTCCCAGGAGGAGCGATGGCAGAGCTGGAGGGCAAGAGAGCCCTGATCACAGGCGCCGCGACCGGACTCGGTCGCGCAATCGCCGAGCTGTTCGTGGAGCGCGGCGCATCCGTGTACCTCACGGACATCAACGAGGAGGGTGTCGCGGAGACGGCCAAGGAGCTCGGCGCAGCCGGCTCGAGCCGCTGCGACGTCGCCTCCGCCTCCGACCAGGAGGCGCAGTTCGCCGCCGCCCAGGAGGCCTTCGACGGCGGGCTCAACCTCGTCGTCAACAACGCGGGCATCGAGATCGCGTCGATCCTGGTCGAGCAGTCCGAGGAGGACTTCGACCGCATGATGGACATCAACATCAAGGGCGTCTGGCTGGGCATGAAGTACGCCACGCCGCACCTGATCGCGAACGGCGGCGGGACGATCGTGAACATGTCCTCGGTCGCCGGCGTCGGTGGCGCACCGCTGCTCGGCAGCTACTGCGCGTCGAAGGCCGCGGTCATCCAGCTCACCCGCGTCGCCGCCTTCGAGCTGCGCGCGCACAACATCCGCATCAACGCGGTCTGCCCGGCGTTCATCGACACGGCCATGGTCGACCGCCTGGTCGCCCCGGTCGAGGCGCTGACCGGGCTGCCGTTCGAGGACCTGACGGCGATGAAGCAGGGTCGTCGCGGCACGCCGGCGGAGGTCGCGGAGATGACCGCGTTCCTCGCGTCCGACGACGCCTCCTGGACCACTGGCTCGCACTACGTCCTCGACAACGCTCTGACTGCGGGGTTGCTCTGATGGGTCAGCTCGACAACAAGGTCGCGATCGTCACCGGTGCCGGACAGGGCATCGGTAAGGCGTGCGCGGAGGCCCTCGCGGCCGAGGGCGCGATCGTCGTCGTCTCGGACATCAACGGGGACGCCGCCGCGGCGGTCTCCTCGTCCCTGGGCAGCGGCTCGTCGTTCGTGGCGGACGCCAGCAGCGAGGCCGACGTCGAGGCGCTCGTGAAGCACGCCGTCGACACGCACGGCAAGCTCGACATCGCGGTCGCCAACGCGGGCATCGCCCACGCGGCGCCGCTCGTCGCCCAGAGCCTCGCGGACTTCCGCAAGGTGACGGCGATCAACCTGGACGGGGTGTTCCTCGTGACGCGCTTCGCCGGCCCGGCCATCGCGGAGGGCGGCGGCGGGACGATCGTCAACATCTCGTCGATCACCGCGCAGGCGGCCCTGCCGCTCACCGGCAGCTACGCGGCGGCGAAGGCCGCGGTCGTCTCGCTGACGCAGACGGCCGCGATCGAGCTCCGCGACGCGGGTGTCCGCGTCAACGCGGTCTGCCCCGGGTTCATCGACACGCAGCTGGTCCAGGATCGCAAGGCGGACTTCGAGGCGCTCGGGCTCCCGATGCCCTTCGACGACCTCATCGCCGCCAAGCAGGGCCGCTACGGCACCGCGGAGGAGGTCGGCAAGCTCGTCGTCTTCCTCGCCGGTCCCCGCTCGACGTTCAGCTCGGGCACGGCGTACGTGCTGGACGGCGGCGCGCGGGCGTCGGTCCTCTAGGCACACCGCGCAGGCCCTCGGGAAGGCGGGGCGGCCACATCGCCGCCCCGCCAGCTTCCGATCCGGGAAGCGTACGGTCCTCGGGGATCGGCGCATGGGCACTCGGACCCGCTGGTAGCGTCCGACGCATGGCCAGGACCACGCGCATCGTCGTGACCATCGGTGCGACGGTCGGCATCGCGGCCGGAGCGCTCCCGGCCCTCGCGGCGACACGCGACGTCGGCACCGGCCCGGGCAACGTCTTCACCCCCGCCTCCCTGGCCGTCGCCGTCGGCGACACCGTCCGTGTCCGCAACACGTCCAGGGGCTTCCACGACCTGCGCTGGGCCGACAGGTCCGCGACCGAGATCGAGGCCTCCAGCGCCGAGTGGTCGGTCGAGCGGGCGTTCCCCGCCGCAGGGACCTTCGCCTACTACTGCACGATCCACAGCTCGGGAGCCGGGTCGGGCATGAGCGGCGAGATCGTGGTCGCCGCCGGCTCCGCGCCGGCCCCGACGCCGGCCCCAACGCCGGCCCCGACCCCGACGCCGACCCCGACCCCCGCGCCGACCCCGGGACCGGAGGCGGAGTCGGGCGCCGCACCGAACGCCCTGCGCGTCACGATCCGCGGACTGGCCCGAGACCGCCGCGGGCGGCGCGCGCGCGTCACCTTCACCAGCAAGCGCGCGACGACGGTCGAGCTGCGGCTCAAGCGCGAGCTCGGCGGCGGGCGGCTCCGGACCGCGGGTACCCTCGTCCTGAAGGTCCCGGCCGGGACCAGCACCCGTGTCATCCGCCGCACGCGGGACGGCTCGCCGTTGCGCAGTGGCCGCCTGCGCGCCCAGGTGATCGACCGGGCGACCGGCACCCCGCAGCGCAGGACCGTCCGCTTCACCGTCCCGCGCTGAGCGAGGCCGCGCGCAAGCGTCGTTGCCGCGCGTGACAGTCCTTCCCGCGCGGCATACGGTGCAACGCATCATGCGTGCCGAGCAGTTCGACGACTACGTCACCGCCCTGGTCCAGGGCCTGAAGGCCGCCGCGGTCGAGTTCGTCCTCCTGGAGGACGACGACACCGACTCGATCACGGTCGTCCCGGGCCCGTCCCGGCGCAACCTCGACCGGCTCGTCCGCGCGCTGAAGCGGATGCCCACGACGGGCCGCGTCCCGGGCGAGCGAGAGACGCTCCCCGTCGACTACGACCATCTGCTGCGCTGCGGGCCGTCCCGCTGGCCGCTGCGGGTCGACGGCGCGGACACCGACATCGTCGTCGTGGACGTCGCCGACGGGCGCTTCGGCAAGTACTACGAGGAGTCCCGGCGCGTGGAGCTCGAGCCCGGCCTCGCGGTCGACGTCGTGCCGGACGCGCCGATCATGAAGCCCCGTCGCGCGGACGCGACCGACGTCATGCCCGAACTCGGGCTCTCCCAGCGCGAGCGCGACCTGCAGCGCCTCAAGCGCCGCGCCGAGGCCGCGAAGGCCGAGCGCCGCGCCCGTCGTTCCGGCGGCGCGATCGCGCCCGTCCCGGTCCTCAGCGGTCCGCGGACGTTCGCGAACCTGCGCCGCCCGCACTGACCCCCGCGATACGGTTCTGCTCGATCCCCGAACGAGACGGAACCATGTCCACACGCATCACCCAGGTCATCGAGACGCTCGAGGCCGAGCGCGAGCAGCTCACGTCCGAGATCGCCGAGCGGCAAGGGCGTCTGGAGTACATCGAGGTGCAGCTCCGCAGCTTCCGCGACCACGCGGCGCAGCAGCCCGTCACCGACGCCCCGGCCTCCCCGTCGCAGGACAAGACGCGCCACACCAAGCGGGTCGAGAAGGCATCGCGGGCCCGCAAGCGCCGTGCGGAGATCAAGCCGCTCCGCCGGGACCTCCTGGCGGAGGTCGTCGACTTCCTCCGCACGCACCCCGGGTCCACCGCCGGGGACATCGCCCGCGGGCTCGACGCCAACGCCAGCACGGTGTCGGCGAAGATCAAGCACCTCACCCAGATCGGGCAGGTCGTCAAGGTGAAACGCGGCTACGCGCTTCCGAGGGAGCCAGACGCCGCGGCCTGACTGCGGTCCGCGTCAGGCGCGTCCGGCGGGCTCGGCGACGGCGGCTGCCGGGTCCGGCAGCATCCCCGACGGCACGTGGTCGGGCAGATCGTGCTCGGCGAGCGCGCCCGGACCCTGCCACCAGTGCCCGCCGCGCCGGTGACGCAGCGCGTAGGAGGCGCGCCCCGAGGCGTTCGTCGCGTACCAGACCGCGTGCACGGTCCAGGGCAGCACCGGCATCCAGAACCGCGGCGGCACCGGGTTCGTCGGCCGCGCGTCGGTCCACTCGACGTCCGCGCAGATCCACCCCTCGCCGTCCTCGTACGCGAGGCGCCCGAGCGACGTTCCGTCGGCGTCGACGATCTGCGTCTCCCCGAGCAGGATCGTCGGCCAGTCGAGCAACGCCGCGAACGGCGTGTTCATCGTGACGTCCCCGACGTGCGACGGCATCACGCACGGCACGCCGACGACGCGAGCCATGCGCCCCGGCGTCTCCCGCGCGAGCTCGACCATCGTCACGTGCTCGCGCTCCCAGAACCACGGCCGGGTCGCCTTCCACGAAGGGAACGACGGAAAGCACATCCCGCCGGCGACGATCCGCACACGACCGCGCAAGCGGGCCGCGGTGCGACTGCGGAGCCACTCGAACCCATTCGCCACGCCCACGGGTCCAGTCGTGAGATCGGCGATGCCAGGGTCGGTGCCGGCCGAGTAGTACGCGTTCTCCCACATGGACGGCTGGTCCTTGTCGTGGAAGTGCACGGAGCCGTCCGGCTCGCAGATCGCGTAGGTGCCCCGCGCGTGGGCACCGCGGACGGCGAGGTAGCCGCCGCCGATCGTGCAGCCGTGCTCTCGTGCGAGGCGACGGTAGGTGGCGAGCGTCGGGCCGTCGATCGGCTCCGTGACGTCCCGCATGACGGGGTGGGCGACGTTCGGGGCGTTCGCGCTCTCGGGCAGGAAGAGCATGTCCGGCGCGTGCTCCCGGATCGCCTGCCCGACGACGTCCTCGATGTGGCGCAGGTTCTTCGCGACCTCGCCGCGCGAGACCGCGAGCTGGACCGCGACGACGCGCTTCGTCTCGACGGCCGCGCTCATGCGGCGACGGGTTCCTTCGCCCCGGCGGCCGGGACCGACTCGCCGATGTCGAGCGCGTCGGTCGTCGCCGTGGCCTTCGGCTTCACTGCGGGTCGCTGCGGCGGCCAGGTCCAGTCGGTGCGCTCCGAGCGCGACTGCCGCGTCGAGCGGAAGCGCGGGAAGAGCTCCTCCCGCCAGATGCCGGCGTCGATGCGCAGTTCCTCGACGGCCTCGCGCACGATGGCGCGCCGGTCGGCGCCGGGCTTCAGCATCGCCTTGATCGCGAATCGCCCGCCGACCAGCGGGTTGAGCACGTGGTGGGGCGCCTTGATGCGGTCGAACATGTGCAGCAGGCGCGGCGGGTCCGCGCCGTCCCACGCGGCGAGCACCTCGCGGTGCAGCGGGCTGACGTCGAAGATCCGTGACTCGCGGTTGCCCCAGTGGTAGGTCGCCAAGCACTCGCGGTCGCGCCGCTCCTCCACCGCGCGCAGCGCCGCGTCCAGCGCCGCCGGGTCGTCCAGTACGGGTCCGGCGGCCTCGCCCCACAGGCGGCCGAAGCGCATCGCGTCGCGCATGCCCTGCCCGATGATCGGGTCCTTGAAGTGTCCGGCGTCGCCCGCCAGGCACCACCCCGGGCCGGATGAGCGGCGGAAGAAGGCCGGGTTGTCCGCGGTCGAACGGAGCTTCGTCCGGTTCGTCGCGCCGCCCAGGCGCTCGCGGACCGCGGGGTTCTCGTCCAGCATCCGCTCCCACATGCCCTCGGGGTCCTTGCGCCACTTCGGGATGTCCTCGTTGGGGCCCATGAAGAGGCACAGGACGCGGTCGTCGGGGCACGGGAAGATCAGCGCGTGCGTCAGGCCTTGGCGCAGCTGGATCAGCCGATCGCGCCAGACGGTCCCGACCTGCGGGTCGTCCATGTAGAAGAACGCGCAGGCGCGGTCGTTGGCCGAGCCTCGGTAGGGCCGCTCGCTGCCGACCATCCGCGCGACGCTCGACCGCCGGCCGTCGGCACCGACGAGCAGCTTGCAGGTGACCGTCTCCTCCTCGCCGTCGGGCCCGCGCAGCACCGCGCCGGTGACGCGCCCGTGCTCCCAGACGAGCCGCTCGCACGAGGTCCTCTCGCGCAGCTCGGCGCCCGCGTCGATCGCGGTGCGCACGAGCGCGTCGTCGAAGTGCGGGCGCGGGACGCAGAGCCCGTAGTCGATGCCGTCGACCGTCGCGAACCGCTCGAGGCAGCGCACGCCGTCGGCCTGCACCATCCCATGGGTCGCCTTCGGCGGGTCGCACTCCAGGACCCGCTCGAGCGCGCCGAGCTTGTCGATCTCCGCCACGGCGCTGGGGAAGTTGACGTGGGTGGAGAGCGTGTCGGACGGGAACGCCGTGCGGTCCACCATCAGGACGCGCCGGCCGGTCCGGGCCAGCGCGATCGCCGCGCCGGAGCCGGCGCACCGGGCTCCCACGACGATGGCGTCGTAGTCGGTCGCTCGGGTCTTCGGGAGGCTCATGGGCCAACCGTAGGCTGCGAGCGTCGTCGCGCCATCACCATTCGGGGGACAATGAGGGACCACTCAGGGTGATTCACCCTTTCGCCGGCCCCCCGCGGTCGGGTTGGATGGGCTCATGGCCACCACCGCCGTCCCACCGCCGTCGCCCGCCGCACCGTCGGAGGTCGCCCCCGATCAGCCGCCGCGGCTGGCGGACCTCGACCTCGTCGGCACCGACGCGGCACTGCTCGACGCCCTACGCGCGTACGGGGCGGGCGCACTGGAGGACGAGGCACGGGCAGTGGGCCGGGAGGCGGGCAGCGCCGCGCTGCTCGACGCCGGGTTCGCGGCCAACGAGCACCCGCCGCGCCACGTCCCCTACGACCGCGGCGGGGAACGGACCGACGCCATCGCGTTCGACGCCGGCTGGCACGACGTGCTCGGGGCCGCGGTGCGCGGCGGCATCGCCGGCGGCGCGTGGGCGGACGACCGCCCGGGCGCGCACGTCGCACGCGCGGCCGGGTTCGTCGCCATCGCCCAGGCCGAGGCCGGCGTCACCTGCCCGATCGCGATGACGCACTCCTGCGTTCCCGCGCTGCGCCTGGAGCCCGGCGTCGCGAGCCTCTGGGAGCCCCTGGTCACCAGCCGCTCCTACGACACGCGCGATGCGGGCCCGCAGGACAAGACCGGCGCGCTCGTCGGCATGGCGCTCACCGAACGCGCCGGCGGCTCGGACGTGCGCCGCTCCACCACCACCGCGCTCCCCAACGACGACGGCACCTGGCGGGTCGACGGCGAGAAGTGGTTCGTCTCGGCGGTGCAGTCCGACGCGCTCTTCGTCCTCGCGCAGACCGAGGGCGGCCTCAGCACGATCCTCGTCCCCTGCCGCAACGCGGACGGCTCGCGCAACGGCATGCGGATCGACCGCCTGAAGGACAAGCTCGGCAACCGTTCCAACCCGACCGCGGAGGTCGTCTTCGACGGCGCCGTCGGCCACCTCGTCGGTGACCGCGGCAGGGGCGTGCGCGCGATCATGGCGATGATCGCCGGTACGCGCCTGGACTGCATCCTCGGGTCCGCGGCCGTCATGCGCCTCGGCACCAGCGAGGCGGTCCACTGGGCCCGTCACCGGATCGCGTTCGGCCGCCGGCTCGTGGACCAGCCCGCGATGACCGCGGTCCTCGCGGACCTCGCGCTCGAGAGCGAGGCGGCCGCCTGGGGCGGGCTGCGTCTCGCGCGCGCGGTCGAGGACCAGGCCGCCGGCGACGCGCAGGCCGCCGCCTTCCGGCGACTCGCGCTGCCGACGCTGAAGTACTGGGTCTGCAAGCGCGCACCGATGCACCTCGGCGAGGCGCTCGAGTGCCTCGGCGGCTACGGCTACGTCGAGGAGTCGCGCCTGCCGCGCGCCTACCGCGAGGCGCCGCTGATGAGCGTCTGGGAAGGCTCCGGCAACGTGCAGGCGCTCGACGTCCTGCGCGCGCTGCAGACCGACCCGGGCTGCGCGGAGGCCGTCCTGGACGAGCTCGACGCTGCGGCCGGCGCGAACCGTCGCCTCGATGCCGCGACCGCCGACCTGCGGGCCGACCTCTCGGGTGGCTCCGCCGGCATCGGCGAGGCGCGCGCCCGCGAGATCACCGGCCGCATCGCCCGCGCCATCCAGGCGGCGCAGCTCGTCCGCCACGCGCCGGACTTCGTGTCCGACGCCTTCTGCGCGACCCGGCTGGACCCCTCCGGCGGCCAGGGGGCCTTCGGCGTCCTGCCGCCCGGCCTGGACGTCGAGGCGATCGTCACCCGCGCGACCGCCACCGAGGCGGGACGATGATCGGCGAGGCGCGCACCCTGCGCGCCGTCGCGATCCAGCCGTCGCTCCGGATCGGCGAGGTCGAGTGGAACCTCAAGCGCTGCGCGGACCTCGTCACCCAGGCCGCCCGGGAGCACTCCCCGGACGTGATCATGCTGCCCGAGGCGTGCACCTCCCCCAACGCGTTCGACCGCCGCATGCGCGACGTCGCGCGACCGGTCGACGGCGAGCCGCTGCAGCTCCTGCGAGCGCTCGCGCGGGAGCACGGATGCACGGTCGGCGGCGGGTTCATCGCGATCCGCGGCAGCGAGACCCGTGGGACCTACGCGCTGTGCGAGCCCGACGGCGCGTTCCACCTGCACGACAAGGACCTGCCGTCCTTCTGGGAGAACAGCTACTACCGGCCGGGTACGGACCCGGGGATCGCGCCGACCGCCGCCGGCGTCATGGGCCTCGCCAACGGCTGGGAGTGGGGTCGCACGCAGACCTGCGAGCGGCTGCTGGGCAGGGTGCAGCTGATCGGCGGCGGGATGCACTTCCCCTCCTACCCCGACTGGCCGCTGACGCGCAGGTGGTTCATCGAGCGCGACCAGGAGCTCTTCACCCAGTACGGCCGCGAGCTGCCCGGTCGCGTCGCCCGGTTCCTCGGCGTCCCCGCGATCCACCCCTCGCACGTCGGCGAGTTCGCGATGGAGACGCCGATGGTGCCCGGACTGAAGTGGCGGTCGCACACGATCGGCCAGACGCAGATCACCGACGCCGACGGGCAGCGCCTGGCCTACCTGGGCTACGAGGATGGCGAGGGCTACGTGGCCGCCGACATCACGCTCGAGGAGGACCCGCGTCCGCGCGATCCGCTGCCGCGCACGTTCTGGAACAGCGAGTTCCCGATCTCCGCACACCTCGTCTGGCTCGCCGGCAACGCGCACGGGCGCGCGTCCTACGCCGTGAAGTCGCGCCTCGGCCTGCACCGCTGGACGCCGGGGAGCGACCTGCCGGACCACGTGCCCGCAGACGCCGCCACGCAGGTGCTCGCCAGGCGGTAGCGTCAGGCCATGAGCGAGACGGTCGTGACGCCCCAGGCGCTGGACGCCGCCCGGGCGCGCCTGCCGCCGTGGGTGCCGATCGATGGCGAGCAGGACGCCGAGGCCCGCGCGCTGGACGACGGCCTCGCCGCGGTCGAGGCGGAGCTCGAGCGCCTCGGGGACGACACCGACGCGGCGCTCGCCGATGCCTGCCACCGGCTCACCGAGCTCGTGGCACGACAGCAGCAGGGCGCCGACCGGCGGATGCGCCGGCGGCTCGACACGCTCGGGTCGGTGCATGCGGCGCTCGCGCGGCTGCGCGAGCTGCGCACGGTCGACGCGATCATCGCCCGCGCCTCGGTCGAGGCGTGCGCGGCCTGCGGCTTCGACCGCGCGGTCGTCTACCGCGTCCGGGGCGCGGAGCTGATCGCGGAGAGCTTCCACATCGTCGGGGACTCCAGCGCGGCGGCGCTGCTCCTGGAATTCAGCCGCGACCTGCCGCTGAAGCTCGAGCAGGAGAGCCACGAGCGGGAGATGATCCGGCGCCGCATCCCGATGTGCGTCCACGACGCCATGACCAATCCCCAAGGCTTCCACCCGCAGGCGGAGGTCTACGACGTCCACTCCTACGTCGCGGCGCCGATCATGCCCGAGGGCCGCGTGATCGGGTTCGTGCACGCCGACCACCGGATGAAGCCGCGCCGGGTCGACGACTTCGACCGCGACGCGCTCTGGGCCTTCGCCGAGGGCCTCGGGTTCGCGATCGAGCGCGTGCGGCTGACCGAGCGGCTGCGCGCGCAGAGCGACGAGCTGCAGCACCTGCTGCGCCGCGCGTCCGCCGTGGTCGGCGACTACCTCGACGCGGAGGTCGAGATCGTCAGCGCGGACGGCCAGGCCGGCGCCGCGACCCGGACCGCCGAGGCGTTGCTCGCCGGCGGGATGGCCGTCGAGAACGAGGTCGAGGCCGCCCTGTCCCGGCGCGAGCGCGAGGTGCTCGCGCTCGTGGCCCAAGGGGCGTCCAACGCGCAGATCGCCGCGCAGCTCGTCATCGCCGACGAGACCGCCAAGACGCACGTCAAGCGGATCCTGCGCAAGCTCGGCGTGAACAACCGCGTCGAGGCCGCGGCGATGTGGCTGCGTGCGCAGCAGGCGGACTGAGCGGCGGCACCTCGGACGATGCCGCTCAAGGAGCGAAGGTCTTGCCGCGCAGGCGCCGCGTCAGCTCGCCCAGCGCGGGCCGCGCGGTGCCGTCGGCACGGACCAGCCCGGCATCGAAGGCCGCCAACTCGTCCGCCTCCCGCCCGGCCGGATTCACCCGGCTGTTGGCGGCGCAGTCCGTGCCGAACCAGTTGTAGAGGTAGATGCGCTGGACGCCGGACGAGCGGTAGGTCTGCGCGAGCTTGAAGACCCGGCTGACGGCGGTGGCAGCGCGCCGCTCGGCGCTGGCGACCGAGCTGGGTGAGGCAGGGTCACAGGGGAACCCGGCGCCGAATCCGACGAGGCCGCCGGTCTCGGTGAACCAGAACTTCGCGTTGCGCTGATGCTTGCGCACCTGCTTGATCATCCGCCGCGTGCGGGTGCTGCTTCCGCGGTTGACGTCGGAGTAGTTGTGGATACCGACGATCTTCGCCCGGTTGCGCCAGGTCTTGGTGCGCAGCCGGTCGTAGAACCGGTCGATGTAGCGCTCGACGCCTGGCTGGTCGAGCACGTCGAGCGCGACGACGCGACAGTGCCTCGTCGAGCACTTGCGGTGGACGGCGCGGTACATCGACTGGAAGTAGAGGGCGGCGTGGGACGGCGAGTCCCAGGTCGGCTGGGTCTTGTGGTTCGCCTCGTTGAACGTGCCGAAGTCCCGGACCCCGAGCCGGCGGAGGTAGGCGACCAGCCGGGTGACGTCCCGGCGGTAGCGGTCGACGGAGGGGCGCGGTGCCTTCTTGGGGTCGAACGTGGTCGTCGACAGGTGGATCAGCGGCCGGGCGCCGGCGGCGCGCGCCTGCTTGACCCAGGTGCGCAGCGCAAGCCGCTCGTCGCGGCGGCGGATGACGTCCCAGCGGACGAAGTACCGGGCCTGCCGCAGCTCGAGCGCGTCGAAGCGGGGATCATCGAACAGCCTGGCGCTCTGGTCGCCGACGCCGACGCGGATGGTGGCGTCCGCCTCGGCACAGGTGGTGGCAAGGGCCACCGCGATGACGGCGAGCGTGGCGAACAGTGCGGGAATCGAGCGGTGTCGTGCGGTCATGCGGACGGAGGCCTTTCGGGCGAGGTCGGAAGTCGGTGGTGCGGCCGGTCAGCCGTGGCGGGCCGGGCGGGTGACGCGCGTCAGCGGGCCGGTGTGCGAGGTCCCGTCGGGAGCGGTCCAGCGGACGCGGTAGCGCCGACCCTCGACGGAGCGGGTCGTGGTGGCCCAGGCGCCGCGAACGTCGGTGCGATCGCGCTTCAGCCGGTGCCAGGCTTTGCCGCCGCGCCCGCGGAACTCCAGGAGCACCGAGGTGGCGCCGGCCGCGGGACGGACGAGTCCGGAGAGCCGCACGCGGGACCCGGCGCGCTCTGCCACGAGCGGCAGCCGGAAGCCTTCGAGCGCCCGCTTGGTGCCACCGCCACTGCTGATCAGGCCACTCTCGAACCCGCTGTACCGAGCGGAGGCTGGACCGGCGACCGGATCGCTGTCACGCCACAGGTACTGGGAGAACGCCTTGACGCGCGGAGTGCGCCGGGCGATCAGCTCGGAGATCGAGCGCTGCTCGGCCTGACTGGTGAAGCTGACGCCGGAGAGCCGGTCGGGAAAGGACTGGATGCCGAACTCGGTCAGGAAGATCCCTGTCCGTGACGGGATCGCACCGGCCCGCTCGGCCGACTGCAGGCCGCGGACGAGCCGCGAGAGAACGCCGATCGTGACGTCGTCCCGACCGGAAGGCACGAACCACGGTCCTTCGCGCGTGGTGTACGGGTGGTGCGCCCAGCCGTCGATGTCCAGACGGGCGCAGTCGCGCGCCCGCTCGCCCCTCGAGGGCAGGCAGAGCGCCTGGCGCATGAAGCGCAGCGGCGCGACGCTGCGGCTTGAGGCCCGCGGCGCGGTTTCGCCCGCGAGGATCGGCTCGGTCTGCTCGCCGCCGGCACGGATGCCGCGCAGACCCGCACGCAGCAGCCCGCGGTAGATGCGGCCGGATGCGACCTCTCCGCCTTCGTACTGCGGCAGGAGGAAGCGCGGATGGTTGGGCTCGTTCCAGATCGACCAGCGGGCGACCTGCGGGCCGAAGCGACGGGCGGCCGCCTGGGCGAACCGCGCGAAGCGGTTGGGGCTCGGGCGTGACCGGTCGTCGCGCTTGTCGCGTGTCGCCCAGCGGGGCACGGGGCCCGTGAGCACCAGTTGGACACGGAAACCGCGCTGCGTCGCCGCTTCGATGGCCGCCGGATATCTACCCCAGTCGTAGCTCGTCGGGTCACGCTCGTCCATTGCCGGCGCCGACCGGGCGTCGGCCTGCGGGGCGACGGACTTCCAGTAGAGGAGGATTCGCAGGTCGCGAACGCCGAGCCCCTTGATCCGGTCCAACGTGTCGGACCGCACGGTGGCGTCCGCCCCGAGGATCTCGCGAGGAGCCTCGAACGAGGTGTATTGACGCTCGGAAGCGGCCGCGGGCGCGGCCAGCAGAAGCAGGACCGACAGGGTGAGGAGAAGGCGAGGCATCACCAACACTGACGCCGCGGACCGCCGCCGGTCACATCTCCGTGTCCGGCAGCGGACGCTCCCGCTCCCACCACCGCAACGACCGGGTGCGCGCGACGTTTGGGATCGCCGATGAGAGTTCTTCTTTCCGCATTGATCCTCTGCTGCCTTCTCCCGGCCACCGCCCGGGCGGAGCTCGGTACGGACCTCCTGGAGCGCGGCGACCGCGGGGGCGACGTCCGCCGGCTCCAGGCCGCGCTGTCCCGCCTGCACGCCGGTCGCGTCACCCGCGATGGCATCTTCGGATCCCAGACGCTCCGGGCCGTCCGGCGCTACGAGCGCAGCAGGAGGCTGCAGGTCGACGGCGAGGTCTCCCCGGGTCAGGGTCGCGGGATGCTGCGGCGGATCGGCTGGACGGTTCCTCCCCCGCCGGCGGCCGGGCCTGCCACCGCGCCCGGTCCGGCTGCGACCGGCTTCGCGTACCCCATCCAGGGGCGGACCACGGTCGGCGACGGCTTCCGCGACCGTGGCGGCCGTCACCAGGGCGTCGACCTGCTGGCCGCTTGCGGCACGCCGCTGATCGCGATCAGCGCCGGGACGGTGACGATGCGCGACAGCGGCGGGAAGGCCGGCCGCCATGTCGCGATCACGGCGGCCGACGGCACCGAGTGGCTGTACATGCACCTGCGCGATGTCGTGGTCCACACCGGCGACCAGCTCGCGGCCGGGTCCCCCGTCGGGTCGGTCGGCGACAGCGGCAACGCGACCACGTGCCACCTGCACCTCGAGCAGCGTCCAGCCCCGGGCCGGAATGCAGGAGCGGCGGCCGTCGACCCCGAGACGCTGCTGGACCGGCTGCCACACTGAACTCGCGTCCGGACACCGCGTCGATCACCCGCCTGGCGGGTTGCAGGTGTGGTGCCCCCAGTCGTGGAGAACCTGCTCGACCTCGACGTCGAGTTGCGGTCCAGCCTGTCCGAGGTCGTGCAGCAGCGCGCTCGACGGCGCCTCGACGTGCGCGTGGTCCGCGTCGACGAGGGCCCGTGGGACCCGTCGATCTATGGGCTCCTGCCCGAGAGCCTCGGGCTGCTGGTGACCGACGGTGTCGTGCTGCGGCGGGTCCAGCTCGGGCACCGAACCGCCGCGGAGCTGCTCGGTGCCGGCGATCTGCTGCAGCCGTGGCAGGAGAACCAGCACCCGTTCACCGCCGACTGGCACGTCGTACGACCCCTCTCGATCGCCGTGCT
This sequence comes from Solirubrobacterales bacterium, assembly GCA_038257095.1. Lineage (GTDB taxonomy): Bacteria > Actinomycetota > Thermoleophilia > Solirubrobacterales > Solirubrobacteraceae > Paraconexibacter. Next base: position 451,056 of record JBBSJQ010000001.1, read on the forward strand.
CGATCGCGAGGCGACCCGCCGCATCTCGAGGTACCCCGCGATGCTGGTGCTGCTGCTCCAGCGCACGATCGCCCGGTCCCGACGCATGGCGGAGCGCTGTGCCACCGCCCAGATCGCGAGCACCGCGGATCGGCTGCGGATCGAGCTCGAGCGGCTCGCCGAACGCTGGGGGCGGGTGACGCCCGACGGCATCGCACTCGACCTGGCGCTCACCCATGAGACCTTGGGCCACCTGGTCGGCACGCGGCGGCAGACGGTGAGCACGACGCTCACCGCGCTCACCCGCGCCGAGATCCTCGAGCCGCTTGCGGATGGCGGCTGGCTGCTGCGCCAGTCGGCTCCCAGCGAGATCCGGGCGCTCGGCGGTGACGACCAGCCGCTGCGGGCCTCCGACGCGGCCGCTGTGCTCGACGCGCTCCGAGAGTCCAGCGCGGCCTAACGGCTGCGCAGCACCAGGTCGCAGAACCCGTCCGCGATGTCGGCCGCGCCCAGCTTGCCGCCCGGGCGGTACCACTGCGGGGTGTGGTTGACCATGCCGAGCAGCGCACGGAGCGCGAGCGAGCGGTCGACCGCGACGAGCAGCCCCCCGTCGGAGCACCGCGAGAGCACACCGTCGAGCAGCAGCTCGAACTCCTTGCGCGACCTGCGCACCCGCGCCCACTGCGACTCGCGTTCGATCACCCGCCGCTCCTGCATGAAGACGACCATGTGGTCGAGGCGGCCCTCGACGTGCTCGACCCAGGCGCGGACGACGACGCGCAGCTCCTCGTCCGGCGGTCCGTCGAACTCCTCCACCAGCGCGACGGCCTGCGCGAGTAGCGGCTCGAGCAGCTCGTCGCAGATGCGGATGAGCAGCGCCTCCTTGCCGTCGATGTAGTGATAGATGCCGCCCGCCGTCATCCCGGTCGCGGCGACCAGATCAGCCATCGACGTGGCGCTGTAGCCCTGTCGCGCGAAGAGCTGGGCAGCGACGTCCACGAGCTCCTGCTGCTTGCGGTCGTACCTCGCGCGGAGGGCGGGTCTTGTGGGGGGCTCACGCACCGTGGGCGCCAGTTTACCGAACGAGCACTAGAACTTCTAACGCTCGTTCGGTTATCGTGTCGGCATGTTCTTCGACCTGGACGACGAGACCGAGATGCTGCGCCGCACGGTGCGCGAGTTCGCCGTGGGCGAGGTCGCCCCGGTGGCCGAGCACCTCGACAGGCACAAGGAGTTCCCCTACGAGCTCGTCGCCAAGATGGGCGAGCTCGGGTGGATGGGGATCCCGTTCCCGGAAGAGGTCGGCGGTTCCGGGGGCACGTCGCTGCAGTACGCGATCGCCGTCGAGGAGCTCACGCGGATCGACTCCAGCGTCGCGATCACCATGTGCGCGCACACCTCGCTCGGCACGCAGCCGATCTACCTCTTCGGCGACGAGCAGCAGAAGGCCGACCTCCTGCCCGACCTCTGCGCCGGCCGCAAGCTCGGGGCGTTCGGTCTCACCGAGCCCGAGGCGGGCAGCGACGCGGGCAACGTCCGCACGCGTGCCTCGCTGGACGGCGGCACCTGGACGATCAACGGTGCGAAGCAGTTCATCACCAACGCCGGCACCGACATCAGCGGCCACGTCGCCATCACGGCGAGAACGGGCGAGAACGAGATCTCGAGCCTCATCGTCCCCAACGGCACTCCCGGCTACGAACAGGGCGAGCCGTACCGCAAGATGGGCTGGAACGCGTCCGACACGCGCCCCCTGACCTTCACCGACTGCGAGGTCCCCGAGGAGCACCTGCTCGGCCCGCGCGGCATGGGCTTCAAGCAGTTCCTGAAGATCCTCGACATCGGCCGCATCGGCGTCGCCGCGATGGGGGTCGGCCTGGCGCAGGGGGCGCTGGACGAGGCGCTCGCCTACGCGAAGGAGCGCCAGGCGTTCGGCCAGTCGATCTCGAAGTTCCAGGCGATCCAGACGAAGCTTGCCGACATGTCGACCGAGATCGAGGCCGCGCGTCTACTCACCTACAAGGCCGCGTGGCTGAAGGACCAGGACCGCGACTTCTCCCTCACCGCCGCCCAGGCGAAGCTCAAGACCGGTCGCCTGGCCGTCCGCTGCGCCGAGGAGGCCGTGCAGATCCACGGTGGATACGGCTACATCGAGGAGTACCCCGTGTGTCGCATGTACCGCGACGCGAAGATCCTCACCATCGGTGAGGGCACCGACGAGGTGCAGCACATGGTCATCGCGCGCGCCCTGGGCGCATAGGGTCGGACCATGATGTTCGAGCGCGTCCTGATCGCCAACCGCGGCGAGATCGCCGTCCGCATCGCGCGGACGCTGCGCGCGCTCGGCGTCGAGTCGGTCGCGGTGTTCTCCGACGCCGACCGCGAGGCACCGCATGTGCGGGCCGCGGACGTCGCGGTCGCGATCGGGGGACGCACCCCCGGCGAGTCGTACCTCAAGGCCGACCTCATCCTGGAGGCGGCCGCCCGGACCGGCGCGCAGGCGATCCATCCCGGCTTCGGGTTCCTCTCCGAGAACGCCGCATTCGCCCGTGCGGTCGCCGATGCCGGACTGACGTGGATCGGCCCGCCCGCCGAGGCGATCGACCTGATGGGCTCCAAGACCGCCGCCAAGCGCGCGGCGGAGGAGGCCGGCGTGCCGGTCGTCCCCGGCATCCACCGGGAGGGCCTGACCGACGAGGACCTCCTCGGCTGGGCCGAGGGCCAGACCTACCCGCTGCTCGTCAAGGCCGCAGCCGGCGGCGGAGGACGCGGCATGCGGGTGGTGCAGGACGCCGCCGGGCTGCCGGAGGCCCTGCAGGCCGCCCGGCGCGAGGCCGCGTCCGCGTTCGGCGACGACCAGCTGCTGATCGAGCGCTACGTCGAGACCGCGCGCCACATCGAGGTGCAGGTCATGGCCGACGCGCACGGCAACGTCATCCACTTGGGCGAGCGCGAGTGCTCGCTGCAGCGCCGCCACCAGAAGGTGGTCGAGGAGGCGCCGTCCCCGGTCGTGTCCCCCGAGCTCCGTGCGCAGCTGGGCGCCGAGTCCGTCGCGCTGGCGAAGGCCTGCGGCTACGTCGGCGCCGGGACCATCGAGTTCATCGCGGACGCCGGCGACCCGTCCGAGCACTTCTTCCTCGAGATGAACACCCGCCTGCAGGTCGAGCACCCCGTGACCGAGTTGATCACCGGCGTCGACCTCGTCGAGCTGCAGCTCCGCGTCGCCGCCGGCGAGCCGCTTGCGGTCACGCAGGACGACATCGGCGTGCACGGTCATGCGATCGAGGCCCGCCTCTACGCGGAGACCGCCGCCTTCCTGCCGAGCGCGGGCGACGTCCTCGCCGCGCACTTCCCCGACGAGGACCCCGGGGTCCGCATCGACGCCGCCCTGGACGCCGGCATGACGATCGGCACCGACTACGACCCGATGCTCGCCAAGGTCATCGCGCACGGCCCCGACCGGGCGACCGCCCTCGCCCGCCTGGACCGCGCGCTCGCCCGCACCGTGACGCTGGGGTTGGAGACCAACGCGTGGACGCTGCGCGGCCTGATCCGCGACGAGGACGTCCGCGCCGGGACGATGGACACCGCCCAGGTCGAGCGCATCGCGCCGTCGCTGGCGACGCCCCCGGCCGACGAGGCCCTCGCGACGACCGCCCTCCTCTGGACGCTACTCGCCCGCGAGACGACCGCCGACCATGATCCGTTCAGCGTGCGCGACGGCTGGCGCGCCGGCGGCTCGGGTCGCCTGCGCTGGCGCCTCACCGTCGGGACCGACACCACCGAGCGCGTCCTGGAGCTGCACGGCTCACCGGACGCCGCGACGCTCTCGCTCGACGGCGGCGCGCGCGAGTGGACCGGGGCGGCCGCCGCACGCACCGCACCCGACCGCATCGCCGTCACGCTCGATGGCCTGCGCCGCGAGGTCGCCTACGCGATCGCTCCGGACGGCACGATCTGGGTCGGCCGTGATGGCTGGGCCCTCCCGGTCCGGCAGCTCAGCGGCGCCGCGGACTCGTCCGGCACCGCGTCCGGCACGCTGGCGGCACCGATGCCCGGGCTCGTCCTGGAGGTTCGCGCGAACACCGGGGACCGCGTGAGCGAGGGCGATCCGATCGTGGTGCTGGAGTCGATGAAGATGGAGATCGTGCTCGCCGCGCCGATGGACGGTGTCGTCGCCGACGTGACCGTCGCCGAGGGCGACCGCGTGACCGTCGGCCACGTGGTGGCGACGGTCGAACCCGCCGGCGACTCGTCCGAGGAGGACACGAAATGAGCCGCGTCCTGCGCAGCACCGACCGCGGCGACGCGGCCAACCGGGACGCCCACGAGGCGCTCCTCACCGATCTCCGCGAGCAGCTCGCGCGGGTCCACGCCGGTGGAGGAGAGGTCGCCGTCGAGCGGCACAAGAAGCGTGGCAAGCTGCTCGCCCGCGACCGCGTCGAGCGGCTGTGCGACCGCGGCTCCGCGTTCCTGGAGCTCTCCCCCCTCGCCGCCCACGGCATGTACGACGACGCCGCGCCCGGTGCCGGGATCGTCACCGGCATCGGCCTGGTGTCCGGCCGCACCTGCGTGATCGTCGCCAACGACGCCACGGTCAAGGGCGGCACCTACTACCCCCTGACGGTCAAGAAGCACCTGCGCGCGCAGGAGATCGCCGAGCGCAACCACCTGCCGGCGATCTACCTCGTCGACTCCGGCGGCGCGTTCCTGCCCCAGCAGGACGAGGTCTTCCCCGACAAGGACGACTTCGGCCGGATCTTCTTCAACCAGGCCCAGATGTCCGCCATGGGCATCCCGCAGATCGCCTGCGTCATGGGCTCCTGCACGGCCGGCGGCGCCTACGTCCCGGCGATGAGCGACGAGACCGTCATCGTCAAGGAGCAGGGAACGATCTTCCTCGGCGGACCGCCGCTGGTGAAGGCCGCGACCGGTGAGGAGGTCACCGCGGAGGAGCTCGGCGGCGGCGACCTGCACTCACGCACCAGCGGTGTCACGGACCACCTCGCGGCCGACGACGCCGACGCGCTGCACCGCGTCCGGTCGATCGTCGCCACGCTCGGCGACGGCCCGTCACCGCCGTGGACGACGAAGCCGCCCGCCGCGCCCGCGGTCGACCCGGAGACGCTGCTGGACGTCGTCCCACCGTCCCCCCGCACGCCCTACGACGTCCGTGAGGTCATCGCCCGCACGGTCGACGGCTCGCTCTTCCACGAGTTCAAGGAGCACTACGGCGAGACGGTCGTCACCGGCTTTGCCCACGTCCACGGCCACCCGGTCGGGATCATCGGCAACAACGGCGTCCTGTTCGGCGAGAGCGCGCGAAAGGCCGCCCACTTCGTCGAGCTGTGCGACCAGCGCGGGATCCCGCTGCTGTTCCTGCAGAACATCTCGGGCTTCATGGTCGGCAAGGAGTACGAGGCCGGCGGTATCGCCCGGGACGGCGCGAAGATGGTGACCGCGGTCGCCACCGCGCGAGTCCCCAAGATCACGGTGGTCGTGGGTGGGTCTTTTGGCGCCGGCAACTACGGCATGTGCGGTCGCGCGTACGACCCGCGGTTCCTGTTCATGTGGCCCAACGCGCGGATCAGCGTCATGGGCGGCGAGCAGGCCGCGACGGTGCTGGCGACCGTCCGACGCGATCAGCTCGCCGCTCGCGGGACCGACTGGCCCGTCGAAGAGGAAGAGAAGCTGCGGGCCGGGATCGAGGAGCAGTTCGAGACGCAGGGTCACCCGTACTACTCGTCCGCCCGCCTGTGGGACGACGGCATCATCGACCCGCGCGACACGCGTCGCGTCGTAGGCCTGGCGCTCAGCGCGTGCGCGGGCGCGCCGATGCCGGACCCGACGCGCCCGCTGTACCGGATGTAGCCGGCACAGCCACCACCGACGCGTTGAACGTCCATCGATGGCGGTGATCGCCGCCCACGATTGACGTTCGACGTTCGCTGCGGGGGCGAGATCGGGCCCGTTACGCCCTAGAGAGGGCATGACGCCCGAACTGCTGGCCGCCGCACATGAGGGCCTCGTCTCCAGCTGGATGATGCGCGAGGCGGGCATGACCGACGCGCAGATCCAGTGGTGGACGCGGGGGACGAGGAAGCTGCACGACGGCGTCCACCTGACGGGGTACGGCCCGCTGACGCAGCGGCAACGGTGGAAGGCCGCGACGCTCACCACCCCGGACAGTGCCCTTGCGTTGTCCAGCGCTGCGGCCGGACACGAGCTCGGACGCCGCGATCCGAGAGGGTTCGTCCAGCTCGTCCGACCCGGCAGCGGCGGGTACGTGCGTCTGCCTGGGCTCTTCGTCAGCCGGTCGCTCACGCTCGGCGGCAACCTGACGACCATCGACGGCATCCCCGCGACGACGGTCGAGCGGACGATCATCGACCTCCGCCCCCACGCCGGCGTGGGGGCGACGGAGAAGCTCGTCCGGGAGGCTCTACGCAGGGGGAAGACCACTCCCGAGGACCTGCTCCACGTCATCGAGCAGCACCGTCGACGACGCGGGATCCGCGCGCTGCGCGCGTTCGTCCGGCAGTTCTCCGGCCTGCCGTTCCACCGCTGCAGGAGCGACGCGGAGGCCTACGCCCTGGTCCAGCTCCACGGGCTCGGCATCCGGATCCCGAGCGTGAACGAGGTGTTCGCCGGCTGGGAGGCCGACCTCTGCTGGCCCGACCTCTGGCACATCATCGAGATCGACGGACCGTCCTTCCACGTGCTGACCGACCAGGATCGGATCAAGCAGGCGGCCTGGGAGGCGGCGGGATTCACGGTCGTCAGGCTGCCGACCCCCGACCTCTACGCCGACCCGGGCGCACTGCAGGCCCTGGTGCCTCGGCCCCTCGACGGTCGAACGTCAATCCATGGCGGTGATGGCCGCCACTGATTGACGTTCGACATGGTGTGGGGCGGCTAGGCGCCGACCTGCTCGAGCGTCGGGTAGTCCGTGTAGCCCTCCTCGCCCCCCTGGTAGAAGGTGTCCTGGTCGGCCTCGTTGAGGTCCGCGCCGGACTCCAGGCGCGCCGGCAGGTCCGGATTCGCGAGGAACCGTCGACCGAAGGCGACGAGGTCGACCTTGCCGTCGGCGACCATCCCGTCCGCGCCCTCGACGTCGAACTCCTCGGTGAACCCGCCGTTGCCCATCAGCGTGCCGGACCAGGCGCCGCGGGCCTGGTCGATCGCGGAGTAGCCGGTGTGCGTCGCGGTCTCGAGGACGTGGACGTACAGCAGGTCCAGGCCCTCGAGGCCGGCGTAGAGCGCGTCGTAGGTCTCCCGCGGATCGTCCTCCGTCATGTCGTTGAACGGGTGACCCGGCGAGACGCGGATGCCGACGCGTGACGCACCGATCTCGTCGGCGACCGCCTTGACGGTCTCCAGGACGAAGCGGATGCGTCCGGCGACGTCGGTGCCGTAGCCGTCCTGACGGCGGTTCGTCCCGGACGCGAGGAACTGGTGCAGCAGGTAGCCGTTGGCGGCGTGCAGCTCGACGCCGTACGCACCGGCGGCGACCGCGCGGCGCGCGGCGTCGACGAACTGGTCGCGGACGACCGCGAGCTCATCGGTGGTGATCTCGCGCGGCTCCTCGTAGTCCATCATGCCGTCGGGGGTAAAGACCTTGCCCGCGGCCTTCACGGCGGACGGCGCGACGGGCTGCTCACCGGTGTAGAAGGAGTGCGCGACGCGGCCGGTGTGCATCAGCTGGACGACGAGCCTGCCGTCGCCCGCGGCCTCGACCGCGGAGGCGACCTCGGCCCAGCCGGCCTGCTGCTCGTCGGTGTGCAGCCCGGGCGTGTCGAGGTAGCCCTGGCCGTTGGCGGCGGGCTGCGTCCCCTCGGCGATCAGCAGCGCGGCGCTCGCCCGCTGGGCGTAGTACTCGGCGTTCAGCGGGCCGGGGACGGTGCCCACGGCGCGGTTGCGGGTGAGGGGCGCGAGGGCGACACGGTGCGGCACCGTGAGGTCGCCGCGGGTGTAGGGGGAGAAGAGATTCGGGAGGGCCATGTCGTTGATTGTACAAACAACGACAGTCGGCCCTCCCGGACCCATCCCGAGTCAGGCGTACAGCGCCTCGATCTCCGACGCGTACTTCTCGTTGATCGGCTTGCGCTTGAGCTTCATCGTCGGCGTGAGCTCGACGCCGCCCGGCATCCACTCGTCGCCGAGGACCGCGTAGCGCTTGATCTGCTCGACGCGCGCGAGGTGGGAGTTGGCCTCCTCGACCGCGGCCGCGAGCGCGGCCTTCACGTCCTCGCGCTCGGCGATCGCCGTGGCGCTCGCCTCGTCGCCGGACAGCCCGTGCTTCGCCACGAACGCCGTCACGGCGTCCGGGTCGAGCACCAGCAGCGCGACGTTGTAGGGGCGGCTGTCGCCGATGGCGATGGCCTGACCGATGAGCGCGTGCGAGCTCTTCAGGTGCGCCTCGATGTTCGACGGCGACATGTTCTTGCCGGCCGCGTTGATGATGAGCTCCTTCTTGCGGTCGACGATCTTCACGTAGCCGTCGTCGCTGATCTCGACGATGTCGCCGGTCATCAGCCAGCCGTCGTCGGTGAAGGTCTCCTTCGTCTTCTCCGGCTGCCCGCGGTAGCCCTTCATGACGATGTCACCGCGGACCTGCAGCTCGCCGTCCTCCGCCGCCCGGACCTCGACGCCCGGGATCGCCTTGCCGACGGTGCCGATGCGGTTGGCCTCCGGCGGGTTGACGATCGCGCAGCAGGAGATCTCCGACATGCCCCACAGCTCGACGAGCGGCAGGCCGATCGCGCTGAAGAACTCCAGCAGTGCGGCCGGGGACGGCGCGGCGCCGACGACGATCCAGCGGACCTGGTCGAGGCCGAGCTTCGCGCGGAGCTGCGAGAGGACGAGCTCGTCGAGCTTCGCGTGCGCGGCGTCGAGCTCCTCCGGGATCTCCTGGCCGGCGCGCTTGAGCGCCTGGTACTGGTGCCCGACCTCCAGCGCCTTCTCGATCCCGGCCTTCTTGGCGGGGTCGGTCTCTGCGGCGATGCCGGCGTCGAGCGCGGCCTTGAACTTCTCCCAGATGCGCGGGACCGCGCCCCACACGGTCGGGCGGACCTCGTGCAGCGCGGGCAGCAGCTGCGTCGGGTCGGCGATGCCGGTGACGGTCGAGCCGTGGACCATCTGCGAGTAGTAGGTCGCCCAGCGGTCGGCGATGTGGGCGTGCGGGAGGAACGAGATCGTGCGGTCGCCGGGGGCGAGCGGGAGGACCTCGGCCATGCCACGCAGCTCGGCGAGCATGCTCTTGTGTGTCAGCTCGACGCCCTTGGAGGGACCGGTCGTGCCCGACGTGTAGATGAGCGTCAGCACGTCCTGCTCGTCGACGCCCTTCCAGGCGGCCTCGAAGTCGAAGCCCTCGGCCGGGGAGCCTTCGACGTCGGCGAGGGTGATCATGCCCTCGACCTCGGCGTCGATGCAGACGAGGTGCTCGATGCCGACCTCGGCCGCGGCGGTCTTCACCTGCGGGGCGAACGCCTCCTGGCAGACGACGACGTTGTTGCCGGCGTTGGAGAACAGGAAGGCGATCTCGTCGGCCGGGAGCGTGTTGTAGACGCTGAAGGGGGTGGCACCGAGATGCATCGCGGCGCAGTCCACGAGGCTGAACTCGGGGCGGTTGGTCATCATGATCGCGACCGCGTCGCCGCGCTTCACGCCGAGGTTGGCGAGGCCGGCGGCGATCGCCTCCACGCGGGCGGCGTACTCGGTCCAGGTCACCTCGGTCGTCCCGCCGAGCGTTCGGAGGGCGACCTGGTCACCGGCCTTCGCGGCGGTGGATTGGAACAGCTCGCAGAGCGTGCTGACGCCGGACAGGACGTCGGCGGTGGAAGCGGCGCCGGGGGCGGCTTCGGACAAGGACATGCGGCTCTCCCTCAGAGATGGCGAAGTGTCGGACAGAGTGTACGGTCAACGTGTGCGCGCCGACGCTCCCCTGATCCTCTCACGCGCGTGCCCGTCGGCGCCACCCTGAACCACCACCGGGTCACCCGAGACGGGCGGCGAAGCCCGCCACCGCGTCCCGCAGGACCTCCGGCTGATCCAGGTGCGGGCTGTGACCGGCCGCCGCGACGAAGCGCTGCACGGACGCCGAGGCGACCCGCGCCTCGATGCGGTCGAGCTGCTCCACCGTCCCGTAGTGGTCCTGCGCGCCGTGCACGAGGAGCAGCGGTGCGGTCAGCGTCCGGAGGTCGGCCTCGATGCTCCAGGTCAGGAACCGCGGGTCCAGCCAGAGGTCGCTCCAGGAGCGGAAGACGTGGTCCGGATCGTCGTGGTGACGGGACATCCGCTCGCGCAGCTCCCCCTCCTCGAACGCTCGCACCGCATCCTCGATGCCCCCGACGGCGTCGGGCTCGACGAAGACGTGCGGCGCGATGGCGACGACGCCCGTCACCGGCGCCCGGGCGGCGTGCAGCAGCGCGATCGTCGCGCCGTCGCTGTGCCCGACGAGGATCGGGTCACGGAGGTCACGCGCCTCGAGCACCGCCGGCAGCACGACGTCGGCCTCGCGGGCGAAGAACGCCGCGGTCCGGGCGCCGCCCGCGGGCCGCTCGGACCGCCCGTGGCCCGGCCGCGAGTACACGACGACCCGCCGGCCGGTCGCCGACGCGACCGCGCGCGGGAAGTCCCGCCAGAGGCCGATCGACCCGAGTCCCTCGTGGAGCAGCACCACCGGGCGACGCGTGTCGTCGCCCGGCAGGTCCAGCGTCTCGACCCGGCGCCCGTCCACGAGGACGGGGCCGGTGTGCGGCGTCACGACGAGGCGGCGGGTGCGGCCTCGATCTTGTCGACGGTCCGGCGGTCGGTCAGCTCGCCGTCTTCGAGACGGGCGCGCAGGACCTTCTTGTCGAACTTGCCGACGGAGGTCTTGGGAACCTCCTCGATGAACGCGTACTCGTCCGGGATCCACCACTTGGCGACCCGGTCGAGCAGGAAGCCGGCCAGCTCGGAGGCCGGCACGTCGGACCCCTCCTCCAGCACGACGCACGCGAGCGGGCGCTCGGAGAAGCGCTCGTCGGGCTTGGCGATGACCGCAGCCTCGCGGACCCCCGGGTGGGCCATGAGCTCGAGCTCGAGGTCGACGGAGGAGATCCACTCGCCGCCGGACTTGATGACGTCCTTGGCGCGGTCGGTGATGCGGATGTAGCCGGTGCTGTTGATGGCCGCGACGTCACCGGTGCGCAGCCAGCCGTCATGGAACTTCTCCGGGGCGTCGACCTCGTAGTAGGCGCTGGCGATCCACGGGCCGCGGACCTCGAGCTCCCCGGTGGACTCGCCGTCCCACGGGACCTCGCTGCCGTCGTCCGCGGTGATCCGCGCCTCGACGCCGGCAGCGATGCGGCCGGCGACCGTGCGGTAGGCCCACGACTCCTCGTCCGACACGCCGCGCGGCGGACGGGCGACCGCGCCCAGCGGCGAGGTCTCCGTCATGCCCCACGCCTGGACGATGAGCACGCCGTGGCGCTCCTGGAAGGCCTCCATCAGCGACTTGGGGACGGCGGCGCCGCCACACGGCACGCAGCGCAGCGACGAGAGGTCGGGCTTGTGCTCGTCGGCGTAGCGCAGCAGGTCCATCCACAGCGTCGGGACCGCACCCGCGACGGTGACCTTCTCGCCCTCGATGAGCTTCGCCAGGGGCTCGCCCTGGAGGAACTTCGTGGGCATGATCAGGTCGGCGCCCACCAGCGGCGCCGCGTACGCCAGGCCCCACGCCTGGGCGTGGAACATCGGGACGACCGGCAGGACGATGTCGTTCCCCGACACGCCCAGCGAGTCGACCATGCCCGACGCGATCGCGTGCAGGAAGGTCGAGCGGTGCGAGTAGAGGACGCCCTTCGGGTCGCCCGTCGTGCCGGACGTGTAACACAGGCCGGAGGCGCTGCGGTCGTCCACGTCGGGGTACTGGAAGCCCGGCTCGGCGCCGGCGATGAGGTCGTCGTAGCGGATGACCTTGTCGGCCGGGAGCGCGCTCGCATCCCCGCTGCCGACGACGATGAACTTCTCGACCGTCTCGAACTTCTCGGCATGCGGCGCCATGAGCGGGATCACCGAGTCGTCGACCAGGATGACCTTGTCCTTGGCGTGGTTGACGATGTAGACGAGCTGCTCGGGGAACAGCCGCAGGTTCAGGGTGTGGAGGACCGCGCCCATCGCCGGGATGGCGTAGTAGGCCTCGAGGTGCTCCTGGGAGTTCCACATGAACGTGCCGACGCGGTCCCCTTCACCGATGCCGAGCTTCGACAGCCCGTCGGCGAGCAGGTCACAGCGGTCGCCGACCTCGCGGTACGTCGCCCGATCCAGCTGGCCCGGGGCCCGGAGCGTCACCACCTCCGAGTCGCCGTTCACCGTGCGCATGCGGCGCAGGATCATGCCCACGGTCAGTGGGTGATCGTTCTGGACGAGACCTTCGAGCATCTGGGACAGCTCCCTCAGGGATGGACGACGACGGTGGGGCGCACTGCACCCCAGTGTCTACCGGGAGCCCGAGCCCACGGTCAAGGCGGGGCCGCGCCAACCAGCGGGCGGCCCGTTCGTGGAAATCCTCAGCCGCCGAGGAACTCCATCGCCTCGATCGGGTCCGCGAAGAGCATCAGCTTGTCGTCGGTCGTGACCATGCGGCCGTAGTGCGTCGACATCTCGTGCTGGATCGTGTACGCGTCGACATCGACCCCGAGCTCCTCGGAGACCTCGTCGTAGTCGATCTCCAGCCGGTCCGGCGCACGGATGTCCCAGAACGACGGCTGCTGGATGACCTCGACGCCGGGCTTCTCACGCAGGACGTCGGCGACCGCGTCGCCCTCGGCGCTGCGGGCCATCACGATGCCGACGAAGTCGTAGGTGCCGCCCCCGCTGGTGGCGTCGTCGGCCTTGACGTCGCCGCTCATGCGGGCACCGGGACCAGGTCCGCGACGCCGCAGGCGTCCCAGATCTTCTGCGCGTCGGCGAGGGTCCGCTCCCAGGACGCCTCGAAGTCGATCTTCACCGGCAGCTCGTCGACCATGCCCGAGAGGGCCTGGGCGGCCTCGAACGCCTGCGGCAGCCAGTCGGCCATCCACCCGGCGACGAGGTCGCGGTTGAGCTCGGCGTGCGTCTCGTCCTGCAGCACGAGCTCGGCGAACGCGGCCGTCCACTGGTGGACCCACTGCCACTCGAGCTGGGCGACGCGGCCGAGGGCCGGGGTCACGGTGTCCCCGTTGGCGCTCGCGGCCCGCATGCCGAGCTCGCGCTGGATGAGGACGCCGACGATGGGCTCGAAGCAGAGGTTGATCGCGACGATCGACTCGCCCCAGTCCACGACGGTGCGCAGCTTCTCGATGTACTTGCGCGTGGGCTGCCAGGCGGGGTGCTCGAGCCACCGCTCGCGCGCGGTGTCCATCGGGAAGGGCCCGAAGTGCGGCTCGAGGTCCAGTGCGTAGAGGACCATCGACTGCGCGAAGCGCTGCTTCAGTGCGGCCTGCATGACCATCGCGTGCGTGAGGGTGTCCGACAGCGTGTCGCGGCCGCAGGAGGCGGTGGCGAGCCACAGGCCGTGCTGCACGAACGCGGGGACCTGGAGATTCGCGCGCAGGAACTCGACCCAGTCCGGGTCGAAGTCCTGGAACAGGCCGTCGGCGTTGGCCTGTCGGACCGCCCCGTCGATCTGCCGTTCGTGCTGGGCGCCCAGCTGGTAGAAGTTCCGCTCCCACCAGCCGGCGGGGTCGCGGAAGGCGTACCAGTCACCGGACTCCAGCCGGGTGGAGTCGTCGCTCCAGACGCCGTGGACGCCGTCGAACGAGAGCTGCCAGCCGCGGTCGACATGCCGGTGGATCGACGGCTGCGTGTCGATCGTGACGTCCTCGTACACCGACGCGCGGCGCTTGGCCGGCGTGAAGTAGTTGAAGGTCCGCTCGGCGTCGTCGCCGCGACGGGCGCTGCCGTCGTCGAGCTTCTTGACGGGGGGCTCGGTCATGTCGCTGCCTCCTGATCGCCGGCGGCGACCGACGTGGTGAACTTGTCGAAGTGGACCTGGCCGGTGTCGAGGTCCCGGCCGTCGATGAGCAGCTCGGTCGCGGCGTCGACCATCGGCGGCGGGCCGCAGAGGTACGCCTCGACGTTCTCCCCGATCTCGCCCGTGTCGAGGAACCGGGCGACCGCGTCGTGGACGAAGCCCTCCCCCTCCTCGGAGAGGACCGGCACGAACCGGAAGTCGGGCAGCTGCGCGCCCAGCGCCGCGATCTCGTCGAGCAGGAAGAGGTCGTCGGCGGTGCGCGCCCCGTAGAAGAACCGCACGGGTCGCCCGCACCCCTCGGCGGCCATCTGCCGCAGCAGCGCGAGCTGGGGGGCCATCCCGGAGCCGCCGGCGACCATGAGCACGGGGCGGTCGTTCGCCCGCAGACGGAACGTGCCGTACGGCCCGGTGAAGCCCAGCGTCGTCCCGGGCGCGAGCGCGCCATCCTCGAGCATCCCGGAGATCCGGCCGCCCGGATAGCGCTTGACGATCAGCTCGATGCGCCCGTCGCCCGGCAGGTTCGCCATCGAGAACGACCGGCGCTCGTCGCTCCCGGGGACGTGCAGGTCGACGTAGTGCCCCGGCGCGAAGTCGAAGTCCGCCGGCTCGTCGATCCGCAGGACGACCTCGCTGATGTCGTGCGTGAACGCCCGCACCGACTCGACGGTGGCCCGGCCGTCGCGGATGGGGTGGTCGGCCCGGTAGTTCTCGGGGTCGTAGTGCAGGAGCTCGACGGTGACCTCGTCGTCGTCGGGCATCGCACGGCAGAGCAGGGTGTAGCCCTGCTCCTCCTCGCTCTCCGACAGCGCGAACGTCGAGTACGTCTTCAGCGACACCTCGCCATCGAGCAGGTAGCACTTGCACGCCGAGCACTGACCCTCACGGCAGCCGTGGACCAGCGAGTAGCCCTGGCGGAACGACGCGTCGAGGATCGTCTCGTCGTCCTCGCAGTCGATCTCCTCGCCGAGGGGCTCGAGCAGGATCCGCGGCACGTCAGTCCAGGGTGAGCGGGAGTGGGATGTCCAGCGCCTCGACGTGCACCGGCCCGGGCCCGCCGTTGCGGCCGGTCGCCACGTTGATGCCCGCCTGGAAGGCCTTGGAGTGGTCGCCGTCCGGGAGCCCCATGGACTTCGCCATGTTGATGTTCGGGCTCTCGACCGTCATCGCGACCTTGCGCAGGTCGGTGAGCGTCCACTTCTTCTCCTCGCGGAGGTGCGGCTGGCCCATCAGGGTCTCGCCGTCGGCGCGCACGAACTCCAGGTCGGTGACGACGTCCGCGAGGTCCATGCCGTGGAAGCGGTCGAAGTAGTTGCGGTCGCCGACGTAGCGTCCGGGGTTCGACTCGTCGATCCAGCGGCACTCCTTGGAGCAGTAGAACCTCGTGCGCTCGTCGACGACGCGGTGGCACATGTCCTCGTCGATGACCGACGGCATCGTGCAGGTCCAGCAGAACGGCGGTGCCTCCGGCATGAGGCCGGTGAGGAGCAGCGACGCCTCGGCCGGGTCGTCGAGCTCGCGGTAGGCCTCCCAGAAGAAGCCGTACTCGTCGTACCAGCCCGGGTACTTGCTCTCGAACCACTCGAAGTCGCGCTCGTCCATGCCGTCGAACTTCCAGAAGTGCATCGGCCACGTCGCGAAGGCCATCATCACGACCTTGTGGTGCAGGCCCTTGACGATGCGCTCGCGGGCGCGGTCGAAGATGTGCGGGTCCATGTCGAGCCCGAGCTTGCCGAGCTTGACGATGTAGGCGCGGTACCAGTCGTCGCGGATCCAGCGGTCCCACTTGTCCAGGAACGACTCCGGGTCGGAGCGGTCCCGGGAGAAGTACTCCATGACCGCCGCCGTGAACACGTCGAGGAACGCGTGGTTGATCCACCACGCCTGCTGCAGGTCGCGCTCGATGAACGGGATGTTCCGGTCGTCCTGCAGGACGGTGAGCAGCGTCGCGTAGCCGTTGGAGATGTGGCGTGCCTCGTCGGACTGCACGCTCAGGTACGTGGTGGGGAGCGTGAAGTCGCCGTTGCGGGCGGCGACGTCGGGCAGCGCCACGAACGCGACGTTCGTGAAGGCCGTCTCGGCGACGACCTGCAGCGCGAACGCGCACTGGATCGGGTCGCCGACCATGAAGTGGTTGGCGAAGTTCATGCCGCCGAGGGTGAAGATGTCGCGCGGCATCGCCTTCATCATCTGGTTCCAGCCGCTGGGGTCCGGCACGTTCTTCGCGTACCAGCGCCCGAGGGACATCTGCATCCCGGTGTGGCGGATCTCGTCCATGTACTGCACGTGGTAGCCGTTGCGCAGCTCGTTGGAGGGGATCGCGTCGATGAGCATCGACATGCAGCGGCCGGCGCCGATCTCGGCGTAGTTGGTGACCGTGAGGAACGGCTTGAGGATCTCGGTCCAGCGCTCCTCGGTCTTGCCCGTCATCCCCGCGCGCACCGCCGCGTCGTGCCCGCCGTAGACCCGGTCGTCCTTCTCCAGCTCCATGGGGAGGTACTCCCGCATGATCTGCTTCATCGGGTCCTTCGACTTCGCCGGGATGTGGTACCGCGTGGGGTACCGCGGGACCGGCTCGTGGTAGGTGGGTTCCCAGCCCAGCTGCGCGATGCGGTCGTGCGTCTGGGTGATGCTCCGGCGCTTGGACTTGGACATCCACTGACCGTACGCCTGCCCGCCCACCCGCAACAAGTGACCGAAGTGTCCTGAGACATCCCCCGTTCGGCCTATATCGAGCGGTCTGGTAGTCCTACCCGCCATGGATCAGCCCGTCGCGCCGTACCGCTCCGTCTTCGCCCCCGACCTGTTTGCCGGAAGGACGGTCGTCGTGACCGGCGGTGGCAGCGGCATCGGCCGCTGCATCGCGCACGAGTTGGCCGCACTCGGCGCCACCGTGGCGATCACCGGCCGCCGCGTCGAGCGTCTCGAGGGCGTGCAGGAGGAGATCGCCGCCGCCGGGGGCACCGCGACCTGTCACCCGTTCGACATCCGCGACGAGCACGCCGTGATCGAGGCGGTCGCCGCGATCGTCGGGCAGCACGGCCCGATCAGCGGCCTGGTCAACAACGCCGGCGGCCAGTACCCCTCGCCGGTCGAGGAGCTGTCGCTGAAGGGCTGGGACGCCGTCCTGCGCAACAACCTCACCGGCGGCTTCATCGTGTCCCGCGAGGTGTACAAGCAGTCGATGGCCGACCACGGCGGCAGCATCGTCAACATCATCGCCGACATCTGGGGCGGTATGCCGACGATGGCCCACTCGGGTGCGGCGCGCGCCGGGATGCTCAACCTCACCGAGACGTGCGCCTGCGAGTGGGCGCACGCCGGGGTGCGCGTCAACGCGGTCGCGCCGGGGTGGATCGCCTCGAGCGGGTTCGACACCTACGACGCGTCGATGCAGGCCGAGCTGCGACGGCTCAAGAACGAGATCCCGCTGGGCCGGTTCGGCACCGAGGCGGAGGTCTCCGCCGCGGTGACGTTCCTGCTCTCGCCCGGGGCGGCGTTCGTCTCCGGGTCCTGCGTGCGGGTCGACGGCGCGGTCCCCAACCACCGGCACACGTGGAAGACCGTGCCGACGGACCGCGCCGAAGCGTTCGAGGGCTTCCCCCACGCGACGCTGCCCGACGCGCTGCGCTGAGCCGGTCTCGGTCGGCGCCGGACCTCAGCTCGCTTTCCGCGCGAGCCGAGGTCCGCCATCGGCTCGGGCGAGCGCGGCGTGCAACTGGAGCCCGACGCGCTCGACCACGACGTGGCGGGCCTCGAACACCTCGCGCCGCGCGACCCGGACGGCGACGTGCCCGCGCCGGGCCAGCAGCGCGTCGCGGCTGGCGTCACGGGCGCGTCGGCGCGGCCCGGCATGACCTCGGTCCCCGTCCGTCTCGACGCTGAAGCGCAGCTTCGGCCAGAGGAAGTCGTGGCGGATCCTGCGCCCGTCCGCGAGGCGGTCGGGCTGCTGGCAGATCGGTCGGGGCCAGCCCTCTTCGTCGCAGATCGCCAGGAACGCCTCCTCGAGCCCGTTCGCGGTCCGCGTCGTCCCGGGCGTGTGGCGCTCGACCAGCGCCGCCAGCCGACGGCTCCCGCGCCGGTCGCCGATGCGGTCGAGGAAGTCCCGCATCTCCCACGGCTTCCACAGGCCCAGGTACGCGGCCTCATCCAGCAGTCGCTCGACCGTGCGGTCGGGGTGGCGCGACACGAGGAGGTCGTGCAACAGCGGACCGAGCCGCAGGCAGTCGACTTCATCGTGGACGGCGATGTCTTCCGGGACGAGCAGCTCGCTGCGGACGACCGTGATGCCCGTGCCTGCACGTCGCGGCCGGCGGTGCGCGGGGACGACGACGTGGAGGCCGCTGTCGGGTCGCTCCTGGAACGTGACCAGCCCGAGATGCTCCGCCGCGGTCCAGCCGGTGAGCGCGGCACCGGGCCCACAGGACAGCACGACGGCCCGCCGCCGGGTCGGGAGATCGAGCTGGGAGGAGACGTGGGCGAACACGCCGGGATACGGCTCCTGCAACGCGCCCTCACGCAGTCGCCGTCGCACGACGTCCCGGCCGATGCCGGCTGCCCGCAGCTCGCCCCCGCCGACGATCCCGCCGCTGACGTCGAGCATGGCGCGGATCGCGGCGTCGACCTGGAGCGGGGTGCGGTGCGGCATCCGCGCAGGGTCACGCGGCGCCGTGTCACAGCGCCACC
This sequence comes from Solirubrobacterales bacterium, assembly GCA_038257095.1. Taxonomy (GTDB): domain Bacteria; phylum Actinomycetota; class Thermoleophilia; order Solirubrobacterales; family Solirubrobacteraceae; genus Paraconexibacter. Next base: position 469,714 of record JBBSJQ010000001.1, read on the forward strand.
CCCAGCCTGTGCCGGTTCTGCACCGGGAGTGCGCGGCGGACCTGAGCTCGCGCCGGCAGCGAGCTCAGGTCCAGCGGCGCCGGTGGATCAGGACGCGACGGGTGTGCCGAGCATGCCCGCCAGGCGGCCGTTGATGATCTCCTCGGCCTCGGTGATCATGCGGTCGACGAGCTCCTGGCAGGTCGGCGAGTCGTAGATCAGCGCCTGCGAGAGGCCGGCGGACCAGATCCCGGCCTCGACGTCGCCGGTCTCGTAGACGGTCTTGCCGCGGGCACCGGAGACGAGGTCGCGGACGTCCTCGAACTGGCCACCGTCCTTCTCGATCTTGATGACCTCCTGGGAGATCGAGTTCTTCGCGACGCGCGCGGTGTTGCGGAAGGACCGGAAGATGTGGTCGGTCATCCGCTCGTCGGCCTGCACGAGGTGGTCCTTGACCTTCTCGTGGATCGGGGACTCCGCGGTGCACATGAAGCGCGTGCCCATGTTGATCGCGTCCGCTCCCAGGGCGAGCGCCGCGACCATGCCGCGGGCGTCGGAGATGCCACCGGAGGCGATGATCGGGATCGTCAGCTGGTCCGCGGCGCGCGGGATCAGGATGAGGTTGGTGACGTCGTCCTCGCCGGGGTGCCCGGCGCAGTCGAAGCCGTCGATCGAGACCGCGTCGACGCCGATCTGCTGCGCCTTGATGGCGTGGCGGACGGTGGTGGCCTTGTGGATCGTCTTGATCCCGGCGGGCTTGAAGATCTCCAGGAACTCGATCGGGTTGTTGCCCGCGGTCTCCACGTACTTCACGCCGGAGTCGACGATCGCCTGCGCGTACTCCATGTACGGCGGCGGTGTGATCGACGGCAGGATCGTGAGGTTGACGCCGAACGGCTTGTCGGTCAGCTCCCGGCAGCGCTCGATCTCCTTGACGAGATCCTCCGGCGTGGGCTGCGTCAGCGCCGTGATGTGGCCCAGTGCGCCCGCGTTGGCGACGGCGGCGACGAGCTCGGCGCGGCCGACCCACTGCATCCCGCCCTGGACGATCGGGTGCTCGATGCCGAACGTCTCGGTGAAACGTGTCTTGAACATGTGACCTCTCTGGGGTTCTCAGGTGGTGCCGACGACGTCGCCGAGCAGTGCGCGGGCGATGACCAGGCGCTGGATCTCGCTGGTGCCCTCGTAGATCTCGGTGATCTTCGCGTCCCGGAAGTATCGCTCCACCGGGAACTCCTTGGTGTAGCCGTAGCCGCCGAGGACCTGGATGGCCTCGCCGGTCCAGTGCCGCGCGACCCGTGACGCGAAGAGCTTGGCCTGCGCGCCCTCGACCGTGTGGGGCTTGCCGGCGTCCTTCAGGCGCGCGGCGCGGTGCACGAGCGCGCGCGCGGCGGCGATCTCGGTGTCCATGTCGGCGAGCTTCTGCGAGATCGCCTGGAAGGAGCCGATCGCCTTGCCGAACGCGCGCCGCTCCTTGGCGTAGGCGGTGGCGACGTCGAGGGCGGCCTGCGCGATGCCGACGGCCTGGGCGGCGATGCCGATGCGGCCGCCGTCGAGGGTGGACAGCGCGATCCGCATCCCCTGCCCCGGCGCACCGAGGCGCTCAGCCTCGCAGTTCTCCAGCAGCAGGTCGGCGGTGTTCGAGGAGTGCTGGCCGAGCTTCTCCTCCTCCCGGGTGATCGAGAAGCCCTCGGCGTCGTGGCGCACGACGAACGCGCTGGGCTTGTCGCGGGCCTCGGGGTCGCGAGCGAAGACCGTGAACGTCTGGGCGTACGTACCGTTGGTGATCCACTGCTTCGTGCCCTCGATGCGCACCTGCGCGCCGGAGCCGCCGGAGACGACCTTCGAGCGCATCGCGGCCGCGTCGGAGCCGGACTCGGCCTCGGTCAATGCGAACGCGGCGAGCTCCGTGCCCTCGGCCAGCGGACGGACCAGGCGCTCGATCTGCTCGTCGGTGCCGTTGAGGAGGATCGGCATGGTGCCGGCGCCGGAGTGGACGGCCATCGTGGTGCCCAGGCCGGCGTCGCCGCGGGACAGCTCCTCGAGGACGAGCGCGTAGCTCAGGTAGTCCGAGCCCGCCCCGCCGTGCGCCTCGGGGATGCAGACCCCCATGAGCCCGAGCTCGCCGAGCTGCTTGACGACGTCCGCCGGGAAGGTGTGGTCGCGGTCCCACGCCTTCGCCTGCGGCGCGACGACCTCATCGGAGAACCGCCGGGCCAGATCGCGGATCTCGCGCTGCTCGTCGGTGAGCTCTTCGCTGGAGGCGTGCGTGGGCGAGGCCATGGTGTCCAAAGGTACGGAGGTGGCGGGGCGACGACATCACCCCCTCGGACGCCAATCCTCCCCCGCGCGGATGACCGGCTGCTTCCTGGGAGGAATCTTCGCCCCCCGACCGGGGGAGGGGCGGTTGCGTCGATACCAGCCCGCGCGGGAGGGTCGGCCCATGAGCGATCCCAACATCGTGGGCGGGTGCCTCTGCGGCGCCGTCCGCTACTCCGCGACCACGGACCCGGCGGCCGTGGCCCTGTGCCACTGCGACGACTGCCAGAAGCAGAGCGGCGCACCCTTCTCGCTGAACGTCCTGATCGAGACCGACACGCTGGTGATCGAGGGCGAGGACCACCTCAAGGTCTTCAACACCGTCGGCACCGAGACGCAGGAGCCGCGCGAGCGCAAGTTCTGCGGCGAGTGCGGGTCCCCGATCCTCACGACGCTCGCCGAGATGCCGGGCATGGCCGCGGTCAAGGCCGGCACCCTGGACGACCGCTCGTGGCTCGAGCCCGAGATGGACCTGTGGTGCGACAGCAAGCAGTCGTGGCTGGCATCCACCGAGGAGCGCGGCGAGTTCGCGACGGGGCTGCCCACGTAGGGATACGTTTCGGGGCGTGCCCGACGCGCCCCAGCTGACGATCGAGGAGCTCTCCGCACGGGTCGGCGTGACCGTGCGGAACATCCGCGCCTACCAGGCGCAGGACCTCATCGACGCACCCGAGCGCTCCGGCCGGATCGCGCTCTACGACGAGGACCACGTCGCGCGGCTGGAGCTCGTGCGCGACCTCCGCGAGCAGGGCTTTGGCCTTCCCGCCATCGAGCGTCTCGTCCGCTGGGGCGAGGGGATCGACCCGCGCGAGCTGCGCGCCTTCGCCGACACGCTGATGCACGGGCTCATCGAGGAGTCCCCGATGGTCGTCTCACCCGAGGACGTCTCCGAGGTGTGGGGGGACGAGGTCACGCCCGAGCTCGTGCAGCGGTCGATCGCCACCGGGTTCCTGCGGATCGAGGAGGACGGTCGCATCGTCGTCCTGAGCCCGACCCTCCGCGCGCACGGGATGCAGCTGAAGGCGCTCGGCCTCTCGTTCGAGGAGGCGGTGGAGATCCTCGAACTGCTGCACCGGCAGCTGGACGTCCTGGCCCAGGCCTTCGCCGAGATCTTCGTCGAGCGGGTGTCGCGCCCGGCCATCGCCGGTGAACCGGATCGCGCAGCGGCCCTGGCGAACGTCGCCGGCGCGCTGGACAGCATGCGACCGTGGGCGACCAGTGCGGTGAACGCGGCGTTCCGGCTCGCGCTGCAGGCGCGCAGCGAGAAGGCGCTGCGCGACGTCCTCCCGGACGCCTGACGTCGCGATCAGGCCACCCGGCGGCGCACGGTGACGAGCCCGCCCTGGCGCGGGATCATCGTGACGTTGCGGTGGTTCTCGCGCTCGGGCTCCGCGGACGGCGCCTCGAGGTCGAACCGCTCCGTGATCGCGCGCACGACGATGCGCATCTCCGCCATCGCCAGCGCGGCGCCGAGGCAGCGCCGGGTGCCGCCGCCGAAGGGCAGCCAGGTGTAGGTCCCGGGCTTGTGGAAGCTGCCGTCGTCCTTCAGGAACCGCTCGGGCAGGAACGAGAACGGGCGCGGGTAGAGGTCCTCGCGGTGGTGGATCAGGACGCTGCCGATCGCGATCGCCGACCCGGTCGGTACGACGTGCTCACCGAACTGCCAGTCGCTCTGGATGATCCGCCCGACCATCGCGATGACCGGTCGCACGCGCATCGCCTCGTGGATCGTCGCGTCGACGTAGGCGTCCGCGAGGGGATCGTCGCTGCGGACGAGCGACTTGAGCGTCTCGTGCGCGACGGGGGTCCGGGTCAGCCGTTCGAACGCCCACGCCAGCTGGTTGGCGGTCGTCTCGTGTCCGGCCAGCACGAGCGTCAGCAGCTCGTCGCGGATCTCCTGGTCGGTCAGGGTCTGACCGTCCTCGTCGGTCGCGCTCAGCAGAAGGGACAGCACGTCGGTGCCCCGTCGGGCCTCGGGGAGCGCGCGGCGCTCGCGGATGATCTGGAAGTAGTGGACGTCGACCGAGTCGAGCATCCGCTTCAGCAGGCCGACGGGCTCGACCTTGCCGATGTTGCGCAGCTCCAGCAGCGCGAACGCGGGCTTCTCGCTGAACGCGAGCGTCTTGCGCGTCCCGTCGCGGAGCTTCTGCTCCGTGCTGCCCTTCGGCGGCTCGCCCTCCACGCCGAAGACGCCGGACATGATCACGTCGAGGGTGACCGCCTGCATGCGCTGCGCGAGCGGGAACGTCGCGCCCTCCTGCCAGCTGTCGAGCTCCCGGTGGATCATCGCCTCGATGCCGGCCGCGTACTTCGCGATCGCCTCGCCATGGAAGGGCGGGAGCAGCAGCCGGCGCTGCCGCATGTGGCGCGCGCCGTTGGCGGTGAGGACCGACTCGCCGACGATCGGCCGCAGCGGCGACTCGGCCGTGATCGACGGCACCAGCTCGTGCGGCGCCGTGAACAGCGAGCGCGCGTGGTCCGGGTGGGTGACGACCGTGATGCCGCCGCGCGTCGGGACGCGGAAGGTGAAGGTCGACCCGAGCGTACGGTGCGCGCCGAACAGGAACGGCATCGTCCGGCGGCCGAAGCGGGCGACCTGCACGATCGGCGGGGCCGGGACGACCGGCACCGCGGTGTACGGCAGGGAGCCGCTCGCCACCGGCCCGGCGGCGGACGGCTCGACCGAGCCGATCAGGGTGCTCGCGGAGAGCGCAGGACGCTGGATGGTGGTCGCCATGCAGATCAGGATAGACCCTTACAGACGAAATGTCACCGTCCTTCAGGCGGCGCGGCCCGAGAGCCGCATGTACTTCGACACCGCCTCGGCGCGGTTGGACGCCCGGAGCTTGCGGAGGATGTGCTTCACGTGCGACTTGACGGTGCCCTCGCTGATGACCAACCGGTTGCCGATCGCCGCGTTCGTCTCGCCGGCCGCGAGGAGGGACAGGACCTCGAGCTCGCGCGCGGTGAGCAGCGAGTGCAGGCGATGGTCGCCCGGCGACGGCGGCGCGAGCCGGGGTCCACCCGCCGGCGCCGGATGCGACTCGCCGGTCATCGTGACCTCGGACTCGCGGATCTCGTGGATGACCGCCTCCAGCGACGCCGCCATCGCACGGACCTGGTCCCCCTGCGCCTTCAGACGGGTCGCCAGCACCGCGCGTAGGAAGACGTTGCCGAAGGCCTCGGCAAACGCGAAGAGCACGTCGCGGTCGACCTCGTCGGCGTGGCGCTGGGAGAGGTAGTAGTCGGCGTGGAAGAAGCCGATCACGTGGCCCTCGGGCATGATCGGCGCCGCAACGTAGGAGCGGCTGTCGGACACCGACGCGATGGGCTGGTGGACGTGGTCGGACTCCTGCACGTCGCGCACCAGCAGCGGGGCTCGGCGGCGGGCCATCTCCGACTCGATCAGCAGGTGGTCCAGCGGCTGGGGCTCGGACGCGGCGGCGAGGATGCGCTGCGCCCACGCCTCGTCGCCGGTGACGAAGATCTTCACCGGGATCCACATCGAGTCCTCGACCCGGGAGATGATCGCGCGGTCGAAGCCCAGGCCCTTGCAGAGCTCTTCGGGGACCCGCTGGAGCATGTCGTCGGGCGACGTGATCCCTCGTAGCCGCGCGAGCGCCTTCTGGATCCCGGCCATCGCGTCGTAGCGGCGCAGCACCCGGTGCTCGCGCAGGTCGCCGTGGATCTCCCGCAGGTCCCCGAGCAGATCGCCACGCTCGGCGACCTCGACGCCCAGCTCCCGGACGAGCGCGACCAGCGCGTCGAGCGTGGAGAGCGCGTCGTCGATGTCGCGCGGGAAGGACGGCTTCTCCTCCGACACGGCGGGCAGCAGGAGGAGGGCGCGGTCCAGCACCTCGGCGAGCCGCTCGCGGATGCGCGGATCCGTGATGGGCGGCCCCTTCGGGGTCCAGTTGTCGACCGTCGGCACTGCGTCTCCTCTCCTGCTGACCACACGGACGATAGCGCCGGACACGGTGTCCGCGCGCATGCGCTCCGTGCTCAGAGACTGCCCCGCGGGGCGACCCACACCGACTCGAACGCCAGCACGTCGGCCAGGCGGTCGTAGTGCGCGTCGTAGTGCAGGACGGCGCAGCCGTGCTCGGCGGCGCACGCCGCGATGATGGCGTCCTGGGGCGGGACGCGGTGATGGCCGGCGGACCCCTGCGACGCGAGGTCGAGGACGGCCTGACGGGCAGACGACATCGTCGCCCGCGACACCGGAAGCTCGCGGAGCGTGCCGAGATCGGCATCGAGCTCGAGGACGTCCTCGCGGGCTCGCGCGCTGAAGAGCAGCTCGAGGTGCACCACCCCGCAGCTGACGATGCGCTCGGCCTCGAGCGCCTGCAGCCAGCGTGCTTCGTAGCGACCGATGCGCGCCCACGCCGAGGTGTCGGCGAGGAGCGGGAGCCCCGAACCCCAGCTCACGGGTCGCGCTGCCAGACCCGACCGTCAGACTCGAGCAGGATGTCGAGATCGACACCGCGCCCATGCGCGAACCGCGCGGTCATCCGGCGGCGACGCTCGTCGTCGGGGGTCCCCTCGTCCTGCTCGACGCTGCGGCGGTAATCGGCGAGTGCTTCACGCACGATCTCCGCCTGCTTGCGCCGCGTCCTGAACGCGTACTCGCGCAGCCACTCCGCCTGCTCGAGGGGAAGGAGGAAGTTGCCTTGGACGGTCGGGCGCGAGGTCGGCACCACTAGAACACTAGCGTGGCGTCTCGTGCTGCACTAGTCCCCGGTTGACGCCAGGTCGGATCCCGATCGTTGGCCGGCGAGTGCCCCGCGGATCTCCGCGTCGTGCTCGCCCAACCCCGGCGGGCGGGACGACGGCGGCAGCGGCACGCCGTCCAGGCGGATCGGGGTGCGCAGCTGCGGCACTTCGTTGCCCTCCGCGTCGGTCACGCTCGTGACGAGCCCGGCCCGCGTGTCGGGATCGGCGAGCATGTCGGGAACGGTGTTGATCGGCGCGGCGGCGACGCCGGCCTCGTTCAGCGCGACGACCCACTCGCCGGCGGGCCGGGTCGCGAACCGTTCCTCGAGCTCGGCGACGAGCTCGGCACGGTGGGCCATCCGGTCGGCGTTGGTGGTGAACCGCGGATCCTCGGCGAGCTCTGACGCATCGAGGACCCCGAACAGCCGCGCGACCTGGAGGTTGGACGTCGCGGCGATGGCGATCGGCCTGTCGGCCGTGCGTAGGACCTCGTACGGCGTGATGTTCGGATGCTCGTTGCCCATCGCCCGCGGCGTGGCGCCCCCGATGAGATGGCCGGCCGCCTGGTTGGCCAGCAGCGAGCCGCAGGCCTCCGCGAGCGAGACCTCGATCCGTCCGCCGACGCCGGTCCGCTCGGCGCGACGCAGCGCGGCGAGCACGCCGATCGTCGCGTAGAGCCCCGCCGACAGGTCGGCGATCGGGACCCCGGCCTTCGTCGGGGTCTCCGGGTCCGGCCCGGTGACCGAGAGGATCCCCGTGTGCGCCTGCACGACGAAGTCGAGCGCCGGCCACGCGCCGCGCGAGCTGTCGTGCCCGTAGCCGGAGATGACGCCGTGCACGAGCCGCGGGTTCACGCCGAGCAGGGTCTCGTCGTCGAGGCCCATCCTCTCCATCGTCCCCGCGAGGAAGTTCTCCATGAGGACGTCCGCGTCGGCGGCGAGCGTCAGCACGAGCTCACGGCCCTCGTCGCTGCGCAGATCGGCCGTGATGCCGCGGCGGCCCCGGTTGCAGACGTAGAAGTACGCGGCGTCCCCGGATGGCGCGAACGGCGGCCCCCAGTGCCGCGAGTCGTCCCCGACACCCGGCCGCTCCACCTTGATGACGTCCGCGCCGAGATCGGCGAGGATCTGCGTGCTGAACGGTCCCGCGAGGATGCGGGAGAGGTCAAGCACGCGAACGCCCGCGAGGGGTCCCCCGCGGGCGTCGTCGAGCGTCGGCCAGGCCATGGCCGCGAGAGGCTACTCCGCCGGCGTCGACAGCAGGATGTCGAAGATGTGCCGGTCGACCTTCGTGGTGAGGTCGACGTGCAGGTGCTTGGCCTCGGTGTACTCGTCGAGCGCACCGCCGCCGAGCTCGCGGCCCGCGCCGGACTGCTTGTAGCCGCCGAACGGCAGCTGCGGGTCGACCTGGTGCCAGTTGTTGATCCAGATCGTGCCGGCCTGGAGCTCGTTGCCGACCTCGACCGCCGCCTCGTAGTCCGTCGACCAGACGCCGGCGGTGAGGCCGTAGTCCGTGTCGTTGGCGAGCGCGATGGCCTCCTTGGTCGTGGAGTACTTGATGACCACCATGACCGGGCCGAAGATCTCCTCGCGGGCGATCTGCATGTCGTTCGTCACGTCGGTGAAGATCGTCGGCTCGATCCACCAACCGCCCTCGAAGCCCTCGACGGTCGGTGTGCCGCCGCCGAGCGCGACGGTCGCGCCGTCGGCCTTGGCCTTCTCCATGTACGCGACGATGCGGTCGCGCTGGCGCTCGGAGACGACCGGGCCCATGTCGGTGTCGTAGTCGGCCGGGTCGCCGAGCTTGATCGTCTTGGCACGGGCGACCATGCGCTCGACGAACTCGTCGTGGATCGACTCGTGGACCAGCACCCGGGTGGAGGACTCGCAGATCTGGCCGCTGTAGAGCATGCAGCCGAACAGCGCACCGTCCGGCGCGATGTCCATGTCCGCGTCCTTCATCACGATCGTCGGGGCCTTGCCGCCGAGCTCGAGCGTGACCTTCTTCACGGTGCCGGAGGCGAGACGCATGATCTCGCGGCCGACCGCGGTCGAGCCGGTGAAGCCGACCTTGCCGACGTCCGGGTGAGAAGCCAGGCGGGCACCGACCTCCTTGCCGTCGCCGGAGACGAGGTTGAAGACGCCGGGCGGGACGCCGCACTCGTGCGCGACCTGCGCGAGACGCAGGAGGGAGAGCGGGGTCTTCTCGTCGACCTTGACGACGATCGAGTTGCCGGCGGCGAGCGCCGGGCCGATCTTCCAGATGCCGAGGACCAGCGGGAAGTTCCACGGGACGATCGCGGCACAGACGCCGATCGGCTCGCGGCGGACCCGGTTCATCGACATCGTCGGGTACGCGACCGTCGGGACGTCGCGCTCGTACTCGTACTGCTCCGCCTGGTCGGCGAAGTAGAGGAAGTGGCCGGACGCGAGGCCGACGTGGAAGCCGGTCGCCTGGCGGACGGTCGCGCCGTTGCAGATGATCTCGGCCTCGATGAACTCCTCGAGCTCCTCGGCGATCTTGTTGCCGACCGCGCGCATGATCGCGGCGCGCTCCTCCGGCGGCTTGTTGGCCCACACGCCGGACTCGAAGGCCTTCTTCGCGGACTCGACCGCCTTGTCGGCGTGCTCGACGGTGCCCTTGGCCATCGTGCAGACGAGCTCGTTGGTCGCCGGGTGCCGGATCTCGAAGACCTGGTCGGAATCGACGTCCTGTCCGTCGATGAACATCTGGTGGTGCTTCACGCCAACGGTCGCCACGGTTCTCTCCTCTTACGTCTGAATAGCTCGAAGTCGGGGTTCTCCGATTCCAGGCTCTCCGACGTGGGAGCACGGCGCCACCGCCCCTCGGGGGAGATGCGTGCCACCTTCGGGGTGGGATGGCGCGTCAGGCGAAGCCGAGCGACTCGTAGCGCCAGCGGTCCACCAGCGCACCGGTCGCCTCGGCGAGGTCGGCGAGGCGCTCGACCTCCCGGGTGGACAGCCCGCCCCGCCGGGCGGCGGCCGCCAGCTCGGCGATCTCGGCCCGCTGCTCCACGAGCCGCTCGAACTGGCTCTGGAGCGTGCCCGCCATGACCTTCCCGCTGAACTCGCCGAGCAGCAGCTCGAAGCCGGCGTGCAGGCCACAGGCGGCGGCCCGCGGTCGCCGCTGCTCGAGGTCCAGGACCGCACGGATGACGAGCTCCTCGGACTCGAGGACCCGGCCGTTGCCGGTGAGCACCATGCCCATCGCCTGCGTCGGCATGAGCTTCTGGTCGCGGCTGAGCCGCACGGTCGGCGGCGGCGGGACGGCGATGGCCTTCTCCCACTTGCCGGCGGCGACGAGCTCGGCGATCCCGTAGCCGATGCGCGTGGCCCGGGCGTCCAGCGGGCTGACGTCGGCGACGTACGGGTCGGCCGCACACGCGCGGTACGCGACGACGGCGCGGTTCAGCGTCTCGAGGGCGGCCCGTGACCACTGGTCGCGCTCCTCCTCCTTGGTCTGCACCGACGCGAAGAAGCGCGCGGCGATGCGGTCGTCGGGCAGCAGGCGCGTCCCGAACACGACCGTGGCGAGGGTCAGCGAGGTCTCCCTGGGCTTCTCGTCGTCGGCGACCTCGGGGGCTCCGCCGCGGCCGAAGCGGCCGCCCTTCGGCGGCGGTGCGCCGACGACGCGGATGACGAGGACGTCGGCGGAGCCCAGTAGCAGGTCGTCGTCGGCGTTCCCGGTGATCGAGGCGGGCGCCGCCGCGGGCTTCGCGGTGACCGTCCCGCCGCCCTGGGCGCCGGCCGCGGACATCTCGTCGAACGCGCCGTCGAGTTCGTCGAGGACCTCGGCGGACTGCGGCTCCTCCTCCTCGGGGTGCACGATGTACCGGCCGGCGGGCGGCCCCAGGGAGTGGGTGTACTCGAACTGGACGAACGGGAAGCGGTTCACGTCGGACCTCCGCGCAGCTCACGCCGCGCACGCTTGTAGCGCCCACCCAACGTCCAACCCAAGGACGAGAACAGGCCGATGTCCAGCAGGATCAGGAGCGGGCTCTTGCCCGCGTCGCCGCCGATGCCCAGCGCGATCGCGGCGTGGACGCCGACGGTCACGAGCATCGCCAGGAAGAGGGAGTGCGAGCGGTACCCGGAGAAGTGCTCGCGCGCGGCCAGCTCGAAGGCGCCGAGGCCGATGACGGCGATGCTCACGCTGATCGTCGTCTCGGCGACGTCGGGACCGCGGGCGAACCCGATGATCAGACCGATGAGGCCCGCGAGCATCGCGATCTCGCTCACCGGTACGGGACCGAAGATGCCCTGGGGGCGCTCCGGGCGGGCGGTGACCCGCTGGCCCTTCGGCACGGTCTGGGACGGGCGCTCGCCCGCGAGCCGCCACGACTCCGCGAAGCGCCCGAGGAACGACTCCGCGGGCGCGTCGGCGTACTGCGACTGCTTCGGGGGACGCGTCCCGCGCGGCGGGCGTGCCTGGGCGGGCGCCGCCGCAGCCTCGTCGCGCGGGGGCAGCGGCCGCTCGGCGACGTCCAGACCTCCCCGCTTGCGGCTGCGCTTGCCCACCGTCGCCCGCTAGCGCTCGCCGCGCAGGCGGCGCAGGAGCCGCTCGATGATGCCGACCTTGGCGAACTGCGCCTCCATGTCGGCGGTCATGCTCTCCACCGCGCGGTTCGTCACGCGCTCGTGGAGCTCCGCGCGGATGTCGGTGAGCTCGTCGCGCACCTGCTCGAGCTGCTCGTTGCTGAGCACCACCGGCCCGCGGGCGGGCGAGGCGGTGAACGCCTCGTACGGGCAGTTCTCGACGTGGAAGGACGCGATCTCGTGCTCGAGCTGCTGGATCTGGCGCTTGAGGTCCCGACGCATCGGGCCCTCGTCGACGCCGGGCAGGTCGAGGATCGGGGGGAGCGGGGGCAGGCCCCCGGTCCCGGTGTCGTCGCGGTCGGTCGTGCGGATCATGGTGCTGTTCCTCCACTTCGTCGTGCGAGAGGTCCTGGTCCTCGGATCATTGCGCGCCCCGCTCGCGACGCGCGCTGCGTGACGCCCGCTCCATGGCGTCGGCCTCGTCCCAGCCGACGGCGCGGCCGGTCTCCCAGGCGGGCGGGCGGCCGCCGGGCCAGTAGCCGATGGCGAGGAACGCGACGCTGCCGATCCACGCGATGAAGAGCGCCGGGGCGACCGGGATGCCGACCGCCGAAGCGAGGCCGGTGCCGATGCCGAACACGCCCAGGAAGCGGGTCAGCAGACCGACGCGCATCGCCTCCAGCGACGTGATCGAGATCCAGACGCCGAAGAGGAGGCCGGAGATGCCCTGGACGACGTTGACGAGCCGCCGCGTGCCCTCCTGGCGGCCTGCCTCCAGGAGGTCCTGCGCGCGGTCGAGCGTGCGTGGGCCGCTCCCGATGAACTCGCGACCGATGTCGCGGACCTGGAAGAACGTGTAGATCGTGCAGAAGGTGAGGACCACGATCGAGACCGCACCCATGATGGGGAGCCAGCGGTAGTGCGTGGGCGAGCGCCGCTTGATCGCGTCGTAGAGGAAGAAGACGAGGCCCATCACCAGCGCGAGGCCGGCGACGCGCAGGAACAGGGCGGCGAGCTGGCCGTCGCCGCTGGCGCCGATGTCCAGCAGGAAGGTCCGGTCGTCGGACTCCCCCGCGGTCTGGCCGGCATCGCGGGCGCCGATGGGCAGCGCCGCGAAGGTGACGACCACCGAGAGGAGGCCGGCGGCACCGGCGATCCGGCCGAGGCGGTTCTCCCGCGCGGTGTCGACCGGCGGGATCTCGACCGGCTCGACCGGCTCGGGCGGCGCCTTGCGCTGGCGCTTGGGCTCGGGCTCGAGCGGCTCGTCGCGGATCGTGAGCTTGGCCATCAGCTATGGACCTTCCTGGCGCCGAGCGCGGTGACCCGGCGGGCCACGCGGTCGGCGAACGCGGGGACATGGATGTGGGTGACGCCGCCGGCGCCGCGGTCGAGCCGCTGCGCGAGGGTCGGCACCATGAGCACCGCGGCGACGACGCAGAGCGCGAGCTCGAGTGCCACGAGCCAGCCGAGCTGGCTGAGCAGCGGCAGCCGGCTCGCGACGAGGACGGCGAAGCCGACGGCGACGGTGGAAGCGGAGAGCATGACCGCGGGGACGATCTCACGCGTGGTCTCCAGGCGGGCCTGCTCGGGCGTGCGCCCGTCCGCGCGGGCCTGGCGGTAGCGCATGTCCAGGAGCATGCCGAACTCGAGCCCGACCGCGAGCACGAGCGGCTCGAGCGCTGCGCCGAGCGGGGACAGCCGCAGGTCGATGAGGAGCAGGGCGAGCGCGGCGAGTCCGGCGGCGAGCAGCGCCGGGCCCAGGACGATCGCGACGCGACGGACGTCGCGCCAGACGGCGAAGAGGATCGCGCCGATGAGTGCGGCGGCCAGCAGTAGCAGGCCGGGTCGCGTGGACTCGAGGGACTCGGTGCTCGACGCGGCGGCGGCGACCAGCCCGGTGGCGGTGACCTGCGTCCCGTCGGGCGCGTCGCGCGTCGCCTCGCGGATGGCGTCGACGATGCGGCCCTGCTCCGCCACGCTGACCAGCGGGATGCCGAAGCTCAGCTCGGCGACCCTGCGGTCGCGCGTGATCACGGCGTCGACGAAGTACCGCGGCAACAGCTCCAGGATGCCGTCGACCCCCGCGCGGTCGATCGCGCCCGTCGGGTCACCGCCCGTGACGAGGTCGGCGAGGTTCGGCCCCGGCGCGAGTCGGGGGTCCGCCTCGAGTGCCCGCGCCCGGACCGCGCCCATCCAGGTGACGACCTCGGGGTCGGTGACGTCGTCGGCCCGGATCGCGACGCGGACCTGCCCGCTGGTGCCGAGCGCCTGCTGGAGGTCCTCGACGCCCTGCAGCTCCGCCAGCCCACCGGGGGACAGCGAACGCAGGTCGGACTCCAGGCGCGTCTGACCGCTGAGCAGGAGCCCGCCGACCGCGAGCCCGGCCAGCACCGCGAGGGCCGCGGGACGCATCGAGACGCCGGCGAGCGGGACCCGGGACGGCAGCCCGAGCGGGGCGACGACCCCCCGGTCGAGGCCGACCAGCAGCGCCGGTCCGACGAGCAGCACGAACGCGACCGAGGTGACCGTGCCGAGCGCCAGGAACGCACCGAGCCGATCGAGGAGCGGGACGGAGGTCGCGACCAGGACGAGGAAGCCGACCGACATGGCGCCGGCCGCCAGTACGAGGGTCGGGCCGACCGCGGAACGGGCCTCGAGCGCGGCGTCGCGGGCACCGAGTCCTGCGTGACGCTCGTGCCAGAAGCGCGCCTGGAGCTGGACCGCGAAGTCGAGGGCGAGGCCCAGGACGACGGGTAGCGCGGCGACGGTCGACACCGAGAGGCCGAGGCCGAGTGGCCAGCTGAGCCCGGTCGCGACCACCGTCCCCGCGAGGGCGAGCGCGAGCGGCACGAAGCGCCCGCGGCGCCGGCGGAGGGTGAGCAGCAGCAGGAGCAACATGGCGCCGATCGCGATCGGCCCGAGGCGCAGGATCTCGCTGCGTGTCTCGCGCTCCAGCGCGGCGGCGAGCAGCGGGAAGCCACCGACGCTCGTCCGGACCTCGCCGAGCTCAGCGGCCTTCGTGAGGTCTTCGATGCGCTCACCGAGCCGCAGCGTGGCCTGCTCGCCCAGACCGGGGTCGGGGCGCACGATGATCAGCGCGTTGCGGGCGTCCGGGAAGAGCCAGCGGAACCGCTGCTTGGGCTCGACCCCGGTGCCGAACACCACGGTGTTCACGTAGTTCGCGTTCGTCAGCGACGGCAGCCCGACGCTGCCCAGCCGCACCATGAGGTCCTGGTAGTCGCCCGCCTTGGTGCCCAGCGAGTCCAGCCGGGCGGCCTCGGCGCGTCGGTCGGCCTCGGCGGCGGACGCGCCCGCCCGGATCGCCGCCGCCCGCGCCGCAGCCGATGCCTGCGAGGCCTGCTCGCCGATGGCCCCGAGCTCGCGCTTCATCACGGTCTCGGACTGCGTGATCGTCTGGTTGAGGAAGGTGCCCGGTCCGTAGACGGCGCGCACGCCAGGCGTGCGGGCGATCTTCCCCTCGAGCGCGAGGATCTTCAGCAGGCTCTCGGAGGCCAGCGTCTGCGAGAGGTCGCCGCCGAGCGTGACGACGACCGGCTCGCCGCCGAAGCTGCGGTCCAGTGTCGTCTGGGCCTGTCCGATCGACGAGTCCGGTGAGACCAGCAGGTCCGGGGACGCCGTCTGCTCGAGCCGGGTGATGCACGCGATCGCGGCGGCCACGAGGACCGCCGCGATGACCAGCGTCCGGCGGGCGTTCACCCCGTCCTACTTGTCTGCTTCGACCCGCGTGTAGGAGCCGTCGCCGGCCTCTTCCTTGCCGACGGCGCCGGGCTTGGGGTACGGGTTCGTCTGGAAGTTGAGGAGCTGGTTGCCACCGCTCACCTTGAGCAGCGTATCCAGGATCTCGCGCTGCTCACGGGTCAGGTTCGTGTACTGGTTCGGCCCGACCAAGGAGTAGACACGGCCCTTCAGACCGAGAGCGTCCCGGTCGTCGATGATCGCCGGCACGTTCGAGAAGAACGCGCTGATATCCGCCGAGTACGGCTTGAGGTAGGCGGCCGCCGGGTTGATCTGGCGGAGCACCGCGTCGAGCGGGCGGATCAGGGTCGACAGTTTCTTCGTGGCCGGGGTCAGCTCGCTGAGCAGCGGGTTGAACCGGTCCAGGAAGGGCTCGAGCTCGTTGAACAGCGTCCGGGTCTGACGCGCGGTGGGCTCGAGGTCCCGGACGGCGGGGGCGAGGTCGACCGAGGCGAGCTTGAGATCGCGGACGGTCGGTGTGGCCCTCGCGGAGAACGTGGAGAGCTTCGCCACGCTGGTACGGGCGCGGTCGAGGGTCGCGGGGAGCTCCTCGATCGACTCCCGCAGGCGGGCGTCGCGGGCAGCGACGGTCTCCGCGGTGCGCTTGGCGTCGACGACGAGGCCCCGGAAGGCGGTCTCGCGCTCACCGAAGGCCTCGAGGACCTCACCGGTGTTGTCGATCAGCGCCGCGAGCTGCTGGCGCTGGGGCTCCAGCACGTTCATGAGCCGGCCGCCGGAGGCGACCGCGGGCTTCATCGCCGCGAAGGTGGCGTTGAGCTCGTCGCCCTTCTCGTCGAGCCCGTCACCCAGGCCCTCCATGTTGCGGCGGATCTGCTTGCGGGTCTCGGGATCGATCGTCGAGAGGATGCGCTCGAGCGGGACCGATTCCTGGTTGGCCTCCAGCGGGAGGGTCGACCCCGTCGGCAGCTTGCCGCTGCTGGGCGACCCAGGCTCGACCTGGAGGTAGGACTCACCGACGAGCGTCTTGGTCCGCACCTTGACGGTGGCGTCCCGGTAGAGCTGCTGGTGGTCCTCCTCCTCGATCTCGAACGCGACCTCGGAGAGGCTGCCCTTCGGCTCGACGGTGTTGACCCGGCCGATCTTCACGCCCTGCATGCGGATGTCGGAGTTCGGGACGACGTTGAACGAGTCCGGCAGCAGCGCCTTCGCGTTGTACGGATCGTTCACCCGCAGACGGCCACCGGCCGAGACGTACAGATAGAGGAACATGAACACGCAGAGCAGGGTGAAGGCGATGAGCCCGATGACCTTGCCGCGCAGGTTGTTGACGCGCATGACTAGCGACCCTCCGGGGTTCCGACGCCACCGAGGGCATCCGTGCACTTGGGCAGCCTGCGGGTGTTGAGCCCGCCTGGCGACCCGTTGTTGCTGGCGTTGGCACCGCCTGCGCTGTCGGAGTCCACGGTGGTCTCCGCCCGCGGGAACCCGCCGTAGCCGTCCTCGAACTTGAGGACCGAGATGGTGTTGTGGAAGAACCGCTCGACCGAGTCGATGCAGGTGTCGGTCTGCTTCGTGATGTTGTCGAACGCCGGAGCCTGACCCGCGAGGCGCTGGAAGGCGGTCGCCAGCGAGCGCGACGTCGGGGACAGCTGCTGGGCCATCGTGTTGAGCGAGGTGACCGACGGACGCAGGGCGCGCAGCGCGGGCCGCGCGTCCTTACCGAACTGCTCCAGGCCGGCGAGACCGGACTCGAGCTCCTGCGCGACGGGCTCGAGGCTCCGCAGCGCCGGGTCGAGCTCACCGGACAGGGTGCGCACCGACGCGAAGGAGCTGCGCATGACCGGCATCAGGTCGGCGATCCCCTCGAACGTCTCCGCGAACTTCTGGTCGTTGCGGGCCAGCTCGCCGAGCGTCGCGTTGCCCTCGGTGACGAAGGTGTTGAGCTCCTTGTCCTTCTTGGCGAGCGCATCGCTCAGCGTGCCGAAGTTGTGGACGAGCCGCCGCACGTTGCGGTCGCGGTCGGCCAGCGTCTTCGTGGTGCTCTGCGCGACCTTCAGGAAGGGCGCGAGCGAGGCGAAGCTCTCGCGGAGCTTCACGCCGCCGTCGTCGAGACCCTTGCCGAGCTCGCTCAGGAGGATCGTCATCTGCTGCCGTGTGTCGGCGTTGAACGTGTCCAGCACGCGGGAGATGTCGACCGGGGTCAGCGTCTGCTGCCCGGAGATGATGTCGGACTTCTTGGCCTCGCCGGCCGAAGCGTCGCCGCGGTCGATGACGTTGACGTAGAGGTCCTGGAGCGGCGTGACGGGACGGATCCGCATCTTCGCGTTCTTGTAGATCTTGCCCCACTTGTCCTCGATCTTCAGCGTGAGGACGGCGCGATTGTCCACCAGTCGGGACTCGGAGACGACGCCGACCCGCACGCCGTTGATCCGGACCTGGTGGCCGCCGGGGAAGATGCCCTTGACGTCGTCGAACTCGGCGCGGACCTCGTTGTATTTCTCCCACGGGCGCTCGAACGTCAGGTTCCGGAAGATCCCGACGAACGCCGCGACACCGAGGGTGGCGAGGACGATGAAGTAGATGAACGGGCGCAGCGAGCGCCGGACCTCGAGGAGCAGACGGGAGTTCACAGGACACCTCCGATGGCGTCGGCGAGCTTCTTGACGACGTCACCGGCGGGGTTGCCGGTCGACGATCCGCCGCCGGAGGAGGAGGAGCCGGAGCTCCCTCCTGACGGCCGCGGTTTGGTGGACAGCTTCGTGGACTTCGTGCCCGCCGGCGGGATGCCGAGCAGGGCCCCGGCGACCGCCTGGATGTCCGAGCAGTCGACGGCGGTGTTGCCGCTCAGAAGATCGCCCGAGCAGGGGATCGAGGACAGCGTCTGCTGTCCGCCGGCGAGCGCCTGGAAGCGCTGGGTGAAGCCGTTGCGATCGAAGATCTGGGCGCTGTTGCCGACCGCGGTGACGGTCGGCCCGATGGCCGCGAAGAGCGTGAGGTCGTCCTTGGGACTCTTGCGCTTGAGCGCCGGGATGAGCTTTGCGTTCAGGCGGTCGAACGTGGGGTCCAGACGCTCGAGGAGCGGGACGCCCGCGTCACCGGCCCGGCCGAGCCGCGAGAGCGTCGGACGGAGGTTGCGCAGGAGCGGGTTGGCCTTGTCGAGCAGCGGGTCGAGCTCCCTGAGGGCCGGCCGCAGCGCGATGGAGGCGTCGTCGAGCTTGCGAGCGCCGGGACGGAGGTCCTCGGCGATCGGGTCGAGCTCGTCGAACGTCGTCCGCAGGCGGGCCATCGTCACTCGGGTGTCGCGCAGCGTCTGCGACCCGTCGCGGAGGATCTCGCCGATGTCGGCGCGCTTGGCGGCGGTCACACCGAGAGCGGTGTTGCCGTTGGTGATGACCTGGCCGAGCTCGACCTCGTTGCGGGCGAGCGCGCCCATGAGGCGGCTGGAGTTGCGGATGACCCGGGTGAGGTCGCCGGACTCGGTGCCGCGCAGCGCGTCGACGCCGGGGCCGACCTGCTTCATCGCGGGACCGAGGTTGTCGATGACCTCCCCGGCCTGCGAGTCCTTGGACGGGTCGAAGCCCTCCTCGAACTCGCGGAAGATCGCCTGTATGCCGCCGCGGCTGGGCTTGTCCAGCGACGCGAGGACCTCGTCGAGCTCGACCTGGGCCGTCGTGTTCGCCAGCGGGATGAGGGCGTCCTCCTCGAGCTTCGCCTGCTCGGCACCGGGCTCGAGCTCGATGTAGAACGCGAAGCCCAGCAGCGTGCGCCAGTAGATGTGCGCGCGGGCGTCCTTGCGGAGGTCGGCCTCGCCGTTGTCCTCGTTGATCCGCATCGTGACGACGACGCCGTCGGCGTTGTCGCGGCGCTCGACCTTCTCGACCTTGCCGATCCGGACGCCGCGCAGGCGCACCGGGGTCTTCGTCGTGACGTTGGCCGCCGTGTCGAACTCGGCCTTGATCGTGTAGCCGCCCTTGGGGAAGAACGGGAGCGTGCCGCCCAGGAACGCGAACATCGAGATCAGCGCGAACACGGCGAGGAAGATGCTGCCGTTGCGCATCATCTTGGGCTTGTGTGTGCCCGGGACGAAATCGAAGCGCTGCTTGAGGGACTTCATGTCTAGTTCCCCGGATCCGTGTTGACGCGGCCGCCGCCACCCTGCACCACTTCGGTGCCGGAGGTGCACGGCTTGGGGTAGAGGCTGCGGTTGACACCGATCGTGGAGGTCGGGGCCAGAGCGTCACCGAGGCCGACGACGGAGTCGGGGCCGGGGGTGACGACGTTGAAGCGCAGCACCCCGCCGGCCGCGTTGCCGAAGGCCAGCATGTCGCTCCAGCGGCGACCCCAGTTGATGAAGTCGCAGCCGTAGGCGCCGAGGCGCTCGACGATGGGCTTGGCGTTGTTCAGGGTGTTCTCGAGCTGCGGGAGCACCGGGCGGGTGGTGTCCAGGAACTGCAGGGTCGGGACGACCGCCGCGTTCGCACGCCGCAGGGTGGTGTCGGCGTCCCGCAGGCCGGGCCGCGCCTCGCGCAGGAGCGCGCTGGTCTGGCGGAACGCACCGGGGCCGGCGTCGAGGACCGGGCGGACCCTGTTCGCGAAGCCCTCGAGCTCCGTGACGAAGCGGTTCACCGTGGGCAGGCGGGTGGTCAGCGTGTTCAGCGCCGGCGGCGCCTTGTCGAGCGTCGACTTCAGCTCGTCGCCGCTGTCGCTGAACGGCCGGAGCGCCTGCGCCTCGGGGGCGAAGCCTGCGCGGATCTCCTCCTTGACCGGATCGGCCGAGGTGGCCGCGATGGCGCCGCCCCGGACGAGGTTGCCGGCGGCGTCGGTGCGGTTCGCGACCGCGCCGAGCACGGAGTCGGTGGAGTCCAGGAACTCCGGCGCTGCACCGATGGTGTCGTTGAGGTCCTCGCCGCGGGCGATGAACCCGGTGCCGAACTCCCGCAGGAACTGCTGCGTCTTCACGCGGGTCTCGGGGTCGAACGTCCCGAGCACCTCGTCGAGCGCCCGCGTCGCCGTCGTGTTCGAGGCCGGGATCCGGTCGCCCTCCTGCAGGGGGGTGCCGGTCGCGCTCTGCACGATGTCGATGTAGCGGACGCCGACGGCGGAGCGGGGACGGACCTCGACCTTGGTGTCGGACTTCAGCGGCTTGTACTTCGGGTCGATCTGGAGGTCGACGATCGCCTTGCCGTTCTCGACGCGCGGCTTGAGGACCTGGCCGACGATCTTGCCGCCGAGGCGGACCTGCGCGTGCGGCGCGATGTTGTCCGCGTCGGCGAACTCCGCCTCGAGGTTGTAGTAACCGCGTCCCGGGATGCTGTTCGGCGCGTTGTAGCCGATCGCCACGAAGACGAGCGTCATGCCGATGCCCAGCAGACCCAGGGCGATCATGAAGCCGCGGCCGCGCTGCTGCGCGGCGGGGCGCTCTGCGAAACGAGTTCTCATGGACCCAGGAGGTAGTTGAAGAGCTTCGTCGTGTCGCTGGACGACCCCGACCCGGCGGTACCGCGGTCCTGCTTGGTGCCCTGCAGGCCACCGATCAGGCCGCCCACCGCTTCCTGCACCGACTTGCCGACGTCCTGGAGGCCCTGCTCCAGCGGGTCGGTCAGCGGCTTGATCGCCTCGGGCAGCTTCGGCTTCTTCACCGCGGGTGCCTGCGTGACCGGCGCGGGCGCCTGGGCCGCCGGGGCCTTCTTGCCCGTCGACTTCTTCGTCGCCGCCTTCTTGGTGGTTGCGCCCGGGATGAACCGGGTCAGACCAGCGAGGGACGCGGTGTCCACGGTCGCCCGCAGGCGGAAGTGGTTGCCCAGGCCGTCGGCGCCTTCGGTGACGCCGGCCCAGCCGTCCATGAACCCGAGGAAGTCGATCCAGCCGCGCTTGGTGTCGAGCGTGTCGACCAGCGGCTGGAACTCCTGCGTGAACGTCGCGAGACGCTCCGAGGTCGGCCGCAGCAGCTTGATGGTCGGCGTGCTGCGGCGACCGAGCTTCGTCAGCGCGGGTGCAACGCGGGTGGCGGTCCGTAGCGTCGCCTGCGCGTCCTTGGCGAACTGCGGGGCGCGCTGCAGCGTGTCGGCCAGCGACGGTGCCGTGGTCCGCAGGTCGCGGGCGGCCGGCGTCAGCTGGGTCGACGCGCCCTGCAGGCGCGTGAGCGTCGTGCGCAGGGCGGCGAGCGCCTGCGGGGCGCCGCGGACCGTCTCGCCCAGGCGGGCGCGGCGGTCGGCGACGGTCTCGAGGGCGTCGGCCGCACTGTCGACGAGGTCGGCGAGGTCGCCCCGGCCACGGTTGACCTCGGCGATCACCCGATCCCCGCTGACGATGGCACGCTCGAGCGCGCCGTTCTCGTCGTCGATGTCGGTGACGACACGCTCGGCGCTGTCCAGCGCGCGGGGCAGCTCGTCGAGTGTCTTGTTGAAGTCCGTCCCGCGGCCCATCATCGCGACCCCGGCCTCGTTGATGAGGATCCGCAGCGCGCCGCGGGTGTCGGGATCGAGGATGTTGATGACGTCGTCGAGTTCGACCGGGACCTGCGTCTGGGACTTGGCGATCGTCGAGCCGGTGGGCATCGGCTTGCTGAGGTCGCCCGGGTCGAGGTCGATGTACTTCTCGCCCAGGAGGTTGACCGGGCGCACCTTGGCGGTCGCGCCGGAGCCGACCGGGAAGGCGCCCTCGTCGAGCTCCATCTTCACGACCGCGTTGTCCTGCTCGTCCAGCTGGATGTCGGTGATCGTGCCGGCCGCGACGCTGCCGATCTTCACGTTGTAGTTCTTCAGGATGCCGCCGGCATCGCCGAACTTCGCGTACAGGATGTACTTGTCGTCACCGCCGGAGCCGGCGATGAGGATGACGGCCGCGGCGACCGCGGCGAGGCCGAGCAGCGCGGGAACGATTCGGGAGATCATCGGTCGGACGGGTCCTTGCTCGGATCGAGGCCATCTGCCGTGTAACCGCACTCGGGCATGTAGACGACCTTGCTGCGGCCCTTCGGGTCCGCCATGTAGCCGGGCGGCTTCACGAGCGAGTACCCCTGGCCCGTGAGGTCGGTGAACGCCTTCGAGTTGACCTGCGGGAAGGACGTCAGCGCCGTCGGCCCGGCGTTCACCCAGATGCGGCCCACGTGGCCGTTGTCGTCGTAGTTGGAGGTGAAGCTCGACCACTGCGACATGAGGCCGGCGAACTCCGGGGCGTACGGCCGGATGCAGTTGAGCATCGGGGCGAGCTCCGTGAGCGCGGGGGCGGCGGTGGTCGAGAACGGCTGTGCCTCCTTCAGCAGCGCCGTGATCTTCGGCGATGCGGTGCGCGCGGTGCGGAAGGTCTGGACCGCGAGCGGCACGGTCTCACGCAGCGATGCGAGCGCGGGGCGCAGGTCGCGGGCGAGGCCGCCCAGCTCCTGGGCGCCGGGCTTGAGGTCGACCATGAGGGCGTCGAGCTTGTCCGTGGTGCCGTCGAGGCGGGTCAGCGTCTGGCGCGTCTCGCGCATGGCCGACGGGAAGGTGTCCAGGGACCCCCGGATGCCCGCGGTGTTGTTCGCGAACTCGTTGAAGGTCGCGGCGGCGACGTTCACCAGGCCGGAGAGATCCTCGCGGCGCGCGGCGAGCGTGCGGGTGACGCGGTTGGTGTTGGCGACGAAGGCGCGCAACGCCGGTTCGTCGCGGGACAAGTCGTCTGCGAAGCCGCCGACGGCCTCGAGGCCGGGGCCGCTCTCGGTGACCGCCTCGCCGAGCTCCTTCTCGCGTGGGCCGAAGGTGTCGCCCGTGCCCTTGAGCATGCCCTGCAGTGACGCGCGGGTCTTCGCGTCGAAGGTATCGAAGATCTGGTCGAACTCGGTCGCCTCGACCGTGTCGGCGTTCATGATGATCCCGCCGTCGGGGAGCTCGGGACCGTTGCGGGGCCCGTCCTCGATGTCGATGATGCGCGTGCCGTTGCCGATCGTGGTGCCGAACCGCAGGATCGCTCTCGTGCCGCGGTGCAGGGGCCAGACCTCGTCGTCGTCGATGCCGAGCGTGACGATCGCCTGACCGTCGACGTTCTCGACCTTCTTGACCTTGCCCGCGTCGAGACCGTCGACGCGGACGTCCAGGCCGGAGTAGAGGCTCGCGGCCTCCGAGAACACAGCACGGACCTCGTACTTCTGGGTCCGGGTCGAGTAGACCCACATGGACAAGACGACGAAGCCGATCAGACCGACGATCACCCAGGGGTGATCGATGAAGTATCCGAAGAACCTCCGGACCTTCCCTCCGCCTGACCCGCCGTCCTGCCCCGGGTCGATGTCGACCCGGGGCGCCTGTGCTGTTGCCACTTCTGCTTCCTCCCTTGGACCCTGTTGGACCTAGCCGCCGACCGGCGCGTTCGGTTCCAGGCCCCAGAACAACATGGTCATGCCGGCTCCGAACACGTGGAGCAGGATGAGGTTGAGGATCATCGACTTCGCGGTCGCCGTACCCACGCCCACGGGCCCACCTGAGGCCTTGTAGCCGTAGAACATCCCGAGCATCACGATCACCGTTCCGGTGACGAAGATCTTCAGGAAGGAGTAGACGTAGTCGATCGGGGTCGAGAACGTCCAGTGCACGTTCTCCCAGCCGCCCTGCGACACCTCGCCGATCTGCAGGATCAGGATCAGGTAGTTGCCCACGTAGTGGGCGGCCGTCCCGATGATCCAGATGAACGGGAACACGAGCCACGCGGCCATGAGGCGCGTCGCCACGACGTAGCGCATGGGGTTGATGCCCATGGACTCCATCGCGTCGATCTCGTCCTGGATCCGCATCGATCCGATCTCGGCGCAGAGGCCGCACCCGACCTTCGCGGACAGGATGTAGCCCCACATGTACGGGATCATCTCCCGGATCGCGCAGTAGGACGTGAACACGCCCGAGTACACGGTGGCGCCGTAGCCACGGAGGACGTAGTTGGCCTCGGTACCGCAGACCACGCCCATCATGAACAGCATGAAGATGATGATCGCCGCGGATCCCGTGACGAGGATGCCGGCCTGGCG
This sequence comes from Solirubrobacterales bacterium, assembly GCA_038257095.1. Lineage (GTDB taxonomy): Bacteria > Actinomycetota > Thermoleophilia > Solirubrobacterales > Solirubrobacteraceae > Paraconexibacter. Next base: position 493,993 of record JBBSJQ010000001.1, read on the forward strand.
GATGATCTCCGCCGAGTAGCGCCAGACGCCTCCGAGCTCCTTGAACGTGCGCCCGAAGAAGGTGCCGATCTCGGCCGCCTCCGTCAGGATCCCTCGGACCGGCCCGGCGAAGCCGGTCCCGACCCTGCTGCCGACGGACGGGCCGCCGACCTCTCCGCGAAGACGCGGTGCTCGAACTGTTGAAGCTTCCATGGTTCTGAGTCTCCTTCCGCGCCTAGTGGAGGTTGCCGGTCTCGGGGAACGCCGCGAGCAGGATGTTCGTGAACAGCGAGTTGAACACCCAGATGCCTGCGAACGCGATGACGACGGCCTGGTTGACCGCGCGGCCGACGCCCTGGGCGCCGCCCTTCACGTTGAGCCCCTTGTAACAACAGGCGATCGCGATGATGAAGCCGAAGCCCGTCGTCTTGAGCACCGACCCGAACAGGTCCGGGAAGGTGAAGTTCGACGAGAACGTCGCGACGTAGCCCGCCGAGGTCTCGCCCCAGACGACCACCGTGGCGATCCAGCCGCCGAACACACCGAAGAACAGCGCGAGGATGTTCATCAGTGGGGTCATGATCCCCAGCGCCAGGAAGCGCGGGGTGACGATCGTCCGGACCGGATCGAGCCCGAGGACCGCGAGGGCGTCGAGCTCCTCACGCACCTTGCGGGCGCCGAGGTCGGCGCAGATCGCCGTTCCGGCGACACCTGCGATGACCATGCCGTTGATCCACCCCGCGAACTCGCGGATGGACGCCATCACGAAGAAGGCGCCCTCTCGGTCGACGGTGCCGAAGATCTGGGTCAGGTTGGCGGCCTGGAGGCCGGGCGCGCCGAAACCGAAGGCGACCGTCGAGATGATCATCGGGATGAGGCAGCGCCGCAGGATGAGCCACGACTCCTCGACGAACTCCTCCTTCCAGCTGTACGGCGGCGTGAACGTCGCCACGACCGCCTTGCCCGTCAGGAGCATCATGCCCGCGACCTGGTCGAGGATTCCGAGCGGAGCGTCCGTCATCCGCTTGCCGGCAGAGCGCTTGGGCGCGCGCTGCGGGGCCTGCACCGGAGGTGCAACTGTTCTCTGCGCTACTGACGCCATGTGACGCTCACCTCTCGCATAGCTCCTCCCGAAGCTCCGGACCCGATCCCCTGACCGATGTCCTCATTGAGTAGGTCCAGACTCCCGGACTTCCTCGTGGGCGGAAATCGCCCGTGGAGGGAGAACGCATCCCCCCCCTGGGGGAGGACTCCCTCCCCCCGTGCCAAGTTGCCGGGATCCGCCGGCCCGGACCTGCCCTACTCCATGCCGAGCGGCCCGCTCAGCTTGCGGTTCAGGAACTGCTGCACGAAGGGGTTGTCCGAGTTGAACATCTCCTCGCGCTCACCCGCCTGCACGATCCGGCCCTTCCACAGGACGGCGAAGAACTCGCCGGCCAGACGGGCGGACTCGATGTCGTGGGTGATGATGATGTAGGTGCCGCCGTGCTGCTCGTGCATCTGCGTCACGAGCTCGCACAGGAGCGCGGTGCGGACCGGGTCCAGACCGGAGTCCGGCTCGTCGAACATGACGATCTCGGGCTCGAGGACCAGGGCGCGCGCGAAACCGGCGCGCTTGCGCATACCGCCGGAGAGCTCGTTTGGCAGACGTCCACCCGCGTGGGTGAGGCCGACGTCCGAGAGGCGCGCGTTGACGATCTCCGCGATCTCCCCCTCACCGAGGTCCGTGTGCTGGCGCAGCGGGAAGGCGACGTTGTCGTACACGGACATCGAGCCGAAGAGCGCGCCGTCCTGGAAGAGGATCCCGAACTTCTTGCGGACCTCCAGGAGTCGCGTCATCGTCATCTTGCTCAGGGACTCGCCGTGGACGAGCACCTCGCCCTTGTCGGGGAAGAGCAGGCCGATGATGTGCTTGATGAGGACCGACTTGCCGGTACCGGACGGGCCGAGCACGACGGTGACCATGCCCTCCGGGATGCCGAGGTCGAGGCCCTGGAGGATCTTGGAGCGACCGAACGCCTTGTGGACGTTGCGGGTCTCGAGGGACCAGAACTCGCCCGGGACACGCTCCTCGAGCATGACCGAGCCCTGGTGCAGCTCGTGGTCGCCCGTGAACTCGGTCGCCTGATCGAGCAGGGACATGCCCTCCGGGTCCAGCTGCTTGCCGCCCGCGAACTGTGCGTCCATCGCGGCGGAGGCGCCCTTGTCGCCACCAAATCGAGCCATGCGTGTCCTCTCCCTCTCCAACACTCGGTCGGCCGGATCCGGGATCGCTCCCGCAGCGCAGCCGTCCTCTCCGGAGTCGACTGTAACCGCACGCGAAAACCGGGTCTGCGATCCCGGGGGGGGATATCCACCCCCCCTTTGGACGGTTTGCCGTCAAGACCCCGACTTCCAGGGTCGATAAGGGGCCCCGCGCGCTACCAGTCGGGGTCGTCGCGCAGGTCCTGTGGCGTCTGCGGCGCCGCGGCCGGCTTCGTGTCACCGCGGCGCTTGCGCGCGATTTCGTGGATGACGTCGTGCTCGCCCAGTTCCGGCAGGCCCGACGCCCGCCGACGGCGGTTCGTGATCTCCAGGAGATCGGCGGAGTCCTGCGCCTCGAGGTCCATCTTGGCCTCCTGCCGAGCGGTCGGGTCCCAGTCGACGAGGTCGGCGCCGGTGCCCCAGGTCAGCTTGCCCAGCAGGAAGAAGAACACCAGGAGCCCGCCGAAGAAGATCAAGATCATCCAGCCGATGCCCATGTGACGACCTTACTCACGGCTGGCCCGATCGGATCAATCGGATCCGCGAACGACAGCGGCCGCGCCCCCTTTCGGAGACGCGGCCGCATGTTCCGTCCCCCGCGAGCGAAGGAAGCCTGGTCGCCGGTGGCTAGGCGGTGACGCCGTCCTTCTCCGCGATCATCTCGCGGTACATCGGAAAGAGCGGCTTGGTCAGCGGGACGAGCTTGAGGATCTTGTTGACCGGACCCTTGGCCTTGACGTGGCCCTTGGCCAGGCCGACCGCGAGGTTGTACTCGCCGCGCCAGTACTTGTCGGCGATGTCAGAGGGCATGAAGAGCTTCACGTCGGCCTCCTCGTTGTCGCCGCCGTCGATGACCTCGATGTTGTCGCCGTGCATCTTGATGAGCATCGGCGCCTCGGGATCGGTGTAGTAGATCTGGAGATCGATGTCCGCCGTGGCGAGCTTCGGGCCCACCTCGTTCTCCGTCGCGGCGCGGAACACGCCTCCGATGTACTTGTAGACCTCATCGGCGTCAGCAAAGTAGGGCACGGGTCTCCTCCCGGTGGTGAATGGTCGACCTCGCCGCTCGATGCAGCGCGGTACGTGGTCCGACCGTAGACGCGCGGGGTGGCCACGCCATCCCCCCGAGGGAGGATCTCCACCCCCTTTCCGGAGACCTGCCGACGGCCGCGATGGACGATCGACCGAGGGAGATCCTCCTTCCGGGGGGTGCAGACACCGCTCCAGGACTATGCACGGGGAGGGACGTCGCCCTAGTGTCCTCCCATGGCTGTGGAGGAGCGCCGAGGGATGGGGCTGCACCCTGCCGGTCCGCCGGTGCACACGACCCTGCGCGGAACCGGCTCCATCACGCTCGAGGAGATCGACGAGCGCTGGGGATCCTCCATCGACCGGGACGCCGTCGCGGGCGCGCGTGTCGAACGGGCCATCCGCCGGGCGACCGCCGGGGCGGGCATGTCCGGGCTCGACGAGCGCTGGCTCACCTTCCTGCGCGAGAACATCCAGGTCGCCGCGTTCGTCGCCCAGGACACCGCCAAGGTCCTCGAGCGGGCGGCCGACCGCTGCGAGTGGGGCCCGATCGCCCGCAACATCGCGCTCCAGGCGTCGATGCAGACCCGGCAGGCGCAGGCCCTCGTGCTCTTCGCCATCGACCTCGAGGGCGTCGTCGGCGAGATGTCGCTGGACCGTGCGCGCGCGCAGTGGCGCGGCGGCCGGGCGTGGCAGCCGGCCCGTCGCATGCTCGAGTCGCTTGCCGCGCGCGACGACTGGGCGGAGATCCTCGTCGCCGTGAACGTCTGCTTCGAGCCCCTGGTCGGGCAGCTCCTGCGGTTCGAATGGGCGACCCGGATCGCTGACGGACTCGGCGACCCGGACACCCCGGTCGTCGCCGAGGCGACCCAGATCCAGCAGGCCTGGCTGCGCGACTGGACGACCGCGATGGTCCGCGGCGCCCTGGCCGATCCGCGCCATGGCGAGCACAACCGGACCGAGTTGCAGAAGTGGACGACGCGCTGGGGCGCGATAGCGGCCGAGGCGGCGACCGCCGTGGCGCCGCTCGCGGCGACGCTCCCGGACCCGGCGGTGGCCGACGAGTCCCTCGCGCGCGTCCTCGAGGACCACCGCGAGATCGTGCGGAGTCTGGGGCTGCAGGCGTGATCGCCCGGTGCTCAGCGACCGCTCGCCGCGGCACCCTGCTGCGAGAGCCGCACGTAGCGGGAGACCGCCTCGGCGCGGTTGCTCGCCCGCAGCTTGCGCAGGATGTGCTTGACGTGCGACTTGACCGTGCCCTCGGACACGACGAGCTTCTTGGCGATGCCGCCGTTGGTCTCGCCCAGCGCCATCAGACGGATGACGTCGAGCTCGCGGGGCGTCAGCAGCGACTCGAGCCGGTTGTCGGCGTTGACGAACATCGCGGCCGCGGACCGGGCGACGACCTGGTTCTCGCCGTCGAAGCGCGCCACCTCGACGTCGGCGTCGCAGAACTCGTCCATCACGGCGAGGATCGACGAGTTGGCACGACGCACCTCCTGACGCAGGGCGTTCAGTCGCGTCAGCAGGGTCGCCCGCTCGTAGGCGTGGCCGAAGCCCTCGGCGAACATCCACAGCAGGTCGCGATCGACCTCGTCCACGGTGCGCCGCTGCACCTGGCAGTCGGCGTGGATGAGCGCGATGACCTTGCCCTGCGGCATGACCGGGGCGGCGACGTAGGAGCGGACGCCCGCGGCGGCCGTGAGCTCCTGATGCACCCGCGGGTCGGCCTGCGCGTCGGGGACGAGGATCGGGCCGCGGCGCCGGAGCATCTCCGACTCCAGCAGCAGGTGGTTGAGCTGCAGCGGCTCGGCCTGCGCGACGCGCAGCACCTCGCGGGCGGTCTCCGGCTCCAGCGGACTGTGGAAGTCGGCGACCTGACCGGTGGATCCGTCGACGCGCGTCAGCATCACGCGGTCGAACCCGCAGCGGGCGACCTCGCCGGTCAGGCGGGTCATCATCTGGTCGACCGTCGTCATGCTGCGCAGCCGGCTCAGCGCCGCGTTGACCTGGGCGAAGCCGCGGATGCGGCGCGCCAGGGACGCCTCGCGGACGTCCGCCCGGAGCGTCGCGTGGCGCAGGACGAGAGTGGCGGCGCTGGCACGCGCCCGCTCGGCGGCGACGCCGCGCGCGCCATCCTCCAGCACGCCTACCAGCCAAGCACCCGATTCGTCGAGCATCTGTTGTGCGGATCCCACATCCGCGGGTGCATCGGCGGCGGTAGGGTCCTCGCCGGAGAGGTCGGCTGCCTCGCGCCACAGCGCGAGCACTGCCCCGGCGAGCCCCGGCACGTCGAGGGGCGGTCCATCGCTCCACTCACCGAGTCCCGTCGACGCCACCGAACTTCCTCCCGCATAGCTGACCCACCCGAAGCGACGATAACGGCAACCGACGCGGGGAGGCGTCGGAAGTCCGGTAGGAGGAGACCACGTTGACCGAGATGCCAGCTGGAGAGCGAATCACCACGATGACCCCGATCGACCCACAGCGGATGGCGGAACTGACCGCCAACTTCTTCAACAGCGGAGCCACCGATCAGCGGATCGGGGAGCGGCTCGCGCTCGCGCAGACGACCGTCCACATCCACTTCTCGGAGACGGCCGGGGTCACGCTCGACCTCACCAAGGCGCCGATCCACGCGGAGCCCGACATCACGGGCACGGCCGAGGTCCAGCTCTACGGGACCCCCGAGCTCTTCGTCGACATGGTGACCCGCAAGACGCAGATGGCGATGGCCATCACGCGCGGCGAGCTCGCCTACGAGGGGCCCGTGCGCAAGTTCCTGCGGATCGTCCCGATCCTGCGGTCGCTGGACTTCAACGCCTGGGAAGAGCTGAAGCCGTCGAGCAACGGATCCGACCCGGCTGCCTGAGGACCTCGCAGGCGGCGGAGCCGTGGGGAAGGCGACGACGCACGACACGACGCCGTCCGCGGCGTCGGGCCTCACGCCCCCCGCGGCGGCGTGGCCTCCGCGTGTGCCCCGCTCGGCGCGCGACGCCCGTCTGGGCGTGCGCGTGGTCCAGGCGCTCGACGCGGCCGCCAGCCTGCTGGAGTGGGACGTCTGGGACGGCGAGAACGAGGCCGACGACGCCGACACCACGGTCGCGCTCGTCGAGGTCGCCCGCACGGTCGTCGCCGAGCGCATCCGCGGCGGCGGCGAGATCGAGCGGGAGCAGCTCGTCACCCTGTGCGACCTGCTCGTGACCCTCGAGGACCTGCGGCGCGACCTGCGCGACAGTGAGGTCGACGAGCGGCTGCGCGCGCTCACCGGCGTGCAGGCGGGCCTCGGCCGGCTGCGCGGCATCGCGTCCGTCTCCGCGATCCTCGACCTGGCACCGCAGGAGGTCTGCCGCGCCTGCGGGTTCGACCGGGCGATCCTCTTCCGGGTACAGAACAGCCAGCTCATCGCCGAGGCGGTGCACTGGGAGAACGATCCCGACGGCGCCGCCACGCTGCTGCAGGCCGCACGCGACAACCCGGCCGACCTCACGCACATGCTGCTGGAGACGGAGATGATCCGCCGCCGCATCCCCATGCTCGTCGGGGACGCCAAGGGCGACCCGCGCGTGCACCGGGCGATCGCCGATGCGGCCGACGTCCACTCCTACGTCGCGGCGCCGATCATGCCCGAGGGACGCGTCATCGGCTTCCTGCACGCCGACCGCTACGAGCAGCAGCGCCACGTCGACGAGTTCGACCGGGAGATGCTGTGGGCGTTCGCGGAGGGCTTCGGCTACGCGTTCGAGCGCACGGTCCTCACCGAGCGGATGCGCGCGCAACGCGACCAGGTGCGCAGCATGGTGCAGTCGACGGACCAGCTGATGAACGAGCTGTGCGACACCGAGATCGCGGTCGCGCACGTCGAGGGCGAGGACTCTGCGGGCGTCGGCCGGGCGGCCGCGATGCTCGCCTCCGCCCCGTCGCGGCTGGACCAGCTGCTCACCCGTCGCGAGGTCGAGGTCATCCAGCTCATGGCGGCCGGCGAGACGAACGCCGGCATCGCCAACCGGCTCGTGATCTCCGAGGGCACCGTGAAATCCCACGCCAAGCACATCCTGCGCAAGCTGCGGGCGGCGAACCGCGCCGAGGCCGTCTCGCGGTACCTGCGCATCAGCGCGCTCGGCGACCACTCCTAGGATGCGCGTGTCAGGAGGGCAGCTCGACCACCCGGTCGCCGACGGCCTGCGCCAGCTCCCGGTCGCGGGTCGTGACCAGCACGCTGGTACCGCGCTCGGCGTGGACCTCGCGCAGGGCCTGCACCACCGCGGGGAGCGAGTCCGGGCGCAGCCCGTCCTCCACCGCGTCGATGATGATCAGCGGCGAGCGGAGCGCGAGCGCCCGCGCAAGGGCCAGACGCTTGCGTGCGTCGCGGTCGAGGTCCGCCGGTCGCACGCTCGCGTGGTCGGCCAGGCCGAAGCGCGCGAGCTCCTCGCGGGCGACCTGCTCGCGGCGGCGCTGGGGCACCCGCCCGACCTCGCGCATTCCGAACGCCACGTTCTCGAGCACGTCGGCACCCGAGAAGAGGCCGTAGCCCCCGTCGTCGGCGGAGCCCTGGAAGACCACCGCGAGGCGACGCTGCAGCAGACGTCGTGCGCGGCGCCCGCCGCGACCGACGTCCTTGCCCGCCACGACGACCGCCCCCTCGTCGGCCTTGTCGAGGCCCACGAGCAGCCGGAAGGCGAGCGTCTTGCCGGAGTCCGGCGGCCCGAGCAGCGCCACGCTCTCCCCGACCCTCGCCCCGAAGCTGACGCCGTCGAGGACCCGCCGGTCACCCACGCGGTGGCGGACCTCGACGAACTCGAACGCCCATGCCATCCACCGAGGTTCGCCGCCCCGGGCGCGGACCCTGCCCCACGGAGGTCCCGCCCGTGACCCCTGCACCCGAAGACCGGATCCGCGAGCACCTCGAGCGTCGCGGCGGCACCACCGAGGTCGAGATCCTGCGCCTGCTGCGCACGTGGGGCGCCGACGGCGAGACCGCCGAGGACCGCGAACGCGTCGCCGGCGCGCTCGAACGCGCGGGGATCGTCGTCATCCCGGACGTGCTCACCGCCCCGCCCGGCACCACGATGCGGCTGGAGCTCGCGGCCGCCGATGGGTCCCCCGTGGAGGAGGATGCCGAGCCGGCCGAGATCCCCGACGAGCTGCCGCGGATGCTCATCACGGGCGGTGCGATCGTCCTGATGGTCTCGCTCTTCCTGCCGTGGTTCACCGCACTGCGCGGCGGCGTCGCGATCGACGAGCTCTCCAGCGGCTGGCAGTGGCTCTCGGTGCTCGACGTCTTCCTCGCGGCGATCGCCGTCAGCGCGGTGACGCAGCTCGCCACGGACGCGTTCGAGGACCTCGGTGCCCGTGTGGTGGCGATCGCCTCGATCGTCGGCATGGCCGCCGTCACGGCGCGCATCGTCTCGCCCCCGAACGACATCCTCGAGAGCTTCACCGTCGAGGTCGGACGCAAGCTCGGGCCGTTCGTCGCGCTGCTCGCGCTCGGCCTGATCGTGGCCGGGGCGGCGCTCCGCACGTCCCCCTCTCTCTCCCGAGGGGGCACAGTCCTCCCTGATGGGCAGGTACCTGACAGCCCGTCGAACTAGGTTCGGGAGGTCACCCTGAACCTCGAGGAGCACCCACGCATGTCCACCACCGCCACTGCCGCGATCCTGCGCGAGATCGACGCGCCCCTGACGCTCGAGGAGGTCCAGGTCTCCGACCCCGCCGAGGGTGAGGTCCTGGTCAGGATGGTGGGCGCAGGCATCTGCCACACCGACGCCACCGGCATCGACGGCACGATCCCGCTGCCGCTCCCGACCGTCCTCGGCCACGAGGGGTCGGGCATCGTCGAGGCCGTCGGTGAGGGCGTCACGGACCTCGCCCCCGGCGACCACGTGGTCCTGACCTTCGGCCACTGCGGCGACTGCAAGTACTGCGACAGGGACCGCCCGGCGTACTGCGAGATGTTCGCGCCACTGAACTACTTCGGCACGCGCATGGACGGCACGGTCACCATGCACCAGGGCGACGAGGACGTCCACGGCTGCTTCTTCAGCCAGTCGTCGTTCGCGACCTACGCGATCGCCCTCGCGACGAACGCGATCAAGGTCGACAAGGACCTCCCGCTCGAGCTGCTCGGTCCGCTCGGCTGCGGCATCCAGACCGGCTCCGGCACCGTGCTCAACGCCCTGCGGCCCTCTCCTGGCGACAGCATCGCGATCTTCGGCATGGGCGGCGTCGGCCTCTCCGGCGTGATGGCCGCCAAGATCGCCGGCTGCGAGACGATCATCGCGGTGGACATCAACGACGAGCGCCTCGCGCTCGCCCGCTCGCTCGGCGCGACGCACACGTTCAACGCCAAGGAACACAAGGACCTGGTGTGGGACATCATGGGCGTCTCCGCTCCCGGGGTCGACTTCGCGCTGGATGCGGTCGGCACCAACGAGGTCATCCGCCAGGCGCTCGAGGTCACGCGGTCACCCGCGCGCATCGCGACGGTCGGCTTCCAGGGCCTCGCGCACGACATCACGATCGACCAGGGGCACCTGCTGCTCGGCCGGGAGCTGTGCGGCGTCATCGAGGGCGACTCGAACCCGAAGGACTTCATCCCGGCCCTCACCCGCCACTACCAGGCCGGCGAGTTCCCGTTCGACAAGCTGATCAAGACCTACAAGTTCAGCGAGATCAACGAGGCGTTCGAGGCCGCGCACAACGGCTCGGTCGTCAAGCCGGTCGTCGTCTTCGACTGAGGGACGTGACAGGGCCCCTCCGGGGGCCTACTCGTCGTCTTCGTCGTGCGCGCGAGCGTGCAGGCCGAACTTGCGGCGCTGCTCCTCGATGCGCAGGCGCTTCGCGTCGCGGTGACGCTTGCTGCCGTTCTGCCGCATCGTCACCGCGCTGGCGACCACCGGGCCGAACACCAGGCCCCAGGTCCCGAGCACGAACGCGTACATGAACCAGCCGGCGCTGCCCAGCCGGCTGATCATCGCCAGGCCGGCGATCGCCGGGATCACGAACCCGATGACGCACACGCCGATGAGGCCGATGCTGCCGATGTTCGCGAACATGTCGTTGAGCCGCTGCTTGGCGCTGCCCTCGCGGGCGAGCTCCGCGTCGCGCTCTTCCTTCGACTTGGTGCTCTTGGCGGTGTTCATCCTGCACCGGACGGTAGCAACGCACGGTGCACGAGCAGTGCGGGTCGCCGGCGCCCCCCCTGCGCGCGACCTGTGGGCGGTTCTACGATCCGCGGCGTGACCCCGAGTGCCGTCCTGTTCGACTACGCCGGCGTCCTCACCGAGGACATGTGGGCGTCCGTGGGAGCGTTCTGCGTCCGCCACGGCATCGCGCCCGAGCGCGTCGCCGGGTCCTACCGGCCGGGCGGCGACTTCTACGCGCTCTCGTGCGAGCTCGAGTGCGGACGCGTGGAGATCCCGGACTTCGAGCCGCGGCTCGCGGCGCTGCTCGGTCTCGACGACCACACCGACCTCGTGCACCGCCTCCTGGGCGGGCTGACCGTCGAGGCCCGGATGCTCGACGCGGTCCGGGAGCTGCGGGCCGCCGGCGTGCGGATCGTCCTGCTCTCGAACTCGTGGGGCGAGGCGATGTACGACCCGGAGGTCCGCGCGCTCTGCGACGCGGAGGTCCTGTCCGGCGTCGTCGGCGTGCGCAAGCCCGACCCCGAGATCTACGCGCTGGCGGTCGAGGCCGCCGGCGTCCCGGCCGCGGACTGCGTCTTCGTCGACGATCAGGCGGTCAACCTGCCGCCGGCGCAGGCGCTCGGCATCACGACCATCCACCACACCGATCCCGTCGAAACGATTGCGAAGCTGCAGGAACTCTTCGTGGGGTAGACGGGACCGGTTGCCGGTGGCCCCCCTCGACGCGACTCGGAGTAGCTTCCACGGATGACTCGCATCATCGTCGTCCTCGCCCTGCTGTCCGCGCTCGTCTGCGGAGCACTCTTCGCAGGCGCTGCGACGGCGCACCCGGAACGCCCGACGGGCTTCCCGACCGGCGAGGCCGAGGTGCCGAAGTACCGCAACAGCGGCCCGAGCTTCGTCGTGTGCAAGCGCGACTCCGGCACGCTGCTGAAGAAGATGTACAAGGGCAAGAAGAACGCCCGGCTGCTGAAGAAGCGGCTCGCGATCCTCAAGCGGTGCAAGTTCCGCCACATCCAGTCGGCCGTCCAGCGCGCACCCAGCGACTGGCGCATCCTGATCATGCCCGGCGTCTACCGCGAGGAGCCCAGCCGCAAGGTCAAGCACAACGACCCGGCCTGTGGCGTGCTGAAGGATCCGGGTGACGGGCACGGCGCCTACGCCGACTACGCCTTCCATCTGAAGTGCCCGACCTCCCGCAACCTCATCTTCGTCGGTGGCGACAGCGACGACGACGGGAAGTGCGACGTCCGCTGCAACCTGCAGATGCAGGGCATGGGCCGGAAGCCCAGCGACGTGATGATCGTCGGCGACCGCCTCAAGGAGGACGTGATCCGGGCCGACCGCGCGGACGGCTTCTACCTCAAGGGCGTGCACACCGATCAGGCCGCGTTCAACGGCGTCGACGTCGTGGAGACCAACGGCTTCCGCCTGGAGGACCTCGTTTCGACGTACAACCAGAACTACGGCGTGCTGTCGTTCACCTCCGACAACGGGCTGTACCAGGACATCGAGGCGTTCGGCAACGGCGACTCGGGCATCTACCCGGGCTCCGGGCCGGAGTACCACTGCAACGGCTACGGCATCGAGATCCGTCGCGTGAACTCCTACGGGAACGTGCTCGGGTACTCGGGCACCGCCGGCAATGGCACCTTCGTGCACGACTCGAAGTTCAACCGCAACAGCGCCGGGATCTCCGACGACTCGTTCGCCTCCGGGCACCCGGGCATGCCCCAGGACTGCTCGAAGTGGGAGGGCAACGAGGTCGCCTCCAACAACGTGAACTTCTTCACGCCGGAGATCCAGCAGTCCTGTGCGGGGACCACGTTCCAGGAGCGCCCCCGCGAGAAGGTCTGCCCGCAGTTCCAGGTGCCCGTCGGATCCGGGTTCATCCTCTACGGGGTCAACCGCAACCTGATCCAGGACAACCTCATCTACGACAACCACCGGTCCGGGATCCGGCTGTTCTGGGTGCCCGGCGCGATCCGCGGGGAGAACGGGGCGGCCGCCCAGCTCGACACGTCCAACGGCAACGTGTTCCGTGCCAACCGGATGGGCATGCGGGCCGACGGCTCCGCCGCGCCCAACGGCATCGACGTGTTTTGGGACGAGCAGGGCTCCGGCAACTGCTGGGAGGGGAACATCACGCCCGCCGGCGTGAACGCCCTCACGAGCGACCCGGCCTCGCTGCCGACCTGCCCGGGCAACCCGGTGCAGCAGCCCGCCAACGCGCTCAAGTCCGCCGCCGAGGTGCCGTGCGCGTCATGGAACCCGGAGACCAACCAGAACCCCGTCGGCTGCACGTGGTTCACGTCGCCGCCGGCGCCGGCGGCGAAGTGAGGCGCCGCACGGTCGCCGGGATCGCCGCGGCCGTCGTCGCGGCCGGTGCGGTCGGGGTGGTCGCCGCCGCTCCGGGAGACGACGCGTCCGACCGCCTGGAGTGGACCTCGCCGCCGCTGGTGTTCACACCGCCCGGAGCGGAGGATGCGCGGATCCTCACCGGCGAGTTGCGCAACGACACCGGCGAGGACGTCGAGCTCCGCGTCGACCAGCTCGTCGTGCGAGCGGCCGACGGCACCGAGCAGGACGGCAACGGCCGATTCGTGCAGGCGTTCGGTCACGGCCTCTACGGGCCGGGAGGACCTCCGGCGCCGCTGATGGCCTCGCGGTTCGACCAGGCCCGCCTGGGCGAGCGCGTCACCGTGAAGCAGGGCGCGACGCGCCCCGTCACGGTCGCATGGCGGCACAAGGCGAGCCCCGCGAAGCAGCTGGTGCTCGGCCAGCTCACGCTGGACGTGCCGGCCGCGACTCAGCCGTAGTCCGGGCGCAGGGCCTGCAGGACGCAGGTCCCGCCCGGGATCGCGGGGTCCCCCTGGCAGCCGGTCCCGCTCGCCTCGTCGACGAGCACGTACGTCGTCTCGCGGTCGCGTGCGTGGGCGAGGATGCCCTTCTCGGCGTCCGCACCGTTCGTCTCGCCGGTCGTGATGCGGTGGCGGAGCACCTCGGGTGTGCGGATGCAGCCACCGAGGTCGGCGAAGCAGGCGTTGCTGAAGAAGACGCGGCCGTCCTCGAACGCCGGCCAGCCGAGGGCGCGACCCGTGAGCCCGCCGCCGCGCTGGACGGCGATCCGCTCGTGCCCGCCCCCGACCGTGTCGAGGCGGATCTCGGTGTCGAGGCCCTCCGACCGGCCGGCGTAGGTCCAGCCGAACGCCAGGCGGCGGCCGTACAGGTCCAGGGCGTAGGGCCTGCTGACCCGGTCGTCGGTGCAGGTGCGGCCCGTGCACACCCGGCGCGTTCCGCCGGGCTGCCGGATGCTCCTGCCGCCGGCGAGCGGCCGGACGTAGAGGTACGGCAGGGTGGGCTTGGCGTCGTAGGAGCGCACGAAGGCGACACGGTCGCGCCAGATCGTGGGCCACGTCTCGTCGGCGTCGTCCGTGCTGAGCCCGGCGAGCCGTCGCTCCTCGCCCGTCGTGAGGTCCAGGACGAAGGCGTCGCACCCGGAGCCCTCGTCGTAGTCGGCGGGCAGGAACCCGCCGGGTGTCTCGACCTCCCTCGCGCACCGTGAGTAGGTCGCGACGAGCCCGTCCGGTCCGGGGCCGAGATCCACGTCGAAGGTCGTGCCCTTCGCGGCGACCGGTGCGGTCGAGACGGTGCCCGCGGGGTCGCGCAGCGTGAGCCGGTAGCGGCCGTCGTCGGCGCGGACACTCCACGCGATCCACCCGGCGTGGGCGGCGACGGGCGTGGGGCGGTCGACCCTCGCGATGTCCTGCGCCGCAGCGGGCGCGGCCAGGACGAGGACGGCGAGACAGGCGACGAGGAGCGGGCGCATACCCCTGGAACGCGACGGACCCGACGGAAGTTCCGCGCGGGTCGTTGCGATTGCGGCCGGCTTCAGGCGCCGCGGTAGGGCGAGAAGTCGGGCGCGCGCTTCTCGTTGAAGGCGGCGACGCCCTCTTTCGCCTCGGGCGTGTCGCTGAACATCACGAGACTCGAGAGGGCCATCTGGCCCATGCCGATGAACTGCTCGGTGTCGACGTTCATCGACTGCTTGAGGACCTTGAGCGCGGTCGGGCTGAGGTTGCAGATCTCGTCGGCCCACTGCCGGACCTCCGCCATCAGCTCGGCCTGCGGGACGACCTTGTTGACCAGGCCCCACTCGAGCGCCTGCGCCGCCGTGTACTGGCGGCAGAGGAACCAGATCTCGCGCATGCGCTTCTCGCCGACGACACGCGCGAGGTAGCCCGTCCCCATGCCGGCGTCGAACGAGCCGACCTTCGGGCCGACCTGGCCGAACTTCGCGGTCTCGGCCGCGATGCTCAGGTCGCACAGGACGTGCAGGACGTGGCCGCCGCCGATCGCGAACCCGTTGACCGCCGCGATGACGGGCTTGGGGATGTCGCGGATCGTGCGGTGCAGCGTCTCGATCTCGAAGAGGCCCGACTCGGAGGGGCCGTAGTCGCCGGTCTCGGCGCGCTGCTTCTGGTCGCCGCCGGTGGAGAATGCGCGGTCGCCGGCGCCGGTCAGGCAGACGACCCCGACCTCGCCGGAGGCCCAGGCATGCTTGAAGCACCTGATGAGCTCGTCGCAGGTGCGCGCGCGGAAGGAGTTGAACCGCTCGGGACGGTCGATCGTGATGGTCGCGAGACCGCTGTCGATCTCGTAGGCGACGTCGGTGAGGTCGTCGAAGATGGGCATCTCAAGGATCCTTTCGTGGGAATGCGGTCGGGGGCCCGGCTCGCCGGCCATCTGGCCGGCTCCGCCACCCCTAGGCCATGGTCAGGCCACCGCTCACGGAGAGCGTCTGGCCGGTGATGAAGGACGCCTGCTCGGAGGCGAAGAACGCGACGGCGGCAGCGATCTCGGACGGCTGCCCGAGGCGCTTCATGGGGATGCCGCCGGTCATCGCCGCGATGACCTTCTCCCCGTCGGGCGAGGCGTCGACGACGCCGCGGAGCATCGGCGTGTCGGTCGGACCGGGGCACACGACGTTCGCGGTGACGCCTTTACGGGCGGCTTCACGGGCGACCGTCTTGCTGAACGCGATGACGCCGCCCTTGGCGCCGGCGTAGACCGCCTCCATCGACGACCCGACGCGCCCGGCGTCGGAGCCGATGTTCACGATGCGGCCGTGGCCGCGCTCGATCATGCCGGGCAGCAGCGCGTGGGTCGTGCGCAGCACGCCCTTGTAGTTGATCTCGATGACCTTGTCCCACAGCGCCTCGTCGGTCTTGACGAAGGGCATGAGGTCGTCCCACCCGGCGCAGTTGACGAGGACGTCGACCTTGCCGAGGCGCTCGGTCGCGGCGGCGACACCGGCCTCGACGCTCTCGCTGCTCGCGACGTTCATCTCGACGCCGATGGCGGAACCCCCGCCGTCGGTGACCTCCTGGGCCGCCTGGGTCGCCTCGTCGGCGAGCAGGTCGGCGATCACGACGGCGAGGCCGTCCTGTACGAGGGCGTCCACGCATGCGCGGCCGATGCCTCGGGCGCCGCCGGTGACCAGGGCGACGCGTTGAGTGGTCTGTGCCTCCATGCGGCGGACCGTACCACGTTGGCTTAACGATCGTTAGGCTAGATCGTGTACGGTCCGGGCATGGACCTCTCGTACACCGACGAGCAGCAGTTCCTCCGCGAGGCCGTCCGCGGCGTCATCGACCGTGAGCTCGCCCTTCCGCGCATCCGCGAGCAGGTGCTCGAGTCCGACACCCCCGACCACCGCACCGCGCACGATGTCGCGGTCGCGCAGGGCTGGACCGGCATCGGCGTCCCCGAGGAGGCCGGCGGGCAGGGCGGCGGGCTGCTCGAGCTCTCCATCCTCGCCGAGGAGCTCGGCCGCGGCGGCGTCCCGGCCGACGGGGTCTACGCGACCGTCCTCTCGGCCCTCTCGCTCGTCGAGGACGAGGGCGACGCCGACGTGCTCAGCGCCCTGCTCGAGGGCGAGCGCACCAGCGCCCTTCTGGTCGGCGGCGACCGGCCGACCGACGTCTCCGGGCCGGCGACGCTGGTCCTTGGGGCACCGCTCGCGGACGTGTTCGTGGTGCCCGGCGCCGGGGCCGTCGTCCCGGCGTCATCCGTGCAGGTCACCCCCCGGCTGATGGTCGACCGAACCCGGTCGGTGGGCGACGTCGAGGGCGCCGACACCGGTGCGACGTCCGCGAAGCTCGCCGCGGTCGCCGCCGTCCTGACCGCTGCCGACGCGCTCGGCGCGGCGCAGCGGCTGCTCGACCTGACGACCGCCTACGTCGCCGACCGCGTGCAGTTCGGCGTCCCGGTCGGGTCCTTCCAGGCGGTCAAGCACGCCGCCGCCGACATGCTCGTCGCCCTGGAGGGCACGCGGGTCGTCGTGCAGTACGCGGCCTGGGCCGTCGGCGAGGACGCCGAGGGCGCGCTGACCGACGCGTGGGTCGCCAAGACGCGCGCCGCGCGCTCCGGCTCACTCGTTGCCGACAAGGCGCTCTTCCTCCACGGCGCGGTCGGCTACACCTGGGAGCACGACCTGCAGCTGATGTTCAAGCGCTGCAAGTCCGACGCGGTGCTGTTCGGTGGCCCCGGCGTCTACGACGACCGCATCGCCGACGCGCTCGAGCTGACCTAGCCACGACGCGGCCGTCGCATGGGGCGTCAGCGGCGGGTGGTCGCCCAGCCCGACAGGACGACGGTTGCGTCGGACCGCCGCGTCACCGTCAGGGAGTACCGGCCCGGCTCCGCGGTCTCCTCGCCTCGCAGCACGAGCACGTCGCCCGGCACGACCTTGTCCTTGAAGCGGACGCCGTAGCCGGCCACCGCGTCGCGACCCAGCCACCGGGCAACGGCCTCGCCGAGGATCGCCGCGGTCAGCTGCCCCATCGCGAAGACCGTGTCCGAGCCCGCGGCCTGCGCGAACGGCTCGTCGTGGTGCATCGGGTTGAAGTCGCCGGCCGCGCCGGCGAACCGCACGATCTGCGTGCGCGTGACGGGCGCCGTGGTCTCCTCGAAGCTCGTGCTCACGGGAGCTCGATCACGGTGTCGGTCTGGACCACGACGACCTCGCCATCGCCGCGGCGCAGCTCGGTCTCGATCGTGATCAGCGTCATCGTCCCGTTCGTGCGCTCCTTGACGTCGACCGCGGTGACCACACGTGCGCCGCTCAGCGTGTCGCCGACCGCGACCGGTGCACGGTGCTCCCAGTCGACCCCGCCGACGACGACCTTGCGGATGTCGAGGTCGAGCTTTCGGACCATGCCGACCTGGTCACGGTGATGGCTCGCGACGGCCGCGAAGGTGAGCGGCACGTCGGCGGTGTCCGGATCGGCGCCGACGGCCGCGGCCCACTCGCGGAGCTTGCCCGCCTCCACGCCGAAGGTGAACCGATCGATCTCCAGCCCGACGTGGGATGCATCAGCCATGCGGGACCTGCGGGGCGAGGTGCTCGACGAGTGCGGCGGCGAGCTCGTCGCAGCGCTCCTCGGAGAGCCCGAAGCTCGGCGGGTAGGTGATCACGTGGTCGAAGATCTCCTCGGCCCGCGTAAGCCGCGCGCGGACCTCGTCGGCGGTGCCGGCGGCCGCCATCGCGTCGACCATCTCGTCGGGGACGGCGGCGGCCATGGCGGCGAAGTCCTTCTCGGCGAACGCCGCGCGAACCTTGTCGCCCACGTCGCCGAACCCGCACGTCTCCAGCAGCTTGCCGTAGGTCTTCGGCGCGCAGTAGAACGCGAGCTGGGCCGCGGCCTCCCGGCGCGCGACGTCGGCGTCGTCGTGGATCGCGCAGATCAGGACGCCGCACATCTCGACGGGGGCGTCGGGCCGCTCGGCCTTCTCGCGGCCACGGTCGATGGCCGGACGTGCGACCTCCTCGACGTAGGCCTTCGTGAACAGCGGGTGCCCGAGCAGGCCGTCGCCGACGCGGCCGGCGACCTCGATCATCCGCGGGTTGACGCCCGCGGTGTAGACCGGGATGTCGGTGCGGACGGGCTCCGTGGTCTCGGCCGTCGGGACGAGGTGGGTGCGGTAGAAGCGGCCGTCGTGGGCGACCGGTGCCTCGTGCAGCCGCCAGATCTGCCGCAGCAGCGGGATGAGCTCCTCCATCCGGACCGCCGGCGCGTCGCCGACGAGACCGTGCCAGTCCTCCATCATCCGCTTGGTCCCCGTCCCCAGCCCGAGCACCAGGCGACCGCCGCTCAGCTCGTCGAGCGAGCGGGCCTCGGTCGCGAGCATCAGGGGCGAGCGGCCGGTGGCGTAGGCGATCGACGTGCCCAGCCGGCAGGTGCTCGTGATCGTCGCCATGCGGGCGAGCGTGACGATGGCCGACCGCGTGTAGAACTCCGGCGTCCAGGCGGTGCCGAAGCCCGCCTTCTCGGCGGCGGCGGCGGTCGCGGCGACGGACTCGACCCCTCCCCGCAGGACGGTGATCCCTCTCGTGGACATGCGACCGACCATAGCCCATCTCCCTAACGATCGTTCAGGACGTGCGGGACACCGGTAGGGTGTCCCGGGCATGGACCGCCGCACCGAGATCCTCACCATCGCCGCCGAGCTCTTCCGCGCGAAGGGCTTCCACGGCGTCGGGGTGGACGAGATCGGCAAGCGCGTAGGCGTCAGCGGTCCGGCGATCTACCACCACTTCGCCGGCAAGGACGAGATCCTCGCCACGCTGTTCAACGACGCGATGGACAAGGTCGTCGTCGACACCGACGGGATGTTCGGCTCCCCGCAGGAAGAGCTCGACTTCCTCGTCCGCCACCACGCCCGGTTCGTGGTGAGCCACCGGGAGCTCGTGGCGATCTACGCCCACGAGCACCGGGCGCTCGTCGAGCCTTGGCGCAAGATGTTCACCGGCCGCATGCGCGCGCACGCCGATCGCTGGGAGAGCGTCGTCGCACAGCTGCACCCGGGGGCCGGCGCCACCGACGTCGCGATCGCGGTGCAGGCCACGATCGGCCTGCTGCACTCCGTGGTCTTCTGGCCGCCGAAGCTGCTGGACGCGCCGGACCTCGTCGAGCGCCTCCACGTGCTCGCCCTCGGCGGGCTCGACGGGCTCGGCTGATCCCGGCGTAGGCTGGGGGTTCGCATGCGCCGGCCCCTCGTCGCCACTCTCGTCCTGCTGGCCGTTCCCGGGCTCCCCGCGCCGGCGCACGCCGGGACGCCCACGATCCACGCCCACCGCGGCGGCGCGCTCGCGCTCGGCGTGCCGACGCTGCCGGAGGACACCCTCGAAGCGTTCCGCCACACCGCGACCACGTACCCCGACGCCTGGCTGGAGATGGACGCGGTCGTCTCGAGCGACGGCGTGCCGTTCGTCATCCACGACTCGACGCTCGACCGCACGACCGACTGCACCGGCGCGGTCCCGGACACCCCTGCGGCGGTGATCGACGCCTGCCGGGTGGACGTGCTCGGGGTCAGCGACCTCCTCGTGCCCGCGCCCGCGGCGCCCGTGGTCCGGGTCCCCCGCCTGGCCGCGGTCCTGGCGCTCGCCCGCGGGACCGGGCGGGCGGTCAACCTCGAGATCAAGCGGATCCCGGGGGACCCGGGCTACGTGCCCGGCAACGAGGCATTCGCGGGCGCGGTGATGGACGTCGTGGCCGCCGCGCGTCTGGACCCGGCGAAGCTCATCGTGCAGAGCTTCGATCCCTCGAACCTCGAGACCGCCCGCCGGATCCTGCCGGGCGTGCAGACCTCACTCCTGACGCTGGCCGCGGCCGACGCGGCCGGACCGACGCTGGCGGCGGCGCGCGGCTACGACTGGGTGTCCCCCGGGTCGGTGCCCGACGCCGCCTACATGGCGCAGGCCCGAGGCCTCGGGCTGAAGGTGGTCCCGTACACGCTCAACTCGGCCGTGGACGTGCAGGCGGCGGCCGCCGCCGGGGTGGACGCGCTGATCACCGACGACGTCGCGCTGGCGCGGCAGGCGCTCGGGCTGCCTGCGGTCGCGGGTCCGGCCGCGGTGGTGCCGGCACCACGCCGCCGTACCGTCCTGACGTTCCTGCGTCGCAGTCGGCGGCAGGTCCTCGCTCGCGGCGGCGTTGCGGTCGCCGTCCGCGGCCCGGGCCCGGCCCGGGCGACCGTGACACTGCGCCGCGGCCGGCTCGTGGTGGCGCGGGGGACCCTGGTGCTGCCCCGGGGCGGCGGGCGCCGACGGCTGCTGCGGCTGACGCCGGCGGGCCGGCGCGTGGTGCGTGCTGCGCGCACGCCGCTGCGTCTCGGGGCGGTCGTGGTCGTGGGCGGCCGCCGGAGCGTCCGGGTCGTCACGCTCGGCTCGCCGGGGTGAACGCTCAGACGGCGGGCGCAGCGACCCGGGCGTGCTCGATGATCGTGCGGACGACGAGCGCCGCGTCGTCGAGCATCGGGACGTGGCCGACGCCAGGGAGCGTCACGGAGGTCGCCTCCGGGTGCGCGGCGAGCATCGGGCGGCCGTAGCGCTCGAACGGGATCGTCCGGTCGAACTCGCTCCAGGCGATCGTGATCGGGTGGTCCTGCGGGCCCTCCGCGGCCGCGAAGGACTCCTGCGTGCGGACCCAGCCGAGGAAGTCGTCGACCACCAGGCAGTCGATCGTGTCCTGCACGAGGCCGACGGCGTCGGCGGCCGACACACGGTCGCCGTGCTCGGCGACGGAACCTAGCGCGAGCTTGCGGAAGCGCGGGCGGCGCATCAGCGGCACGAGCTTCGCGCCGAGGTGCTTCATCCCGAGGCTCGCGACGGCGAACATGCGGACGACCCGGACGAGGTCCTTCGGCGACTCCCAGGCCCCGGCGGGCGACAGCGCGACGACCGACAGCGCCCGGCCGCGCCGCCCCAGCTCGAGCGCCATCCAGCCGCCGAGCGAGTTGCCGACGAGGTGCGCCTTCGGGATGCCCGCCTCGTCGAGCTGCGCCTCGACGAGGTCGGCGACCGCGCTCACGCTGAGGGAGAAGCCCTCGGGCAGCGCGGCGGCGCCGGCGTGGCCCGGCAGCGACGGCGCGAAGACCTCGTAGCCCGCCTCCTCGAGCGCGGGGACGAGCGGGCGCCAGACCCTCCAGGAGCCGGTCAGGCCGTGCAGCAGGACGAGGGGCTCACCGCCGCGGGTCGCGGAGCGGTACGACGGGTCGGGGGTCATGTACGGAGCTCCGGTCGGAGGGCCATCACATCACTGCCAGGCCGGGCGGCGCTTCTCGAGGAACGCCGCGATGCCCTCCCTGGCCTCGCCCTCGGTGATCATGCGCACGACCTCGTCGCCCTCGAACGCCATCCCGGCGACGGGGTCGCCGGCCGCGGCGTCGACGCAGGCGATGATCGAGGCGACGGCAGGCGCGGACGAGCGGGCGAGCTTCGTCGCGAAGGCCCGGGCCTCCGCGACGACGTCGCCGTCGACGAGGCGGTCGACGATGCCGAGCCGGTGCGCCTCGGTGCCGTCGATGTCGCGGCCCGTGAGCATGAGGTCCAGCGCGACACTGCGGCCGGCGACCCTGGTCAGGCGCTGCGTGCCGCCGGCGCCGGGGATGAGGCCGAGCTTGACCTCGGGCAGACCGAGCTTCGAGCCGGGGCTCGCGAAGCGCATGGTGCAGGCCATCGCCAGCTCCAGCCCGCCGCCGAGCGCGAGTCCGTCGATCGCCGCGACCGACGGGACACCGGACGCGGCGATCGCCTCGAGGGGGGCGCGCAGCGCGTCGCGGTAGGCCGCGAACGACGGCCCGTCGAGCGTCCCCATCTGCTTGATGTCGGCGCCCGCGGCGAAGAACCCGGGGACCGCGGAGCGGACGAGTACGGCGCGGACCTCGTCGGAGCCCAGGTGCTCGACGGCGGCGGTGAGCCCGTCGACGATCGGCGCGCCGAGCGCGTTGGCGGGCGGCCGGTCGAGCACGATCGTCAGGACGCGGTCCTCGATCGTCGTACGGACGACGGCGTCCAGGGCAGGGGCGTCGGAGCTCATCGTGCACAACGCTAGGCGCGCCCGATTGCGGGATCGTCCCCCCAAGGGGGGGCGCGCATCCCCCTCCGAGGCGTTTCGATCGCGCTCGCGTCCGCCGTAGCGTCGCACCATGTCCATGACCGATGCCCCGACGACCTCCTTCGTCGAGTCCCCGCTGCGCCACGACTCGCTCTGCGCAGCCTTCCAGCACAGCGTCGGCGCACACCCGGACCGCCTCGCCCTGCAGCTCCCCGACGGCAGCGGCGCGATCACGTACGCCGAGTACGGAGCACGCGTCAAGGCGATCTCCGGCGGCCTCGCCGCGCTCGGCGTGGGACCCGGCGACACCGTGGCGCTGCAGCTCCGCAACATCCCCGAGTTCCACCTCGTCGACACGGCGGTCCTGCACCTCGGGGCAACCCCGTTCTCCGTGTACAACACGAACCCCGCGGACCTCACGTCCGAGCTGCTGAAGAACTCCGACGCCAAGCTCATCATCACGGAGGAGGCCTTCCTGGGCGTCGTCACCGAGGCGGTGTCCAGCGTCGACGCGGTCACCCACGTCGCCACGGTCGACGGCTCCGGCGGCGACCTGTCGCTCGCCGATCTCGAGGCCACGGCGCCGCCCGAGGGCTTCGACTTCGACGCGTCCTGGAAGGCCGTCGGCTCCGACGCCCTCCTCACCCTCGTCTACACGTCGGGCACGACCGGGCTGCCGAAGGGCGTGCAGCACACGCACGGCGGCCTGCTCTTCGCGCTGGACAGCATGAACCTGCTGTGCCCGATCTCGGAGGGCGGGCGCGTCGTCTCGTATCTGCCGATGGCGCACATCGCCGAGCGGTACATCAGCCACTACTCCTCCCTCGCGTACGGCTACTCGATCACCTGCGTGCCCGACCCGACGCAGCTCGCGGCCGCGCTCGGCGGCACGCGCCCGACGCGCTTCTTCGGCGTGCCGCGCATCTTCGAGAAGCTTCGCGGCGCGATCCTCGCGGCGATCGACGGCGAGCAGGACCCGGCGAAGAAGGGCGGCATGCAGGCCGCGCTGGACACCGGCCTCGAGAAGGTCCGTGCCGAACAGGACGGCGAGCAGGTGAGCGAGGAGCTCGCCGCGCGCCACGCCAAGATGGACGCGCTGGTGCTGTCGAAGTTCCGCGCGAAGCTCGGGATGGACCAGCTGGAGTACGTCGCGGTCGCGGCGGCCCCCACGCCCTATGTCGTCCTCGAGTTCTTCCACGCGATCGGCGTCCCCGTCGCCGAGCTGTGGGGCATGTCGGAGTGCCTGCTGAGCACCTCCAACCCGCCGAACGGCCGCATCAAGCTGGGCACGGTCGGCTACGCGCTGCCGAACGTCGGCATCAAGCTCGCCGACGACGGCGAGATCCTCGTCAAGGGCCCGAACGTCACGATCGGCTACCGCAAGGAGCCGCAGAAGACTGCCGACGCGATCGACGCGGAGGGCTGGCTGTACTCCGGCGACATCGCGGAGATCGACGCGGACGGCTACCTCAAGGTCGTCGACCGCAAGAAGGAGCTCATCATCAACGCGGCCGGCAAGAACATGAGCCCGGCCCACATCGAGATGTCGATCAAGGGTCAGTCGAACCTCATCGCGCAGGTCGTCGCGATCGGTGAAGGCAAGCAGTACGTGACCGCGCTGATCGTGCTCGACCCGGAGGCCGTCGTCCCGTTCGCCGCCAACCGCGGCATCGAGGGCGCCGACATCGCCGAGCTCGCGCAGCACCCGGACATCCACACGGAGATCGCCGGTGCGGTCGCCCGTGGCAACGAGAAGCTCGCGCGCGTCGAGCAGCTCAAGACGTTCACGATCCTCCCCACGGCCTGGGCCCCGGGCGGCGACGAGCTGACCCCGACCATGAAGATCAAGCGCAAGGTCATCAACGAGAAGTACGCGTCCGAGATCGACGGGCTCTACGCCTGACCGGTTCGCGCTCGCGTCCGCGCGAGCGGTGCGGCTATCCTCCCTGGGGAGTAGTCCTTGGGGAGGAGGCTGTCCATGGCCACGGCCGTCACCGCCGTCGTCGAGGGGAAGGGTCGCAAGCAGCTCCGAGCGTCGTTCGACGAGGATGTCCCCGTCGACTGTGCGGACGCGCTTGCCCGGCTCGACCAGCTGGTCGAGGTCGACGACGAGCAGCGTCGGACGGCCGGTGACGGCATCGAGGCGCGGTTCGACGCACTGCTGCGCATCCACGCCTCGCTCGGCCGGCTGCGCGACGAGGCGGACACGCCGGAGGCGCTCATCGAGGCCGCCCCACGGGAGGCGGCCGCGGCCTGCGGGTTCTCCCGCGTGATGATCTCGCGCGTCCGCGGATCGATGTGGGTGCCCGAGGTCTTGCACATCGAGGACGGCGCCGACCCGGACGGCGGCGACCGCTTCCGCTCCTATGTGGAGCAGGTGGAGATCCCGCTCGCGCACATGCTCATGGAGACCGAGCTGGTGCGGCGCCGAATGCCGACGATGGTGGACGACCCACCCGGCGACGACCGCACGTTCAAGGAGATCGTCGACATCTCCCGCAGCCCGTCCTACGTGGCCGCGCCGATCCTCTCCACCCGCCGGGTCATCGGCTTCTTCCACGCAGACCGCTTCAGCCAGGGCCGGCCGGTCACCGCGGAGGACCGCGACGCGCTGTGGCTGTTCACCGAGAACTTCGCGCTGCTGTTCGAGCGCACCGTCCTCGTGCAGCGTCTGGAGGAGCAGCGCTCGAAGCTGCAGGGCGCGCTCGCCCTGGCCGCCGAGAAGATCGACGAGATGTGCTCGGCGGACATCGACCTGGCGCGGCACGAGCCGATCGTCCCACGGGGCGCACGGACGGGGCGCGGCGGCCGCCCGGCCGCGGCGAGCCGCATCGACGGCCTGCTGACCGCGCGCGAGCGCGAGGTCCTGGAGCTCATGGCGTCCGGCGCAACGAACACCGGCGTCGCGCAGCGCCTCGTGATCTCCGAAGGCACGGTCAAGTCCCACGTCAAGCACATCCTGCGCAAGCTGCGGGTCTCCAACCGCGCAGAGGCCGTGTCCCGGTACCTCCACATCGTGCACCGCGAGCGACAGGCGGACCTGCGATGAGCCTCGTCGAGCCGCCCCCGCTCGCCCGAGGCGAGCAGGCCGTCGTCGACCGCCTTGCCGCGGTCCGGCGCATGACGACGCAATGCCTGGGCCGCGAGGTCGCCGGCCGGCTGCCGGACGACACGAATCCGGGCGCGCTCGCCAGCGGGCTGCCGGGGGTCGTCAAGGCGCTGCGCACCGCTCTGGCCGAGCACGGGGAGCTCGACGAGAAGGGCCGGCGGCTGCTCCGCGCGGCGCTCGCCGCGCAGGACCTCGCGGCCGAGTCGCAGCAGCGCGTCGTGACGTTCCGTGCGCAACTCGACGAGGGCGTCGAGCGCGGGCTCGCCGAGCTCCGCGGCATCACCTCACCGAACGAGCTGCTGGATCGCGCGTGCCTGCAGGTGGTGCGCAGCTGCGGCTTCCGGCGCGCGATGCTCAGCCGGGTCGAGGGCTCGAGCTGGGTGCCGTGGCAGGTGCGCTTCGACGACGACCGGGAGCAGGAGGAGCGCTTCCTGTCGTGGATGGAGGGCAAACGGATCGACCTCGCGGATGCGCCGGTCGAGCGCGCCGCCCTCGAGGGCCGGCGCCCCGAGCTCGTGCACGATGCGCCCAACGACCCCTTGACCCACAAGGGCATCGTCGCGGCCGGCGAGACCACCTCCTACGTCGTCGCCCCGATCATCCCCGCCGGGCGCGTCGTCGGGTTCCTGCACGCCGACCACCAGCCCAGCCGGCGTCCGGTCGACGAGACCGACCGCTACGCGCTGTGGGCGTTCGCGGAGGGGTTCGGGCGGCTGTACGAGCGGGCCGTGCTGCTCGAGCGGCTGGAGGCGCAGCGCCACCAGATCCACGAGACGTTCGACCTCGCGGAGGAGATGATGACCTCCCTGGCGACCGCCGACCTGGAGCTCGTGCGTCACCCGCAGGACCATCGGGGCGAGACCGCCCCCGGTGAGCGCGACGGGCCGACGCCGCGGGCCGACATCGACGCGCTGCTGACCGACCGCGAGCGTGAGGTGCTGCAGCTGATGGTCCGCGGCTCGGCCAACGGCGCGATCGCCGAGCAGCTCGTCATCAAGGAGGGGACGGTGAAGTCCCACGTCAAGCACATCCTCCGCAAGCTCGGGGCGGTCAACCGCGCGGAGGCGATCTCGAGGTACCTCGGCGGTGGATTCGACTAGGGGACGACCGCGACGCGCGCCCCGACCGCCTCGTAGGTCGGCCGCGCGCGGGCGTCACGCGTCGCCAGCACCAACTCGTGCTCCGCCGCGGCAAGGCCGACGAGCGCGTCGTAGACCGCGCCGCCTGACACCCCGAGTCGAGCAAGCACCCCAGGGAGCCTGCCCGCGGCTACGGCGCGCAGCGTCAGCGGCTTCGCGAACCGCCGGTCGAGCAACGCGGCCGCGTCGGTCGGCGCGACGCGGAGATCGCCGGGCAGCCGCGTCAGCACCGAGTAGGTCTCCGCGAGCGCGTGGCCGCACAACGCCGCCTCCCGGCCGTCGATCCAACGGGTGACCGCGGCGTGCGAAACATGCGTCTCGACCAGCAGCGGGATCGCGACGCTCGTGTCGAGCGCCAGCACGCTCAGCGACGCCCGGCGTCGATCAGGCCGAACAGCGCGTCGTCGTCGAGCCGTGTCGTCCCGGTCACGACCGGGCCACCGTCACGCTCGACGATCTGAGCCGTCCGCCCGCCGGGCACGAGCTGCAACCCCGCGCCGTAGCGCGAGATGTCGACGGTGCTGCCCGGCGTCAGGCCGAGCTCGTCACGCAGCGCCTTCGGGACGACGATGCGTCCGGCGGAGTCGATGGTGGTCTGCACTGGTAGAACGCTACCAGTGCGATGCCATCTGCCTCAACGGGCCCGGCGGGCAGCGGGACTCGCTGCGCCGTCTCGGCTGGGCAGCGCGACCGTCGCCTTCCCGGGCATGACGTCCTCCCCGCGCTGGTTCACGGCGCGGGTCTCGATGTCGACCAGGTGCTCACCGTCGTCGGACACCCGCTTGTCGGTGACCTTGCCCGACAGCTCGACGACGTCGGAGAGGAAGACGAAGCGGCGGTAGCGGGACTCGCACTCCGTGATCCACCCCGCGTCGCCGGCCCAGTGGCTGAGGTGGTGGATCTGCCACGCCTGGCGCTGGAAGCCGACGTCGTAGGGGTAGCCGACGCCCATCGCGCGGGCGGCGTGCCTGTTGTAGTGCACCGAGTAGATCGGCTCCTGCGCATGGGTCTCCGGATCGCGGAACGACCAGGCCGGGTGCTTGGTGTAGGAGTGCAGCGCGACGGCGTGGGCGCTCAGCCGCGGGATCGGCGTGCCGCCACCGACGACGAACGCGATCTCGTCGGTCAGGCCGATCGGGCCCTTGGTCAAGGTGTCGACGTGGTCGCCCACCGCGACGTCCTCGATGTACCGCGGCGTGGCGCCGCGGGGCTGCTCGGCGAGGACCTGGGCCTCGATGCGCTCGACGTCCGCCGGGTCCCACTCGTGCGGCAGCGTTGGCCCGGAGCCGCTGGTCGACTTCTCCGCCGTCTTCTCCTTGGCCGTCGCGCGTTCGAAGTTCACGACCTCCCAGTGGATCTGCGCGAGCTCCTCGCCGTGCTGGTTGGCGTACCGGTTGGAGAAGAGGTCGGTGACCATGTCGCCGGCGAAGTTCGACGGACGGGGACCGGTGAAGCCGTCGTAGGTGCAGGTGGCGTGCACGGTGTCGCCGACGTAGACCGGCTTGCCGAAGGTGACCTTCGTCAGGTTGTGGAACGAGCCGAGGCCCGGCCAGCCGAACTGGATGCCGCTGAAGCACCCGATGAAGAAGCTCGGCGGGGCGACCGGCGCACCGTAGGGCGAGCTGCGCGCGTAGTCGGCGTCGGTCCAGAGCGGGTTGATGTCCCCGATGCCCGCGGCGAACTTGGCGACCGCGATCCGGGTCGCCTCCTCGTTGTTGGTCGAGTGCTCGATGCGCAGCTGGGTCCCCGCCCGGGCGCGCATCTTCTCGATGAGCTCCTCGGTCAGGCGGGCTTCCGGCATCTTCGCCTCGCGGGCGTCGGTCTGGGACATGCCTCGAGATTACTCTAGTGCCCAACCAATGACATGTAGACTTCCTCTCATGAGCCGTTTCGAGTGGGGAGACCGGGTGGTCCGCGAGGACCCGTTCCTGGTCTTCGAACAGCGCCGGCGCCGGTTGCCCGAGCTGCTGCTGGATGCCGCCCGCTGGGGCGCACGGACCCACCTGGTGCAGGGCGACCGCGAGCTGAGCTTCGACGACACGTTCGCGGCGATCGGCGCGGTCGCCCGGCACCTGCGCGACGACCACGGCGTCCGGCCCGGTGACCGCGTGCTGATCCTCGCCGCGAACTCCCCGGAGTGGGTGGTGTCGCTGTGGGCCGTGCTCGCCACCGGCGCGATCGTGGCCCCGGGGAACGGCTGGTGGAGCGAGGAGGAGGTGGACCACGCGCTCGCGCTGGTGGAGCCGACGCTCGTGATCGGCGACGCGCGGCGGCTCGAGAAGGTCGCGGCCGGCACGCCGACGATCGACGTGGAGGCGTTGCGCCCGATCGTCGATGCCGCGGCGGGCACCGGGACCGGCGTCGGGGACCTCGTGCTCGACGGCCCGGAGACCGACCCCGCGCTCATCGTGTTCACCGCCGGCACGACCGGACTGCCGAAGGGCGCGACGCTCGCGCACCGCTCGTGGATCGCCACCATGCACCAGTCCCTCGCGGTCTCGCGCCGGCTGCCGCACGCGCTGCCGGACGACGCGGGCTTCGTGTCCCTGCTCACCGGACCGCTGTTCCACATCGGCGGCCTGCAGGCGCTCGGGCTCGCACTGCTCGGCGGCGGCAAGCTCTGCTTCCTCGACGGGCGCTTCGACCCCGGCCAGGTACTCGAGATCATCGAGCGGCATCGCGTCGAGGTCTGGGGTGCGATCCCCACGATGACCATCCGCGTGCTCGAGCACCCGTCGCTGCCCGACCACGACCTGTCGTCGATGCGCTCGGTGCCCCTCGGCGGCGCCCCGGTCTCCCCCGAGCTGCTCGAGCGCATCCAGCTCGCGTTCCCGAACACGCGACGCCGCGTCACCAACGTCTACGGCATGACCGAGACCAGCGGCACGCTCGCGGCGGCCTCCGGGCGCGTGATGGACGAGTTCCCCGGCACGACGGGCCAGCCGCTGCCGCTCGTCGAGCTCGTGATCGAGGAGCCCGACGAGGACGGCGTCGGCGAGCTGCTCGCCCGCACGCCCGGGCAGATGCTGGGCTACTGGGGGGACGCGGAGGCGACCGCGCAGATCATCGACGAGGACCACTTCGTCCACACCGGCGACCTCGGCCGCTTCGTCGACGGCCGGCTCTACATCACCGGCCGCTCGAAGGACATCGTCATCCGCGGCGGCGAGAACATCGCCGCGCCCCACGTCGAATCGATCCTCCATGAGCACCCCGACGTCGCCGACGTGGCCGTCGTCGGGCTGCCGCACCCGGACCTCGGCGAGGAGGTCGCGGCGGCGATCCGGCTGCGTCCGGGGGCGACGGCGACGGTCGAGACGCTCACCACGTACGCCCGGACGCGTCTCGCGAGCTTCAGCGTGCCGAGCGCCTGGTGGCTGTCGGACGAGGAGCTGCCGATGACCGACGCGGGCAAGGCCGACAAGAAGCGCCTGCGGGTCATCTTCCCGCGGGATGAGGCGTAGGGTCCGCCGCGATGCCGCCGCGCGAGCCCGAGCCCGACCCCGTCGAGTGGGTCCGCGAACGTTGGGAGGAGCAGGGTCTCCCCGAGGCCGGGCGGTTCGCCGCCGCCGCGTCGCTGATGCGCGCGCACGCGGTCGCGATCCAGGGCTTCGAGGCGGCGCTGCGGCCGCACGGGATCTCCCGTACCGCCTACCTCGTGCTCGTGACGCTGCAGCTCTCCCCGGGCGGCGCGCGACGGCTCTCGTACCTCTCGCGCTACCTCATGGTCCACCAGACCACGATCACCCAGCTGGTCGACCAGTTCGAGCAGCGCGGGCTCGTGACGCGCCAGCCGCACCCGACCGATCGCCGCACGACGCTCGCGGTCCTCACGAAGGACGGGCGCGCCCTGGTGAAGCGCGCGACGAAGGACGCGGCCGCCGCGGGGTTCGGGCTGGACGGCCTGTCCGACGACGAGGTATCGGCGCTGACCGGGTCGCTGCGCGACGTGCGCCGCGCGACAGGGGACCTGCCGGAGTAGACCGCCGGGTGCATATCCGTCGCCGGACCGTTCGCAAAAACGCCGCTGGCTCTCTTGCATATCCGCCGCTAGACTCGTTGCATACCCACCCCTGCGTATCATCCACGACTGGTAGACACGGAACTCGCGGAGCGGCTGTCGAGCACCGGCGCAGTCGTCATCGAGGGGCCTAAGGCCTGCGGCAAGACCGCTACGGCGCGACGGGCTGCAGCCAGCGAGGTCCTGTTCGACGTCGACGACGACGCTCGGCGTGCCGTGCAGATCGACCCCACCCTGGTCCTCGACGGCGCGGTCCCGCGCCTCCTCGACGAGTGGCAGGTCGAGCCTGCGGTGTGGAACCACGTGCGGCGCGCGGTCGACGACCGCGGCGCTCCCGGGCAGTTCATCCTCACCGGATCGGCGGTCCCGCCCGACGACATCACCAGGCACTCCGGGGCCGGGCGCCTGAGTCGGCTGCGGATGCGTCCGATGAGTCTCCTCGAGCTCCAGCGCAGCACCGGCGCTGTCTCGCTGCTGGCCGCGATGACCGGGGAACCGGTCCGGTCCGGGGATGCCGGACTCACGGTCGCGGACGTGGCGCAGGAGATCGGTCTCGGCGGGTGGCCCGGCTTCCGGGCCCTCCCCAAGGATGCAGGACTGCGTGCGGTCCGCGACTACCTCGGGGAGGTCGTCCGGGTAGACGTCGAGCGGGTCGACGGGACGCGCCGTGACCCCGACCGCGTGCTGCGCCTCGTCCGCAGCCTTGCGCGCAACGTCGCCACGCACGCCAGTGCGGCGACGCTGGCCGCCGACACCGGGGGCGACGACGGAGCGCTGAAAGACGAGACCGCGCGGGAATACCTCGCTGCACTCGGGCGGCTGCTGATCGTCGAGGACCTTCCGGCGTGGTCACCGAGCATGCGCTCGCGGTCGCCGCTGCGCGCCGCTGCCAAGCGGCACTTCGTGGATCCGTCGCTGGCGGTGGCGGCTCTCGGCAGCAGCCCGGACCGCCTGTTGACGGACCTCAAAACCCTCGGGTACCTCTTCGAGTCGCTCGTCATCCGTGACCTGCGCATCTACGCGCAGACGTTCGGGGGACGCGTGATGCAGTTCCGGGAGAGTGGGGGCTCGGAGTTCGACGCGGTCGTCGAGCGTCCGGACGGAACGTGGGCGGGGTTCGAGGTCAAGCTCGGTCAGGGCCATGTCGACGCGGCGGCGGCCTCGTTGACCCGGGCAGCCGCAAAGGTCGACGGCCCGAGGCCCGCGCTGCTGGCCGTGATCGTCGCCACCGGGTACGGCTACGTGCGGGGTGACGGGGTCGCCGTCATCCCGATCGGCGCGCTCGGTCCCTGAACCGCGACTCAGGCGCGCGCGAGGACGCCGGGGCGGACGCCGCCCTCGTCGTCCCGCCACAGCAGACGACGGCCGTGGCGGCGCTCCCAGGCGGCCACGCGCAGGAGCCGGGCGACGTCGCGCAGCACGAAGCCGCCGCCGAGGCCCAGCAGGACGTTGCCGCTACCCAGCAGCAGACTGGCACCGAAGAGCGCCGCACTGACGCCGAGCCACAGGGCCAGGGTGCGCCAGGGCTCGACCAGGGCCCGGCTCACCTCGACCGGCTCGACCTCCAGCTTCGGCACCTCGCGCGGGACGTCATCGCGCTGGCGCCACAGCTGCTCGCCGGCCACGACGGCCGCCAGCAGCGGGATCGCCCACACGTCGACAGCGAGGTCCACCAACAGCACGGCGAGGAGCCCGCAAAGGGCCACGAGGAGCGACGCGAGGCCCTCGAGGACCGCGACACCGGCGGCGCGGCGGTAGGTCACCGCGGTCTCCTGTCGATCGCTCACGTCCTCCAGCCTAGCGAGGCGGTGTCGTCAGCTCGCCAGGCGGACGGGAACTCCGGCCGCAGGGACGAGGGTGACGGACACCATCTTGACGTGTTCTGGCTCGTCGCGGACGAGTTCCAGTCGCGGCCCGCACAGCAGCTCGCGCAGCACGACCTGCATCTCGAGCTGCGCGAACGCGGCGCCAATGCACCGGCGTGTCCCGCCGCCGAAGGGCAGCCACGAGTACGTGCCCGCCCGCCCGCCGTCGAGGAACCGCTCGGGCCGGAAGTCCTTCGCACCCGGGTACACGTCGTCGCGCTGATGGATCGCGCAGCTGAGCACGCTGACCGAGCAGCCGGCCGGGATCGTGAAGCCTCCGAGCTCCACCGGCTCGCGCACACGCCGGACCGCGTCGAAGACGGGAGGGCGAAGTCGCAGCACCTCGGTGACGGTCGCGTCGAGGTACGCGGTCTCTCCGCGCGCAAGCTCCTCGTCGAGCCGGGCGCGCACGGCAGGCGCGCGTCCGATCAGCTCGAGCGCCCAGGCCAGCCCGTTGGCGGTGGTCTCGTGGCCGGCGACGAGCATGGTCAGCAGCTCGTCGACGAGGTCCTCCTCGGGCAACGGGCTCCCGTCCTCGTACCGCGCGTCGAGCAGCAGGGACAGGATGTCGTCGCGGCCCTCGGTGCCGTCCGTGCGACGCTGCGCGATCTCCTCCCGCAGGAGCCGCCGGACCTCTCCGCGGCGGGCCAGGAACCGGCCCCAGGGCGTGCGTCCCCCGAGGTCGATGCGGAGCGCCTGCACGAACAGCGCAAGGCTGCCGGCGCCGTCGACGAACCCGGCCATCGTCGCCCGGTACGCCTCGCGACGGGCCGGCTCGGTGATGCCGAAGACCACGCGCATGATCACCTCGAGCGTGATCCGCTGGGTCGCCTCGCGGGCCGAGAAGACGACACCGGGCCGCCAGGTCGCGATCTCTTCCTGCGTGACCTCCGCCATGACCTCGCGGTAGCGCTGGATCGCCTCGCCGTGCAGCGCCGGGAGGAGCAACCGCTTGCGCTCCATATGCTCGTCGTCGTCGAGCAGCAGGGTCGATCGGCGCCCGACGAGCGGTTCGATGCTCGCATTCGCCTCGCCTGCCGGCAGCCGGACCGGGTCCGTGAAGACCTGCTTGGCGACGTCGGGGTGACAGACCATCGCCGTGGACCCGAGCACCGGGAAGCGCATCGTGTAGACGTCGCCGTAGCGCTCGTTCCAGCCGCAGAACCAGCGCAGCGGGTCGCGCTGGGCGAGGCCGACCTGCACGATGCCCGGCAGGCGCGGGCCGGGCGGGAGCGTCGTCGTGGCGGGCATGACGCGCAGCCTCGCAGGCCGGGAGGGCTCGCGGGCGATCTTCAACGGCGCGACTCCGCGAGGCCCATGTCCCGCCCGATGATCTCCTTCATGATCTCGGTCGTCCCGCCGTAGATCCGCAGGATCCGCGCGTCGGCGTAGTCCCGGCAGATCGCGTACTCCTGCATGTAGCCGTAGCCGCCGTGCAGCTGCAGGCACGCGTCGGTCACGCGCCCGAGCATCTCGCTGGCCCAGTACTTCGCCTGGGCCGCCTCGACCGGGGTGAGCTCACCCGCGACATGGGCGCGCAGGCACTGGTCGACGAACGCCCGGGTGACGTCGAGCTCGGTCCGGCAGCCGGCGAGGACGAACCGCGAGTTCTGGAACGTGCCGACCGGCTGCCCGAAGGCCGTGCGGTCCTTGACGTACTCGAGTGTCCGGGCGAGGGCGCCCTCGGCGGCGCCGACCGCGCCGATCGCGATGGAGAGCCGCTCCTGCGGAAGGTTGTGCGTGAGGTTGCGAAAGCCGTCGCCCTCGGCGCCGATGAGGTTCTCGCACGGCACGCGCGCGCCGTCGAAGAACAGCTCGGCAGTGTCCTGGGAGTGCTGGCCGAGCTTCTCGAGGTTGCGCCCACGCGTGTAGCCGGGGGTGTCGTTCTCGACCATCACGAGGCTGAGGTCCCCATGCGTCCCGGTCGTGCCGGTCCGGACCGCGGTGATCACGAGGTCGGCGTTGAGGCCGCTGGTGATGAAGGTCTTGGAGCCGTCGACGACGTAGTGGTCGCCGTCGCGTACGGCCTTCGACTTGATGCCCGCGAGATCGCTGCCGGTGCCCGGCTCAGTCATCGCGATGCCGAGGATGAGGTCGCCGGAGACGATGCCCGGGAGCCAGCGCACCTGCTGCTCGGCGTTGCAGAGCTCGAGCACGTAGGGCAGCGCGACGTCGTTCTGCATCGTGATGCAGAGCGAGAAGGCGTTCAGCCCGCGGACGGTCGCCTCCTCGTTGAGGACCGTGTTGAAGCGGAAGTCGTCGGACCCCGCCCCGCCGAACTCCTCGGGCGCGGCGAAGCCGTAGAACCCGAGCTGCCCGACCCGGCTCAGCACCTCGCGGGGGACGCGGCCGTCGGCTTCCCACTGCTCGTAGTGCGGGACGACCTCGGCGTCGAGGAACCGGCCGAAGCTCTCCCGCAGGTCGTCGTGGTCGGCGGTGAACGTGTCGCGCTTCATGCGAGGACGGCCTCCCGGACGGCGGCGACGCCGTCGATCTGGGTGAGCGGGAACGGGTGGGCGGGCGAGAGCGAGAAGCCGTCGACGCCCGCGTCGCGGTACTCCTGCACGCGCTCGGCGATCTGCTCGACGGTGCCGATCAGCGCCCACTTCTCGACGCGCTCGAACGGCATGCCGTACTGGCGTTTGATGTGCTCCGCGCACTGCGCGCGGCCCTCGGCGGGGTCGTCGCAGACGTTGATGAACGCGACGAGCGCGATGCCCGGTGCGGGTCGACCGTGCTCCGCGGCGAGCGTCGCGAGCTGCTCGCGGCACTCGGTGATCGCTGCGGGGCCCATCCACATCGGGAAGTAGGCGTCGCCGACGCGCGCGGCGCGTTTGACCGCGGCCTCGCTGCGGCCTCCTACGAGCACCGGCGGCATGCCGTCCGCCGGCACGGGCGCCAGGCCGTCGACGTCCACCGGCAGGATGCCGTCGGAGACGACCTTCTCGCCGGAGAGCAGCTGCGGCAGGAGGTCCAGAGCGGCGTCCAGCCTCGTGCCCCGTTCCTTGCGGTCGATGCCGACGGCGCGGAACTCCGGCTCGTACTCGCCGCCGAGGCCGACACCGAGCAGCAGCCGGTCGGGCGCGAGCGCCATCAACGTGGACAGCTGCTTGGCCAGGAGGGTGACGGGGCGCAGCGTCGGGTTGAGGATCGCCGTCCCGACCTTGATCCGCTCGGTCACAGCGGCGGCCGTCGTGAGGACGGTGATCGCCTCGAGCACCGGACGGTGGAAGAGCAGGTGGTCGGGGACCCAGACGTGGTCGAGGCCGGCGGCCTCGGCGTCGCGCGCCGCCTCGGCGACCGGCGTGCCGTTGCCGAACGCGTCGATGGTCGGTAGCGCGAGGCCGATCCCGGCCCAGGGTGGGGTGCTCGTGGTCATGGTCAGGCTCCTGCGATCCCTTGGAGTGCCCGGCGGCGCGCGGACGGGGTGAGGCCGCGCAGGCGCGCGACCCCGTGCTCGGTGACGACGACGTCGATCTCGGCCCGGCTCGTGCTGACCGGGCCGTGCAGCTGCTCGACGATGCGCTTGGCGGGAAGGGCGACGACGCCGACGCCGCCGGACGCCACCGCCGCGCGGAGGAAGTCGACCTGGCCGCCGATCGCGCCGATGTGGCGGCCGTCGATGGACTCGCAGCCGGCGTTCCCGTCGAGGTCGACCTCGAGCGCGCCGTTGAGCGCGACCAGGCGGCCGACCTGCGCCAGCCGCGCGGCGGAGTGCGTCTTGGAGACGGTGCGCAGGACGACGTCGTCCCGCGCGGCCACCCCGTCGAAGAGCCGCTGCGTGCCGACGAGTGCGCCGGTCACGGTCATCCCGGTGTCGGTCGGCTTGCGCGCGTTGGTGACGACGCCGGCCTCGATGAGGTCGAGCACGCCGTCGGTGATCATGCCGGTGTGCACGCCGAGATCGGTGCGGTCGTGCAGCGCCGCGAGGATCGCGTCGGGCAGTGCGCCAACGCCCATCTGCAGGGTGTCGCCGTCCTGCACCAGCGGCGCGACGTGCGCGGCGATCGCGCGCTGGACGTCGCCGGGCTCGGGGACCCGCAGCTCGGCCATGGGTCGCGACGTGTGGACCGCGTGGTCCAGCCGGTCGTAGGCGAAGCTCGCACCGCCGATGCGCGGGGCGCGGTCGTTGACCTCGGCGATCACGACGCGCGCGTGCTCGATCGCGTCGGGCAGGTAGTCGGCGCCCGCACCGAAGGAGCACCGCCCGTGCTCGTCGGGCGGCGCGACGTGCAGCAGCACCACGTCTGCCTTGATGGTCCGGTCCGCGAACAGCCGGGGCAGCGCGGAGTAGTTCGTCGGGACGACCTCGAGACCGCCGATGCGACCGGTCTTCCCGAGTCCCCCGTAGGAGCGGACCGTGAAGCCCTCAGGGACCTCCGGCGCGTGGTCGTGCAGCGACATCCCGAGGAAGACCTCGAGGTCCGGGACACCCGAGCGCCAGACCGCGCGGACCAGTTCGACCGGCTCGGCGGACAGGTTGCCGACCACGATCCCGTCGCCCGGCCGCAGCCACGCTGCGAGATCGATGTCAGCGGACATCGGGACCTACGCGTCCAGCCGCTGGATGATCGAGCCGACGCCCTGCCCACCGCCGCAGCACATCGTGGTCAGGCCGAGGTCGCCGCCGGTGCGCTCCAGCTCGTTCAGGATCGTCGCGAACAGCCGCGCGCCGGTCGTGCCGACCGGATGCCCGATCGCCATCGCGCCCCCGTTGACGTTGACGCGGGACATGTCGGGCTGCAGCTCCTTCGCCCACGCGAGCACCACGGAGGCGAAGGCCTCGTTGCATTCGAAGAGGTCGACGTCGCCGATGCCGAGGCCGGTCCGCTGCAGCAGCTTCTGCGTCGCCGGGATCGGGCCGGTGAGCATGAGCACCGGGTCGACGCCGACGGTCACGTGGTCGATCACCCGGGCGCGCACGCGGAGGCCGAGGCGCTCGGCGGTCGCCCTCGAGGCGAGGAGGACCGCGGCCGCACCGTCGGAGATCTGCGACGACGTGCCGGCGGTGACTCGTCCCCCCTCGGGGCGGAACGGCGTCTTCAGCCCGGCCAGGGACTCCATGCTCGTGCCGGGGCGCATGCCTTGGTCCGTGTCGACGACGCCGTGCGGGGTCTTCAGCGGGACGATCTCGTCCGTGAACCGCCCCTCCTCCGTCGCGCGGATCGCACGCTGGTGCGACGACACGGCGAGCGCGTCCATGTCCTCGCGGGAGATGTCCCACTTCAGCGCGATCTCCTCGGCGCTCCAGCCCTGTCCCTGCACGTCGTACAGGTCCGTGAGCTTCCTGGTCCAGGCCTGGCCATAGAGCTTCTCGGTCTCCGCGACCGAGGGCATCGGCACGTGCTGCATGTGCTCCACGCCGCTCGCGATCACGAGCTCGTGGGTGCCGGAGGCGACCATCGCGGTCCCGTACGAGACCGCCGACTGCGCACTGCCGCAACGGCGGTCGATCTGGATGCCGGGGACCGACGGCGGGTAGCCGGCCTGCAGCCAGGCGTTGCGGGCGATGTTGCGCGACTGCTCGCCGAACGGCGCGGTGTTGCCGGCGATGACGTCGTCGACCTCGGCCGGGTCCAGGTCGTTGCGCTCGATCAGCGCGACGAGGCAGGCCTCGAGCAGGTCGGCCGCGTGGGTGTCCCGGAACGCCCCCTTCTCGGGGTGCGAGCGGCCGATCGCGGTGCGGACGGCGTCGACGACGACGACCTCACGGGAGGCGTCGAGGAGGGGACTTCGCACGCTCCTCGGCACGATCAGATCACCGTCCCGCCGTCGACCGCAAGGACCTGGCCGGTCATGTACGCCGCGTCGTCGGAGGCGAGGAACGCGAACGTCCCGGCGACCTCGGACGGCTCGGCGAAGCGACCGAGCGGGATGCGCGCAAGGGTCAGCTTGGCGAGCTTCTCGTCGGTGCGGACCTTCTCGGTCATCGCCGTCGCGGCCAGCGGCGCAACCGCGTTGGCGGTGATCGACTTCCTCGCCAGCTCCTTCGCGCACGACTTCGTGAAGCCGATGATCCCGGCCTTCGCGGCCGCGTAGTTCGCCTGGCCGATCGTGCCGGTCTGCCCGGCGGCGCTCGTGGTGGTGATGATCCGGCCCGTGCCGTCCTGGGGGAGGTGCGGCAGCGCGGTGCGGACCGTGCGGTAGGTGCCGCCGAGATGCACGTCGAGCACGGACGCGAAGCTCTCCTCGTCCATGTTCTTCAGCATCGCCGGCCGGGAGTTGCCCGCGATGCAGACGACGACGTTGATCGTCCCCGTCAGCGCCGCTGCCGCCTCGACCGCGGCGGTGACGTCGTCCGGCGAGGCGACGTCGCAGGAGACGGCGATCGCGTCGTTCGGAAGGGAGGCGGCGACCTTCGCGGCCGCGTCCCCGTCGCGGTCGGCGAGGACGACGCGCGCACCCTCCTCCGCGAGCCGGCGGGCGACCGCCTCGCCGACTCCGGCTCCTGCGCCCGTGACCAGGGCGACCCGTCCCTGCAGTCCACGCATGACTCAGTAGCTCCTGGGCAGGCCGAGCACGTGCTCACCCACGTAGTTGAGGACCATCTCCTGCGGGAGGGGAGCGAGCTTGAGCAACCGCGCCTCCTTGTAGTAGCGCTCGACGTGGTACTCCCGGGCGTAGCCGAAGCCGCCGTGCGTCTGGATCGCGCGATCGCACGCCTCGGTGCCGGCCTCGGCGCAGAGGAACTTCGCGGTGTTGGCCTCCAGCCCGGCGTTCTCGCCGCGGTCGTACTTCCACGACGCCTTGCGCAGCACGAGCTCTGCCGCGTCCAGGCGCATACGCGTGTCGGCGAGCGGGAACTGGATGCCCTGGTTCATGCCGATGGGCCGGCCGAAGACGACCCGCTCGTTGGCGTAGGCGACGGCCTTCTTCAGCGCGACGCGTCCGAGTCCGAGCGCCTCCGCAGCGATGAGGATGCGCTCGGGGTTCAGACCGTCGAGCAGGTACTTGAAGCCCTGGTCCTGCTCGCCGACCAGGTCCTCGACCGGGATCTGCAGATCGTCGATGTACAGCTCGTTGGAGTCGACCGCCTCGCGGCCCATCTTCGGAATCGGGCGGATCTCGATGTTGGGGGACTGCACGTCGGTGAGGAACAGCGACATGCCATCGGTCTTCTTCTTGCAGTCCTCGAGCTTGGTCGTCCGGGTCAGGAGGAGGACCTTGGTCGAGTTCAGCGCCTTGGAGATCCAGACCTTGCGGCCGTTGCAGGTGTAGTGCGTGCCGGCCTCGTTCAGCTTCGCGAAGGTCTTGGTCGCTGTCGTGTCCAGACCGGCGTCCGGCTCGGTCACGCCGAAGCAGACGTGCATCTCGCCACTGACGATCTCCGGCAGCAGACGCGCCTTCATCTCCGGCGAGCCGTGCTTGATGACGGGGTGCATGCCGAAGACCATTCCGTGCAGCGACGACGCAGCGTTCATGCCGCCGCCGCTCGCGGAGATCTCCTCGAGCATGATCGACGCCTCGGTGATCCCCAGGCCGCTGCCGCCGTGCTCCTCGGGCACGCAGATCCCGAGCCAGCCGTCGCGGGCGAACGCGTCGTAGAACTCGTGCGGGAACTCGTGCTTGGTGTCCTTCTCGAGCCAGTACTCGTCGTCGAACTGCGCGGCCAGATCGGCCACGGCGCGACGGATGGTCTGCTGGTCCTCGGTGGGCGTGAAGTCCACGGCCTGCTCCTTCTGCGGGACGGTGCTCCTTAACGATCGTTAGGGAGTGTATACGTCCGACGCCTACCTGTTGGTCACCGCCGCCGTCCGCTCGTTTGCGAAGTCGACGAACCACTGGAAGGCGTCCGGGTTCGCCAGCGCGTCGCGGCTCGCCGCCTTGTCCGGGTCCTGGCCCATGAGGAGCTTCTTCACCGGGACCTCGAGGACCTTGCCCGTGAGCGTCCGCGGGACCTCGGCCACCACGTGCAGCTCGTCGGGCACGTGGCGTGGCGAGCAGTCCGAGCGGATGCGCTTGATGAGCTCCTTCTGCAGCTCGTCCGTCAAGGTGGCGCCTTCAGCAAGGACGATGAAGAGCGGCATCCATGCGTCGCCGGTGCCGTCCGTCGACGGGACGTCCACCACCATCGCGTCGGTGATCTCGTCGAGGCTCAGGACCGCCGCGTAGATCTCCGCGGTGCCCATGCGGATGCCGCCGCGGTTGATCGTCGAGTCGCTGCGGCCATAGATGATCGAGCCGCCGTGCTCGGTGACCGAGATCCAGTCGCCGTGACGCCAGACCGGCGGCTCGACCTCGTAGTGGTCGAAGTACGCGTCGCGGTACCGCGCGTCGTCCGGGTCGTTCCAGAAGCCGACGGGCATCGACGGCATCGACTGCGTGACGACGAGCTCGCCGACCTCGCCGACGGCAACCTGGCGGCCCTCATCGTCCCACGCCTGCAGGTCGACACCGAGGCCGGGTGCCTGCAGCTCGCCGAGGTACACGGGCACCAGCGGGTTCGCGCCGACGAACGCGCCGGCGATGTCCGTGCCACCGCTGGAGCTGAACAGCCAGACGTCCTCGCCGACCTCGTCGTAGACCCAGCGGAAGCCCTCGGGGGACAACGGGGACCCGGTCGATCCCAGCGCGCGGATCCGCAGGTCGCGCCCGTCCCGGGGCTTCGTCCCGGCCTTCAGGCAGCCGTGCAGATATGCCGCGCCGGTGCCGAAGACGGTGACGCCGGCCTCGTCGCAGAGGTCCCAGAGCACGTCGAGCGACGGGTACCCCGGGTTGCCGTCGAACAGCACGATCGACGCGTCGGTCATCAGCCCGGCGACGAGGTAGTTCCACATGACCCAGCCGGTGGTCGTGAACCACAGGACGCGGTCGTCCGGCCGCGTGTCGTGCTGCAGCCGCCAGGTCTTGAGGTGCTCGAGGACGATGCCGCCGTGGCCGTGGACGATCGCCTTCGGCAGGCCGGTCGTTCCCGAACTGTAGAGGACCCAGAGCGGGTGGTCGAACGGCACGCGCTCGAAGGCCAGCGGTTCGTCGGTCGGCGGGAAGGCGCGCGCCCAGTCGCCACTGTCCGGGTCCAGGTACCCGAGCCGGACCGTGTGCTCGACGGTCGGGAGTGCCGCCTCGAGCTCGGTGACGACGGCGGTGCGGTCGAACGTCTTGCCGCCGTAGCCGTAGCCGTCGACCGCGAGCAGGACCTTCGGCTCGATCTGCGCGAACCGGTCGACGACGGTGCGGCTGCCGAAGTCCGGCGAGCAGCAGGACCACGTGGCACCGAGGGACGACACCGCGAGGAACGCCGCGATCGTCTCCGGGATGTGCGGCAGGTAGCCGACGACGCGATCGCCCCGACCGACGCCCATGCCGGCGAGACCGGCCCGGATGCGGGTGGTCTCCTCGCGCAGCCGCCCCCAGGTCCACACGTCGATGCCGTCGCGGACCTCGCCGGCGGCCTGTAGCGCGAGCCCGTCGTCCGGCTTGTCGCGGAAGACGTGCTCGGGGAAGGACAGCTGCGCATTCGGGAACCACTCCGCGCGCGGCATCGCGGCGTTCCCCAGCGCCGGCTCGGGCGAGCCGTCGTGCAGGACGTCGAAGCGGTCCCAGACCGCGGTCCGCCAGAAGCGGCCGAGATCCTCGATCGACCAGCCGTGCAGCTCGCTCGCATCGGCCAGCCCGAGCTCGTCGCGCAGGAGCGCCATCTCGCTGCGCTGCAGCAGGTCGTCGGACGGGGTCCAGAGCGGTGCGTCGGGCATGCGCCGACGCTATTCCTGCGCGATTGCGCCGTCGCCCCACCGATGGGCCAACGCGCTCCCCCGTCGTGGGCGCGTCGCACCAAGCGGAGAGGCTTCCGCGGACGCTCTCCGGGCGGCGAACTGGGTGTCCTTCGGCCCATATCTGGGCTCGGACTCACCCAGTTCAGACCTCGGGCGGGGTTCTCGCCGCGATGAGCTGTTGTCATCTCGGCGCTGCGCGGCCTGCCTTCAGCCCGCCCGCAGCCCCGCGCGCAGCTCGGTCCGGCGGATCTTGCCACTGACGGTCTTGGGCAACTCGTCGACGAAGTGGATCTCGCGCGGGTACTTGTATGGCGCGGTCAGGCCCTTGACGTGGTCCTGGAGCTCCTTCGCCAGCTCGTCGGACGGCGAGAACCCCGCCGCGAGGATCACGAACGCGACGACGATCTGCGTGCGCTCCGGGTCGTCCTTCCCGACGACTGCGGACTCGGTGACGGCCGGGTGCTCGACCAGCGCGCTCTCCACCTCGAAGGGCCCGATCCGGTACGCGCTGGACGTGATGACGTCGTCGTCGCGGCCCTCGAACCAGAAGTAGCCGTCCTCGTCCTTCGCCGCCTTGTCACCGGTGAAGTAGAGGCCGTCGACCCGGAACGCCTCGGCGGTTGCCTTCTCGGCGCCGTGGTAGCCGGGGAAGAGGCCGACCGGCCTCGTCGGCGCGGTCCGGACGACCACGTGGCCGACGGTGCCCGCCTCGATCGTCTCGCCCGCATCGCCGACGACATCGACGTCCCAGCCTGGGACGGGCTTGCCCATGGAGCCGGGGCGCACCTCCACCGACCGGTAGTTCGCGACGAGCGCGCTGGTCTCCGTCTGCCCGTACCCGTCGTACACGGTCAGG
Source organism: Solirubrobacterales bacterium (assembly GCA_038257095.1). Classification (GTDB taxonomy): domain Bacteria; phylum Actinomycetota; class Thermoleophilia; order Solirubrobacterales; family Solirubrobacteraceae; genus Paraconexibacter. The sequence continues at coordinate 536,996 of JBBSJQ010000001.1, forward strand.
CCGCCGGTGCCCTCGCGCCACGCGCGGATGACCTCCGGGTTCAGCGGCTCGCCGGCGGACGTGCAGTGGCGCAGGCTGCTCAGGTCGAACGCGGAGAAGTCCGCCTGCACGAGCGTCCGGTACAGCGTCGGCGGAGCGCAGAACGACGTGATGCCGTGCCGCTCGATGATGCCGAACAACGTCGCCGCGTCCGCCTTCCCGAGCGTCGCCTGCACGACGCATGCGCGCTCGTGGAACTGCCCGAAGAGCGTGCCCCACGCCGCCTTGGCCCAGCCCGTGTCGGTGATCGTCCAGTGCACGTCGCCGGCGCGCAGGTCGTGCCAGAACCGCGCGGTGCCGGTGTGCGCCAGGCCGTAGCCCTGCGTGTGCTGGACCATCTTCGGGTTCGAGACGGTGCCGCTCGTGAAATAGAGGAGGAGCGGGTCCTCGGCCGCCGTGGGATCGAGCGGGACCTCGCCGTCACCGGCGTCGTCGAGCGCGGTCTCCCAGCCTGTCCAGCCATCCGGCACGGCGGACGGCGAGACGCAGAACCGCGAGGCCAGCCCGGGCGAGGCGGCATCCACCTTCGCGGCGCCCGGCGCGTCGGTGATCGCCGCGATCGCACCCGTCTCGCCGAGGCGGAACGCGATGTCCTTCGCGGTCAGCAGGTTCGGTCCGGGCATCGGCACCGCGCCGATGCGCATGCAGCCGAGCATCGCCTCGTACCACTCGGGCACACGAGGGAGCATCACGAAGACGTGGTCGCCCTTGCCGATACCCGCCGCCAGCAGCGCACGCGCGGCCCGACGTGAGCCGGCCGCGAGGTCGGCGGCCGTGTCCAGGCGCACGACCTCGCCCGCGCCGTCGAGCGAGAGGACCGCCGGTGCGTCCGGGTCCTCGGCCGCCCAGCCGTCGATGATGTGGAGGACCGGGTTGTAGCGCTCGGGGACCGTCACCCCGTAGGAGGCGCGTTCGGCGTCGTACTCGGTGAGCCGGGCAGGCGCGTCGCGGCCCGGCCGGGGGCGGGTGATGGCGGTCATGTGGCAACCGTAGCCGCGCCCAGGAACTCCAGGTGCGTCGCGTTGAACACCTCCGGGCGCTCGAACTGCGGCCAGTGCGCGCAGTCGGTCAGGACCTCGAACCGCCCATCGGGGATGTCCTTCGACACGCGCTCCGCCAGGTCGGTCGTCTGGCCCGGGTTGTCCTCGGTCCAGAGCACGAGCGTCGGGCGCTGCAGCCGCGCGAGCACGCCGGGCTCCATGTACTCCGCGCCGACGTCCCCGCGCAGCATCCCGACGACGCGCGACATGATCTTCGCGGCGCTGTCGAGCATGCCGTCCTGTGAGTAGATCGCCAGGCGCACGTCGATCATCTCCTCGGTCATGCGCTCGGGCTCGGCGACCAGCCAGTTCATGCGGTGGCGGACCTTCTCCCGCGTGATGCCCTCCGCGGCCAGGGCGTGGGTGCGCTGCTCGAGGTCGTCGAGCTGCGCCTGCCCGGCGGCGTCGGGACGCGCGAGCGTACCGGTGTTCATGACGATCCTCCGGGTGCGCGCCGGGTGCTTGATCCCGACCCAGGCGGAGACCATGCCGCCCAGCGACTCGCCGCTGACGTGCGCCTTCTCGATACCTGCCGCGTCCATGATCGCGACGACATGGTCGGCGAAGTCGTCGACCGAGTAGTCGATGTCCGGCCGGCCGGTGAAGCCGTGGCCGACCATGTCCGGCACGAGGACGTGGAAGTGCTGCGACAGGGGGCCGATGTTGCGGCAGTAGGTCTCGGCGTGGCCGCCGGTGCCGTGCAGCAGGATCAGCGCCTGCGCCTCCGGGTCGCCCGCCTCGAGGACACGCGTGCGCACTCCCGCCGCGTCGTAGAAGCGCTCCTGCACGCCGCTGCCCATCATGTCCAGCCAGATGCTCGTTCCGCTCATCGCGGGCCTCCTCGGTGCTTGGTCGTCCAGTAGGTCCAGCTGCGTTCGATCTGCTCGCGGATGCGATTCCCACCCACCCCGGCGGCGAGGAACGCGTCCACCGCGTCCTGCGGGTAGGGGCGCGGGAAGCCCACGCCGGCGCCGCCGAGCAGCGCGGTTGCGTTGCGCTCCAGGAAGATCGCGCGGGCCAGGGCGACGCGCACGTCCTCCCCGACGGTCACCTGTCCGAACCCACGGAGCACGATCGCAGGCCCGCTGCCGAGCGCCGCGGCGACCGCGTCGCCACCTTCGGGGGACGTCACGGTGATCGACACGTCGTGCACCGGGACCTCGGCCCCGCAGAACATCCCGATACCCGCGACGGCGGGGACGACGTCGAGCGCCGTCGACACCGCGAGACACGACGGCCCGTGCATCCGCACGACCGCGCGCACCTCTTCACGGGCGGCGTAGGCGCCGAGGTGCAACGCGGCCTCGCCGGGCAGCAGCGACCCATCGCCGTCGAGTACGCCACCGTCGGCGTCGATGCGCAGCAGCTCGTCGTCGCTCAGGACGAGGCCCGGCCCCACCCTCGGCGTCATGAGGATCGAGCCGTCGTCCAGACGCGCACTGACGTGGCCGAACGCCTCGGTGAGCCCCTCGCCGTCGAGCACGCGGCACGCCGCGACGATGTCCTCCGCGGCCGACACGTGCCTAGAGGACGATGGAGAGCGCGCCGTTGGGCACGAGCTGCTCCTGGTCGAGCTCGGCCCGGCGCAGCCGGAACCGGAACGACCCCTCGTGCCGCACGAGCACGTGCTTGTAGACGCCGACGAACATGTCGTGGTGCCCGTGGCGGTAGCGGTGCAGCACGATCCCGGCCTCGATCCTCAGCGTCTCGCCGTCGTCCTCGAGGATGCGGATGTTGGAGATCTGCCGCCGCGTGCGCGAGTACGGGAACTCGCGGTGCGCGTGCCGCGACTTCAGCCGGTTGACCCGCCAGGTCAGCCGCAGGAAGTCGTCGTCGATGAGGGTGAGGTCCTCGTTCGGGTCGCCCTCCGGCTTGTCGGTCGAGGGGACGACGTAGTCGGCGCCCTCCTCGAACAGCGTCAGCCACTCGTCGAGCTTCCACTCGTCCAGGAGGTGCGCCTCCTCCACGAGGAACTCCTCCACTGCCAGCCGCGTCAGCAGCCGCTCCGTCGTCGTCGTGGTCGTCTCGGTGCTCATCTTTGGACTCACCCCATGCTGCTTCCGCCGTTGACGCTCACGACCTGACCCGTGATGAACGCGGCGTCCGGCGAGGCGAGGAACGCGACGGTCGCCGCGACCTCCTCGGGCCGGCCGGGACGCCCCGACGGGATCAGGCCGATCGCCTGGTCGATCATGTCGTTCCACCCCGGCACCAGCTCGCGCCGGTCGGCCAGCATCGCGGTGACCGCCTCGGTCTCCACGATGGAGGGCGCCACGCAGTTGACCGTGATGCCGTGCGGCGCGAACTCGCGCGCCAGACCGCTGGCCAGCGCGTGCACGCCGCCCTTGGCCGCGTTGTACATCGCGTGCAGCGCGAGCCCGTTGCGCACGGACTCCGCGCCGACGTTGACGATCCGCCCGCCGCCCTGCGCGACCATCAGCGGCAGCGCGGCACGCGAGCAGTGGATCGTCGTGAGCAGGTTGCGGCTGATCGTCTCCTCGATCGACGCCTCGTCGTGGTCGAGGAAGCGGCGGATGACGCCGCCGCCCGCGTTGTTGACGAGGACGTCGAGGCCGCCGAACGCGGTGACGGTCTGGTCGACCGCGGCCTGCGCCCCGGCCAGCGTGCTGACGTCCCCGACGTGCGCCACGACGCGGCCGCCGGCGGAGGCCAGGCGCTCGCGCGTCGTCTCCAGCGCGGCCGCGTCGACGTCGCCGATCGCGACCGCATGGCCGTCGGCCACGAGCCGGGTCGCGATCGCCGCGCCGATGCCCTTGGCCGCGCCCGTGACGAGCGCGACCCGCGGGCGGGACGTGTCGGGCGCGTCGCTCACGGCGCGGCGGCCAGCGGCGAGCGCGTGGGGATGCCGTCGTCCCAGCTGTCGATCGTCCGGCCCTCCATGTCCGCCGCCCACTGGCGCCAGAAGGAGCGCATCTGCAGCTCGTCGTCGTACTGCGGCTCGCGCTTCATCCCGCGCGACACGTCGTTCCACTCCTCGCCGCCCGCGTTGAAGCCGAGCTGGCAGGAGTCGAGCGCCTCGACGTCGTCGGGCGTCGCGAAGCCGCCCGGCCCGAGGAACTCGAGGAAGTTGTGCAGGCGCGTCTTCGCCCGCGGACCGGTCTCCTCGACCGGCGCCAGCGACCAGGCGGAGATCTCCATCATGTCCGGCGCCACCGGGTAGAACGTCCGGATCGTGGTGGCCATGATGTCGTTGATCACCAGATTGGGGTAGATGATCATGTTGCGGTTGAACTCGCACATCTGCTCGGCCTTGGCCTCGCCGTGGCGCTCCTCCATCTCCGCGCGGATCTGCTCGATCTCCGGCTTCGCGTCCTCGCCCATCTGCGGCACCCAGCGCGCGACCGGGCGCCCCCAGGGCGACCAGTAGTGGATGACGGCGTGGCCGTTGCCCAGCGCCTGCGCGGTCCCGAAGAGCTTCTTGGAGCCCTCGCCGACACCGCCCGCGGAGATGACGTACTCGAAGTACGTCTGGTGCGTTGGCATGCCGTGGTAGCCGTCGACCGAGTTCTCGACGAGGAGCTTCCAGTTCGCGCGCATCGAGTACAGGTGCGTGCCGTCCTGCACGCGCATCTGTCCGGAGGGCGACTGGTCGACGACCATGTCGAGGATGTCCTTGGCGTCGGCCAGGTACTCGTCCAGCGGCATGATGTCCGCGCGGAAGGAGAGGAACCAGAAGCCCTTGTACTGCTCCAGGCGCGGGACCGGCGTGAGGCCGCGGTCGCCCTTCGCGAAGCCGCCGTCCTTGTACGCCTCGTTGCCCGGGATGCCGACGAGGTCGCCCTCGGTGTTGAACGTCCACGCGTGGTAGAAGCACTGGAAGGCCTTGGCGTTCCCGGCGTCGTGACGGCAGACGATCGCGCCGCGGTGCGAGCAGGCGTTGTGGAACGCGCGGACCTCCCCGTCCTTGCCGCGTACGAAGATGATCGAGCGCTTCGCGATGCGGCGTCGGCGGTAGTCGCCCGGCTCCGCGAGCTCGGAGTCGTGCCCGAGATAGAGCCAGCAGCGGTCGAAGACCCGCTCGTGCTCGAGCTTGAGGATCTCCTCCGAGGTCATCGTCGACCGGCGGACGCGGAAGAGCCCGTCGCCGCGGTTGTCGTCGATCAGCCCGCCGGGGACGAAGAGGGTGGCGTCGTCGCGGAAGGTCACCCCGCCACCGCCCCGGCGGTCTCCGTGAGGTCGTTCAGCTCGGTGCCCAGCCGGAAGGTCTCCGGGAGCGGCGTGTTCCACATGCTGTTGCCCAGGTGGCCGACCTCGGTGTCCCAGCGGACGGGCTCCCAGTCGGGGGCGAAGATCAGCATGCCGCCGGTCCAGATCTCGACGCGGTTGCCGCTGGGCTCCTTGAAGTACAGGAACGTCGCTCCGCTGGTGCCGTGCTTGCCAGGGCCCCACTCGAGCTCGAACCCGTGGTCGACGAGGAGGGACGCGGCGCGCAGGACCTCGTCGGGCGAGTCGGCGTAGTAGGCGACGTGGTGTAGCCGGCCCCCGGACTGGTCGAAGCTCTTCGTGAGCGCGATCTCGTGAGAGACGTTGTTGCAGCTCATCCAGCTGCCCCAGCGCGAGCCGTCCGGCCCGTGGATCAGGTAGTTGTGGCGGATGCCGAGGACGTCGGTCAGGAACTGCTGCTCGGCCGGGACATCGTCGACGATGAACGTGCAGTGGTCGAAGCGGCGGGGCGCGGCGCCGTAGTGCGTCATCCGCGACGGATGCGACGGCAGGCGCGAGGCCATCTCCGGCGGGGCCACGTACTTCTTGACCTCCCAGTAGAGCTCCATGGGGATACCGCCGGGGGTGACGAACTGCAGTGCGTCGCCGTGGGCGATCTCGTCGGAGCCGGGGAGCCAGGTGGTCGTGACGCCCGCGGCGTTGAGCGCGGCCTCCGCCTGGTCGGCGTCCTCCTTGGCGGGCACCCGCCAGCCCATGTGCCCGAGCCCGGACTCCGGGGCCTCGGTCAGCATCAGGGTGTGGTGGTCCCAGTCCTGCCAGGCCCGCAGGAGGACCTGGCCGTCGCGCTCCTCGGAGAGCTGCAGGCCGATCATGTCGATGAAGAAGGCCTTCGAAGCGGCAAGGTCGGTGACCTTGAGCTCAGCGTGACCGAGGTGTGTGAGAGACATCCGTCGCTCCTCCTGCGCCGGGGGTGGTCGTAGGGTCGATCCTGCGCCCGGCGCCCGGCGTGTCACAACCGACGTTCATCATTGCTGGACGGCCGTGGTCGGACGAAGCTGCCGAATCCGCTTCTCGATGCTGGCCACGGCGCCAAGCGCGAGGCGCCGGTACTCGTCGGCGTGCTCGCGCTGACGGGCGACGGCCCCGGAGATCGAGATGGCCGCGACGACGACCGCGTCCGCGTCGCGGATGGGCGCCGCGACGCAGGCGAGCCCGGGGACGACCTCCTCACGGTCGTAGGCGACGCCAGTGCGACGGATCTCCTCGAGCTCACGGTGCAGCTTGCGGACGTCGGTGATCGTGGTCCTCGTGAAGCGCTCCATGCCGTGCCGCTCGAGGTAGGCGTCGACGTCCTGGGCCGGCAGGTGCGCGAGCATCGCCTTCCCGACCCCGGAGCAGTGCGCCGGCAGGCGCTTGCCGATCGCGGAGAGGGGCAGGGTCGTCGCGCGGTCCCCCTGCATCCGGTCCACGTAGACGACCTTCCCGCCGTCGAGCGCGGCCAGGTGGATCGTCTCCCCCGTGCGCCGCGCGAGCGCGACCGCCGCGCTGCGCCCGGGGAGCCGGAACGGCGTCGTCTCGGCCGCGATCCGGTCGAGCTGCAGGGCGCGCCAGCCGATCCGGTACCGCCCGCCGTGCACGCGCTGCAGCACCCCGATCTCGGCCATCGAGCTCAGCAGCAGGTGCGCCTTGGACTTGCCCATGTCCAGCGCGACGGCCACCTCGGTGACGCCGAGCTCGGGCGTGTCGGGGTCGTACAGGTCGAGCACGCGGCCCACGTTGCCCACGGTCTGCAGCACACGGCCGACCCTACTCCGTCCCGGACCGGCCGTTCAGGAGTGCTGGACGCTCAGACCCCGATGTTCAGCTTCAGCGTCGCGCCGCCGTCGGGTGAGCCGGAGAACGTCGCGAGCTGGCTGGCGTAGCCGTCGCTGAAGACGCCGTCGGTCTCGAGCGAGAGCTGCGCGAGGTTCTGCACGCTCGTCTCGTAGCCGGCCGTCGCGTAGACCGTCTCGCAGCCGTCCTGCGGGAGGGCGATCTGCGACGTGCGCAGCTTCTCGCCGCCGGCCGCCGCCGTGACGTCGTCCTTGTAGACCTCGAAGTGGATATGCGGCCAGCGCCCCGCGTAGGCGCCCGGGAAGACCGTGGTGAAGGACACCCTGCCCCGGGCGTCGCTCACCTGGACGCCGCGCAGGAAGTTCTCGTTCGTGACGTCGTCCTCGTAGAGCGAGTACTTGCCGTCCCTCGTGCAGTGCCAGATGTAGATCGCCGCCCCGGCGAGAGGCCCGCCGCCGCCGGCGATGTCGAGCAGCGTGAGGTCGACCGTCGTCTCGACCCCCTCGGCCGTGCCGGTCGCGTCGCCGATGCTCCTGCGGATGTCCGCGCGGACGACGCCGGACTCGGCCAAGACGTTCGGGCCGTTGGACCCGTCGCCCGGGAAGGGGCCGCCGGTCTCCTCGGCCACGACGGTCGCGCCGCTCGAGGAGGTGGACGGTGTGGCCGTCGCGTCGGCGCCCGTCCCCGTGGTCGTGCCGGACGACGCGGGGTCGTCCGAGCCGCAGCCCACGAGCAGCGCGCCCAGCCCGGCGCCGAAGACGCCCAGCGCGCGGCGGCGACTGACGAGGATGGGCAGGTCATGGGAGAGGCCGAGGTCGTGCTCGTGGACCTCGTCGGCATCGTGATGGTGGTTGCGCGTCATGCCGTGCATTGCACCGGAACGTCGCGAGCGCTGCCTGGGGGTTTCCTGGGAGGACGCTGGGTGGCGGACGTCCGTCCAGCACTGTCGAACGACCGTTGCCCGCGCGGGCGGCCGTCGTGTCTGCTGACGGTCGTGTCCGCGCCACCCGTCCCCGCCCTGCAGCCCGCGGAGATCGACACCCTCGCCCGCGGCCTCTTCGAGGCCTTCGAGTCCGGCGAGCCCGTCGAGCCCCCGATCGCCGCCCACCCGGCCATGACCGTCGCCGACGCGTATGCGGTCCAGCGGGCGCTCGTCGCCCTGCACGCGGACGCCGGCCGATCGGTCACCGGCCGGAAGATCGGGCTGACCAGTCTCGCGATGCAGCAGCAGCTCGGCGTCGACAGCCCCGACTTCGGCGTCCTGCTCGACTCGCACACCTGGACGGACGGCGCAACGCTCTCGATGGGCGAGCTCGACGCGATCCTGCCGCGTTTGGAGGGCGAGGTCGCGTTCGTCCTGTCGCGACCCCTCGGCTCCGGGACCACCGCCGCCGACGTCCTCGCGGCGACCGAGAGCGTGCTGCCGGTCTTCGAGGTCATCGACTCCCGCGTGCGCGACTGGCGGATCGGCCTGATCGACACGGTGAGCGACAACGCCTCGTGCCTGGGCGGGGTGCTCGGGACGCGCGTTCCGCTCGACACCGTCGGCCCGCTCCCGGAGGTCGCCCTGCGCTTCACGAAGGACGGGCAGACCGTCCAGGAGGGCACGGGTGACGCCGTCATGGGCGACCCGGCGGAGGCGGTCGCGTGGCTCGCGAACGAGCTCGGCCGCCACGGCGACGAGCTGCCCGCCGGCCAGCCGATCCTCTCCGGCTCGCTGACCGCCGCGGTCCCTGCCGAGCCGGGCATGTACGTCGCGGACTTCGGCGCGGCGCTCGGCTCCGTCGCGGTGGAGATCGTCGCATGAGCGTCCCCAAGGTGGCCATCCTGGGCACCGGCAACATCGGGACGGACCTGCTGATCAAGCTGCTCGCCCGCGACGACGTCGAGGTCGGACTCTTCGCGGGGATCGACCCGGGCTCCAAGGGCCTCGCCCGCGCGCGGGACCTCGGCGTCCCGACCTCCTCGGACGGCATCGACGGCATCCTCGCCGCACCCGACATCCGCATCGCGTTCGACGCCACCTCGGCCTACGCGCACCGCGACAACGCGCCGCGCCTCGAGGCCGCGGGCATCGTCGCCGTCGACCTGACCCCGGCCGCGGTCGGCCCGCTCGTCGTGCCGAGCGTGAACCTCGAGGAACACCTCGACGCGCCCAACGTGAACATGATCACGTGCGGCGGGCAGGCCACCATCCCGATCGTCGGGGCGATCAACGACGTCGCCCCGCTGCGCTACGCGGAGATGGTCTCGACGATCTCCAGCGCGTCGGCCGGCCCCGGCACCCGCCAGAACATCGACGAGTTCACCCGCACGACGGCGCGTGCGCTCGAGCGCGTCGGCGGCGCCGAGAAGGGCAAGGCGATCATCGTCCTGAACCCGGCCGACCCACCGATCCTCATGCGCAACACCGTGTACGCGGTGCCGGCCGCCGGAGCCGACGGGTTCGACGAGACCGCGATCCGCGCGTCGATCGAGGCCCGCGTCGCCGACGTCGCCGCCTACGTGCCCGGCTACCGCTGCAAGAGCGTCGCGGTCGACGAGCAGGACACCGCGTGGGGTCGCGTGCCCGTGGTCATCGCGCTCCTGGAGGTCGAGGGCGCCGGGGACTTCCTGCCGCCCTACGCGGGCAACCTGGACATCATGACCGCGGCCGCGGCGCGCGTCGGCGGGCGGATCGCCGCCCGCCTGACCGAAGGGGTGGCCGCCTGATGCCCGCCGCCCCCCGACTCACCGACACCACCCTGCGTGACGGGTCCCACCCGATGCGCCACCAGTACACCGAGCGGCAGGTCCGCGACGTCGTCGCCGCGCTCGACGCCGGCGGCGTGCCCGTCATCGAGGTCTCCCACGGGGACGGCCTGGGCGGCTCGTCCCTGCAGTACGGGATGAGCGCGACCGACGAGCTCGACCTCATCGCGGCCGCGCGGGAGACCGCGACCCAGGCCGTCATCGCCGTGCTCCTCATCCCCGGGATCGGCACGCGTGAGACACTCGCCGCCGCGCACGAGCGCGGCGCGCAGCTGGTCCGCATCGCGACGCACTGCACCGAGGCGGACATCAGCGAGCAGCACTTCGCGACCGCGCGCGAGCTCGGCCTGGAGGCGTTCGGCTTCCTGATGATGAGCCACATGGTCGAGCCGTCCGAACTCGCCGAGCAGGCTGCGCTGATGACGGGGTACGGCGCCCAGGGGATCTACATCGTGGACTCCGCCGGAGCCATGCTCCCCGCCGACGCCCGCGCCCGGGTCACCGCCCTGCTGGAGGTCACCGACACCGTCGGCTTCCACGCGCACAACAACCTCGGCAGCGCGATCGGCAACACGATCGCCGCGATCGAGACCGGCGCGACGATGGTCGACGGCTGCCTGCGCGGCCTCGGCGCCGGCGCCGGGAACGCGGCCACCGAACTGCTCGCCGCCGCCTTCGACCGCATGGGGTTCGACTCACCCCTGGACACGTTCGCGCTCAGCGACGCGGCCGAGCACGTCGTCCAGCCGTTCATGCCGTTCCAGCCGTTCCCCGACCGCGAGTCTCTCGCGATCGGGTACGCCGGCGTCTACTCCACCTTCCTCCTGCACGCCAAGCGCCACGGCGAGCGGCTCGGCCTCGATCCGCGGGACATCCTCGTGGAGCTCGGCCGCCGTCGCGCCGTCGCCGGCCAGGAGGACTGGATCGTCGACGTCGCCGAGGACCTCGCCCGCACACCGAAGGAGACCACCACATGAGCACCGCCCCCGCCGTCCCGAATGTCGGATCCTTCGCGTTCTGGGCCAAGCCGTTCGCCGAGCGCGAGAAGGCGTTCGCGGAGCTGCGGGCGAACGCCCCGGTCTCCTACCAGGACCCGCCCGACTCCCTGCTGGTCGAGCCGGAGATGAACACCGACGGCTACTGGGCGATCACCAAGTGGGAGGACATCCGCGAGATCTCCCGCAACCCGAAGGTCTTCAGCAACGCCGAGGGCATCTTCCTCGAGGACCTGCCGGAGGCCGTCCGGGTCGGCGCGCTGTCCTTCATCGTCCAGGACGCACCCGAGCACACCGCGTTGCGCGGCATCGTCCAGAAGGCCTTCAGCCCGCGCCACATGCGCACGCTGGAGGACTGGACCCGCGAGCAGGTCATCGAGCTCATCGAGGGCATCCGGGCGAAGGGCTCCGCGGACTTCGCCGAGGAGTTCACCAAGCAGCTCCCGGGCCGGATCTTCTGCTCCTTCTTCAACATCACCGAGCCCGAGCACATCGAGAAGACCCTCGAGGGCGCGGAGATGATCGTCTCGTGGAACGACCCGGAGTACACGAAGGATCGCGAGCCGATCATGGTCTTCGCCGACGCCGCCGAGATGCTGCAGGACGTCGCCTACGACCTCTGCGCGGATCGCGAGAAGAACCCGGGCGAGGACCTCATGACGTGGGTCGTCCAGGCCGACTGGGAGGGACGCAAGCTCGAGGACTGGGAGATCGGTGGCTTCTTCGTGCTGATGGCCGGCGCGGCGAACGACACGACCCGGCACGCCACCGCGCACGCGCTGACGCTGCTGCAGGAGAACCCGGAGCAGAAGGCGCTCCTGCTGAGCGACTTCGACACGCACATCGACGGGACCATCGACGAGGTCCTGCGCTACTGCAGCGTCATCCTCCACATGCGCCGCCAGGTCCGCGAGGACTACGAGCTCCGCGGCCAGACGCTCAGGGCGGGCGACAAGCTCGCGCTGTTCTACTGCTCCGGGAACTTCGACGAGGACGTCTTCGAGGAGCCCTTGAAGTTCGACATCACGCGGCCGGCCACCAAGAGCCAGGCCTTCGGCGGCGGCGGCCCGCACTTCTGCCTCGGGAACATCCTGGCCAAGCAGATGATGAAGCACGCCCTGCGCGAGATCTACACGCGCATGCCCGACATCCAGGTCGGGGAGCCCGACTACCTGGAGTCGAGCTTCATGCACGGCGTCAAGCGCCTGCCGGCGACCTGGACGCCGTAGGGCGGCGGGCGTCAGCGGCCGGGCCCGTACCGCCGTTCGGCCGCGCTCCACTTGATCGAGCAGAAGTACGACAGCGGCACCTGCAGCCGCGCGACCCGGCCCGAGCCGCCCGCGGTCCGGTAGCGCACGGTCGCGCGGGCGAGCGACCCGACCACGAGGACCCCGGTGGAGGAGATCCGCCGGAAGAGCGCGTCGTCGACCTTCGCGGTGAACGAGAACGGCGACCCCTCGTCGGTCTGCCTTCGTGGGAGGACTCCCCGGCCCGCCGCCCAGGTCACGCGCGTGATCCGCGGCCGCCCGCTCTCGGGGCCGGACACCGACGCGGTGAGGCGCAGCGTGTCCGTGTTCGTGCACTCGCCGTTGGGCAGCGGCTTGAGGGTGATGCGGTGCCGCGCCCCGACGGCCGCTTCGGTGTCGTCGCGCGTCGGGGTCATCCGGACGTGCCCGTCGCCGAAGCTGCGCCAGACGACCCAGCCGCGCCCGTCCCGACCGGCGCCGACGCGCGGCGCCTGCGGTACGCCGATCTCCACGCCGCCGACCTTCGCCTCGTCGTCGATCTCCGCGAGGATGGTCTTGGGCCGGAAGTCGCCGTTCGCGCGCGCGCCGCGGTAGACGACGCAGACCCGCGGCCGGCCGTCGCGCCCGGGGGTCGCCGAACGGCCGGTGGGGCAGCCGTCGGCGCTGGCGACGTACGTCATGTGCCGTCCGCCCGCGGCGTCGTACGCGAGATCCGCGTCCTCGCAGTCACTGTTGTCGCCGCTGAGGAAGCCGAGCGAGCGCACGGGGTCAGCACGCAGGCCGCGCAGCGCGATCGCACCGATGCGGGTGCCGAAGGCGTCCTGGGCGACCGGCGAGCAGTCGAGGATGCTCGCGAGGGCGGGGGACGTGGCGATCTTCTTCGCGTACGCGCCGGCGACCGGCGTCCACGGCTGGTCGGTCGTGGCGTTCTTCGCGTCGCCGACGACCCGCACCGAGACGAGCGTCCCCTCCTTGATGTCCGGGTGGCGGTTGGCGATCGCCACGCCGCGTCCGTCGGGCAGGACGGCGGCCCCGACGACGAGGCGGCGCTGAAAGGACTCGTCCCCGTCCCACGCCACCTTCCCGGCGACGAGATCCAGCCGCGCGACACCCTGCAGCGGCGCCCCCGAGAGGTTCAGGAACGGCCCGTAGGTGATGTACATGGCGCGCTCGTCCTTCGAGAGCGCCGCGCTGCTCACCGCGGACTGGAAGATGCCGACGTTCACGTCGAAGCGCCTCGTCGACCACGACTGCCCGCCGTCGGTGGAGGTCAGCACCATCGTGCCGCCGCGGCCCGTGAAGATGTGCGCGGCGACGAGGTACAACGTCCCGGAGGGTCCGCGCAGGATCGTCGTCCGCGACGCGAAGACCTTGACGTTCAGCGTCTTGCGCAGGTCGCACGCGGTCGCGCCACGCGGGACCCGGCAGAACGCGATCGCGTCGTCCGTGCCGCGGGCCACCGTCCAGGCGACGTAGGCCGTGCCGGCGTCGTCGACGGTGATCGACGGCCGGGCGCCCAGGGCGCTCGGCCCGAGGTCCAGCGTCCGGCCCTGGGTGACCGCCGGAGCGGTCTCCCCGGTGCCCTCGTACTGCGCCTCGGCGGTCGCCTGCGCGGTCCCGCCGTCGGTGCTGGTGATCGTGACCGCGGCGATGTAGCTCCCAGCGTCCGGGTACGTGTGGCTCGCCTGCACGACGAAGCGCCCTGGCTGTCCGGTGCCCACGATGGTGCCCGCGGTCGTAACGCCGTCCCCCCAGTCGATCTGCGCACCCAGGCTTCCGGGGACGCTCTGCGGGTTGCCGTCGGCGATCGTCGCGACCGTGACGCCCGCGGGCACCGCGGCGGCCGGGCCGTTCACGCCGGTCGCGGTGATCGGCGCGTCGGTCACCGTCGCGGAGGTCGTGCGGGACACCGCCGCGTCGGCCGCGTCGTCGACCTTGACGGTGTAGCTCCCGTGCCTGGCGTAGGCGTGCGCGCCAGTCACGGTGCCCGAGCCGTCGGGCGCCACCTCGACCCTGGCGGTCTCCGCGGGGGTGCCGTCGCCCCAGTCGATCGTCGACTGCGCGGGGGCGGGCGCGGGGAACGTGACGAGCGGCTGCGCGATGCCGGCGTTGCCCTCGACGAAGTCGACGGCCGCCGCAGCAGCCGGCGACGCGAGCAGCGCGACGACGGCGATGAGCACGGAGCGGAGCATCACGGGACCCTCACCGTCCGCGTGGCGGTGGCAGGGGTGAAGCCGCCCGCGCGGGCGCGCATCGCTGTGCCGACGACCGTGAGCCGGTCACCGCGGCGCGTGGCCCTCGGGAGGGTGAAGCGGACGGTCCGCCGGCCCGGCCGGCCCGCGGAGACCGTCCTGGTCCCGATGCGCTTCTTCCCGCGGCGCACGACGTAGGTCACCTTCCCGGAGTCCGTCGCCGGTCCGCCCGGCACCGTGAGCGCGACGGTCGCGGTGCGTGTGGCACCCCGCCTGCGGACGGTCGGACGGCCCATCTTCAGCGTCGAGGCGGCCGAGCGGCGCAGGGCGACCCGCCGGGTCTTCCCGCCCTGGCGGACCGTCAGCCGGCCGCCGGCCAGGCGCTTCCAGGACGCGGGCTTGAACGTCACCTTCTGGTTGCGTCCGACGCTGATCCTCGCGGTGGCCTCCTGCGGAGCGGCGGTCTTCTCCAGCGACGAGAGCGTCAGGCTCACGGTCGTCGCCGGACCCTTGTGGTCGATGACGTAGCCGTCCGCCGCCCGGTCGTAGCGCAGGCCGTCGGTGCCGCGGGTCGTCGCGTTCAGCAGCGCCGTGCGCCAGGTGCCCCGCTTCGTCTCGGCCGCCATCTCGATCGTGACGGGTTCGGCCGCCCCCGCTGGGTCGAAGGAGACGCTGTTCTGCTTCGGCGCGACGTCGATCGTGTCCGTCGTGCCCCTGGTGACCGACGTCGTGATCTTCGACACCGTGCCGTCGCCGAGCACCACCTGGGTCTGCTTGCCGTCGCGGTCACCGCGCAGCTTCACCTCGTAGGGCGCGCCGGCGGGGACGAAGTGCCCCTCGAATGGGGCGCGTCCCCCGGTCGCCACGGTCCAGGGCACGACGCCCAGCCGCGTGTCCGGGTCCTTGTTGATCCCGCCGGCCGCGGTGAACTGCCGTTTGTCGCCCGCGGTGATCTGCGACACAGTGGCAGGCGGAGCGGCCGCCGTCGCGCCCTGCGCCCGCAGGTTGCCGATCCCCTCGCCGACGTAGACCACGAGCAGGTTGATGAGCGTCTTGGCGGCCGAGCCGGGACCGAGCAGCTCCGCATCGCGGGGCGGGAGGTCCCAGGGGCCGGCGATGACGTTGCCGAGCTGCTTGGCGGAGAAGCCGGTGCTCGGCATCTCCCAGCTGCCGTCGGCGCGCACGTGGACGCGGCTGTCGACCTTGCCCGTGAAGCGCAGGGTGGTCCCGGCGAGCAGGTCGGAGTTCAGCTGGCCGTCGGGCTCGACGCGCGCGGGGTCGAACGGGACGTTGTTGTCGTACACGTGGATGTAGTACGCCCCGACCTCCTTCGGGTCGCTCTCGACGTCGTAGACGTTGACGACGTGCTGGCCGGAGAGCGAGCCCTCGTCCCGCAGCGAGAGAAGCGGATGGTCGCCGCGCGCGAGCATCCCCTCGATCTCCCGCCGCAGATCCGACGGCGTCTGGTTCAGGAGGGCGTCCAGGCTCTTCTCGCGGTAGAAGTCCATGTACTCCTCGGAGAACTGCCGCACCCATGCCTCCTCGATCTCGTCCTCGACGTCCTCGCCGCGGACGTCCGGCGCATCGCCTTCGCCGGGCTTCCCGCCGATCCCGAAGGGGGTCGTCGCGCCCGGGGTGAACTTCGCGGGATCGAGCTTTCCGCGACGCATCTGCTCGCTGACCCAGCTGAACCCGAAGCACGAGCCGTCGCCGAGCTGCAGCAGCGTCATGACCGTGAGCGCCCACGGGTCGGGGATGCCGGACGGGACGCAGCCGGCGAACGGGATGTGGACGCAGACGAAGACGTCCTCGGCGCCGAACGCGCCGACCATGTCGTTGAAGCTCGGGGAGGCCGAGAAGTTCTTGAAGGCGAAGCCCCAGGTGTTGCGGTAGGTGTCCACGGTCACCGGCGGGCCGGGGGCCGCCGCGCGCGAGCCGATCTTCCCGTCGGACTTGACGCTGACCAGCTCGACGGGTCCGGTCGTCGCCAGCCGGGGCGTCGTGACCGTCACCACGTCGCCCGCACGGGCTCCCGACGCGAGCGCGAGGTCGTTGCCCATCCGCACCGTGATCGGCCGCCCTCCGACGTAGCCGGGCGTGGCGCAGACCTCGATCCCGGGGACGGTGAGCGTGAGCGCGGTGCCCGGCTGCAGGTCCCGCGGCGTCGCGGCCGTGGCCGTGCTGATCGCGCCGACCGCGAGCACCTGGTTGCGCACCGTCAGCGTCCGGGTAACCGCCGCCCGTTCCTCGGGCCTGACCACGACGGTCAGCGTAGCGCTGTCCGCGGCGTTGCCCGAGTGCGTGACCGTGTACGACACCGGGAGCGGGCCGTCCGCCTTGGCCTTGACGGTCTGCGTCGCGGGCGCGACCGCGAAGTGCGCCGGGTCCGACGACGTGATCTCGACCGTCACGCGTCCCTCGTACCCGCCGGTCACCGCGATCTCCGCCACCCCGCGGACGTCCGGGCTGCCGCACTGCTCGGACATCGCGAGATCGCTCTGCACCGGGAGCGCCACGTCACCCGTGTTGCTGACGCACGGTTGCGCCTCCGCGGTGCAGTACCGCACAGTGGCGAGCCGTTCCCCGGGACCGGAGCCGACCCGCCCGGCCAGGACCGCCTTGCCGTCGGACCGCAGCGCGAGGCCGGTGCCGAAGGCCCGTCCCCCACCGGGGGCCAGCGCCAGGGAGGTGCCGGGCTGCGGCCCGTCGGCGCCGTAACTCGTGTCGAGTGCGCCGGCCGCGGTGAGGCGGACGGTCATGAAGTGGAAGACGGGGTCGCCGCCGATCTCCTGCGAGGCGTCCCCGGCGAGCAGGAACCGTCCCGCGGAGTCCGTGGTGATGGCGCGCGCGACGGACGATCCGCCGTCCCCGATCGCCGCGCGGAACCGGCCGGCGGTCCCGAACGTGGTGTCGGGGGCACCGGAGGCAGCGGAGAACGCCGCGGCGAAGACGTCCGTCGACCCGTCGGCGATCGCCCCGGTGATGACGACCTGATCGCCCTTGACGGTCAGCGCCGTGGCGCCGCCCAGGGTGTCGAGATCCAGCAGGCCGGTCCCGTCGCCCACGCTCCCCCACCCGCCGGTGAGCGCGCCGGTGCTACCGGCGACGCGGGCGACGAACGGCTTCTTCTCACCGTCGCCCGCCTCGCCCGCGAGGACGAAGGAGCCATCCCCGAGACGCCCGATCGCGTTCGCGCGGGTGAGGCCGTCCGCGCCGATGGCGGTCAGCCCGCCCCACTCCGTCGGCCCACCGATCGAGCTGACGCGGGCGCGGAGCAGCTTCGTGACGCCGCCGTCGAGGGCGTGCCCGGCGACGACGACGGACCCGTCGGACTCCACGAACACGGCGTTCGCCGAGGCCACGCCGCCGTTCCCCCGCGCGAGGAGCACGGTCCCCCCGGTGCCGAACCCGTCGTCGAGCGTCCCGTCGGATCGGAAGCGGGCGATGAGGACCTTCTCCGTGCCGCCGTCCACGGCGGTGCCGACCGCCACGAAGCGGTCGTTCGGCGCGGGAGCGACCGCGAAGAACTGCGAGGCGCCGGTCCCGGCCGGGACGAGGGTCTGCCCGCCCGTGCCGAACGCGGCGTCGCGCGATCCGTCGGCCAGCGCCCGGGTCACGGCGGCCCGGAGCACCGCGCCGCCGCCGGCGTCGTCGAGCGCCTCCCCGGCGATGACGGTCCGGTCGCCCTGCAGGAGCACGGCCTCGCCGCTGGAGCGGTCGGCGTTCCCGACCGCGAGCACCGCTACGCCCTTCGTGCCGTACCCCGGGTCGGGGTTGCCCTCGCCGGCGACGGCCACGCCCCCCGGCGCGACCAGCCCGGCCAGGACGGCGATGAGCAGTGCGGTCCCCGTGCGCATGGGCGCCAGCCTAGCGCCGCCCGCGCCCCGGAGCGAGAGGTCTTTCGGGCGTCCTCCTGCCCACCCGCTCGCGTCAGGCTGACGCGAGGACCTCGTCGGCACCGGGGGCGGCCACGCCGACCGGCACGACCTCCACCCCGATGCCGTTGAGCCAGGCGTTGCCGGAGGCCACGTCCAGCGTCGCGACGTCGTTGGGAACGAGGTCGTTGTACCGCGCGCCACCGGCCGCGACGGCGGTCTTCCACCCGCCCTTGTGCCCCCAGTGCTGGTTCAGGCCGACGGAGCCCGGCATGACCTCGTCGGTCACGCGTGCCTCAACCTCGATCCGGCCCCAGCGCGAGGCGATCGCCACCGGGGCGCCGTCCTCGATCCCGCGCTCGCGCGCGTCGTCGGGGTGGATGCGCAGCCGGCAGGCGCGGCCGCCGGACATGAGCTTGGGGACGTTGTGCAGCCACGAGTTCTGCGAGCGCAGCTCGCGGATCGTGAAGAGGCGCAGGGGGTGCTCGGCGTCCGCGGACGGCGTCGCGTGCATCCGGCGCATCTCCTGCGCGAACACATCGTCGCCGAGGTGCACCTTCTTGTCCTTCGTGTGGACCTTCTTGCGCAGGACTCCGGTCTCGAGCCCGTCAGCGAGCTTGATCGCTCCGTCGTGCCGCAGCAGCTTCCGGCGGCTGAGGCCCTTGCGGCGCAGCCCGAACAGGTCGCCGTACCGGCCGATGCGCATGAACATGTCGACGGCGAGCGACGGCGGCACGCGGACGCCGAGCTTGCCGAGGAGCTGCGCCCCGGGGGCGGGCGACGGGACGATCCCGATCCGCTTGCAGATCTGGTCCACCACCCACCAGTCGTCGCGCACGTCCCCGCGCGGCGGGACGATCGCGTCGTTCCAGGAGGCGTTTGGGATCGTGTAGTGGAGCTGGCCGAAGAGCGGGAAGCCTTCGCGCTCCAGCAGCATCTTCGGCGGCAGCACGTAGTCGGCGTGGCGGTTGGTCTCCGTGATGTACGGGTCGAGCGAGACGAAGAAGTCCAGGCCCTCCAGCGCGCGCTCCATGTCGTTGGACGCCGGCGAGGTGGTCGCCATGTTCGTCGACACCGCGACCATCGCGCGCAGCTGCCCGGGACCGGGCGTCTCGGCCTCGCGTGGCAGGCACGCCATCGGCGAGGTGCCCAGGACCTCCGGCACCCCGTCGACCCGGGTGCGCCAGCGGTCGTAGCCGTTGAGCCGGAAGAGCTTCGTGAATGCCTCGGCGTCGAGGAACGGCATCGGGAAGACCATGCCGCCGGGCCGGTCGAGGTTGCCGGTCACGACGTTGAGCGCGTCGATGAGGAACTTCGTCAGCGTGCTGAACCGGCTGAGCGACGCCCCCGCGCGCCCGTAGACGCAGGCCGACGGCGCGGCCGCGAGGTCGCGGGCGAGCTGCACGATCGTCTCGCGGGGGATCCCGGTCTCGGCGGCCGCGTGGTCGAGGTCGATGTCCGCGACCATCGCGCGGAGCTCGTCGACCCCGGTGGCCTGGTGGGCGAGCATCGCCCGGTTCTCGAGTCCCTCGTCGAAGATCGTGCGCAGCATCCCGGCCAGGAG
This sequence comes from Solirubrobacterales bacterium, assembly GCA_038257095.1. GTDB lineage: Bacteria > Actinomycetota > Thermoleophilia > Solirubrobacterales > Solirubrobacteraceae > Paraconexibacter. Next base: position 556,717 of record JBBSJQ010000001.1, read on the forward strand.
CCAGGCGTCGGAGTCCGGGCGGACCGGGACGTGCTCGTAGAGCTCCGCGGTCTCGGTGCGGCGCGGGTCGACGACGACGATCCGGCCACCCTTGCCGACGATGTCGTTCATCCGCCGGCGGACGTTGCCGACCGTGACCATCGAGCCGTGCGAGACGACCGGGTTGGCACCGAGGATCAGCAGGAAGTCCGTGCGGTCGAAGTCCGGGATCGGGTTCGTGAGGTTGTGCCCGTACATGAGCTCCCCGACGACCCAGTAGTTGTTGATGTCGACGGAGCCAGCCGTGAAGAAGTGCTTCGTCTTCAGCGCGGCCGCCATGCCGAACAGCAGGAAGAACGCGCCGTAGTTCCAGCCCGTGGGGTTGCCGAGCGCGACGCCGATCGACTCGCGCCCGTGCTGCGCGACGACGGCGTTCAGCCGGCGGCCGATGTCGTCGAGCGCCTCGTCCCAGGAGACCGGCTCGAAGGTCCCGTCGGCGCGACGGCGCTGGGGCTGCAGCACCCGGTCGGGGTCCTCGAGGACCTGCGGGTAGAGGATGCCCTTCGGGCACGCGAAGCCCTCGGAGTTGGGATGGGAGTCGTCGGGACGGACCTTCACGATCCGCTCGTCCTCGACCGTGGCGACCAGGCCGCACGTCGCCTCGCAGACGCCACACCAGAACTTGTGCTCGGACATGGAGCGACGCTACCCGCGCCCGTGGGCGCGCGACGCGATCCGTCCCCCACGAGGGGGAGGAGAACCTCCCGGGCGGGTACCGCTACGCCTGCTCGGCGGCGCGCGCCCGCAACAACGCGCGCTCGCGCTCGTTCTCGGTCATCGCCGCCGCGCGCTCGAACTCCACGCGCGCCTCGTCCCGGCGTCCGAGCTTCGCGAGCAGATCGCCGCGCACGCTCGGGAGTAGGTGGTAGTCCTGCAGGACGTCCATCGCGACGAGCTGGTCGACGAGGTCGAGGCCGACCTCCGGGCCGTAGGCCATCCCGAGCGCGACGGCCCGGTTGAGCTCCACGACCGGCGACTGCGCGACCTCGGCGAGCGTCTCGTAGAGCTCGGCGATCCGGCGCCAGTCGGTCGCCTCGGCGGTGGGCGCCCGCGCGTGGCACGCGGCGATCGCGGCCTGCAGGCCGTACGGACCGAGCGGCACGCCCTGCTCCTGCGCACGGGCGAGTGCGTCCAGGCCGCGGGTGATGAGCAGCCGGTCCCAGCGCGACCGGTCCTGGTCGAGCAGCAGGATCGGCTCGCCGCCCGGGCCGATGCGAGCCTTCAGGCGCGAGGCCTGGATCTCCAGCAGCGCCGCGAGGCCGTGCACCTCGGCCTCGCGAGATGCGATCCCGGCGAGTATCCGGGCGAGGCGCAGCGCGTCCTCGCACAGCGCGGGTCGTGTCCAGTCCTCCCCGGCGGTGGCGCTGTACCCCTCGTTGAACATGAGGTAGATGACGCCCAGCACCGCGGCGAGCCGCTGCGGCCGCTCCGCGGGTGACGGCTGCTCGAAGCGGACGTCGTTGTCGGCGAGCGTCTTCTTCGCGCGCACGATCCGCTGCTGCACGGTCGCGGTGCTGGTGAGGTACGCGCGGGCGATCTCGTCGGTCGTGAGGCCACCGACCATCCGCAGCGTGAGCGCCGCCTGCGCCTCTCGGCCGAGGACCGGGTGGCAGCAGGTGAAGATCAGGCGCAGGATGTCGTCGTCGATGTCGTCCATGGCGGCCACGAGGTCGTGGGTGCCCGGGGTGTCCTGCCGCTCGAGCTCTGTCTTGATGAGCTCCTGCTTGCGGTCGAGGTTCTCCCGCCGGCGCAGCTGGTCGATCGCGCGGTGCTTCGCGGTGGACGTCAGCCACGCCGCCGGGTTCTCCGGGACGCCCGTCTCGGGCCACGTGGTGAGCGCGGCCACCAGGGCGTCCTGGGCGAGGTCCTCGGCGAGGCCGACGTCCTGGACGATGCGGGCGAGCCGGGCGATGATCCCGGCCGCCTCGATCCTCCAGACCGCGTCGACGGTCTCCCGGACGTCGTGCCTCAAGCGGGATCCGCGTCCTTCAGCACGGCCTGCACGTCCTGGGGCCAGTCCTCCATCTCCTGGACCCGGCGGAGCTCGACGATGTCCCCCGGGCTCCCGGGGACGCGACTCGCCCACTCGACGGCCTCGCTGCGGTCCTTCACCTCGAGCATCCAGAAACCGCCGACGAGCTCCTTGGCCTCCGCGAACGGACCGTCGAAGAGCGTCCCGTTGCGGTCGGCGTCGAACTTCACCTGGACCGCCTCGTCCGGGCCGTGGAGTCCCTCGCCCGAGACCATGACACCGGCCTTCTCGAGCTGCTGGTTGTACGCGTTCATCTCCTCGAACATCGCGGGGTCGAGCGGGACGTCGTCGTTGTAGGCGTGGGGGCCGGGGATCATGAACATGGCGAAGCGGGGCATCGGGGTCCTCTCGTGGAAGGGTCGTTGTACCGGGGACGACGATCGGTGTCGTCCCCGATCGACACGCCCGGCGAACGTCGACGCGCCAGATCTTGCCTTAACGATCGTTAGGGCAATGCGGTATGGTCGTGGTCATGGACTTCCGCGACAGCCTCGAAGACGCCGAGTACCGCGCCGCGGTCCGCACCTTCCTCGAGGGCGCTGTCGCCGCGCTCCCCGGACCGGAGCCCGCGACGATGGAGGAGCGCCTCCCGTACTGGCAGGGCTTCCAGCGGTCGCTGGTCGAAGGCGGCTACGCCGGTCTCTCGTGGCCCAAGGAGTACGGCGGCCAGGACGCGACCCTCGTGCAGCAGGCGATCTTCCTCGAGGAGTACGACCGCGCCGGCGCGCCCGACCGGCTGAACCTCCTGGGCGAGAACCTCTGTGGCCCCACGCTCATCGACTTCGGCACCGACGAGCAGAAGTCCCGCTTCCTCCCGGCGATCCTCCGCGGCGAGTCGGTCTGGTGCCAGCTCTTCTCCGAGCCCGGCGCGGGCTCGGACCTCGCCGCGCTCGACGCCCGCGCGGTCCGTGACGAGGCCGCCGGCGGCTGGCGGATCAGCGGCCAGAAGGTGTGGACCTCCCGCGCGCAGGTCGCCGACCACGGCATCCTCCTGGCGCGGACCGGCCCGGCCGGCTCCCGCCACGGGGGCATCACGTACTTCCTGCTGCCGATGAACAACGACGGTGTGACCGTCCGCGGGCTGAAGCACATGCTCGGCGACCCCGAGTTCAACGAGGTCTTCCTCGACGACGCGTTCGTCCCCGACGACCTGGTGCTCGGCCCGGTCGACGGCGGCTGGAAGATCGCGATGGCGACGCTCGGCTACGAGCGCGTGATCCTCGCGACCGGCCGCGTGAACATGCAGCGGCTGTTCGGCGATCTCGTGGAGGAGATCCGCGCGTCGGGCACCGGCGACGATCCGTTCGTCCGCCGCACGATGGCCGACCTCTACGCCCGGACGCGCGTCTACCGCCTCAACGGCCTGCGCGCGTTGAGCGCGATGGCGGCCGGGACCCCCGGGCCCGCGTCCTCGCTGGGCAAGCTGCTGTCCAACCCCCTGCTGGAGGACATGGCGGACTTCGCGGTCTCGCGGCACGGCCTGGACGGACAGCTGGACCCGGACCGCGAGGACGACGCCGCGGCCGCCCGCTGGCTGAAGCTCAGCTACCAGTCGCGCGGCACCGCGATCGCGGGCGGCACGACGTTCATCCAGAAGAACATCGTCGCCGAGCGCGTGCTCGGCCTGCCGAAGAAGTAGCGTCGGCGCCATGCGCGCCGTCGTCCTGCAGGAGTTCGGAGAGCCGTCGGTCCTGCGGGTGCGCGACGACGTGCCCGACCCGGTCGTCCCCGACGGATGGGTGCTCGTGCGGCTGCACGCCGCGGCGCTCAACTGGCACGACGTCCTGCTGCGCCAGGGCGTCTTCGACGTGCCGCTGCCGCGGATCCCCGGGTCCGACGGCGCGGGCGTCCGCGTCGACACCGGCGAGGAGGTCGTCGTCCTGCCGTCCGTGTTCTGGGGCGCCGACGAGCGGGCCCCGGGTCCGGGCTGGGAGATCCTGGGCGACCGGACCGACGGCACCTACGCCGAGCTCGTCGCGCTGCCCGCCGAGTGCGTGGTGCCGAAGCCCGCCGGCTGGTCGTTCGTGGAGGCGGCCGCCCTGCCGCTCGCGGGTCTCACGGCGTACCGGGCGCTCTTCCCCCGGGCCGGCCTCGTGGCCGGCGAGACCGTTCTCGTCCTCGGCGCAGGTGGCGGCGTGGCGACCATCACCATCGCCCTCGCGAAGATGGCGGGCGCGCGGGTGCTGGTCACGACGTCGACCGAGGAGAAGCTCGCCCGCGCCGTCGCGATGGGCGCGGACGGCGGCGTCCTCTACACGGGAGACGACTGGGGGACGGCGATCCGCTCGATGGCCGGAGGTGTCGGCGTGGACGTCGTCGTCGACTCGGTCGGGTCCACGTGGCCGGACTCGCTGCGCGCCCTACGCGACGGCGGCCGGCTCGTCACCTTCGGCGCGACCGGCTCGGCCGACGTGCGCCTCGACGTCCGCCGGCTCTACTTCGCCCAGCAGACGATCCTCGGCACCACGATGGGCTCGCCCCGGGACTTCGCGGCCCTGCTGGCGCTCATCGCGCAGGCGCCCGACTGGCGTCCGGTCGTCGACGCGGTCGCGCCGCTGGACGAGGCCGCGGCGATGCACGAGCGCATGGCCCGCCGCGAGCATGTCGGCAAGTTGGTGCTCGAGATCGGGTGAGGTGACACCAGCTCACGATGATCGTGAGCTGGTGTCCAGAGGATCCGCGGCCGTCAGGCCGGGAACGCCTCGGGCTCCCTCGCGCCCCGGACGTACTCCGCCTCGGGCTCGAGCCCGCTGCGGATCAGCTCCCGCAGCTCCGCCGTGTCCTCGTGTCCGTGGCTGGCGGCCGCGTGCTGCGCGGCGGCCTCCACCACCTCGTCCGGCGGCCCGATGATCGTGAGCTGGCAGTTCGAGTCGCTCTCGAAGCGCCGGCAGTCGGCCATCACTCGGGTCATGTGGTCCCCTCCTTCGTCGGTGGGTTCTGGCACGCCGAGTCTCTGCCGGTTCCGGGCGTGCGTCAACCCGCAGCGCTTTTCCGTCCTCGAACACGGCGAAGCCGTCGACGCATTCCGGCAACGTCAGGTTGGCCGCACGTCAGTCTCGACGTCAAGCTCGCCGACCCGCCAGCCGGCCTCGGTGCGGAAGACGAACCCCGTCGTGCATATCTAGTCAGATATGCTTCGCACATGAACAGCGCCGCCACGCTCCGCACCGCGCGCATCCACGCCGGACTCACCCAGGCGGAACTCGCCGATCGGGCCGGGACCTCGCAGGCGACGTTGTCCCAGTACGAGAACGGCCGCAAGCAGCCGTCCACCGCCACGCTCGAGCGTCTCCTCGCCGCCGCGGGGGCCCGGCTCGTCGTGGAGTACGACCGCCGTCCGGTCACCATCCCCTCGCGGCGTGAGCTCGAGCGGCTCGATCGCACCTTCCAGGATGTCCTCGAGCTCGCTGCCGCGCTCCCGACGCGACACGCGCCCGAGCTCACGTACCCGCGCCTGGTATGAACCTTCCCGGCAAGCTCATCGCGATCCATCGCGCGCTCGCGGCGGCCGGACTGCCGCACGCGTTCGGCGGCGCGATCGCGCTTGCGTACGCGACGAGCGACCCGCGCGGCACGAGCGACATCGACGTCAACATCTTCGTCCCCGCGGAGACCGCCGCGGTCGCGCTGGAGGCCCTCCCGCCCGAGGTCGGGGTCCCCGATGACCTCGCCGGCCGGATCGCGCGCGATGGTCACGCGCGGACCTGGTGGGACGAGACCCCGGTCGATCTCTTCTTCGACACCATCGAGTTGCATGCGCGTGCCGCGGAGAGCCGACGCGTCGTCCCGTTCGCGGGAGCGGAGATCCCCGTCCTCGGACCGCTCGAACTCGCCGTGTTCAAAGCGATGTTCGACCGCACGAAGGACTGGGCCGATATCGAAGCCATGTTCGCCGCCGACACGATCGTCGCGCAGGACGTGCACGACGCGCTTCGCCCGCTGATCGACGACGACGACCCGCGGCATGCCCGGCTCGACGAGGCCGCTCGACGGGCCGCCGGCTGACACGGCGTTAGGCTCGGACGATCGCCCTTCGCCACGTCGACCCGTCCCGACACCGCGGCCCGCTCAGCCGCGCATACGCCGCGTTCACGACGACGCGGCCCGGCCGGTTCATGTCCGCCAGCGTGGTCTGGAAGATCGACCCGTTCCTCCTGCGCGCGACGCGCGGCCGGCTCGGGATGGGGCTGATACTGCCGACCGCGCTGCTCGGCACGCGCGGGGCGCGGACCGGAGCGCCCCGGCACAACGGCGTCATCTACTTCCACGACGCGGACGCGGTGATCATCGTCGCGTCGAAGGCCGGCGCGGACCATCACCCCTCGTGGTTCCACAACCTCGTCGCCCATCCGGCCGTGACGTTGAACGATGAGCCGCTCCTCGCAGAGGAGGTCGTGGGCGAGGCCGAGCGCGAGCGCCTGTGGGGCCTCGCCGACCGGGTCTTCCACCCGTACGCCACGTACCGCGCGCAGGCCGCGGCGGCCGGGCGCACGATCCCGATCGTCCGGCTGACAAGATCGAGGCATGCCGCTCACGCTTCTCCATAACCCGCACTGCTCCACCTCCGTCCACGCGCTCGACGCCCTCGAAGCGGCCGGCCACGAGGTCAAGGTGCGCAAGTACCTGCTCGTGAGCGAGCGCCTGGACGCCGACGAGCTGCGCGCGCTCGCGCAGCGGCTCACCGGCGATCCGGTCGATGCGCTGATCCGCCGGGACGCGAAGTACAAGCAGCTCGGACTCGACGCCGACGGCCTTCCGGCCGACGACGTCGTCGCGATCCTCGTCGAGCACCCGGCGCTGCTGCAGCGGCCGATCCTGGACGACGGGAAGCAGGCCATGATCGGCCGCCCGCGCTCCCGCGCCGCCGAGTGGGCGGCGGCCGGGAAGGTCGTCTAGCCGCCCGGGGGCGGCGCTCAGCGCTCAGGCGTCCACTCCGCCTGCAGCTCCTTGACGCCGTGCACGACGTTGGCGTCCAGGAAGCGGGGCGTCTCGGTGACGCGGATGTCCGGCATGCGGGTGTAGATCTCCTTGAAGACCGACTGCAGCGTCAGGCGGGCCAGCGCCGCGCCCATGCAGTAGTGCGGGCCGCCGCCGCCGAAGCCGACGTGGCGGTTGGTCTCGCGGGTGATGTCGAACTCCATCGGCCGGTCGAAGGCCTGCTCGTCGCGGTTGCCCGAGCAGTACCAGAGGGCGACCTTGTCACCGGCCTTCATGTCGACGCCGCCGAACTCGGTGTCCTGCGTGACGGTGCGGCGGAAGTGCATCAGCGGCGTCGCCCAGCGGACGGCCTCCTCGGCGAACTGCTCCCCGGCGCCCTTGTCGTGCATCCGCTGCTTCCAGAGCTGCTGCTGCTCCGGGAAGCGCTCCATCGCCCAGATGGTGTGGGCCATCGTGTGGCGGGTCGTGTCGTTGGCCGCGGCGGAGAGCAGCGCGAAGAACGAGCCGACCTCCCAGTCCTCCAGCGAGCCGTCCTCGGTCTGCGCCTGGCAGACCCAGGTGAGGAGGTCGTCCTTGGGGTTGTTGCGGCGCTCCTCGATCGCGTCGAGCGCGATGTCGTTGAGGCGGAAGGCGGCGTCGCCGAAGAGCTCGATCGCCTCCTTGCCCTCGCGCATCTCCTCGTCCGACCAGGACGCCATGTCCTCGGCGCACTGCATGACCTCCTCGCGGAGGTCCCCGGGCGGGATGCCGAACAGGTTCGCGAACAGGCGGCCGGGGAGCTGCTTGCAGAGCGTGACGGCGAGGTCGCCCTGGCCGAGCGGCGCGATCTCGTCGACGAGCTCCTTCGCCTGACGGTAGATGTCGTTCTCGAGCTTGCGCATGTTGCCCGGCGTGAACGCCGACCAGACGATGCCGCGCAGCTCCTTGTGCCGGGGCGCGTCGGTCACGATGAACGACAGCGATCCCTGGATGACGACGTCGGGGAAGTCCTCCATGAAGATGCCGCTCGCGGAGCTGAACGTCTTGGTGTCCCGCGAGGCCTTCTGGATCAGCTCGTGGGTGTTGATGCCCCAGAAGTCGCGGGCGCCGTCCTCGGGCTCCAGGAGGTGGGACTCGAGCGGGCTGTGCAGCGAGACCGGCGACTCGGCGCGGAGCTTCGCGAACGTCTGCTCCCGCGTGTCGAAGTCGGTGTCCCGCCAGAACTCGAAGCTGGAGATGTCATGTTCGACGCGTGTGGCCATGGTGCACAGCAGACCATGGTGAACCTCCCGTGTCCTCTCCCTGAGGGGTGCCTTGCCTCTCCCACGGGTGGGCTGCCCGACCCCCGCCTCCCCCGTTCGGAGGGCGCATCTGGGCCCTGCGGGGTGCCACGGCGCGGATAGGGTCGGACTCATGACCCAGATCGACGGCGGCAAGATCGACGCGCTCTTCGCGGGCGCGGTGGACCAGGGCTCCTACGTGGGCGGGGCCGCGATCGCGGCCGACCGCGACGGGGTGCTCTACGAGGGCGGCTTCGGGACCGCGAACGCGGACACGCTGTTCCGCATCGCCTCGATGACCAAGGCGATGACCACCACGGCGGTCCTGCACCTCCGCGACGCGGGGAAGCTCTCGCTGGACGACGAGGTCCGCGCGCACATCCCGGCCTACGGCGAGCTGCAGGTGCTCGACGGGTTCGACGGCGACACGCCGATCCTGCGGGCGCCCGCCACCCAGTCCACCGTCCGCCAGCTGCTGAACCACACGTCCGGGCACGGCTACGCGTTCCTCAACGAGAAGCTCGTGAAGTACCACGAGGTCACGGAGATCCCGAGCGTCCTGGCGTTTCACAAGAGCATGCTGACCCTGCCGCTGGTCAACGACCCGGGCACGACGTGGGAGTACGGGCTCAGCACCGACTGGGCCGGCCAGGTCGTCGAGGCGGTCAGCGGGCAGACGCTGGGCGAGTACCTCTCGGCCAACGTGTGGGGCCCGCTGGGGATGACGAACACCACGTTCGACCCGTCGGGCCAGGAGGACCGGATGATCCCGATGCAGTCGCGGATGCCCGACGGCACGCTGCAGCCCAACGGCATCGAGCTCCCTGCGCCGCCGGAGATGCACAGCGGTGGCGGCGGGTCCTACTCCACCGTCGGCGACTACGCGCGGTTCATGCGGATGCTGCTGAACGACGGCGAACTGGACGGCACGCGCATCCTCTCGGCCGAGAGCGTCGAGCTGATGTTCACACCGTCGCTCGGCGGCCTGCAGCTCCCCGACGTCATCAAGAGCGCCAACCCGGCGTTGTCTAACGACATCCCCGCCCCGCCCGTGCCCCAGGACTGGGGGCTCGGGCTGCACCTCATGCTCGGCGACCTGCCCGGCATGCGCGTCGCCGGAACCGGCGACTGGGCAGGCCTGACCAACTGCTACTACTGGATCGACCGGACCAGCGGCGTGTGCGGCGCCGTGCTCACGCAGGCGCTGCCGTTCTTCGACGAGAAGATCGTCATGGGCGCGCTGCAGTTCGAGGGCACGGTGTACGCGGAGATCGGCGCGGCGGCCACGGCCTGACCCCGCTGGCGGGTGGGGGTCACCCGCCCGGATGATGCGCGGGACACGCCCGGCCGCGAGGCTGTCGGCGTGTCCCACGACTTCAGCTCCCTCACCCTCGCGGTCGCCGACGGCGTCGCGACCGTCACGCTCGCGCAGGGCGACCGCGGCAACCCGTTCGACGCGGCGCTGTGCGCCGACCTGTCGCTTGCCGCGACCGCCTGCGACGAGGATCCGGCGGTCCGCGCCGTCCTGCTGCGCGCGGAGGGACGGTTCTTCAGCGTCGGCGGCGACCTGCGGTCCCTCGGCGCGTCGCGGGAGGCGCTCGGGCCGTTCGTGAAGAACGCGACGACGGGCTTCCACTCCGCGGTCTCGCGGTTCGCGCGGATGGACGCGCCGGTCGTCGTCGCCGTGCACGCGCTCGCGGCGGGCGGCGGCGTGTCGCTGCTCGCCGGCGGCGACGTGGTGGTCGCCGGGCGGTCCGCGCAGTTCGTCGCCGCCTACCAGGGGATCGGCCTGGCGATCGACGGCGGCGGCAGCCACCACGTCCCGCGGCGCGTCGGACACGGCCGCGCGACGTCCTTCTACCTGCGCAACCAGACCTGGACCGCCGAGCAGGCGCTGGAGCACGGCCTGGTCGACGAGCTGATCGACGACGACGCGGTCCTCGAGACCGCTTCCGCGATCGCGGCCGGGTTCGCCACCGGGCCGACCCGCGCGTTCGGGGAGGTCAAGAACCTGCTGGCGTCGACCTGGGACACCCCGCTGGAGGCGCAGCTCGAACTCGAGGCCCGCGCGATGGCCCGCGCCGGGCGCACCGACGACGCCTGGGAGGGCATCACCGCGATGGGCGAGAAGCGCCGCCCCACCTACGAGGGTCGCTAACGGCCGATCGCGCTGCCGGCGCCGCCGAGCTCCGCCCGCAGTTCGCGTTTGAGGATCTTGCCGGAGGCGTTCTTCGGGATCTCGTCGACCAGGTGGATGGACTTGGGCACCTTGTGGGGCGCCAGCGAGGACCGCGCGTGCGCGATGAGCTCGTCCTCCGTCGCCTCGCCGCTCAGCACGACCACCGCGGCGATCGCCTCGATCCAGCGCTCGTGCGGCAGGCCGACGACCGCGACCTCCGCGACCGCGTCGTGGCGGAAGAGCGCGTCCTCCACCTCGCGGGAGGCGACGAGCACGCCTCCGGTGTTGATGACGTCCTTGATGCGGTCGACGACGAAGAGGTAGCCCTCCTCGTCGATGCGCACGAGGTCACCGGAGTGGAACCAGCCGCCCACGAACGCCTCCTCCGTCTCGTCCGGCTTGTCCCAGTAGCCGCGACAGAGCTGTGGCGAGCGGTAGATGACCTCGCCCAGCTCCCCGGGAGCGACGTCGTTCATGTCGTCGTCGACCACACGAGTCTCGACGAAGAGGACCGCGCGGCCGACCGAGTCGGGCCGGGCGCCGTGCTCGTGCGGCTGCAGGACGGTGGCGAGCGGCCCGATCTCCGACTGGCCGAAGCAGTTGTAGAAGGCCACTCCGGGCAGGCGCTCGATGAGCTTCTCGAGCACCGGCACGGGCATGATCGACGCGCCGTAGAAGGCCTTCTTCAGCCCGTCGAGGTCGCGGGTCGCCAGGTCGGGGTGACCGGCGATCGCGACCCACACGGTCGGCGGGACGAACACCGAGTCGATGCCGTCCTCCTCGACGCGCCGCAGCAGGTCGCCGGGGTCGGGCGCCTCGACGAGCGTGTTCGTCGCGCCCACCGCGAGGTACGGCAGGAGGAACACGTGCATCTGCGCGGAGTGGTAGAGCGGCAGCGCGTGGAGCGGCTTGTCGTCCTCGTGCAGGCCGAGCGCGACGAGGCAGCTGACGTACTCGTGCAGCAGCGCGCGGTGGGTCATCATCGCGCCCTTCGGCAGCGAGGTCGTGCCCGACGTGTAGAGCAGCTGGACGAGGTCGTCGTCGGCCACGCCGTCCTCCTCGTGGACGGGTGCCGCGGTGTCCGACATCCAGCGCAGGACGTCGGGAGCACCGTCGTCCCCGTCACGCAGCGTGCCGCGTCGGGTCGTCCCGTCCAGCCGCTCGGCGACCGCGTCGACGTTCGCCGCCAGCGCCGGATCGACGAACACGGCGCTCGCACCGGACTGGGTGAGGAGGTAGGTGAGCTCGTCGCCGGTGGCGTTGAAGTTCACCGGCACGTGGACGAGTCCGGCCCGCGCGCAGGCGAGGTACAGGACGAGGTACGCGTCGCTGTTCTTGCCGTACGCCGCAATGCGGTCGCCCTTGTGCGCGCCGTCGGCCAGGAGCTGCGCGGCGACCCGGCCGACCGCCGTCTCGAGCTCCGCGTAGGTCCACGAGCGGTCCTGGAAGCGCAACGCGACGCGCGACGGGACGCGTCTCGCGCTGCGGGTGAGGACGGCGCCGACGGTGCTTCCGAATGCGGGGACCGAGGCCATGCGGGTGAACCTACCCCGTGAGCTCGCGACCGATCAGCGCCCGCGCGATGACCCAGAGGAGCACCTCGTTGGCGCCCTCGAAGATCTCGAGGATCTTCGCGTCGCGGTAGATCTCCTCCAGCCGGAACGTCTCACCGGTCGAGGCGATCTGCTTGGCGAAGCCGTAGCCGCCGTAGACCTGCAGCGCGTCGCGCGCGAGGTCGTTGGCGAGCTTCGTCCCGAAGGATTTCGCCATCGAGGCCTCGGGCTCGCCGGACCGGTCCCCGCGGTCCAGCCGCACCGCGGCCTTCTGGTACATCGACCGGGCGGCCTCGAGGTGGGTGGCGTGCTCGGCCAGTCGGTACTGCCAGTGCTGCATCTCGCCGAGCTTCTTGCCGAACAGCTGACGGGTGCCGAGGCGCTCGACCGCGAGGTCCATCGCCGCCTGCGCGACCCCGACGCCCGCGGCCCCGATGCCGACGCGGCCGGCGGCCAGGGACGCGAGGGCGACGCCGAGGCCGCGACCTGCCTCACCGAGGACGTTCCCGGCGGGGACCTCGACGTCCTCGAAGACGATGTCGGCGGTGATCTGGCCGTGGTGGCCCATCTTCAGGTCGGGCTCGCCGACGGTGATCCCCGGCGACTTCATGTCGACCAGGAGCATGGTCATCGCCTGCTCGTCGCCGTCGCGGCACAGGACGCAGAGCCAGTCGGCCACGACGCTGTTGGTGATCCAGCACTTGCGGCCGCTCAGCAGGAAGCCCTTGTCCGTGCGCGTGGCGACGGTCTTCAGCGTGGTCGGACTCAGATCGGACGAGGCGTCCGGCTCGGTCGTCGCGAAGCTGAAGGCGCTCTCGCCGCTGATGAGCGCAGGCAGGACGCGATCGCGCATCTCGTCCGTCGCGTAGCCCAGGCACTTCGCGTTGAGGATGCACTGGCCGTCGTAGACGCCGGCCATCGAGGACGACTCGTAGGCGATCTCCTCGGTGACGATGCAGGTCGCGAGCATCGGGTGCTCCAGGCCCGCGCCGTGGGGCGCCGCGAACGGCACAGCGAAGCAGCTGTCCGACGCGAGGCCGCGGAACGCGCCCCAGGGGAACGAGTCCCGCGACTCGGGGGTCTGCGCGATCTGCCGCGCCACGGGAGCGAGGTGGGTCGCGACCGACGTGCGGGCCATCTCGCGGACGTGCGCGACGTCGTCCGGGAGGAAGACGTCGTGCCAGGTACGGTCCTGGGTGCGCGCCGGCGCGGCCTTCGTGGGCGCCGGGCTGTCGAGGGTGCTCACGCGGACGGGGGCGTCCACGTGGCACGCATCTGGTGCACGCCGTTGATGAAGTTGTTCGTCTGGAAGTGCGGCGTGTGCGCCTCGATGTCCGGGAAGCGGCTGAACACCTCGGTCAGGCCGTACTTGACCATCTGTCGGCCGAGCGCCGCGCCCATGCAGTAGTGCGGGCCGCCGCCGCCGAAGCCGAGGTGCGCGTTGCGCGTCTCCCTGGTGATGTCGAACGTCGTGTGGTCCGCGAACGCCTCTTCGTCGTGGTTGCCGCTGCAGTACCACATGACGACCTTCTCGCCCTCGGCGATCTTGACCCCGCGGATCTCGGTGTCCTCGGTGGCCGTGCGGCGGAAGTGCATGACCGGCGTGGAGTACCGCAGGACCTCCTCGACCGCGCCGTCGATGCGTCCGTCGAAGTCCGACAGGAGCAGCGCGCGCTGGTCCTCGTGGTCGGTGAAGAGGTTCAGCGCGTGCGCCATCGAGTGACGAGTCGTGTCGTTCGCGGCGGAACCCAGGAGGCTGAAGAACGCGCCGATCTCCCAGTCCTCGAGCGTGCGCCCGTCGACCTCGGCGGCGATGAGCCAGGACACCAGGTCCTCGCCCGGCGTCTTGCGCCGCTCCTCGATGAGGTCGAAGCAGACGTCGAGCAGGCGCTGGGCCTCCTCGCCGTAGGTCTCCAGGGCGTCGCGGCCCTGCTGGGCCTCAGGGTCGTCCCAGGCGAGCATCTTCTCGGCGGCGTCCATGATGGTGGCGCGCGTCTCGCCGTCGTCGACGCCGAAGAAGTCGGCGAAGATCCGGCCGGGCAGCTCCTTGGCGAACTCGTTGGCGAAGTCGATGTCGCCCCTGGGCGCGACCTCCTCGCAGAGCTTCACGACCTCCTCGTGGACCCAGCCCTCGATCTGGCGCATGCGCCGCGGGGTGAAGGCCTGGGAGACCAGCGCACGCATCTGCTGGTGCTCGGGGTCGTCCATGAAGAGGAAGGACTGCGACATCGTCGCGACGGCCTCGGGGAAGTCCTCCATGAGGAAGCCCTGACTGGAGATGAAGGTCTTCGCGTTGCGGCTGACGTGGCGGATGTCCTCGTGCTTCCACAGGGACCAGAAGCCGGGGGTGTCCTCGTCGGGCGGCAGGAGCGTCGATTCGTACGGACGGTGCCACGAGACCGGCGCCTCCTCGCGGAAGCGCTCGAACACCTCGCGGTCGCGGTCCATGTAGGGCTTCGCCCAGAAGTCGCGCGGAGATGTCGGCGTCGGGCGAGTCGATCGTCGGGCGGCTGGTGGTGGGCGTGCTCATGTGACCATGCTCGCCGCGCACGGGCCCGGGCGCATCGCCCGCGAGGGGGATCGCCCCCCATCGCGCGGGGGACTCGGGCCGGATCTCGTACCTGGGGTGCGTGACATGGACGACGCTGGAACGCGCCTGGATCACGCACCCCGCGTGGCGAGGACGGCGAGGAGGTCCGCGATCACCCGGCCCGGGTGGTGCAGCACGTCGTGCCAGCCGAACCGCAGGACGACGTACCCGAGCTTCACGAGCTCCCGGTCGCGCCAGTAGTCGACGCGACGCTGCTTCTTGCGCAGGTGCGCGCGGCCGTCGACCTCGAGCGCGACCTTGACCCCGCGGAGCAACAGGTCGACGCGGATGCTCTGGCCTCCCAGCAGCACGACCCGGCCGTTGACCTCGGGCTCGGGGATCCCCGGCGTCTTGAGGAGACGCGTGGCGAGCCGCTCGAGGAGCGAGAGGAACTCGGCGTCCGAGAGCTCCCGGTACAGGTCGAGCGCGGTGTTCAGCTTCGCGAGGCCCTTCTTGCCGCGCCGCCGCCGCATGACCGCCTCGAGCGCGGCGACGTCCAGGAGCTCGAGCCGTTCGCAAGCGTCGAGGTCGTCCCGGATCTGCTCGGCGGTCGAGATCGCCGGCAGGTCGGTGAGCGTCCGCTTCCAGGTGGTCCAGGGCAGCCGGCGGCGGTCCATCCTGATGTCCTCGTCGAGCAGCGAGCCGGTGCGCCGGATGACGATGCCCGGCACCTTGAGGATCGCGTCGGCCACGACGATCTCCGGCTGCACGGGGAAGGGCCGGATGCCCTCGGCCGCCGCCGCGCTCCGGTGCCCGAGCGCACGCCGGTGCGGAACGGGACCATCGCCGCGCGTCGCCAGGATCGCCGCCCAGCAGCGCCCGTAGTCGGACACGTCCGGACGCCCGACCGCGTAGACGCCGGGGTAGAGCACATGCAGGTCGCCGCTGTGCAGCATCCAGCGGACGGCGTCGCCGGTGAAGCCGTGTCTCAGCAGCCCCCGGCGGCTGACGACGCCACCCCGGTTCGCCCCGAGCGCTGCGAGCCGCGCGCGGGCCGGCGGCAGGCGGGGCGGGGGAGATGGACGACGCTGGGACGCAGCTCGATCACGCACCCCACCGAGTGTGAGGCGCGAACAGTCACGGGCCAGGCGCAGATCGCGCCGGAACCGTGCCGATTCAGTCCTGGTCGGGGCTGGCGATGCGCACGAGCCGCGCCCGCGCGTCACCCGCCGCGTCACGGGCGGACGGGGCCACGAGGCCCTCGACCACGAGGTGCCGGCCCGTGAGGATGATCGCCTCGATCTCGTCCTCGGTGAGCGCGAGCCGGTCGTTGCGCAGGCCGAGCGCGACCACGCCGTTCCACGCGCCCCAGAGGAACCGCGACAGCTGGTGGGCGTCGAGCGCGGTCCGCACTTCGCCACCGTCCATCGCCGCCTGGATCGTCGCGCGGAAGCTGTCGAGCACCTCCTCGAGCCGGCCGGTGATCGTCGTGGCCACCGCGTCGTCGGCGATGACCGGACCCGCCTCGACGCCGTCGAACGCGAGGAAGCGGAACGCCCCCGGGTGCTCGAGGTGGAAGCGCAGGTACCCGTCGCCGCAGGCCATGACCTGCTCCAGCGGCGTCTCGCCGGCCTCGTAGGCGGCGGCCATGTAGCGCGCGAACAGCTCGGCGGAGCGCTCGGCGAGCGCGTGGTAGAGCCCGTCCTTGTCGCCGAAGTGGTTGTAGATCGACCCGACCGACACGTCGGCGGCCTCGGCGACGTCCTCCATCCGCGTCCCGCGGTAGCCGTCGACACGGAAGGCCGACTCGGCGGCATCGAGGATCGCTGCACGCGTGCGCGCCGCGCGGCGCGCGCCGCGGGCGGGAGCGACCGCCAGTTCAGTTAGAGGAAGGTTCATAGATGAATCTGCTTGCAACTATACACCTGATGTGGTTAGGCTCGCCACCATGTCCCAGCATGATGTCGTGATCATCGGCGCCCGCTGCGCCGGCTCCACCGCCGCCGCGGTCCTCGCCCGTGCCGGCCGAGACGTGGTGGTGCTCGACAAGTCGAGCTTCCCGTCCGACACGCTCTCGACCCACGTCCTGTTCGGCGGCGGCGTCGACGTGCTGAAGGACATCGGGGCCTTCGACAAGATCGCCGCCCAGAACCCGTCCTACATGAAAGACCTCGACCTGACCTTCGACAACGAGGTCAACGTTCGCGAGCCCTGGGGCTCCCCGGAGGGGTCGGACTCCGACTACGTGTGGTGCATCCCCCGCCCGATCCAGGACCAGATCCTCGTCGAGACCGCACGCGAGCACGGCGCCGACGTCCGCGAGGGCTGGGAGGTCCTCGACGTCCTGTGGCGCGCGGGCCGCGTCTGCGGGGTGACGGCCAAGGACCCCGACGGCGAGCAGCACGAGCTGCACGCCAAGCTCGTCATCGGCGCCGACGGCCGGAAGTCCACGGTCGCCGCCCGCGTCGGCGCGTGGAAGCCCTACCGCGCCTCCAAGAACGGCCGCGGACTCGTCTTCCGCTACGTCGACGACCCCAAGGTCGACACGCGTGAGAACGCGACGCTGAGCCAGTGGCGCGACGGCGAGTCGTTCTGCATGACCTTTCCCAGTGCGCCGAAGCCGCGCATGATCGCGCTCGTGATGGGCCCGGCGGCGGACGTCGCCCGGGCGCGCAAGGACCCCGAGGGTGTGTGGGACGAGTTCCTGCGCCGCCACCCGGGCTGGGCCGAGCGACTCGAGGGCGCGACGAACATGTCGAAGCTGCGCTCGACCGCGGACGTGCCGGCGTACTTCCGTCCGTCCAGCGGACCGGGCTGGGCGCTCGCCGGGGACGCCGGGCACTTCAAGGACCCGGTGATCGGCAACGGTCAGCGTGACGCGATGTGGATGGGTCACACGCTCGGGACGATGGCGGCGGAGGCCCTCGACGACCCCGGCGCACTGGACGCCGCCCTGCGCCGCTACGAGCAGGCCCGGGACGAGGAGTGCCTCTCGGCCTACCACTTCGCCAACAGCGAGACGCGCATCCAGCCGCAGTCCCCGGTGCTGATCGCGCTCGCCCGAAAGGCCTCGAAGCGCACGAACCCCGACGCCGACCTGAGCGACGTCTTCCAGCGCGTGCGCGACCAGCAGGACGTGCTGCCGATCTCGCGTCTGGCCCAGGGCCTCGCGCTCGCCATCGGGCACGATCTGCGCCACCAGCCGCGCGCGCTCCCCGAGACCGTCCGCGGGGCGATGGGCGACCTCTTCACCGACCTGCACGTCCGGGCCGAGGCGCGCGCCAGGCGCTTCCGCTCCACACGGCAGGTGAAGGGCTCCGAGCACCCGGGCTGGACCTGGCCGGACCCGCCCCGTAAGCCTGCCGCGATCGTGGCGACCGCGACCGCGCAGGCGCAGAAGCAGCTCGCCGCGGCCCCCACGCCGCTCCCGGTCCCGGTCACGGCGTCCGAGGCGGTGACCGCATGAGCAAGCGCAAGCCGATCAAGGTCGCCGCCGTCCAGGCGCAGCTCGAGCTCGCCGCGGTCGAGCGCAACCTCGCGCGGATCGAGGACCTCATCCGCGACGCCCACCGCGAGCACGACCCCGCGGTGATCATGGTGCCCGAGGCGATGACCTCGCCCAACGTCTACAACAAGATCATGCGCGGGGTCGCCCGTCCGGTCGACGGCGCGCCGTTCCAGCTGCTGACCCGCCTGGCCCGCGAGCTGGACTGCGTCATCGGCGGCGGCTTCCTGTCCCGTCGCGGCGGCGACGCCTACGGCACCTACGTGCTGGCCGAGCCCGACGGCGGCGCGCACCTGCACGACAAGGACACACCCTCGGCGTGGGAGAACCACTACTACCGCGGCGGGGACGACGACGGCCGGGTGCACTGCCGGGCGCTCGGGCTCGACGTCGGTCTGTGCTCCGGCTGGGAGTGGGCGCGCCACCGCACCGCCAAGCGCCTGCAGGGCGTCGACCTCCTGCTGGGCGGCATGTGCTGGCCGTCGTTCCCGAACAACTGGAGCGTCCCCCCGCTGAACTGGTGGGCCGAGCGCGAGCACGACCTCTGGATCCGGCAGAACCGCGAGTGCCCCGGTCAGCTCGCGCGGCTCGTCGGCGCGCCGACGGTCTACGCGGCGCACGTCGGCCCCGTGCACGCGCAGTTCCCGGCCGCACCGGTCGTGCCGTGGAAGACGGTGTGCCTCGGCGACACCCAGATCACCGCCGCCGACGGCACGATCCTCGCCCGGCTGACGCTCGCCGACGGCGAGGGACACATCGGCGCGGAGGTCACGCCCGGCTCGGTCGCCCCGCTGGATCCCATGGCCGACCGCTTCTGGATCCCGGCGATGAGCGTCTCGACGCACGTGGCCGCCTGGCACGTGATGAACAACCACGGCCGGCTCGACTACACGCTGAAGAAGCTGCGCGGCAAGCACGAGTGGCAGTCACTGCCCGGCGGCGACCTGCCGGACGAGCTGCCGCCCGTCGCCGAGGAGCAGGAGCAGCACTTCGCCACGACGTCGTAGACGTGCACCACTCTCACATGTACGCTACCGTTCATCAGGACGGTGCGGTCGTACACCAGGGGAGAGTCGATGCACGCAGGAGTCAGGAACACCCTCGCGTCGCTGGTCGCCGCGTCGGCGATCGCACTCGCGACGCCGGCGGCAGGCGCGCAGGGCACGCAGCGGGACGACGCCGCCGCGCGGGCGATCGCGTCGCAGGTCCCCGGCGCGGTCCTGCGGGGCGCCGGGCCGGACCCGATCGACCCGACCGTCGCGCTGCCCGGCGCGGCCGAGCTGCTGACGGGTCGCACCGACGTGATGCTCGACCCGAGCTTCTGGGTCGCGACGGTCACCAACCTCCTGCAGTCCGGCTCGCTCATCCTGCCGTCCCCCGTCGATGCCGTCCGCCCGGAGGCGTTCCTCCCGACCTCGGGCGTCGCCAACGGACCCACCGCCTCCGCGCTCCCGCGTCAGGACCGCGACCTGTCCAAGGTCACCTACGAGTGGCAGGGTCGCACCAAGTCGATCCGCGACTTCCTGCGCACGACCGAGACCGACATCGTCGCCTTCGTCCACGAGGGCCGCGTGATCGCCGACTTCTACGAGAACGGGTGGTCCGCCGACGTCCGCCACCAGCCCTGGTCGGCGACCAAGTCGTTCATCTCCGCACTCGTCGGAATTGCCATCGACGACGGGCTCGTGCGGTCGGTCGACGACCCGATCGACCGCTACATCCCCGAGCTGCGCGGCACCGCCTGGGAGGGCGTGACGATCCAGAACCTGCTCGAGATGGAGTCCGGCGTGCACTGGGACGAGGACACGCCCGTGCTCGCCCAGAACACGCAGGTGCAGCAGTGGATCCAGGCGGCGCTCGACCTCGTCACGGAGGGCCAGTACGGGCAGGGGCGCAACGCGTTCCTCAAGGCGCTGCCGAAGGTCGCCGAGCAGGGCACGAAGTTCTCCTACAACAGCGGCAACACGCAGGTTCTCGCCTGGCTGACCGAGAAGGTCTACGGCAAGCCGTTCAACGAGGTCATCTCCGAGAAGCTGTGGAAGCCCGCCGGCATGGCCGGCGACGCCCGCATCCTCACCGACCGAGTCGGCGACGCGATCGCCTCGCAGGGCCTCTACTCCCGCGTGTTCGACCTCGCCCGCTTCGGCGAGCTCTTCCGGCGCGGAGGCACGACACCCGAGGGCAAGCGTGTCGTGCCGGAGGCGTGGACCCGCGAGTCGACGAAGCACACGGCCCTCTCCAAGGGACGCTACGCCTACCAGTGGTGGTCGGGACCGACGCCCGGCAGCTACCAGGCCTCGGGCTTCCAGGGGCAGAAGATCTCCGTCTCGCCCGACCACTGCCTCACCGGGGTGCGCCTGTCGCACGCGTTCGGCCTGGACATCCGGCCCGACGACGGGGACCCCGCCGATCCGGGGTCCTACGGATTCGGCACCGAGTTCGGCGCCGACGAGTGGAACGCGATGTACCGCGCGGTCGCCGCGACGCTGGGCACCTGCGCGAAGCCGCAGGCCGCCGCCCCGACCCGCGTGCGGCTCGGGCAGATGAGCACCGCGTCCCGCAAGGCCGCGCTGCGGCGCGGCGCGCTGCGGGTGCGCCTCGGGGGCACCGGCAACCGGATGGTCGTGCGCGTCGTCGCCACCGCACCGGGCCGTCGCGGCTCGGGCGCCCGGCGGATCGCGGCGCGCGACGTCGTCGTGCGACCGGGCCCCGCGCGGACCGTGTCGATCCCGTTGTCGGCGGCCGGGCGGCGCTGGCTGCGCGGTGTGCGCCGTGCGACGGTCACCGTGCGCGCGACCGGCGACGCCGCCGCCGGGCGGCCCACCCAGCAGCGCCGGCTCATCCTGCGCTGAGCGACCCGGGCGGCGGGACGCGGAGCGGCCCGGGCGACCCGTCCGCGTCGCCCGGCCGGTATCAGCCGGCCGCGTTCTCCGACGCCGACCGGCGCAGGACGTCGGCGAGCATGAGGGCCACCCGCAGCTCGAGCTGGCGCTCCTCGACCGTGTGGCCGAGCAGCTCGCCGGCGCGGCGCACGCGGTAGGCCACGGTGTTCTCGTGGACGCCCAGGCGGCGGGCCGCGCGCACGAAGCTCGAGCCCTCCTCCAGGAAGACCCGCAGCGTCGCGGCGATCCGTCGGGCCGCGTCGGTTTCTGCGCCGAGCGCGCCGAGCTCCCGCTCGGCGAACCGGCGGGCCTCACCGACGTCGTGGGTGAGCAGCCCGGTCAGCGCGACGTCGCCGTAACGCGCCACCGCTCCGGGTGCCCGGCGCCCGAGATGCACGACGCGCCGCGCGAGCAGCGCCTCCTCGTGGCTGCGGCGGAAGCCGTCGATCCCGTCGTGCGGATCACCGACCGCCACGCGCGCGCCCACCGCCAGCGCGTCCTTGTCGCGCAGTGCGCGCAGGAGCGCGATGTCCGGCGTGGAGCGCAGGCCGATCCACGCGGCAAGCGTCCGCCGGCCGAGCGGCACGCACAGCGCGTCCGTGCCGCCGAGGGTCCGCTCGATGCCGTGTGCGATCCGCTCGAAGATGCCGATCGTGCCGTCCTCGTCCTCGCCCTCCTCGCCCCACACGACGACCGCGACGTGGGTGCGGGCGAGGGAGTAGCGCAGGCGCTGCGAGGCGCGGTGCTCGTCGACGGTCGACCCGTCGAGAATCGCGCGGACCTCGTCCGCCCGTAGTGCCGCGGCGCTGCGGACCCAGCGCTCCCGCTCCGCCATGAAGGACTCGGTGATCCCCAGCTGCACCGCGTCCAGGAACGGGAACATCCAGGCGCTGCAGTAGCTGACCGTCTCGGCCAGCAGGTCCCGGTCGGCGACGCGCGCGGCGAGCCGCTCGAGCATCGTGCCGACGAAGACCTGGTGGCCCACCTGGTAGGCGCGCATGAGTGTCTCGATCGGCAGCCCGTTGCGGACGAACTCGCGGGCGTAGTGCATCGCCTCCGCGGGCGCGACCGCGGTGAAGGGCTCGACGTCGTCACGGAGCATCTGGGCGATCAGCCCGATGTTGGCCCGGCAGCTGAGGATCGTCTCCTCGTGCAGCTGGTGGTCCAGCGTCTCGATCTGGTCGTGGATCGCGTCCGCGAGCAGGACGGCGACCCCGTCGAGCTCGGGGAGCAGCGCCTCCGCCATCTCCTGCACAGCCTCGCGACATGCGGCCGACGCTCCGGCCGTGGTGCCCTGCGGCATCCTCTCCTCCTCCAGGTGGGACTGCGCGACCATATCCCCCCTCCGGGCTGGTGGAAAGCCCCAAACGGAGCGGCGCCCGTCCGTCGACGACCGCTGGCGTACCGGACCCCCGGACTGGGATGCTCGTCTCTCCCGAGGAGAAGAGCGTCATGAGCACCCCCGTCACCGACCCGCTGGGTATCGCCGCACAGGCCTTCTGGGCCCAACACCCGGACGTCCGCGACGAGGCGTTCTCCCGGTTGCGCGCCGAGAAGCCCGTCTTCTGGAGCGGCCCCGCCGAGTCCGATCTGCTGCCGCCGGAGGAGAACATCCACGGCTTCTGGTCGCTGACCAGGTACGACGACATCCAGGCGGCGAGCCGCAACGCCGGGGTCTTCTCGTCGGCCTCCGGAATCACGATGGAGGACTTCTCCCCGGAGATGACCGAGATCGCCCAGTCGTTCATCGCGATGGACGCACCCCGCCACACACAGCTGCGCGGCATCACGATGGACGCCTTCAAGCCGGGCAACATGCGCAAGCTCGAGGGGTGGGTCCGTGGCCACGCCAAGGACCTCATCGACGAGATGGCCCACCTCGGCTCCGGGGACTTCGTCGACCTCGTCGCCGAGCCGATGCCGGGCCGGATCTTCGGCAGCTTCTTCGGCCTGCACGAGGGGGACCAGCATCAGGAGACGATCCGCGCGGCCCAGGACCTCCTCTCGTACAACGACCCGGCCGTCACCGGCGAGACCGAGCCGCTCGAGCACTTCGTCAACTGCGTCATGACGCTGCGCCTCACGGCCGCCGAGCTCGCCGAGGAGCGCCGGGCGCAGCCGGGGGAGGACCTGATGACCTGGCTGGTACAGGCCGAGTTCGAGGGCGAGAAGATGACCGACGACGAGATCGGTGCGTTCTTCGTCCTCCTCGCCGTGGCCGCCAACGACACCTCGCGCCACGCCGCTGCGGGCGCGCTCCACGCGTTCACCCGCTTCACGGACCAGCGCGCGCTCCTGATCGAGGACGTCCCCGGCCGGATCGACGACGCGGTCGAGGAGGTCGTCCGCTGGGTGTCGCCGCTCATCCACATGCGGCGGACCGCCACGGCCGACATCGAGGTCCGCGGCCAGCAGATCAAGGCGGGGGACAAGGTCGTCCTCTGGTACTGCTCGAGCAACCGCGACGAGGAGTTCTGGGGCAACCCGTTCGACTTCGACATCTTCCGGTCGCCGAACCGGCACCAGGGCTTCGGCGGCGGCGGCCCGCACTACTGCCTCGGTGCCGCGGTCGCACGCACGACGCTGAAATCGGTGCTGAGCGAGATCTACACGCGCATCCCGGACATCGAGGCACCCGAGCCGGACTTCCTCGTCGCGAACTTCATCAACGGGATCCGTTCGCTGCCGGCGGAGTGGACGCCCGAACAGCGGTAGGCGGCAGGTAGCGTGCCGGGCATGAACATCGGGATCTCGACGGTCTACTGGCCCTGGTTCACCCCCGACCAGCAGCTGGAGATCGCGCTGCTCGCCGACGAGCTCGGCCTGCACAGCGTCTGGGTCAGCGAGGCCTGGGGCCAGGACGCGGTCTCGATGCTCGGGCTGCTCGCCGGCCGCACGGAGCACGTTCGGCTGGGCACGGCGATCCTGCAGATTCCCGCGCGCAAGGCGACCGCGGCCGCGATGGCCGCCGCGTCCGTCGACGTGCTGAGCGGCGGGCGGATGATGCTCGGCCTCGGGCCGAGCGGGCCGCAGGTCTCGGAGGGCTGGTACGGCGAGCCGTTCGCCAAGCCGCTCGCGCGCACCCGCGCCTACGTCGAGACCATCCGCGCCGCGCTTGCGGGCGAGCGCATGCCCGTCCAGCTGCCCGAGGGCGTCGAGGGCAGTGGTCTGGGCAAGGAACTGCGGCTGCTCGCCCGCCCGGCACAGGCGAAGATCCCGATCTACCTGGGTGCCACGGCGCCGAAGGGCCTGCAGCAGTGCGGCGAGATCGCCGACGGCTGGATCGGCGTGTTCGTCGACCCGACGCAGCCCGGGACCACCATCCGACCGGTCCTGGACGCCGTGGAGTCGGCCGGCCGCGCCCGCGAGGACTTCGAGGTGCTCGCGCTCACCCCGACCGCGGTCGCCCCCACGGTCGAGGAGGCGCTGGACGTCGTGCGCCCCTGGATCTCCTTCTACCTCGGCGCGATGGGCGCCAAGGGCAAGAACTTCTACGTCGACCTCGCCGCCCGCTACGGCTTCGCCGACGCGGCGGCGCTCGTCCAGGACAAGTACCTCGACGGCGACCAGGCCGGCGCGGCCGCCGCCGTCCCCCGCGAGCTGCTCGAGCGCGTCGCGATCGCCACCACGCCGGACGGGCTCGCGGGTCGCCTGCAGGAGTACGCCGACGCAGGCGTCGACACGATGATCAGCATCCCGTGCGGCGACCTGCTCGGCACCGTCCGCGCGCTGGCGGCCGTGAACGCCGCGCGTCAGTAGTCCTCGCGGAAGCCACCGATCAGCGTCACGACGTTCCCGTCGGGGTCCTCGAGCGCCGAGAGCTCGACCCCCTTGTTCACCGCCTGGACGTCCCCGGGCCTCAGGCCGCGGCCGATCAGCTCCTCCCGGGTCGCCTCGAGCGGTTCGACGGCGAGGTTGAGCTGACCGCTGCCGGCGCGGCCCTCGTCGACCGTGACCTGGACCCAGCCGGCGTCCGTGACGCGCCACTCGACGAGGGTCGGCATCGGGGTGTTGTCGGCCGGCCGGCCGAACAGCGACTCGTAGAACGAGTTCGCGCGGACGATGTCGGAGACGGGGACGACCGCCAGGACGTGCTGGATGGGCATGACCGCGGTCTACCCGCGCCGAACCGCGGTGCACCTCCGGCCGCGGTCGCGAATCAGGAGGCGCTACGCCACGAGCGGCGCGAGCACGCGCCGCGCGAACGTCCGGGCGGCGTCGTCGTCGGAGAGGTCGACGATGGCCCCCGGCACGAGCACGTAGGTGAGCGCGAGCCGGACGAGGACGTCGGCGATCGCGTCGGCATCGTCGCGGACGCGCGCGCTCGGATGGTCCGCGCGGATCGTCGTCGCCACGTATGCCCGTCCGACGTCCAGCGGCGAGGGCTCACCGGCCGACAGGCTCTCGAGCGTCGCGCCCGGCTCGTGACGGGCGAGCCGCGCGACGAGCGGGTGGTCCGCGGCGGTGCGGACGCACAGGACGAACGCCTCGGCGACGCGGTCGGCCGGGTCCTCGATCGCGGCGAGCGTGGTGTCCACGTGGGCGAGGAACGCGCGGACCTCCCGGAGCATCAGTCGCTCCAGCAGCGCGGTCTTCGACCCGAACCGGCGGAAGACGGTCATCCGCGCGACCTTCGCGCGCGCGGCGATGTCGTCCATCGTCGTGGCCGTCGTGCCCCGCTGAGCGACCTCGGCGAGCGCCGCGTCGAGGATGCGCTCCACGGTCCCGTCCGGCGGGTCGGTCGCCTCGGCCACGGCCCGCGCGAGGACGTCGACCAGCGCCGGGACCGGCTCGGGGGCGCGGCGCGACACGGCGGGGTCAGCGCTCCCGCAGCAGCGCGGCGAGCGCCACCGCGGAGCGCAGGCGCAGCGAGCCCGCGTCCTCCTCGCCGCACAGCTCCAGCGAGCGGCGGACGCGGTAGGCCACGGTGTTCTGATGGACGCCCAGGCGCCTCGCGGCCCGGGCGAAGCTGAGGTGCTCCTCCTGGAAGACCGCGAGCGTCGCGAGGAGACGGCGCGCCCCGTCGGTGTCGTCGGCGAGCGCTCCGAGCGCGTCCGCGGCGAACCGCTGCGCCCGCTCTCGGTCGGTGGTGAGGAGCGCGAGGACGGCGGTGTCGCGGTACGTCACGGTCGTGCCCGGGCGCCGGCCGGCGAGGCGCGCGACACGCTGCGCCTCCCGGGCCTGCTCGTGCGTGCTGCGGAAGCCCTCCAGCCCCTCGCCGGGATCCCCGAACGCCAGCACGACGCCCGGGATGCACACCTCGAGCGCCGCTCGCGCGTCCAGCTCGTGGCCGCCGATCCAGCCGTGGATCGCGTCACCGGCGGCGGGGACCACCAGCGGCGACTCGGCCATGCCGAGCCGCTCCGCCAGGATCGAGGCGACCGTCTCCAGCGGGGCCGGCGCGTCCGGGTCCGACACCAGGGACCGGTCCGTGACGGCCGCGGCGACGAAGCCGAGGTGGCGACGGCGCAGCTGGTAGCGCAGCCGGGCGGAGGCACGCTCGAGGTCGGGCGCGGGGCCCGACCGGTCCAGCAGCCCGCGGACCTCGGCGATCCGCCGGCTCTCCGCGCGGGCACCGGCGCGGGACTGCTGCGCGACGTAGTCGTCGATCAGCGGCTGCAGGACCGTGTCGACGTACTCGAACATCCAGGCGGACGTCGCGGCGATGGTCTCCGCGAGGACGTCGACGTCGTCGGCGTGCTCGCGCAGCCGCTGCTGCCACCACGCCCACAGCCCGGCGTGGCCGAGCCGGTAGGAGCGCATGAGGCCGTCGACGGGGACCCCGACGCGGACGAAGTCCCGGGCCCAGCGCACGGACTCCGGCGGCGGGCTGACGTCCTGCGGGTCGGCCCAGGCGCCGATCATCCCGGCGATCAGGGTCATGTGGGCGCGTGTGCTCGCCGCGAGGTTCTCGAGCATCTCGCCGGTGCCGTCGGCGATGCCGGCGACGCTGCCCACGATGCGCTCGTCGACGAGCTCCCGGACCTCCTCCACGCACCGGGCGAGGTCGGCGGCCGCGGCGCCGACCGCGGCACGTGCCGGCTCGCTGAGCTCCTGCTGGTGGGCATGGGGGACGACCGCGCACATGGCCGGGTCGATCCTACGCCCAGGGGGTGGTACCGCGAAGCACTGTTGAGTACCATCGACGGATGCCGTCCGTGCTGCCCGATCCCACCGAGGCGTCGCGCTACGCCGTGGACGAGGACTCCATCACCTGGCGCCGCGCCGGTGACGCCCGCGCGATGACCGGGGCGGGCACCGCGCTCATGCTGCAGGTCGCCCACCCGACCGTCGCCGGCGGCGTCCGGGAGTACTCCGACTTCGTCGGCGACCCGTGGGGCCGCCTGTTCCGCACGCTCGACTACGTGAACCTCCTCGTCTACGGCGGACCCGAGCGCGCCGCGGAGACCGGCCGGCGCATGCGCGCCATGCACCAGAAGATCAAGGGCGTCGACCCGTCCGGCCGTCGGTACCACGCGCTCGAGCCCGAGGCCTACGCGTGGGTCCACGCCACGCTCGCGGTCTCGATCGTCGCGTCGCACGGCCGCTTCGGCCGCCCGTTCACCCCGGAGCAGACCCAGCGCTTCTGGACCGAGTGGCGCGGGCTCGGGCGGCTGCTCGGCATCCGCGAGCGCGATCTCCCCCCGTCGTGGGGCGGCTTCCTCGCCTACGTCGACGAGATCATCGACACGCGCCTGGAGCGCAACGATGTGGTGGACCTGGTCCTGCGGACGATCGTCGAGCCCGCCGCTCCGCCGATCCCCGGCCTCGGCCCGCGCAGCTGGAAGGCCCTGCGCCTCCCGGCGACGCGCACGCTCCAGCTCGCGACGGTCGGCCTGCTGCCGGTGGCCGCCCAGCGCAAGCTCCACCTGTGCCTCACGCCCTCCCAGCGGCGGGAACTTCGCGCGCTCGGCGCGCTCTCCCGCGCCTCCACCCCGGTCCTGCCGCGGGTTGCGCGGACGATGGGGCCCGACTACCTGGCGTGGCGTCGCCGGGACATCGCACGCGGGACCTTCGGATCGGCGACCCCCGCGGACCCGCAGCCCCGGGTGCGCGCGGCGGCCTGAGCCCTTCTGCACGACCGCACCCATGCCGCCGCCGGGCGCGACAGCATGGGAGGCGTGTCCCGTCGCGCCGCCCTCCTGCTCCTCGTCGCCACCCTGGCGGTCCTCGCGGGCGGGTGCGGCGTGCTCGACGAAGCGGGACCCGACGCCCGCACCACAACGGCCGCTCTCCCCGCAGGCGCGGTACGCCTCCCGGCGATCAGGACCGGCCCCGGCCTGGCGGCCGCCCCGCTGAGCGCCGTGCGCGACGTGCACGGCATCCACCCCGGCCTGACCGACCCCACCGGCGCCGAGCGCGCCCGGGTCCTCGCCCTGATCGACGGCGTCCGCCTCGGGCCCCGCCTCGGCAAGGGCGGGTACGAGCGGGAGCGCTTCGGCCCGGCCTGGACCGACGAGGCGCCCGTGACCTGGGGCGGCAACGACTGCCGCACGCGGGAGGACGTGCTGCGGCGCGACCTGCGCGCGCCGACGCTGCGCCCCGAGACCCCGGACGCCGACGGGCGCGACTGCGTCGTCCTGGACGGCCTGCTGCGCGATCCGTACACCGGCCGGCTGATCGAGTTCTCCAAGTCCCGTCCCACCGAGGTCCAGATCGACCACGTGATCCCGCTCTTCTTCGCCTGGCAGCTCGGCGCCCGGGACTGGGCGCCGGTCAAGCGCGAGCAGTTCGCCAACGACCCGCTCAACCTGATGGCGGTCGACGGCGCCGCCAACCAGCAGAAGGGCGCGGCCGGGCCGGCGGCGTGGCTGCCGCCGAACCGGACGCTGCGCTGCGCGTACGCCGTGCGCATCGCGCGGGTCGCCCGCCGCTATGCCCTGCCGGTGACGCGGTCCGACCGCGACCAGATGCGGCGGCAGTGCGCCCGGCGGACCTGACGCGAGCAGGGAAGACGGCCGCTACAGTCCCGGCATGGGAGCGCGCTGCAGGGGGCTGGCGCTCACGGGTCTCGTCGTGTGCACCGTCCTGTGGTCGGGGATGTCCGCGGCCCCCGCGAGCGCCCACGGACCACGGGTCGAGGACCCGGGCACGGTCACGCGCACGCTCAGCGCCGAGGACCGCGTGCAGCTCGCGGTCGAGACGAACCTGCTCGGTGGCGAACATGCACTGCAGCACCTGGCCCGGCGCCAGACCACGGCGCGCCAGCAGGCCGATCCCGGGTTCGACGCCTGCCGGCCCCGCGGTCCGGCCAACACGTTCGAGGATCGGCCCCGTCCGCCGCTCGGCGCGCCGACCGGGCAGGACCGCTGTGCGAAGCTGCCGCGCCAGCCGAGCACGAAGAGCGTGCTCGCCCGCGTCGGCCGTTGGACCTCGCAGACGTCGGACCTGCCGCACTACGCGATCCACGCGACGCTGCTGCCGACCGGGAAGGTCCTGTTCTGGGGGTTCGACTGGACCCAGCACATCATCACCGCGAACCCGACGACCCACCAGCAGACCAGCGGCGCGTCGACCCTCTGGGACCCCGCGAAGGGCACGGGCCCCAGGGCCTTCAGGTCGGTCCCCCCGCCGCTGATCGACGTCGACGGCGACGGGGTCACCGAGCGCGTGCCGCTGTACTGCTCCGGACAGCTGCTGATGGCGGACGGCCGGGTCCTGGTGACCGGGGGGACGTTGGACCTGCGGTGGTTCCAGAAGGGCTACACGAACCCGCCCGGCCTGAAGATCGTGCTGATCTTCGACCCGAAGACGGAGACCTGGGACCGCTCGCAGGACATGACGGTGCCACGCTGGTACCCGACGCAGGTCAAGCTCGCCGACGGCCGCGTCGCCGTGCTCGGCGGCTTCGACGCGAGCAAGCCCACATCGTTCACGCAGACGCTCGACATCGTCTCCGCCGACGGCCGCCGGGTCAGTCACGCGCCGAGCGGCGACAAGCTCACCTGGACGTACCCGGGCATGCTCCTCATGCCGTCCTCGCGCGTGCTCCTCGCCGGCCCCGTCAAGGGTGACGTCGGGCTGCTGGATCCCAAGACGCTGCGGTGGAAGCCGACGTCGCCGCTCCCCGCCGACCGCGGCGGCGGCAACCTCGTGCCCGTCCCGTCGTCGACCGGCGCCTCGCCCGAGGCGATGCTCATCGGCGGCACCGACTTCCTGGCCCCGTCGCGCACCGGCGCCGATCAGCCCGCCTACCGGACGACCCTGCGGTTCGACGAGCGGCGCAGCGCTCGGGGCTGGCAGCCCGCGCCGTCGCAGCGCCGCGGGCGCAACTGGCCCAACACCGTGCTGCTGCCCGACGGCTCGATGGTGACGATCGGCGGCGGGACGGGCATCACCCGCCGCGACGCGGCGTTCACCGCGGATCCGAGGAACCGGCGGGTCGAGCTGTGGAACCCCAGGACGAAGCGCTGGAGCCTGGGCCCGGCCCAGCGGGAGGACCGTACCTACCACTCGGTCGCGGCCCTGCTCCCCGATGGCCGGGTGTGGTCCGCGGGCGACGACGCGAACCCCAACCGCGACGGCGACACCGCCGAGTTCTACGAACCGCCGTACCTCTTCAGGGGGACGCGGCCGAAGATCGTCGCCGGTCCGGCGCAGGTCCGCGCGCGCCGGACGTTCACGCTCACCGTGACGGGACCGGTCCCCGACCGCGTCACGATGCTCGCCCCTTCCGCGACGACCCACGCCCTCGACATGAACCAGCGGTTCGTCGAGCTGCGGGTCCTGCGCACGCGGAAGGCCGGCACACGGACCGTGCTGACCGTGATGGGTCCGCGCCGCTCGTCGGTCGCACCGCCCGGCCCGTGGATGCTGTTCGCACTGAGCGAGCGCGGTGCGCCGTCGCCGGCGCGCTGGACGTCCGTCCGCTGAGCGCTCAGCGGATGACGACCGCCGTACCCACGGGAATCCGCGGGTACAGGTCCTTCACGTCGGCGACGCACATCCGGATGCAGCCGTGCGAGGCGCGCGAACCGATCGAGTACTCCTCGCCGGTGCCGTGGATCCCGACGCCGTTCACGATGCCCATCCAGCGGGCCTTCAACGGGTTGGACGCGGTCCCGCCCTGGACGGTGGTCCCGGCCAGTTCGCCCGCCCAGGGAGAGTTGGGGACCGACCAGGTCGGGTTGACCTGCTTGTTCTGGATCGCGAAGCGCCCGCTCGGGGTCGGGTAGGCGGGCTGGCCGACCGCGACGCCGTAGGACTTCGAGAACTTCAGGCGCTTGAAGACCCGGAGCTTGAACTCGCTCTTGGAGATCGTGATGACCGTGCCGTACTGGCGCTTCAGCGTCTTGTAGGTGACCGGCGCGTTCACGGCACTGACGTTCTGCTTCAGGACACGGGAGGTGCGGGCATCCGCGAGGGCGCCCTTGACCAGCGTCTCGGTGCCCTTCCAGTCGAGCCGGCGGCCCTTCTTGGACCCACGGACGTCGAGCTTCTTGAGCCCGATCCGCAACTCGGCGTTGCGCGGCGCCCGGGCGACCTTCGACGCCACGCCCTGGGCCCAGGACCGGATCGACAGCGTCGAGCTCCTGATGGCCAGCGGGACGTCGGTCCCGGCCGCCTGGCCACCGCCCACGGCGGCGTCCGGCGCCTTCGCGTAGAACGCACGCTTGGCGGTGGTGACGGTGTCGAACTCGAGCTTCGCGGTCGCTGCGTCGAGTCGGAAGGTGCGTCCGGCGGTCTTGAGGACGACGTCGCGACGGACCTTCGCACCGAGCAGCTGCTCGAGCTTCGCGGAGGCCTCGGTGATGGTGAGACCGCCGACGTCGATGCCCCCGGCGGTGATCCCGGCGGCGATGCGGCGATCGTCGGGCGCGGGGCTCGCCGCGGGCGCGGGGGCCGGTGTCGCGGCGGGATCCTGGGCGCCGGCGGGCGCCACGGGAGCGGCGGTCAGGACGCCGGCGACGGCGCAGAGCAGGGTGAGACGGCGGTTCTTCACCCATCGAGGGTAGCGGGCCACCCCCGCCGGACGGGTCGATCAGCCCGCGTTCGCAAGGGCGCTTGCAGGCGCCGCCTGCAGGAGCAGCTCGACGAATCGCTCGGGCGCCTCGATCTGCGGGCAGTGCCCGACCCCCTCGAGCATCTCGTAGCGCGTGTCCGGGAGCGCGTCGAGCACGTGGCGCGATCCCTTGTGGGCGACCATGCGGTCGCGGTCCCCCCAGATCAAGAGCACGGGCACGCGGATCTCCCACAGCCGGAAGGGCCGGTGCAGCTCGGGGAGCATCCGGCTGCCGGTCGCGAGGATCCGGCGGACGTCGCGCTGGGTCGACAGGTGCTGCGCGAACGCGGCGACGACCTCGGCACGCTGCGCACGCGGCCGGGCGAACGCCAGCTGCCGATAGGCCTCCCCGACGACCGCGCGGAACAGCGGTCCGGGGAGCGGGGAGCGCAGCGCCATGCGGACGAGCCGGTCCCCCTCGATCGCACGGAACCAGACCGGATGGTCGAAGCCCGCCGGCGCGACCGGGACCGCAGCCGCGATGGGCAGGTCCGGGTCCTGGGCCAGTCGCAGGGTCAGGCAGCCTCCGAGGGAGTTGCCGCAGACCACGACATCACCGTGCTCGCGGGCGACCTCGCGCACGACGGCGGCACCGAACCTGTCGAGCTGCTGGAGGATCGTCTCCGTGCGGTGCAGCCGGTCGGCCTTGCCGAACCCGGGCAGGTCGACCGCGAGCACCCGCCGGTCCGCCCGGGCGAGGCGGTCCAGCGCCAGACGCCAGGTGTCCGCGCTGTCGGCGTAGCCGTGGAAGAGGACGATGGGCGCCCCGGAGCCCTCGAGCTCCAGCACGCGGGTCGTGACGCCGCCGAACTCCTGGCGGTACTCGATCAAGGGCTGCTTCACGTGTCGTATTCTGGCTGCCCGGCCAGACGTCAGGCACGTCGGGCCTGCCATGCTCCCGCCCGTGAGCACCACGCCGCCGGATGACGAGCCCGACGCGCCCCCCCTCGTCCCCGAGGGCTTCATCGACAGACTGCGCGCCGATCCGGTGCGCGCCCCGGAGATCGTGGCGCTCGCCGCCGCCGAGAAGCACGCCCCCTCCGCGGCCGCGTGGGTCGCCGAGATGCGCGAGCAGTACCACCACGGCCCCGAGGAGCTCGCCAAGCGCGCGAAGCGCAAGCACGCGACGCTCGCGCGCTTCGGCGGTGCCGCCACGGGGCTGGGCGGCTGGGTCACCATCGTGCCCGACCTCGTCGCGCTCGCCTGGATCCAGTCGCGGCTGGTGTTCTACGTCGCCGGGTCGTACGGCTTCGACCCGTTCGACCCGATGCGCCCGGCCGAGCTGCTGGTGCTGCAGGA
Source organism: Solirubrobacterales bacterium (assembly GCA_038257095.1). Lineage (GTDB taxonomy): Bacteria > Actinomycetota > Thermoleophilia > Solirubrobacterales > Solirubrobacteraceae > Paraconexibacter. Next base: position 589,935 of record JBBSJQ010000001.1, read on the forward strand.
CCTGTACGCGACGCCCGAGGAGGCGCGGGCCGCGTTGGACGGGACCGGCACCCTCGTCGCCTCCGCGTACGTCGACAGGAAGATCTCCGGCGGGCAGGACCGCAAGCTCGCGTCCACGCTCATGCGGATGGTCGGCAAGAAGGCCGGCGCGCGGGTCGCCGGCCGGCTGATCCCCGGCGTCGCCTCGGTCGTCAACGCGGTCGGCAACGAGCGCGAGACGCGCGCCTTGGCGGACCGCGCCATCAGCTTCTACGGGGGCTGACCCGAGCGGTCCGCACGGGCCGCCCGACACCGGGACGGCGGCATGCCCGAACCGTGCCGCTTTGCACACGGGGCGCCGGGTAGGACTGTGCCATGGTGCCTGCATGACGGGCCGCGTCATCACCTCGTTCGTCCGCACCTGGCTCCCGGCCATCGTGATCCTGGGGGGCATCGCGCTGATCTGCATCGAGCGGACCGAGACGGCGTTGGAGGGCGGCGCCGGCATCATCGGCGCGGGCATGTCCATCTGGCTGTTCAACGTGCTCCTGCGCGTCGGCTACACGGGCGAGAAGGACCGCGTCGAGGAGGAGGACGCGCGCGCCTTCTTCGACCGCACGGGCGTCTGGCCCGACGAGGCGACCGACGAGCTGCGCCGTCGCGAGGGCCTCGGCCCCCACAGCAGCTGAGCGGCGACGTCAGATCCGTCGCCGACCAGGCGACTACCCGTCCATATGCAGGCACTTCTCCGCCCACGACCGGCCTCGCCGTCCGAGGTCGCCCCTACCGTTCGCGACGTGCTGCTCCGCGATCTCGTCCCCGGCCCGCTCGACCAGGTGCTCCTGGTGCGACGCGCCGAGCAGCGCACGCGCAAGGACGGCAGCCCGTATCTGCGGGTGACGGTGGCGGACCGCAGCGGCACGCTCACCGCGATCGTCCGCGAGGACCTCGAGGAGCTCGGTGCGATGCTCGTCCCGGGCACCGCGGTGCGCGTCGTCGGGCAGGTCCAGGACGACCCGCGGTTCGGCCGCCAGCTGGACGTGGGCGACTGGTCCCCGGCCGACGAGGGCACCTTCGACCCGGCGCTGCTGCGCGACGGGCCGCCGCAGCCGTTCGCGCGGATGGAGGCGGATCTGCGGGAGCTCGTCGCGACCGTCCAGGACCCGCACCTCGGGAAGCTCCTCGCCGCGGTCTTCGGTCCCGACACGGACACCTGGAAGCACTTCGCCATCGCCCCCGCCGCCAAGCGCTACCACCAGGCCTACCAGCACGGCCTGCTCGAGCACTGCCTCACCGTCGCCCAGGCCGTCGGCGCGATCAGCGCGACGTTCCCGGGGATCGACCGCGACGTCGCGGTGACCGGCGCGCTGCTGCACGACATCGGCAAGCTCGACGCGTACACGACCGACCCGGACGCCCCGGACATGACCGATCTCGGTCGGCTGCAGGGCGAGATCCCGCTCGGCTACTACCGGATCCGCCGACTCATCGAGGATCTCCCCGGCTTCCCGCGCGCGACGGCGGAGGCGATCCTCCACATCATCCTCAGCCACCACGGCACGCTCGAGCACGGCAGCCCGGTCGTCCCGGTAACGCGGGAGGCGACCCTGGTGCACATGATCGACAACCTCGGTGGCCGGCTCGGGTCGTTCGACCGCCTCGAGAAGGAGCTGGCCCCGGGAGCCGAGTGGTCGGGGTACGACCGTGCGCTGAGCGGCAGCGCATACTTCGCGCGGCGCGAGGGCGCGGCCGGTTCGGCGCCGGCCGCCACCGCGGACGCCGCGGCGGCGTAGTCGTTCGACCATCCGTCCGCCCGCGGTCCTGGACCCGGCCGGACGGACCGATCCAGACACCATGATCGTCCTGCACCTCCTCGCCGCGTCGGCCCTCCCGGCCTCCTTCGTCGTGGTGGCGCGCGCCCGCGCCGCCTCCGTGCGCGGAGCGCACGAGCCGCTCAGCCCGCGGCGGGACGCTGGGCGTCCAGGATCTGTCTGAGGTCCTTCGCCGCGTCGTCGATCCGGGCGACGAACTCGGCCCGCTGCTCCTGGTCGAGGTCCTCCCCGCGCTTACGCAGCATGTCGGCGAAGCCGAGCACGATCGTCAGCGGGGTGCGGAGGTCGTGGACCAGCGTGGCGAGACGGTCGTCGGCGTCCGCGTCGGCGTCCGGCGAGGACACGGGGCTAGTCCTCGGTGTGGTCGAGCGCGATCTCGCCGCGCTCGAGCGCGATCGCGATCGCGTGCACGCGGTTGCGCGCCTGCAGCTTGCGGATGACGTTGCGCACGTGCGTGCGGACCGTCTCGACGCTCACGGTGATCTCGTCGCCGATGCGCTCCGCGGTCATGCCCTCGGCCATCAGGTGCATGATCTCGCGCTCGCGCGGCGACAGCTGCGGCACGCTCGCGGTCGCGCGCGGCGACAGCAGGATGCGGTCCAGACGCGGATCGACGTACGAGCCGCCGGCGGCGACCCGCTCGATCGCGGCGACCAGCTCGTCCATCGAGCCGGCCTTCAGCGCGTAGCCGCGCGCACCGGAGTCGAGCCCGTCGTAGAGGAGCTCGGCGTCGCTGTCGCCCGTGTAGAGGACGACCCCGAGGTCGGGATGCAGGGCAAGCAGCTCGCGCGTCAGCTCGATCCCGCTGCCGTCCGGCAGCCGGATGTCGAGCAGCGCGACGTCGGGCGTCGCGTGCTCGACCAGATCCATCCCTGCCGCGACGTTGCCCGCAACGCCCACGATCTCCAGCCCGCTGCCGGACAGCAGCGCGGCGAGCCCCTCGCGGAGGGCTTCGTGGTCATCGACGATTACGAGCTTGGTCATCTCTTCCTGTCCCCGGGAGCGAGGCTACCGCGTTTGGCACCTTCGTCACGGACGAGCCGCCCCCTGCCACGAACCACCGCAGAATGCGGGGAAATCGACGCACCGGCGGTCCTCCGCCCTCGCTGTCGGGCGCTGGCGACTAAGGTGGGAAGCCGATGGCGAAGGACACCGAGAAGCTGATCCGCCAGCTCTCGCTGATCTCCTATCTCATGGCGGAGCGCCGACCGGTGACCGCCCTGGAGATCCGGCGAGACGTCGAGGGCTACAGCGGCATGAACGAGGACGCGTTCGCGCGCCGCTTCTACGCGGATCGCGCCGAGCTCGAGTCCCTGGGCATCCAGCTGACCGTCGAGAAGCCCATCGACGGGATCGCCGAGCAGGAGAACTACTCGCTGCGGCCGGAGAACTTCCACCTCCCGCCGATCGCGTTCACCGACGAGGAGCTCGCGTCGCTGCAGACCGCCCTCAGCCTGCTGGACGGCGAATTCGCCTACGCCGAGCCGCTGCGCCTCGCGTTGCAGCAGATCACCTGGGGCCGGCCGAGCCCGCTGCACACGCCCGACCAGGGCCGCGTCGCGCTCGGCGTCACCGGGAGCGCCGGCGGGCACGACCTGTCGCAGCGCCTGGCGAAGGTCGAGACCGCGATCTTCCGCAACAAGACGATCACGTTCGACTACTACACGATGGCCCGCGACGAGGTCGGCCCTCGCAAGGTCGACCCGTACCACCTGCTCTTCCAGGGCGGCCAGTTCTACCTCCTCGGCCACAGCCACGAGCGCGGCGCCCTGCGCGTCTTCCGCCTGTCGCGCATCCGCGGCAAGGTCGCGTACGCGACGAAGGCCGAGCACGACTTCAAGAAGCCCACGGACTTCGACCCGCGCGTCTACTCCAACCGCGCCGAGTGGCAGTACGGCGAGGTGCTCGACACCGCCGAGGTGTGGATCAGCGGTCGGATCGCCTGGCAGGTCGAGCGGCACTTCGGTCGCTACGGCGAGGTCCGCCCGGCCGACGACGGGGACGGCATCATCTTCTCCACGCCGTATGCGTCCTCCCGGCAGCTCGCCGCCTGGGTCCTGCGCCTGGGCGAGCACGCCCGCGTGGTGGACCCGCCCGCCCTGCGCGAGGTGCTCGACGAGCGCATCGGGCTGCTCGCCGACCGGCACGAGGGTGCGGACCTCGAGCACGCCGCGGTCGTGCTGGGCACCGGCGGCCCGCTGGGCGGCACGGAGCCGCAGGACGGCCCGGCCCGGCGGGAGACCGCGATCCGCCCGGAGCGGTTCGCCCGGCTCGTCACCCTCGCGAGCATCCTCATCCAGGCCGGCCGCGCCGGTGTGCGACTGGACTCCAGCGAGGTCCTGGAGCGGCTGCAGATCTCCGACCAGGAGCTGCACGAGGACATCAACGTCCTGAACGTCATGAACTTCGGTGGCGGCTCCTACGTCCTGTACGCCGAGGTCCACGCCGACGGCACCATCGAGGTCGACCCGGAGCCGTACTCCGACAACTTCGACCGCCCGGCCCGTCTGCTGCCGGTTGAGGCGAAGGCGCTGGTCGCGGCGATCGACCTCATCGGCGACCACCTGCCCGAGGGCGCCCTGAACAGCGCGCGCGACAAGATCGTCGAGGCGCTCGGCCACGACCCGATGGAGCAGGGCCTGCAGGTCGCCCGCAGCGGGGCTGACGACGCCGACGTCGCCCGCACCGTGTCCGAGGCCATCGTCGCCCACCGGCTCGTGCGGATCGTCTACTACAAGAGCAACGAGGACCAGTTCAGCGAGCGGGTCCTGGAGCCGTATGCGCTCACCAACGGGCGCGAGGGCTGGTACATCGCGACCTTCGATCCGAACAAGGACGACGTCCGCCACTTCCGCCTGGACCGCATCAAGGAGGTCGAGGTGCTCGCCGAGACCTTCGTCCCCCGCCCGGAGGTCGACGCGGCTGCTGCGGTGGACGGCTGGCTGACGACCGGCGAGGTCGAGGCGTCGAACACCGCGCGCCTGTGGATCTCCCCGGAGCGTGCTCGCTGGCTGCGCGAGCAGCGTCCCGTCGCGGAGGAGCTCGCGGACGGCGCCATCATCGTCGAGTGGCCCTACAAGGGCACCGACTACCTGGTGCGCACCGTGCTCCAGGAGGCCGGCGACGCCGCCGTCGTCGAGCCCGCGGACGCCCGACGCGCGGTGGCGGAAGCGGTTGCGCGCCTACATTGAGGGCCATTCGGGCACAATGACGCCGGCAAGACCCACCCCACACCAACGTCAGTAGCGAGCCGTCCCACCCCTGGCTCGCGGAACAGGATCCAGCACATGCATCAGGCAACCATGCGCCGCCGCGCGACTCTGTCGTTCGCGGCGCTCGCCGCAGCCTGCATCTTCGGCCCGGCGGCCACCGCCTCGGCCGCCAACCAGGTCGACTGCTCGGCGGACGCCGTGAAGGCGACCGTCGCCGGGGCGAGCACGCTCAACCCGGTCACCACCGCGAAGGCCAAGTGCGTCGACAGCGCCGCCGGCCTGCCGAACACCACCGAGGCCGTCTCGCTCTCACCGACGATCGTGGCACGGTCGGCGTACGCCATCACCGACGTGACACCCGACGGCGTCCGCCCGCTGGACACCGTCACCTCCTCGGGTGCGGCCGTCGAGAACCTCAGCCTCAACGCCGGCAGCACCATCGTGATCGGCGCCGACGCGGTCAGCTCGTTCGCGACCGCCAAGTGCGTCAACGGCGCGCTCGAGCTCAGCGGCGGCGGTGACGCGGTCAAGCTCACCATCGGTGGCCAGCCGATCTCGCTGGATCCGGTGCTCGGACCGCTGACCGACGCCGTCAGCGAGGCCCTCGGCGTCATCGTCACGGTGAAGCTCAACGAGCAGATCCGCGACGGCTCCACGCTGATCCAGCGCGGCGCGCACATCCAGCTCTTCCCGTCCATCGGCGCTGCGCCGCTGGCCGACGTCGTGATCGCGGAGTCCCGCGTGAGCGGCCAGGGTGAGCCGTGCAACCCGAACGTGCCCGAGAACATCGACACCGACGGTGACGGCGTCGCCGACATCGACGAGCCCGGCGGCTCGGTCGGCGGAGTCACCGGGTCCGGCGCCGCCAAGGCCTGCCCGAACGGGTCGACCTTCGACGCGCCGAACGGCGTCTGCATCATTCCTGCGGCCGCCTCCGGCGGTCAGGGCATCGTCGTCACCGGGCGCCCGTTCGAGGGCCCCAGCGGCGGCACGGTCATCTCGCTGAACGTCGCACGGAAGCTGTACAAGAACAGCCCGTGCGTGAAGGGTCCGGGGCCGAAGTTCGCGGTCGCGGGCACCAACCGCGCCGACCGCATCACCGGCACCAACGTCGCGGACCGCATCATCGCCCGAGGCGGCAACGACGTGGTCGACGGTGGCCGGGGCAACGACTGCATCGACGGCGGCTCCGGGAAGGACAACCTCAACGGGGCCATCGGCAACGACAAGGTCTACGGCCTGACCGGCAACGACGCGCTCAACGGCGGACCCGGCACGGACCGCCTGTCGGGCGGGTCCGGCAACGACAGCATCAACGCCGCGTTCGGCGCCGACAAGGTGTTCGGGGGGTCGGGGAACGACTTCATCAACACCGCGACGGCGGGCCCGCCGGCGACGGTCAGCTGCGGGACCGGCCGTGACAAGGCCCGCGTGAACCCGGACGAGGTCCGGCGCTCCAAGGGCTGCGAGACGATCGTGACCTTCAGGCCGAAGCGCTGAGCCGCATAAGGTGACGGCCATGAGCCGTCGCGAGCTGATCCAGATGGACGACGACGAGGTGCGCTCCTTCCTCGCGGAGGAGCGCACGGTCGTCTGCGCCACCAACGGCGTACGGGGCTTCCCGCACCTGATGCCGCTCTGGTACGTCCTGCGGAACACCGGCCCCGACGACGGCGTCGAGCTGTGGGCGTGGACGTTTGGCAAGTCGCAGAAGGTCAAGAACCTCGAGCGCGACGCGCGCGCGACCCTCCAGGTCGAGGCGGGAGAGGAGTACCACCTGCTGCGCGGCGTGATGTTCGAGACCGAGGTGGAGCTCGTCTCCGACGTCGACGCGGTCACCGACCTCGGCGTCGAGATCCTCGGCCGCTACTCCGGCTCGCCCGACGGCACGCTGCCCGAGGAGGGACGTGCCGTCGTCGCCGCGCAGGCCGCCAAGCGGGTCGGCCTGCGCTTCGTCGAGCGTCGGCGCGCGACGTGGGACCACCGCAAGCTCGGCGGGGTCTACTAACGGGCCATCAGCGCATCGGTGCCGACCGCCGTCGCGAGCACGAGCCGCCGGTCGACGGTCTTGCCCGTGTCCGCGCTCATGTCGATGTCGTACACGTCGCGCCACTTCCAGCGGCGGCGGCGGATGATCCCGACCTGCTCCTCGCCGCGCAGGAACTCGAAGTCGTACGGGATCGGCAGCCAGTCCGCGAGGTCGCCCACGTAGGGGACCAGCCCGACGAGCCGGCGGAACAGCGCGACGGCAAGGCTCCGCTCACGAACGGTCGCGACCTCCAGGCCGGTGCCGTCGAACAGCGTGAACGTCGAGCGCAGCAGGGACTTCCCGAACACCTTCTGCATCTGCCCGATCGGCGAGCCGTCCGGCGCGGTGATGTCGTAGCGGGCCCGCGGGTCGAACCGCTGGCGCGCGAGGATCCGCTGGATCTCCTGGGACTTGTCCTCCCCGGTGAAGAAGCGGATGTCCTCCTTGAACTTGAAGCGCGCCTGCTCCACGAAGCAGAACGGCTCGTCGTCCTCGTCGCCCTCCGAACTGGGGCGGGCGGGATCCAGGACATGGAAGGCGTACTGGTTGATGACGAGCTTCACCCGCTGGCGCAGGACGAAGTGGTCGTGGTCGTTGGGTTGCACCATGCGGACACTGACGATGGCAGGTGACTACCCTTGGGCGCGATGCCACTCAAGGGTCTCATCCTCTCCGGGGGCAAAGGCACACGCCTGCGCCCGATCACGCACACGAGCGCCAAGCAGCTCGTGCCGGTCGCCAACCGCCCGGTGCTCTTCTACGGCATCGACGCGATGGCCCGCGCCGGCATCGAGGAGGTCGGCATCATCATCGCCCCGGAGACCGGCGACGAGATTCGCGACACCGCCGGCGACGGCTCGAAGTTCGGGGTGAAGATCACCTACATCGTCCAGGACCAGCCCGCCGGTCTCGCGCACGCGGTGCTCACCGCGGAGGAGTTCCTCGACGGCTCGTCGTTCGTCATGTACCTCGGCGACAACCTGCTGCAGGGCGGCATCAGCGACCTCGTCCGCAACTTCGAGTCCTCCCGCCCGGAGGCGCTGATCCTCCTCACCCCGGTCGACGACCCCGAGAACTACGGCGTCGCCGAGCTCGACGGCGACCGCGTCGTCTCGCTGCAGGAGAAGCCGGCGGAGCCGAAGACCGACCTCGCCCTCGTCGGCGTCTACATGTTCACCCCGGAGATCCACGACGCGGCCCGGGCGATCGAGCCGTCGGCCCGCGGCGAGCTCGAGATCACCGACGCGATCCAGTACCTCGTCGACACCGGCAAGCGCGTCGAGCCGCACATCGTGCGCGGCTGGTGGAAGGACACCGGCCGGCTCGACGACATGCTCGAGGCCAACCGCCTGATCCTCGAGACGATCGAGACGCGCCTCGAGGGCACGCTCGTCGACGCGCAGATCGACGGCCGCGTCGTCGTCGAGGAGGGCGCCCGGATCGAGAACTGCACCGTCCGCGGACCCGCCGTCATCGGCGCCGGCGCCCGCCTGGTCGACTGCTACATCGGGCCGTACACGGCGATCGGCGAGGACTGCGTCATCGAGCGGGCGGAGGTCGAGCACTCGATCCTCCTCGCGGGCTCGAGCGTCCGCGGGCTCGACGGCCGCATGGAGTCGTCGCTGCTCGGGCGCAACGTCGCGATCGGCCGCTCGGACAAGCAGCCGCGCGCATACCGCTTCATGGTGGGCGACAACTCGGAGATCGGCATCCTGTGACGCGTCTGGTCGTGACGGGCGCGGCCGGCATGCTCGGTCGCGCGACGATCGCCGCTGCCCGTAGGCTCGGCCACGAGGTCACCGGTCTCACGCGCGCCGAGCTGGACATCACCGACGCGTCGGCGATCGAGGACGCGCTGCGCCGGCTACGTCCGACCGCGGTCGTGAACTGCGCGGCGTGGACCGACGTCGACGGCGCCGAGGAGCATGGCGACCTCGCGAACCTCGCCAACGGCATCGCACCCGGGCTGCTCGCGATCGCCGCGACCGCCGCCGACGCGCACCTCGTGCACGTCTCCACCGACTACGTGTTCGACGGTCGCAAGACCGAGCCGTGGGTGGAGTCCGATGCGGTCGGGCCGCTCAACGCCTACGGGCGGACGAAACTCGCCGGCGAGCGCGCGGTGCTCGAGGCCGGCGACGGCCAGCACACCGTCGTGCGCACCGCCTGGGTGTACGGGGAGGGCGGCCCGAACTTCGTCGACACGATGCTGCGCCTCGGTGCCGAGCGCGACGAGGTCAGCGTCGTCACCGACCAGATCGGCCGTCCCACGTGGACGGGTCACCTGGCCGCCGCGCTGCTCGAGCTCGCCGAGCGCCGCGTCGACACCGGGCTCTACCACGCGACCGGACCGGACGCCGTGTCCTGGTACGACTTCGCGATCGAGATCCTCGACCGGGCCGGCCTCGACTGCCGGGTGGTCCCGACGACGAGCGACGCCTTCCCCCGCCCGGCCGAGCGCCCCGCCTACAGTGTGCTCGGCACCGAACGCGACCCCGGCGTCCACCTGCCGCCGTGGCAGGAGGGCCTGGTCGCCTACCTGGACTCCCGAAAGGACGCCGTGTCATGAAGCTGCTGGTCTGTGGAGGTGCCGGGTTCATCGGCTCGAACTTCTGTCGTCTGCGCGTGCGCGACCACGGCGACGAGGTCGTCGTGCTCGACAAGCTCACCTACGCCGGCCGACGCGAGAACCTCGCCGACGTGGAGCACACCTTCATCCACGCGGCGATCGAGGACCCCGAGGCGGTCGCCAAGGCGATGGAGGGCGTCGGCGCGGTCGTGAACTTCGCCGCCGAGACGCACGTCGACCGCTCGATCGCCGAGCCCGACGCCTTCGTCAAGACCCACGCGATCGGCACCTGGATCCTGCTCGAGGCCGCACGCGCGGCGGGCGTGCGGTACCTGCAGGTCTCGACCGACGAGGTCTACGGCTCGATCGAGGAGGGCTCCTTCACCGAGGAGTCCCCGCTGCAGCCCTCGTCCCCCTACTCCGCGACGAAGGCCGGGGCCGACCTCCTGGTGTCCAGCTACGCGGAGACGTACGGGATGGAGACGCTGATCTGCCGCGGCTCCAACAACTACGGGCCGTTCCAGTACCCCGAGAAGCTCATCCCGCTGATGGTGCTCAACGCGCTGCACGGCGACCCGCTCCCGGTCTACGGCGACGGCATGCAGGTCCGCAACTGGCTCTACGTCGAGGACTTCGGCCGCGGGATCGGCCACGTGCTGGAGCACGGCGTGCCGGGCGAGGTCTACAACGTCGGCGGGCCCGACGAGTGCCCGAACATCGAGGTCGTGCAGAAGATCGTCGAGCTCACCGGCTGCTCGCCGGACCTCGTCACGCGCGTCACCGACCGGCCCGGCCACGACCGGCGCTACTCGCTGGGGTCCGAGAAGGTCCGAGCCCTGGGCTGGGAGGCGCAGGTGCGCTTCGCCGACGGACTGGGAGCGACCGTCGACTGGTACCAGGAGCGCAAGGACTGGTGGGAGCCGATCCGGTCGGGCGACTACCGCGAGTACTACGAGCGGCAGTACGGCACGAAGCTGGGCTGACGCCCCGAGGTGTCGCACCGCTACGGGCGTGGTGCTACACTCGGCCCGTGCCGACCGCGCACCCCCGATACACCGTCACCGACACCGGCGTCACATCCGAGCTGCTCGACCTCGCCCAGCAGGCGTGGCCCGAGATCACCGACCGCCGCCAGCTCCTGCTGCGCCTGACCGAGCTCGGCGGCGAGGCGCTCCGGGTCGAGCTCGACTCTCAGGCGAGTCGCCAGGAGCGGCAGCGTCGAGGGCTTCAGCGCGCCGCCTCGCTCGTCGACGTGGACGTCCTGCTCAGCGACCAAGCGTGGCGCTGATCCTCGTCGACAAGTCGGCCTACGTCCGAGGGGGCGAAGGTCTGGTCGGCCGGGGTGAGCTCTGCCTCTGCGCGATGACCCGGCTGGAGATCCTCTACAGCGCGCGGTCGTCGGTCGAGTACGAGGAGCTTCGGTTCGACGTCGACGCCTACCGCGACCTCCGCATCGACGCCGCCACCATGGCCGCAGCCGAGTCGGGTCAGGCGGAACTCGCCGCCTCGGGACGACACCGCGTGTCGCTGCCGGACCTCGTCGTCGCCGCCTGCGCCCAGCAGCACGGCGCCGATGTCCTGCATGTCGACCGCCACTTCGACGTGCTCGCGGAGATCTTCGGGTTCCGCAGCCTGCGCGTGTAGCCCGCTACTCGCGCGCTGCGACGTCGGTCGTCTATCCGATCAGCGCGCTGATCTTCCAGCGCGGGCCGTCCTTCGCGAATGCGAGGGTGTCGCGGACGTCCTTGTCGTTGTCCTGCGACTCCACGACGGCGGTCGCGGTCGTGCCCTTGACCGCCACCGACTTCACGTCCAGGTCGAACGCGTCGGCGTCCTGGATCGCGTCGTCGACGGCCTCCGCGCAGGTGGCCCGGCCGCCCGCGGTAGCACGGATCTTCGCGATGAGATCCTCGGTCAGGAGCTGGCAGACCGCGTCGGCGTCCTGCTCGGCGCCCGCGTCCTGCAGGTCCTCCACGACGTTGGCCACCAGCTTCTGGTCACCCCGGAAGTCGGTGGAGGAGTCCTCCTCGCCTGCGGCGCAGCCGCCGAGCGCGGCGGCCGCGAGCAGCGCGGCGAGGAGCGGGCGGACGGCGGTCGGCATCGGCGAGAGGGTACCTTGCATGGCCTGATGGCCGAGGCGTCCACCACTGGTGAAGGCGGAAGCGTCCCCCGTGGGCGCCACGCTCCTCCGCTCGAGGTCCGGGTCGAGGTGCAGCGCCAGCGGCTGTTCGAGGCCGCGGCCGCCGTGTTCTCGAAGGTCGGCTACGCCGATGCGAGCGCCGAGGCGATCAGCCGCGAGGCCGGCATGTCCAAGGCGACGTTCTACGAGCACTTCTCCAACAAGGAGGAGTGCCTGATCGCCCTGTTCGACCAGGCCGCCGCGACGATCATGCGCGAGATGGCCGACGACCAGCGGTCAAACCGCCGCGAGTCGGAGACCTACCACGAGTGGATCGAGCGGGGCGTCCGCGCCTTCCTCGGGACGCTGACGAAGTACCCGGAGGCCTCGCGCACGCTGCTCGTCGAGGTCGTCGGTGCCGGGCCCGCCGCGCTTGCGCGGCGCGACAACATCTTCCTGCTGTTCGCGCAGCTGCTGCACCAGGACAACAAGACGGTCGCGCCGCACTACGGTGCCCCGACGTTCGCGTCCCTCGAGGACGCGTACGCGATCGTCGGCGCGATCGCCGCGCTCGTCGACCGGCAGCTGCGGCACAGCATCCCGTCGGACCCGACGGACCTCGAGCCCGTCATCGAGCGCATGTTCTTCGGCCTGCTGAGCCAGGCCGCCGAGCTCGCCCCCGAGGGGTGACCGCCGGCCCACCGCCCGCCGGCGAGCCGCGTGACGTCGTCGCGCAGGCGACCGGTGCGGCCGACCTCGTCTCCCTGACGGACCGGGTCGCCGAGTGCCGCGCGTGCCCGCGCCTGGTGGCGTGGCGGGAGGAGGTCGCCGCGGTCAAGCGGGCCGCGTACGCCGACCAGGAGTACTGGGGCCGGCCCGCTCCCGGCTTCGGAGACCCGTCCGCGCGGATCCTCGTCCTCGGTCTCGCCCCGGCCGCCCACGGCGCCAATCGCACCGGCCGGGTCTTCACCGGTGACCGCTCGGGCGACTTCCTGTACGCCGCGCTCCATCGCGCCGGGATGGCCAATCAGCCCACCTCGGTGGCACGGGACGACGGCCTCGTCCTGCACGATGCGTGGGTGACGGCCGCCGTGCGCTGCGCCCCGCCCGCCAACAAGCCCACGCCGGACGAACGCGACACCTGTCTTCCCTGGAGCGTCCGGGAGCTGCAGCTGCTGCCGCGGCTGCGGGTCGTGCTCTGCCTCGGCGGGTTCGCCTGGGAGGCGGCGCTGCGGCTGCGCCGGGCCGCCGGCGCGCCCGCCGTCGGCGCACCGAAGCCGAAGTTCGGTCACGGCGCCGAGTTCGACGACGGCGGCTGGCTGCCGCTCCTGGGCTGCTTCCACGTATCGCAGCAGAACACGTTCACCGGGCGCCTCACGGAGCCGATGATCGACGACGTCCTGCTCCGCGCGCAGGAGCTGGCCGCGTGAGCCCGTTCGCACCTCGCGCCAGCTTCCTCGTCGAGCCCATAGAGGACAGTTCCTGACCGCAGGCGCCGGGTACCCTCGGAAGGTGCCACTGTCCGCCTTCACCCCGGCCGTCCGCGACTGGTTCACCAGCGCGTTCGCCGAGCCGACGGCGGTCCAGCAGCAGGCGTGGCCCGCGATCGCCACGGGCGAGCACGTCCTCATCTCCGCCCCGACCGGCTCGGGCAAGACGCTCGCCGCGTTCCTCTGGGGACTCGACCGGCTGGCCGCGAACCCCTGGCCGGACGACGTGCCGAAGAAGGAGCGCCGGGTCCGGCTGCTGTACGTCTCCCCGCTGAAGGCGCTGTCACACGACGTCGAGCGCAACCTCCGCGCTCCGCTGCGTGGCATCTCGGGCGGGGACGAGTCCCGGGTCCCGACCGTCGCGATCCGCACGGGGGACACGCCGCAGCGCGACCGGGCGCAGATGCTGCGTACGCCACCGGACGTCCTCATCACGACGCCCGAGTCGCTCTACCTGATGCTGACCTCGCAGGCGCGCGGGATGCTCACCGGGGTCGAGGCGATCATCATCGACGAGATCCACGCGGTCGCCGGGACCAAGCGCGGCTCCCACATGGCGCTGACGCTCGAGCGGCTCAGCGCGCTGGTGCAGGAGTCGGAGAACCGCGACGTCCAGCGCATCGGTCTGAGCGCGACGCAGAACCCGCTGGAGGAGGTCGGCCGGTTCATGGTCGGCCCGCGCCGGAAGTGCACGATCGTGGACGCCGGGGTCCGCAAGCCGCTGGACCTGCAGATCCACGTTCCGGTCGAGTCGATGGTCGAGCCCGACGAGTCGATCGACCGCGATCCCCTGGACCCCGTGGTGGGTGGTGAGGCGACGCGGCGGTCGATCTGGCCGGCGATCTACCCCGAGCTGCTGCGGCTCGTGCGCGAGCACCGCTCGACGATCGTGTTCGTCAACAACCGCCGCGCGGCGGAGCGGCTCGCGCTGCGGCTGAACGACCTGCACAACGAGGTCGACCCGGACGCCCCCGTCGATCCCGACGATCCCGCCAAGGTCATCGAGATCATCGCCCGCGCGCACCACGGCTCGCTCGCGCGCGAGGAGCGGCTGATCGTCGAGGACCTGTTGAAGAGCGGCGAGCTGCCGTGCCTGGTGGCGACCTCGTCGCTCGAGCTCGGCATCGACATGGGCGCCGTCGACCTCGTCCTGCAGGTCGAGTCGCCCAAGTCCGTCTCGCGCGGGCTTCAGCGCATCGGCCGCGCCGGGCACAACGTCGGCGACGTCTCGAAGGGCCGGATCTTCCCGAAGTTCCGCGGGGACCTCCTCGAATGCGCGGTCGTCGTGAAGCTCATGCGCGAAGGGCGCATCGAGCCGACCGTCGTGCCGAAGAACGCCCTCGACGTCCTCGCCCAGCAGATCGTCGCGATCGCGGCGTCCGCCGGGGAGAGCGACGAGGACTCCGTGGTCGACGTCGACGACCTGTTCGCGATGGTCACGCGCTCGCACTCGTACGCGGAGCTGCCGCGTGAGCTGCTGGAGAACGTGCTGGACATGCTCGACGGGCGCTACCCGTCGCAGGAGTTCGGCGACCTCCGGCCCCGCATCGTGTGGGACCGCGTGGCGGGCACGGTCCGTCCGCGCAAGGGCGCGCGGGGCCTCGCGATCGTGAACGCCGGCACCATCCCCGACCGCGGGCTCTACTCCGTGACGCTGCCCGACGGGCGGCGCGTCGGCGAGCTCGACGAGGAGATGGTCTACGAGGCCCGCCCCGGCCAGACCTTCATGCTCGGGGCGTCGACCTGGCGCATCGAGGAGATCCAGCGCGACCGGGTGATCGTCACCCCGGCGCCCGGCGCCCCCGGCGCCCTGCCGTTCTGGCGCGGCGACTCCATCGGTCGGCCGAAGGAGCTCGGCGAGGCGATGGGCGCCTTCGCCCGGACCGCGGTGGACATGGCGCCCGAGACGCTCGAGAAGGAGTACGACCTCGACCCGCGCGCGGCGCGCAACCTCCTCGCGTTCCTCGCCGAGCAGCAGGACGCCACTCGCGTCATCCCGGCCGACAAGACCATCGTCGTCGAGCGGTTCCGCGATGAGCTGGGCGACTGGCGGGTCTGCGTGCTGTCCCCGTTCGGGGGCCGCGTCCACGCCGCCTGGGGCCTCGCGCTCAGCGCCCGGATCCGCGACGAGCTCGGCCTCGAGTCCGACGCGATCTGGTCGGACGACGGGATCATCGTGCACCTCCCCGACGCGGACGAGACGGGGGTCGACGACGTGCTCGATCTCGTGCTCGTCGACCCGGACGAGCTCGAGGACCTCGTCGTCGGGGAACTGGGCGCGAGCGCGCTGTTCGGTGCCCGCTTCCGCGAGAACGCCGGCCGCGCGCTGCTCATCCCGCGTGCATACCCCGGCAAGCGCACGCCGCTGTGGCAGCAGCGACTGAAGTCGCAGACCCTGCTCGAGGTCGCCAAGCGCTACGGCGACTTCCCGATCATTCTCGAGACCTACCGCGAGTGCCTACGCGACGTGCTCGACGTGCCCGGGACGATCGAGCTCCTACGTGCGCTGCACCGCCGCGAGATCTCGCTCGTCCCGGTGGAGACGAAGCGCGCGTCCCCCTTCGCCGGGTCGCTCCTGTTCGACTACGTCGCGACGTACATGTACGAGGGCGACACGCCCAACGCCGAGCGGCGCGCAGCGGCCCTGTCACTGGACCGCGATCTGCTGCGCGAGCTGCTCGGGCAGGACGAGCTCCGCGAGCTGATCGACGCGGGCGCGTTGGAGCAGGTCGAGGCGGACCTGCAACACACGTCCGACCGCACACGCGCGACGACGCGCGACGAGCTCGCCGACGTGCTGCGACGCGTCGGCGACCTGACGCTCGACGAGGTGCGGGCGCGCGCGCACGAGGGCGTCGACGTCGCCGCCGGGCTGCAGGTGCTCGCCGACGAGCGCCGCGCCGTACGCCTGAGAATGGGGGCCCACCCATCCGAGGATCGCTGGGTCGCCGCCGACGACGCAGGGCTCTACCGCGATGCGCTCGGGACGGTGCCGCCCGGTGGGCTGCCCGCGGCGTTCCTCGCCGACGTGGAGGACCCGCTGCGCCGGCTCGTCGCCCGGTACGCCCGTACGCGCGGGCCGTTCACCACCGCGGAGCTGCGGGCGCGGTACGGGGTCGATCCGACCAGCGTCCTCAAGGAGCTCGAGCGCGACGGCGGGCTCGTCCACGGGGAGCTACGCCCGGGCGGCACCGTGCGGGAGTGGTGCGACACGGACGTCCTGCGGCGACTGCGTCGCGCGTCGCTCGCCGCGCTGCGGCACGAGATCGAGGCCACCGACCAGCGTGCGCTCGGTCGCTTCATGCCGTCCTGGCACGGTATCGACCGGCATCCGCCGGCGGGCGCGGGCATCGACCGCCTGCGCGAGACGCTCGTGCCGCTGCAGGGTCTCGCGCTGCCGGTGGAGACCTGGGAGAAGGAGGTCCTGCCGCGGCGCATCGGCGCGTACTCGCCGACCTGGCTGGACCAGCTCTGCGCGTCCGGCGAGGTGGTCTGGGTCGGCTCCGGGGCGATCGGTCGCCGCTCGGGACGCGTGGCGCTGTACTTCCGCGAGGACGCGGCCGCGATCGGACCTCCGGGGCTGCGCGCGGTCGAGCCCGTCGAGGGCGAGCTGCACGACGCGGTGCGGTCGCGGCTCGTCCATGCACCCGCGTTCTTCACCGACCTCATCGCCGAGTTCGCCGACGCCTCCCCGGAGGAGCTCCAGGACGCGCTCTGGGACCTCGTGTGGGCCGGCGAGGCGACCAACGACGCGTGGGCGCCGCTACGCGCCCCGCGGCTGACGCTCGCGCGTTCGGCCGCGGCCTCGCGGTCGCGTTCGGGCTCCTCGCGCCGGGCGGGCACGCGGTTCTCCTCGCGCCGCTCGGGCGCGCAGGCGCAGCTCGTCGGCCGTTGGGCGTCGGCGGCGCCGCTCTTCACCTCCGGCCCGCCCGACGTCCTGGACCCCCGCGCCCGCCGTCGCACGCTCGCCGAGCTCCTGCTCGAGCGCCACGGCATCGTGACGCGCGAGCACGTGGTCGGCGAGGGCGTCAGCGGCGGCTTCAGTGGGTTGTACGACGTGTTCGGCGACCTCGAGACGCTCGGCGTCTGCCGCAGGGGCTACTTCGTCGAGGGTCTCGGCGGCGCGCAGTTCGCGCTGCCCAGTGCGATCGAGCGGGTGCGCGCACAGAAGGCCGACGACGAGGCCCCGCCGCTCGTGCTCGGCGCCACGGACCCGGCACAGCCGTACGGCGCGGTCCTCCCCTGGCCCAAGCGCGATGGGGAGTCCCGCGCGCCCCAGCGGGTCGCCGGGGCCGTCGTCGTGCTCGCGGGATCCGAACCGGTCGTCTACGTCGAACGCGGCGGGCGCGGGTTGCGGACGCTCGTCGACGCCGACGACGCGCGCCTCGCCCCGGCGCTCGACGCGCTGGCCGACTGGGTGCGCGCCGGCCGCGGCCGCAAGCTCGCGGTCGAGAAGATCGACGGCGAGACGGTCATTGCGCACGCTCTCGAGTCGCTCCTGATCGCGGCCGGATTCCGGCAGAACCCGACGAAGCTGACCCTGAGCGCCTGAGCGCCTCGTCCGGCTGTCGGGGCGGTGGTCCTCGCCTCCACGCGAGGTGACCGCGGTGTGAACCGGAGAGGAGGACCGACCCGTCGAGCCGTCCGGCATGGTATGTCACTCCTGTGCGCCGCGTCCTCGTCCTTCCGCCGCTGCTCGTCGTGCTCGCGCTCGTCGGGCTCGCCGTCGGATTCCCCCCGGCACGCTCGGGCCCCGGCCCGGCCACCGCCCAGCAGCCGGGGCCCGCCGACGACGCGGCCAAGCCGCTCGTCTACGTCTTCTCGATCGACGCGATGGACGGCGACCGCGCGATCGACCAGGGGCTCGCGCCCTTCCTCGCGTCGCTGGTCCGCGGCGAGAACGGCAGCCGCTCGACCTACTACCGCGACTCCCGCGGGATCATGGTCTCGGAGACGAACCCGAACCACACGGCGATGGCCACCGGCGCGTACGGCGAGCGGTCCGGCATCCCCGGCAACACCTTCGCGGTCTACGACGACGCCGCCCGCGCCACGTGCCCCAACGACGGCGGCGAAACCGGCGGCCCGATGGTGACGAGCGGCGAGGCGGCGACCTGCCTGCTCGCCGAGACGTTCTTCACCGCGCTCAAGCGGCGGGCCCCCGACGTGGTCACGGCCGGGATCTTCGGCAAACCGAAGCTCGGCCGCCTCTTCTCCACACGGATCGTCGACCCGAACGCCTACGACGCGGACCATCTCTGGGCCCCGTGCGAGGGCGCGTCCGACGACCCGCCGTTCTGCCGGAACGTCGTGACCGACCCGATCCAGCGGTACACGCCGGATGCGAACGTCATGGACGAGATCCTGCGCACCGTCCGTGAGGGCGTGCAGGCGGACGGTGCGAACCGCCGCCCGAACCTCACGTTCGCGAACTTCCCGTCGGTCGACCAGACCGGCCACTTCACCGGCGCGGGCCCGGCCTACGAGGCGGCGATCGCGAACGCCGACGGGCAGTTGCGGCGCTTCGTCGGCCAGCAGAAGGCGCTCGGCCTGTGGGAGCGCACGGTCATGTTCGTCGTGTCCGACCACTCGATGGACACGACGACGAACCTGCAGCCCAACGCGATCGGGTCGGCGTTCGGCGACGACGCCGGGGCCGTCGAGATCGTGCTCAACGGCAGCACGAACATGGTCTACCTCAAGGACCGCGATCGCGCGGACCGCGACGCTCTGCTCGCGCGACTGCGCGCGGCGGCGCTCACGAACCCGCGCGTCGACGAGGCGCTCTACCGCCGTCCGAACGCCGCCGACGGCGGCGACGCCCATACGCTCGACGTCGTCCACCCGGGCTGGCGGCTCGCGGGCGAGCGGTCCGGCGACCTGATCGTCACCGCCAAGCAGGCCGAGAAGTTCGGCGACGGGATCCCCGGTGGGATCAATCCGCTGAGCGGCAACCACGGGGCGCCGCAGACGCTGGACCACACGTTCGCGATCGCCGGCGGGAACCCGCTCATCAAGCAGCAGGCGATCGCGGGCGAGCAGGTCGACCCGGTGCGCTTCAGCGACACGCTCGCGAACCCCGGCTCGTCGGAGCAGGTCGACATCTCCCCGACCGTCATGGCGCTCTTCGGACGCCGCCCGCCGGAGCAGGCCCAAGGACGGGTGCTCACCGAGGCGTTCAGCAGCCTGCCGACGATCACCGATCCCCTTCCGTCGACCAGCGCCGGCTCCTGCGAGGTCCCGACGGGCTTCCGCTCCCTCAGCGTCGCGCCGGACGGGGCCGGGCTGCGCGTCCGCTTCGCGCGGCGCACCAGCAACCGGGTGACCGTCGACGTCTTCCGCCAGTCCGCCGCGCGGCGGCCGCTGGGCAACCGCCGGGTCGTCCGCTTCCAGCGCACGCAGGGCTTCCGCTGGACGGGGCGCAGTCCCCGCGCGGGCGACGGCTTCTACCTCGTGCGCGTGCAGATCAGGACCGCGGGCGGCCGCCTCGACGTCCGCCGGTTCGCCTTCGAGCGGCGCGGCGGTCGCTTCGTCGCGCGCTCCGGCTACCTGACGCGCACCTCCTGCGGTCTGCTCGCGACCGCCCGGCTCGACGCGTCCGTGTTCGGTGGCACCCGCGCCACCCCGCTGCGCGTGTCGCTGCGGCTCACGACGCGAGCCCGCGTGCGCGTCGACCTTCTGCGTGACGGTCGCGTCGTCCGCCGTCTCGGCGACCGGACGCGCGCGGCCCGCAAGCTCCAGCGGATCACGACCTCGGCGGCGAGCCTGCGGCGCGGCCGCTACGTGGTGCGGGTCCGGGTGACCGCGGGCGGTCGCACGGTGACGAGGAGCCTCGTCGCCACGCGCCTGTGACCGACCGGCTGCGACGCGCGGTCGACACCCGCGCGGACGCGGTCGCCGCCCTGTGGCGGGTCCCCGCCGGACGCGCTGCGATCTCCACGGTCGTCGCGATCGCGGTCGTCACGGTCGTCGGGCTGTTCGTGCTCTGGCCGGGCGACGAGCTCGAGCTCGGCACGTCGACGGCCGCCGACGCGAGGTCGGCGGAGGTCGTCACCGTCGGCACCGACGGCTGTCGACCGGAGCTCGGGCCCGGATGCCGGACGCTCGGCATCGTCCTCGGCGGGGACCGGACCACCGCGACGTTCGCCGGTGACGCGCTGACGCCGCTCCCGGAGCCGGGGGCGCGGATCCGCGTCGTGCCGGGCGTGCCCGTCGTGACCGGCGGCACCGCGCCGCCGCCGTGGGTGTTCCTCGACTACGACCGCCGGGCGCCGCTCGTGCTCCTCGCGCTCCTGTTCGCGCTCGTGATCGTCGTGCTCGCGCGGCGCCGCGGGCTCCTCGCGCTCGCCGGGCTCGCCGCCAGCCTCGGCGTGCTCGCGACGTTCGTCGTCCCGGCCATCCTCGACGGTCGGCCTCCCGTCGCGGTCGCGGTCGTCGGCGCCCTCGCGATCCTGCTGATCACGCTCGCCCTGGCCCACGGGATCAGCGCGATGACCCTCGCAGCCGTCATCGGGTCCGCGGCGACGCTGCTGCTCACCGCATTGCTGGCGACCTTCGCCGTCGACGCGGTCCAGCTCACCGGGCTCGTGAGCGAGCAGGCCGTCGTGCTCCGCGCCGCCTCGGGAGGCGTGCTGGAGCCGCAGGGCCTGCTGCTCGCCGGCATCGTGATCGGCGCTCTCGGCGTGCTCGACGACGTCACCGTGAGCCAGTCGTCCACGGTGGCCGCGCTGCGTCGCGCCGCCCCGGAGATGCCCGCGCGCCGGCTCTACGCGGAGGCGCTGCGCGTCGGGCGGGACCACCTCGCCGCGACGGTGAACACGCTGGCCCTCGCGTACGCCGGCGCGGCGCTGCCGGTGCTGCTGGTGTTCTCGACCGTCGGGACCGGGCTCGGCGACGCGATCAACCGCGAGATCGTCGCCCAGGAGGTGACGGCGCTCCTGGTCGGGTCGATCGGCCTTGCGTGCGCGGTGCCCCTCACCACCGCGATCGCGGTCGCGCTGGCGCGCCGCGTCCCGCAGGAGATGCTCGGTGACGAGCACCACGGCCACGCGCACTGAGCGCTCAGGGCCGGTACGGCCGTGCCCGCGGGCCGTTCACCACCGCCCCGAAACGAGAAGCGCGTGCGCCGACGCGTGACGACTTCGCGTCGATCGAGCGCTGATCCTGTGGCGGACGTCCGACCCGGCGCGACCGTGCCGTACACCGTCGGACATGAACCACATCCGCTCTGCCTGCGCCCTCTTCGCGCTCGCGTTGATCGTGCCGGCCACCGCGTCCGCCGCCACGGTCGACGTTCAGATCTCTCCCGACCCCGTCGCCGGTGCGGAGGTCACGTTCACCGCCACGTCGTCCTCGACCGCCGAGCGCCCGGTCTTCGCGACGCTGCGACCCGACGACGGCGTCCCGTGCGCGGCGACGTACGACGCCGAGCCCGACGATCGCAGGCTGTTCCTGCACGATCGGTCGGGCGCGGTCGAGACCCGGACCCTCGACGCTCCCGGCATCTGGTTGATCTGCGCGTACGCCTACGACGATCGAGACGCCGCGCCGTCGGGGACCCAGGCGCTGACCTTCACGGTCCGGGCCGCGCGCGCCCACCTGACGATCGAGGCGCCGACGCAGTCCGTCGGAGAGGGCCGCGTCGGCGTCGCCGTGACCGGGTTCAGCGAGATCCCTGCGGGTGTCCGCGTGTCGTGGCGCAGGGCGGACGGGACACCCTGCGCGGCGTCCCCCTTCGCGGACGCCGGAACGAATATCGCCCTTGACGCTGCCGGCCGCGCGACCGGCCCGTTCCGGTACGCCGGCTCGTTCGGGCACGTCTTCGGCCTCGATCCGGGCGTTCACACCCTCTGCGCGTGGCTCGTCGACAGCGGGTACGACACGATCGCCCAGGCCACCGCGACGGTCCGGATCCTGCCCGCGCGTCCGCGCCTGGCGCCCATCAGCCTGACCGTGTCGCGTTTCGAGGCGGCGCCCTACGGTGGCTCGCGGTTCGACCACCCGCACTTGGGCACGACCGTCACGGTCCGCCTCAACGTCCCGGCGACCGTGCGGTTCGGTGTCCGTCGGCGGGTCGGCCGGCGCTGGGTGCGGCTGCGCGGCACCTTCGAGGTCCGCAGCAGGCCGCTCGCCGACTACCACGCGTTCTCCGGTCGGCTGCGGAATCGGGCGCTGCGGCCTGGGCGGTATCAACTGCTCGCGACCGCTCGCAACGTCTCCGGACGCAGCACGACCCGCCGGCACGCGTTCCGGATCCTCGGGCGTCAGCATCCCGGCCCCGGATTCGACTGAGCGCAACGCTGCGCCGCCGGGCCGCGTCACGGCCGCTTGACCCCCGGGTTCATGACCCCCGCGGGGTCGAGCGCCAGCCGCACCGCCTCACCCGCCGCGACAGCACCCGGCGACCACTGCCGCGAAAGCCAGCCGTTCTTCAGCAGTCCCAGACCGTGCTCGCCGCTGACCGTTCCGCCGAGCTCGAGCGCCATCGCGAAGAGCTCCTGAGCGGCCGCGTCGGCGCGCGCCCGCTGCTCCTGGTCGGCCGGGTCGAGCAGGAAGGTCGAGTGCAGGTTGCCGTCGCCAGCGTGCCCCCAGGAGCACGCCTCCAGGTCGTGGCGGGCGCCGATGTCGACGGTCCGCTCGATCGCGTCGGCCAGCCGCTCGACGGGCACGGCGATGTCTTCGCTGAGCTTGCCACCGTGTTGGGCGGCGATCGCGATCGACACGCCGTCGCGCCAGCGCCACAGCGCGCGCGGGTCCGGTCGCAGCACGGTGCCCCCGACCTCGCGCAGCGCGCCGGCCAGGGCCTCGACGTCGTCCTGGGTGGTGTCGACCTCGAGGACGAGGAGGAAGCCCCCGTCGTCCGGCAGCTCACCCGGGAACGTCGACGCCGCCGCGGCCAGCGCACCCGCGTCGAGAAACTCGATCACCGCCGGGACGACGCCGCTGCCGAGCACGGCGTCCAGCGCCGCCTGGCCCGCCCGGGCGTCGGGCAGCACCGCCGCGAGCGGCACCTCGATCGGCGGTGCCGGGAGCAGCCGCATCCGCGCGGCGGTGATGATGCCGAGCGTCCCCTCGCTGCCGCACAGGAGCCCCGCGAGGTCGTAGCCGGCCACGTCCTTGCGGGCCGGGCCGCCCACCGTGATGAGCTCACCGGTGCCCAGCACGGCCTCGACGCCGAGCACCCACGCCCGCGTCACGCCGTGCTTGAAGCAGTGCGGTCCGCCGGCGTTCGTCGCGATGTTGCCGCCGATGTGCGACTGCTCGGCCGCGCCCGGGTCGACCGGGAACCGCAGGCCGTTCTCGCGCGCCAGCCGGGCGAGCCGGGCGGTCGTCACGCCTGCCTCGACGTGGGCGCGCCACTGCAGCGGGTCGAGGGACCGGACCGCGTCGAGCCGCGCGACGGACACGACGACGGACGCGGGGTCCTGCGAGACGCACCCGCCGCTGAATCCGGTGCCGCCGCCTCGCGGGACGACCGGCACGCCGCGCTCCGCGCACCAGGCGACGACCGCGGCGACCTCTTCCGGGCCCGCGGGCGCCACGAGCGCCGCCGCGACTCCGGTGACGCCGGCGTAGGCGCTCGCGTCGGCCAGCAGGTCGGGCCGCGGATCCGCGACGACATGCTCGGTTCCGACGAGGCGCTGGAGGTCGGTGATCACACGCCCACCGTACCCTTGGCAGAGGAGTGGATCACGGGGCCCGGCGTTCGGGCCAGGTGGCCCCCACCCCACCCGTATGCCAGAGGGCGACACCATCCACCACGCGGCCAACCGGATCCGCCCGATCCTGCTCGGCGGGGTGCCCGACGAGGTCCTCACGCCGCACCCGCGGTTCGGCGCCGACCGCTGGCCGGAGCGCCTCGCGGGCCGCGAGGTCGTGTCCGTCGACGCCCACGGCAAGCACCTGTTCCTGCGTTTCGACGGTGACCTGACGATCCATTCCCACCTCCGGATGACCGGCTCGTGGCACACGGGGCGATACGACCGAGGGGGACCCACCTCCGCCGGCCGCGGGGCCGGCTCCGGCACCCCCAGCGGCAAGCGCTGGCGGCGCTCCCCCCGGCGCGCCTGGCTGATCCTCCGCGCGCGCGGGCACGAGGTCGTCGAGTTCGACGGCCCCGTCCTAGAACTCCTGACCGAGTCGCGCACCCGGTTCGACAAGCGCCTCGCGACGCTCGGTCCCGACATCTGCGTGCCGCCGTTCGACACCGAGCGGTTCCTGCGCCGCCTGCGCCAGGACGACCCGACCCGGTCGATCGGCGACGCGCTGCTGGACCAGCGCACGGTCGCGGGCATCGGGAACATCTGGAAGAGCGAGGCGTGCTGGGAGGCGCGGGTGGACCCGCGACGCAAGGCGGGGAAGGTCACCGACGACGAGGCTCGCGCACTCGTCGACCTCGTCCACCCGCGGATGGTCGAGTCGGCCTCCAGCGGGACGAACGGCCGTGACGCCCGCGCCTACGGCCGCGACGGGCGGGCGTGCCGGCGGTGCCGCACGAAGATCGTCATGGGGCGGCTCGGCGACGACAACCGCTCGACATACTGGTGCCCGGAATGCCAGGCGTGAGAGACCACCCCGCCCGCCCTCGGCGGGTCGGCCACAAGGGCGCCCACGCGCTCGCGCACGGCAACACCGCCGCGAGCTTCGACGCGGCGCTCGCCCTGCAGGTCGACATGATCGAGTTCGACGTCCTCTCGGCCAACGAGGACGGCAGCGGGGCGCTGCTCCTCGCCCACGACTACGTGGACGCCGCGGCCCGTCCGACGCTGTCCCTCGCGGAGGGCCTCGCGCACCTGACGCAGCCCGCGTTCGCCGGTATCGAGCTCGACGTCGACCTGAAGCTCCCCGGCTACGAGGAGGCGGTCGTCGCGGCGCTGCGCGAGCACGGCCTGGTCGAACGGACGCTGATCTCCACGATGGAGCTGACGTCACTCGCCCTCCTGCGCGAGATCGCCCCCGAGATCCGGCTGGGCTGGTCGGTCCCGAAGGTCCGCCGGGACTACCTCTCCCACCCGCTCACCAGGCCGGTCGCCTACGGCGCGATCGGCGTGCTGCGCCGGACCGTCCCGCGACAGGCGGCGGCCGCGATCACCGCGGGCCGGGTCGACGCGCTGATGGCGCACTGGTCGCTCGTCACCCCGCGGCTCGTCCGTGCGGTGCACGGCGCCGGCGGCGAGCTGTACGTGTGGACGGTCGACGACGCCCCCCGCATCGCGGCGCTCGAGCGGCTCGGCGTCGCTGGGATCATCACGAACGACCCGCGGCTGTTCGGCTGAGCCGCGCCGTATTCGGGCTCAGCGCACGACGCAGCTCGCCGCACTGAACCCCTTGGGGTCCGCGCCACGTGTCCTGCCGCGCCCGCCCGTGGTGCGCTTGCTCGCCGAGCGGATGACCTTGTCACCCTCGCGCCACTGGAACGTGACGGCCCCGCGGAGGCGGTAGGCGCCGTCCGTCGGCGGCTCGATGGTGAAGTTGCGGCCCGACTGGCGCTGCGCGAACCGGGCGGAGCCGACGGAGCGGAAGCCGGAGTCCCCGGCCTTGCCGACGTTGTGCCACTTGCCGTCCGCCTTGGCGAAGAACTGCACCCGGAAGCGCATGAACATCTTCTCCGAGCGGATACCGCTGCCGGGCATCGACGCGCGGATCCCGATGGTGTCGGGGTTGTCGACCGTGTCGCACACGTTCACCGTCGCCCAGAGCAGCGGCGAGGCGCTGATCGGCTTCTGCTTCGTGTCCCCCTCGGCGCCCGAGGCGCCCGGCACGGCAACCAGCGCGGCCGCCCCGAGGGTCGCGGCGAGAAGGGGGGTTGCACGTCGGGCGACCATGTCACGACGATACGTGATGGTTTGCCGGGCGCGTCGTAGTACTTGCATGAGTGACACCTTGACCATGGCTCTGCCTCATCAGAACACGGCCCGGATGGCATTCGACGCGCTCTACCGTCAAACGGCCGACGACGTCTTCGCCTACGTGCTGTCGCTGCTGCGGGACCGGAGTGCGTCGGAGGACGTCACCGCCGCCGTCTACGAGCGGGCCTACCGCAAGCGGTCGGGCTTCAAGCCGGACCGCGGGACCGAGCGCGCCTGGCTCTTCGGCATCGCGCGCAACGCCGCGCTGGACGAGCTGCGCCGCAGATCGCGGACCGCTGCTCTCGTGGTCGAGCCCGACGACCCTGGCGCGTCGGCCGCGTTCGACGCCGCCCACGACGACACCGAGGCCGTCGACCGCCGCGCCACCGTGCGCGCCGCCCTCGCCACGCTCGAGCCGCGCGACCGCGAGCTCGTCGCCCTGAAGTTCCAGGCGGGCCTGACCAACGTCGAGATCGCCGGCGTCCTGCGCATCTCCGAGGCGAACGCCGGGACCCGCATCCATCGTGCCGTGACGAAGCTCCGGGAGGCCTGCTCATGACCCGCCACCAGAACACCACCGACGAGCTCGACCCGGCCGTGGCCGCCGAGCTCGACGCGCTCGAGCGAGCGCTGACAGGGGAGCCCGGGGCCGACCCGGTCCTGTCCGAGCTCGTCCGCGAGGTCCGGGCGGACATCCCCGCGTTCGACGGGCCGGCCCGCGCGTCACTGGACGCCCGGGTGGAGGCCGGGTTTCCTCGGGGCGGGCGGGACGGGACAACCGGGTTCCTCGCACGCCTCAAACCGTCGGGCCCGCTGTTCCGGCCGGCCCTGTCGCTCGCGGCGGTCGCCGTGCTCGGCCTCGCGGTCACCACCGTGGCGCTGAACGGGACCGGCGGCGGCGACGTCGGAGGCAGCGCCCTCTCGTCCGTCGCCGAGGACTCGTCCGTCCCCGAGAGCACCGGGGCGGCGACGGCCGGCGACGCTGCGCCGCCCGCACCGGGCGCCGCGGCCCAGCAGCAGGCGCTCGAGGACAGCACGGCGTCGCGCGAGTCGGCGGCCCCGAATGCCGCCATCGCGCCCACGCCCCCCACCGGCTCCGTCGGCGCCCTCGCGGGCCGACGTCGGGTCGAACGCTCCGCCCAGCTGTCCCTCACCACGAAGCCAGAGGACGTGCAGGGCGTCTCGGACGGCGTCATCCGCACCGTCCAGGCGCTCGGCGGGGTGGTCGCGTCGTCCCGGATCTCGATCGCCCCGGACGGCGGCGAGTCGTTCTTCGAGCTGCAGCTGCCGACCTCGAAGCTCGATCGGGCGATCGCGCAGCTCTCGAAGCTCGCCAGCGTGTCCGGGCTGACCCAGGACAGCCAGGACATCACCGGGTCGTTCGTCTCCGTGGCCGACCGCCTGCAGGACGCCCGGGACGAGCGCGCCGCGCTGCTGAAGGCGCTGTCCCGCGCCCAGACCGACCGGCAGGTCTCCAGCCTGCGGGCCCGGATCGCCGACAGCAGGACCCGCATCGCCTCGGCGCAGGCGGACCTGCAGCGCCTGAAGAACCGGACCGACAAGGCCACGGTGGCCCTGACGGTCACGGGCGATCCGACCGCGGGCGACCCCGCCGGGAAGGGCGAGGACGAGGGCGGCGCCTGGACGCCGGGCGACGCGCTGCGCGATGCCGGCCGCGTGCTGGAGGTGGCAGCGGGGGTGGCGGTCGTCGGCGCGGCGGTGCTGCTGCCGCTGGGCCTGCTGGCACTCCTGGGCCACGGAGCGGCGCGGGTCACCCGCCGCCGCGCCCGCGAGCGCACCCTGGACGCCACGGCCTGAGCGCCCGACCGAGCCCGCCGAACAGCCCTTTCCCGCTCCATACCCGGCAGGAAGGGCTGTTCGACGCTCGCGGCGGGGTGCGGGCGCATAGGATCGGGGCGTGGCCGACACGACCGCACTCCTCGAGCGGGTCCCCGTCTTCGACGCCCTCGCCCCCGCTGACCTGGAGCACGTCGCGCAGGTCGCCGTCCCGCGCCGGTTCGAGCCGCACCAGGTGATCTTCAGGGAGGGCGACACCTCGGACACGTGCTACGTCGTACGACACGGACACGCCCGGGCCCTGCGGGAGCACGGGGACGGACGCAGCATCGCGCTCGCGCACTTCGGCCCCGGGGACATCTTCGGCGAGCTCGCGATGTTCGACGACGAGAAGCGGTCGGCGACGGTGGAGGCGCTGGACGAGGTCGAGGCGCTCGCGATCCTCGGCTCGGACATGCGCCGTCTGATGCGCGACCACCCCGACATCGGTGTCCGGCTGGTGATCGGCCTCGGCCGCCGGCTGCGGGAGGCCAACGAGCGCCTCGCCCGCCAGTCCTTCCAGACGGTGCAGAGCCGCGTCGCCGAGGTCCTCGTCCAGCTCGTCGACCAGGCGCGCACCGAGGGTGCCGGGGAGAGCGACGTCCTCGTGACGATCACCCAGGCCGACATCGCCCAGCTCGCCGGCTCCAGCCGCGAGTCCGCGAGCCGCTTCATGGCCGTCCTCGAGCGCGCCGGAGTTCTCTCGCAGGGACGCGGCCGCGTGACGATCCACCAGCCCGACGCCCTCAAGGGCTACATCTACTAGATGGCCAAGGCCGATCCGGAGTTCTCCTGCGGCGGCGTCGTCGTCCGTGACGGCAAGTGCATCGTCATCGTGCCCACCCGGCGCGCCGCGGACGGCTCGAGGGTCGTCGCGCTCCCCAAAGGCCACCCGGATCCCGGCGAGACCCCGGAGCAGGCCGCCCTGCGGGAGGTGCGCGAGGAGGCCGGCGTCACGTGCGAGGTCCGCGAGAAGCTCGGTGAGGTGCGCTACTGGTACCAGCGCGACGGTCGCCGGATCGCGAAGGTCGTCGCCTTCTACCTGCTCGACTACGTCTCGGGCGACCCCACCGACCACGACCACGAGGTCGAGGACGCGCGCTGGGTGCCGCTCGAGGAGGCGGCGCGGACGCTGACCTACGACGGCGAGCGGAGCATGGCCGCAAAGGCAGTGTCGGTCGTGCTGCGCACCGAGTAGGGTTGCGACCCATGCAGGTCCTGAACTTCTACTCGACGATCTTCGCCGACCAGCTGAAGCGCGGTCGGAAGACGGCGACCATCCGCGTGGGCGACAAGTCGCACAAGTACAAGAAGAACCAGGCGGTGATGGTGACCATCGGCTACCAGCACTCACCCCGCGAGAAGATCTTCGACGCGGTCATCGACCAGGTCGAGGTCAAGCGCGTGAAGGACCTCACCCCCCGGGACATCGAACACGACAACCCGGAGTTCCGCCGCCACGAGGAGATGATCCACTTCCTCGAGCAGATCTACGGCAAGAGCGTGACGATGGACGACATCGTCACCGTCGTGCGGTTCTCGCAGATCATCGAGAACCCGCCGACCTTCACCGATCGCCTGCACGGCATCGGCGGCGCCCAGAACTAGGACCCGCTCCCCCGAGGGGACGCTCCATCGCTCGTCCAGCAGGCTGCGACCGGACGAACCTCCGGTCGATCACCGGGCGGTGACCGACCACGAGCTCCTTCGCGCTTTCGCCCGGACCCCACGGCCCATGGGGGTCCGTGAGCTCGCCGAGCGCGCGCAGCTGCGACCGTCCGCCGCGCTCGAGGCCGTGGCGCGCCTGCAGCGCGCCCAGATCCTCATCGCCGTCGGCTACGAGACCGACCAGAGCGGCCGTCCGTTCGGCCCGCTGCGCTACAGCCCCCGCCGGCAGCTCGAAGAGCGGTCCTAGAGCCCCCAGGAGCGGTACAGCGCGTCGGCCTGGTCGGGCCGGGCGTAACGGTGATCGGTCCGCAGCGGACCGGCCTCACGGGCGAACGCGATGTCGATCTGCGCCAGCTGGCCGTCCAGCGGTCGGACGTGCCCGTCGTAGAAGTCGGCGACAGCCCAGCCGTGGTCGGCCATCCAGCGGACGACCTCGCCGAGCTGCGCGGCCCCCGGGTTGAGGGCGAAGAGCGACGTCTCCAGCAGGACGAGTTGGGCGCGTTCCAAGGTCGCCCCGGCGCCTCCCAGGACGTGCAGCTCCGCGCCCTCGACGTCGGCCTTGATGACGACGGGCCCGCCGTCGTCCAGGCCGTGCCGTGCGACGACGTCGTCGAGCCTGCGGACCGGGACGACGCGGCGCTCGACGTCCGCCTCGTCCCCCGCCCGGTCGCCCACGACGCTCGAGCAGGCGAGCACGCGGTGCACGCCGATCTCCAGCTCCCCGGGCTCGGGGCCTGCGGCGCACAGCTCGTAGGCCGACCCGGCGGGCGCGGCGGCCACGAGATCGCGCAACGTCGGCTCCCACTCGCGCAGCGGCTCCACCAGGAGCTTGCGAGCCTGCGGGAAGGCCGCGTACAGCTCAGGGGTGCCGGCGGCGACGCCCACGTCGATCACGGTGGTCGGGGCGACACCGAGCCGGGCGTAGTGGCCCAGGACCTCGGGCATCGTGCGCCGGACCCCGTGGCCGCGGCGGCGGATCTCGAGCCCGGCGCGGTCGGCGGCCCCCAGGAGGAGCTTGCGGACGCGGGCCTTGGCGATCTCGGGAGTGGCGGACACGGTCCGCCGCAGGCTACCCGCGGCGTGCGGTCCGGGCGCCCTGGGTGACGATCAGGATCGCGAGCGCGGCAGCCACCACGGCGACGACCGCGGCCTGCGCTCCGAGCACGAGCAGCACGACCGAGACCTTCGCCGCGGCGATGACGGCGATCAGGAGTGCGCGGGCGATCACGCGAGGGGTACGGGGGACGCTGCAGAAGGGCCCACGACTGGCACTCCTGTGAACAGAGTGCCAACGAGTCTTGCCCGAAGCCGTCCGGCGTGTATGCTGCGACGCAGTGGCTGGCACTCTCGACCGGGGAGTGCCAACCCGCGTCACGTTCATCACACAGCTCCAGTACGGAGGAAGCATGTCCATCAAGCTCAAGCCGCTCGGCGATCGTCTGATCGTCCGCGCCATCGACGAGGAGGAGACCACCGCCAGCGGCCTGGTCCTCCCCGACACCGCCAAGGAGAAGCCCCAGCGCGGCGAGGTTCTCGCCGTCGGTGACGGCAAGCTCGAGGACGACGGCAAGCGCATCCCGCTCGACGTCGCCGCGGGAGACACCGTCCTGTACAGCAAGTACGGCGGCACCGAGATCAAGGTCGACGGCGAGGACCTCCTGGTCCTTCGCGAGTCCGACGTCCTCGCCAAGGTCACGAAGTAAGAAGAGGAACCAGATATGGCTCACAAGGAAATCAAGTACGACGCGTCCGCCCGGAAGGCCCTCGAGGCCGGCGTCGACGCCGTCGCGAACGCCGTCAAGGTGACGCTCGGCCCCAAGGGTCGCTACGTCGTCCTGGACAAGAAGTTCGGCGCCCCCACGATCACGAACGACGGTGTCACCATCGCTCGTGAGATCGAGGTCGAGGACGTCTTCGAGAACCAGGGCGCCCAGCTCGTCCGCGAGGTCGCCACGGCAACCAACGACGTCGCCGGCGACGGCACGACGACCGCCACGGTCCTCGCGCAGGCCATCGTCCGCGCCGGCCTGAAGAACGTCGCTGCAGGCGCCAACCCGCTCGCCCTCAAGAAGGGCATCGAGACGGCCGTCAACAGCATCGTCGAGAACATCGCCAAGCAGTCCAAGCCGGTCGACGGCAAGGAGCAGATCGCTCGCGTGGCGACCATCTCCGCCGGCGACGAGGAGATCGGCGACGTCATCGCCGACGCCATCGAGAAGGTCGGCAAGGACGGCGTCGTCAACGTCGAGGAGGGCCAGACCTTCGGGATGGACCTCGAGTTCACCGAGGGCATGCTCTTCGACAAGGGCTACATCTCGCCGTACATGGTGACCGACCAGGAGCGCATGGAGGCGGTCCTCGAGGACCCCTACATCCTGATCGCCAACTCGAAGATCACCTCGGTGCGCGACGTGCTGCCGGTCCTCGAGGCCGTCATCCAGTCCGCCAAGCCGCTGCTGATCATCGCCGAGGATGTCGAGGGTGAGTCCCTCGCGACGCTCG
>JBBSJQ010000002.1:0-347966 GCA_038257095.1 Solirubrobacterales bacterium
CACCCAACCGGGTCGGCGCCGATCGCCGCTGCGACTCGCCCTACGGGCTCGCCTTGCGACGACCGGCGCCGCGGGAGTGACCTATGTCCCGAGACATGAGAGACCTATCTCTAGGGACATATGTCTTGAGATCAGACACCTGTCTCTCCGCTGTAGGAATGGCGATTGCCCAGCAAACGGGATGGTTGCGGCAGCAGGGGGTCGCGGTCGTAGCACTTGCTGGTGTGCCGCTGGAGACCGCTCGAAGCCGCTGTTGAGGGGTGCCGACTATCCCAAGGCCGTCCCAGAGGGGTCCGGGTCGGATCTCAACGCGGCCGCCGATAGACCGAGAAGGCGAAAGACCGATGCCACGCGGCTAACGGCGCCAGTCCGTGAGGCGCTCGACCCTGTTGCGGGCGCTTCCGCCGGGCGTCTTGAGCACCACGGTGCTCGAGACCGTTGTGCTGGGGAGCGTGCCGAGCGTGTTCGCTGGCGTTGCCTCACAAACAGTAGTCAGCGAAACTTTCGCAAGCTATAGTTTCGTGCATGTCATGTTTTGTCGGGCGTGATCAGGAGCTGCGGCAGGTGGCCGATGAGCTTGCGGGTGTGCGCGCTGATGGCCGTGGGCGTTTCGTGTGGATCCGTGGGCGCCGCAGGGTCGGCAAGTCGCGGCTGGTCGAGGAGTTCTGCGGGTCGGCTGGCTCGCCGTACTGCTATTTCCAGGCCCCGCGGCGCGGGCGGGAGGAGTCGCTGGCAGAGTTCGCGGAGTCCGTCCGTGAGTCGTCGTTGCCGGCTGCCGACGCGTTCTCGGGCGTCGCGTTCTCGAGCTGGCTCGTCATGTTGCGTGCCGCCGCGCAGGGCGCGACGCGGGAGCACCCGGCGATCGTAGTGATCGACGAGTTGCCGTACCTCGCCGAGCTGGACGAGGGCTTTGCGGCGGATCTGCAGAAGGCGTGGGACCGCGCGCTGGAGAAGCTTCCCGTGCTCCTGATCTGCGTCGGGTCCGACGTGCGAATGATGGACGAGCTCGTCCGGGCGCGCGCGCCGTTGCACGGTCGCCCGACGCGCGAGTTGCGCGTGCTAGGCCTTGATCCGTCCGCGGTCGCGACGATCACGGGCACCAGTGATGCCGCGGACGCATTCGACCGCTACCTGGTGATCGGTGGGCTGCCGAGCCTCGCAGCTTCGTGGCCGACGGGTGCGACGATCGACGCGTTCCTGCGATCGGCGCTGGTCGACGATCAGACGCGTTTCGTGACCGACGCCCTGCGGGTTCTCGGCTCGGAGTTCGAGCGAACGCTGCAAGCGCGCCGGGTGATCGAGGCGATCGGGCACGGCGAGAGCGCTCACGGGAGGATCGCTTCGCGCAGCCAGATCAGTGCCAAGACGCTCGACGCAGCGTTGGCGGTGCTCGTCGATACGAAGGGCATGGTCGAGAAGGCGATGCCCTACGCGGTTCCGATGGGAGCGAAGGCCACGAAGTACACGGTCAGCGATCCGTACCTGCGGTTCTGGCTGCGGTTCATCGGCCCCTACACGGACGAGCTCGCGCGTGGGCGATCGGACATCACGATCGCGCGAGTCAAACGTGACTGGCCCAGCTACCGCGGACGGGCGATCGAGCCGGTGGTCCGACGAGCACTGGAGCGGCTGCTCGTCGAGCCCGACCTCGGGGCGCAACTCGGCGGCGCACGGCACGTCGGCAGCTGGTGGCGGCGCGATCACTCCGTCGAGGTCGATCTCGTCGGAGGCAACACACCGACGCCCACGAGCATCGGCTTCATCGGGTCGATCAAGTGGCAAGACCAGACCCGCTTCGGCCCACCCGACGCCGCGACCCTCGCCGGCCACCGGGCCGCGGTGCCGGGAGCCGCAGGAGCAAAGCTCGTCGCGGTCTCGCGGACCGGGCTGCACTCCGGAACCGAGGTCGACATGAGCTTTGGCCCGGCGGACCTGCTCGACGCCTGGCGATGACCATCAAGCGCTCCGGCCAATGACCCGGAGCTCATCGCGCGGCGCACGCTCACATTCCTGGGCGTGCCGGACGTGTAGCCGGAAACCGGACCGACGGCGAGCGCGGGTGGTCGGCCGGTGTGTACGATCGCGACCCCTCAATGCGCCGGTCACGCGATTCCACCACCCGTCTGCTCGTCGTGCTGCTGGTCGCCGCCAGCGCTCTGGTCCTGGGTCCGGCGAGCGCGGACGCAGCCGGACGCTCGGCGATCGTGAGCGACGGCGCTGCCCGCTTCACCGTGCTCTCTCCCACGTTGATCCGCGCCGAGCTCGCGCAGGACGGACGGTTCGAGGATCGCCCGACGATGACCGCGCAGCGCGTCCGCCGCCAGGTCCCCCGGTTCACGACCCGGGTGCGCGCCGGGTGGCGGGAGATCCGCACGGCGAAGGTGCTCCTGCGGTGGCGCCGGGGCACGGCGCCGCTGGACGGGGAGACGCTGCGCCTCACCTTCGGCACCGGCGGGCGGCGCACCACCGCCGGGATGAGTCCGACCGCCGAGCAGCGCACCCTGGGCGGCTGGACGCGGGCGCTGGACCTGCTGCAGGGCCCGGTCCCACTGAACCCCGGGGTGCTGACGCGCGACGGGTGGCGCGTGGTGGACGACTCCCGGACGATCCTGCTGGTCCCCCAGGCGCCGGGCTTCGCGACCAGGCCGGCCCGCGAGACGACCTACCAGGACTGGTACCTCTTCGGTTACGGGGACGACCGCGCCCGCGCGCTGCGCGACCTGCGCACGCTCACCGGGGCCGCGCCGCTGTTGGACCGGTCGGCCTTCGGCGTCTGGTATTCGAAGTACTTCCCGTACTCGGCCTCCGAGCTGCAGGAGATCGCCGGGGAGTTCTCGCGCCGCGGGATCCCGCTCAGCATGGTGTCGCTCGACACCGACTTCAAGCGCCAGGCCGACCCGGTGGGTGCGGCCGCCGGTGCCCAGCTCGCGGGTGCGCCCGGGTTGCCGTACAGCTGGAACGCGTGGGACTGGAACCGCGACCTCTTCCCCGATCCCAAGGCGTTCATCGACTGGGCGCATCGCGAGGGGATCGACGTCGGCGCGAACATCCACCCGTCGATCAACTCCAACGATCCGGCGCTCCCCGCCGTCGAGGCGCAGACCGGCCGCCTGGGGACCGACGACGGCATGTGCCGCCTGCTGCAGGCGGACCTCACCGGGCAGTGCAAGGTCTTCGACTGGACCAAGCAGGCGCACCTCGACGCGTACTTCGCCCTGCACAAGCCGTTCGCCGATTCCGGGATCGACATGTTCTGGCTGGACTGGTGCTGTGAGGCCCCGAATTCGGCGGTCGCGCCCGGCCTGACGGCCGACACGTGGATCAACGCGCGCTATGCGGCCTATCAGCGTGCTCGGGGCGAGCGCTGGCCGGCGTTCTCGCGGATCGGTGCGTCGTTCCTGCAGGACGGGGTCTACGGCGACCGTCAGGCGCCTGACGGCGGCGTGGGTGCGCTGGCCGAGCATCGCTCGACGGTCCAGTTCACGGGCGACACCTGTGCGAGCTGGGAGATGCTCGCGTTCGAGGCCGAGATGACCGCGGGTGCCGCGGCGATCGGCCTGCCGTACGTCAGCCACGACATCGGGAGCTTCGCCGGGCTGCCGATCGCCGGTCAGTGCAACGGCGTGATCGCCGGGCAGAACAACGTGGTCCCCGCGGACCTGTACGCGCGATGGGTGCAGTTCGCGACCTTCGAGCCGCTGGACCGCCTGCACTCCCACCACGGCAAGCGCCTTCCGTGGGAGTACCCCGGTCCGGCCGGTGACGCCGCGGCCGAGGCGCTGCGGCTGCGCGCGGCGCTCGTCCCCACCACGTACACGCTCGCCCGCCGCGCGCACGACACCGGTCTGCCGATCACCGGACCGCTCTGGCTGACGTGGCCCCGTGAGGAGGGCGCGCACGAGAATCCGACCGTCCGAACCTTCGGTCCGGACATCGTCGCCGCGTCCGTCACGGCGCCCGGCGACCCGGCGCAGACCAGGTTGTGGGTGCCGCCCGGAACGTGGGTCGACTGGTTCACGGGGGAGCGCTCCCGCGGCCCGGCACAGCGCACCGTCTCCGTGCCGCTGTCGCGGATGCCGGTCCTCGTACGCGCGGGCGCCGTCGTCGTCACCGACCCCAGCGGCAAGCGCGCCGCCCCGGCCCCGGCCCTCCTGCGGATCGACGCCTTCCGCGGCAGCCGCGGACGCTTCGCGCTTTACGAGGACGCCGGCGAGGGCTACGCCTTCGAGCGCGGCCAAGCCATGCGCACGACGATCACCCAACGCCGCAGCGGACGCCGCACGACGGTGACGATCGGCCGCGCACGCGGACGCTTCGCCGGCGCGCCGTCGCGCCGTTCCTGGGAGATCCGGCTGCGTGACGTCGCCCGGCCTCGCGCGGTCCGCGTCGACGGGCGGCGCCTTGCGACCTCGGCCTTCAGCTACGAGGCGGCGTCGCGCACGCTCGTGGTGCGCACCGGTGCGCGGTCGACACGGCGCGACGTGTCGATCGTCGCGACATCTTGACGCGGACGCCTGCGAAGAGGATGCGACGCAGGGCGATCCACCTCGCGCTGGTGGGGCTCCTCATGGCGCCCGTAGCCGCTCAGGCAGGAGACGCGGACCTCACCGTGACGCGGCGGGCGCAGCTGTCCCCGAGACTGATCGAGCTCGGGTTCACGACGAAGGCGCTGCCGGCCGAGACCAACGTCCGCATCCTGCTGCCGGCCGGCTACGACACGGAGCCGAGGCGCCGGTGGCCGGTCCTCTACCTCCTGCACGGCTGCTGCGATGCCGACGTCGACGGGTCGCAGGCGTGGACGATCCACGGCGCCGTCGAGAAGGCGACGGCGGATCTTCCGCTGATCGTCGTGATGCCGGCCGGCGGCAGGGGAGGGATGTACTCCGACTGGATCTCCGCCGGTGCGCAGGGCCTGCCGCAGTGGCAGACCTACCACCTCGACCAGCTGCTCCCCTGGGTGGACGCGAACCTGCGCACGATCGCCACCCGTGAGGGCCGTGCGATAGCGGGCCTCTCGATGGGCGGGTTCGGCGCGATGAAGTACGCGGCGGAGCATCCGGATCGTTTCCTCGCGGCGGCGTCGTTCTCGGGGATCGTCGACTCGAACGTCAACGCGGGCGCTATCCACCAGCTTCTGCCGGGCCTCGACGGCGGGACGCCGGCGACGGTCTGGGGCCCGCGTGCGACCGACGAGTTGCGCTGGCGGTCGCAGAATCCTTGGGATCTCGCCGAGAACCTCCGTCCCCTGCAGCTCACGATCCGCACCGGCAACGGGCAGCCCGGTCCGCTGGACGACGGCGGTGCGCCCTACGACGTGGTCGAGGGTCAGGCGGAGCAGAACAGCGTCAGCCTCCACGAGCGGCTCGCGACGCTCGGGATCGCGCACGTCTGGGACCACTACGGCGACGGCACGCACACGTGGCCGTACTGGACGCGTGGACTGCGTCAGACCCTCGCGGTCATCATGCCCCTGTTCGCCACGCCGCCGGCAGGCCCGGCGAGGGTGACCTACCGCAGCGCCCGCCCTGCGTACGAGGTGTTCGATTGGCGCGTGGCCTTCCGCCGAGACGCGCTCGCGTGGTCGAGGCTCTCCGACGCCTCCCGCGACGGGTTCGTCCTCGAAGGTGA
This sequence comes from Solirubrobacterales bacterium, assembly GCA_038257095.1. GTDB lineage: Bacteria > Actinomycetota > Thermoleophilia > Solirubrobacterales > Solirubrobacteraceae > Paraconexibacter. The sequence goes on from JBBSJQ010000002.1 coordinate 5,629, forward strand.
CGGCACCGCCGACGTCCGCACGCCGCGGTCGGTGCCACCAGGAGCGGAGATCGCGGTCGACGGCGCACCCGTCGCCGTCGCGGTCGACGCGGGCCGGGTGACGGTGCCGGTCGTGCTCGGTGACGACGGTCGCGCCGTCGTGCGCATCACCGCCCCGGTCGCGCGACGTCGCTGCACCAGTCGCCGGGTGATCACGGTCACGCTCCCGAGCAGACTGCGCAGGTCGCGCGCCACGCTCGACGGTCGCGCGATTCCCGTTCGCGATCGCCGTGTCCGCGTCGATCTGCGCGGGAAGAAGGCCGGGACCTACACGCTCGTCGTCCGCGGACGCGATTCGCGGGGCCGCTCCGTCCGTCTCCTCCGGAGGTTTCGCACATGCGCCTGATCATCGTCATCGCGACGGCCTTGGCTGTCCTGCTGACGGGGGCTGTGGCCCAGGCTGCGCCCGGGCAGCGCGAAGAGCGGACGTATCCGAACGGCTACCGGGCGGTCGTGTACACGCCTGCGAGCATCGACCGTACCGAGCCGGCCCCGCTGTTCGTGATGGTGCACGGCTGCAACACGACCGCCGAGCAGCAGGAGGTCGCCAACGAGCTCGACGAGCAGGCCGAGCGCGACAGGTTCGTCGTCCTGTACGCCGACCACGAGGGGGACCCGGTCTTGCACCCGGCGCGCTGCTGGCGCTACCCGACGGACACGACCCGCGACAGCGGCGACCCGAGCGCGATCGCCGCGATGGTCCTCGACGCGCTCGCTCGCCCGTCGCCCAGGATCGACCGTTCCCGCGTCTACTACGCGGGCATGTCCTCGGGCGCGATGATCGGCTCGGTCGTCGCGGCGACCTATCCCGACCTGTTCGCCGCCTTCATGCTCAATGCGGGATGCGCCTACCGTGCGATGACGTGCATCGGAGCACCGCCGAGTCGCCCGAGCGCGACGCTCGCACAGGAGGCGGTCGCCGCGATGGGCGACCGTAAGCGGGTCGTGCCGGTGCTCGTCTCCCATGGCGACAGGGACACCGTCGTACCGCCGGCGCACGCGCCGCAGGTGGTGGACCAGTGGCGGATGACGAACAACCTCGTGACCTCCGGCGGGGCCGACGGGCCGATCGCCGCGACGCCGACGACGACCCGCCAGGTGACCCGGCCCAACGGCTATGCGAGCACGGTCACCACCTTTGCCGACAGGTCCGGCTGCCCGGTGCTCGAGCGCTGGCAGATCCACGGCATGGACCACTACTGGCCCGGCGGTTCCAGCGACTCTGGCTCCGCGGCGTTCACCGACCCACGAGGACCCGACGGCGGCGAGGTCGCCTGGGACTTCTTCAAGCGGTTCCGTCTCGTTCCCGGATCCACCGAGCCCTGCGCGCCGGCCGCCGCCCCCGCGAAGCCGGCGGCCTCGTGCCGGACCTCACGCTCCCTGCAGATCAGCGTCCCGCGCGGCGCCACGCGCCTCGCTGTCCGCGTCAACGGACGTCGGCATCGCTTCGTGCGACGTGGGCGCATCGTGCGGCTGCGGTTCGGTGGGAGCAAGGCGCGGGTCGTCCGGGTGCGCGTGTCGGGTCGTTCTGGTCGCCGCACGTTCGTCCGCCGGGCGACCGTGAGGCTCTGTCGAGCGACGTCATGAGCGCGCCGCGAAGGACCGTGCTCGCGGTGCTGCTCGTCCTCTGCGCGCCGGCATCAGCGTCCGGCCATGGCGTGGGACAGGAGCCGCAGGCGGGGTGGTTCGACGCTCGGTCGCTCTTCCCGACGGTGGTCGAGGCAGCGGCGCAGACCAGCGCCTTCGAAGGTCCCGTCGCCCGGGCTTCCTGCGGCCCGGACTCCTTGCCCGAGACGGGAACCCAGGGTCGCGTGGCGCTCTCCGAGCGCGTCAGCGGCCGCAGCGCCAAGGGGTACCGCTGCAACCTCGAGCAGGTCGGCCAGTGGCAGGGCCCCGGCGCGACCTGGGTGAGCGCGTCCTACCGCCACTGCGCCTACGTCGGTACCCGCTTCGGGCCGCAAGCGCCGGGCGTGCAGGTGCTCGACGTCCGTGACCCTGCCCGTCCGCGCCTGGTCGGGAGGCTGCGCACGCCGGGAATGCTCGGGACCTGGGAGACGTTGAAGGTCAACGAGCAGCGCGGCCTGCTGGCCGCGGCGTTCGCGGGCGGTCCGGGCGGCTCGGGTGCCGGGGCCTTCGAGGTGTACGACCTGGGCGACGACTGCACGAAGCCGCGGCTGCTCAGCTCCCTCGACGGTCCGGGGGTCCCTCGGCCCGCCAACCTGTTCGCCCACGAGGGTGGCTGGTCCCCGGACGGACGCACCTACTGGCTGGCGTCGGGCTACCTCGGCTACCTCAGCGCCATCGACGTCGCCGACCCCGCCCGCCCGAAGGTCCTCGGCACCTGGCAGCCCAGCACGGGAAACCATGGCTTCGGATTCAGCCCAGACGGCCGGCGGATGTACATCGCGCTCCAGGGCAACCTCACCGGGGTGCAGCCCCTCGACGACGTCGTGCAGCCGAACGGCGTGCAGGTGCTTGACGTCGCGGAGGTGCAGAGTCGCCGACCGCTGCCGCAGGTCAGACAACTCGGCCGGCTGCAGTGGTCCGACGGGACGGCCGGTCAGCACGCCATCCCGGTCAGCTACGGCGGCCGCCCGCACATCGTCTTCGTCGACGAGATGCGCAGTGGCGCCGCGCGGATCATCGACGTCTCGAACGAGCGCCAGCCACGGGTGGTGTCCAAGCTCAAGCTCGAGATCCAGATGCCCGAGCACGCGGCCGATCGGGCAACGGACACGCCGGACACCGACGTCTTCGGGTACGACGCGCACTACTGCGGGGTCGACCGGCCGACCGACCCGACGGCGCTCGCCTGCGGGTACTTCGTCTCTGGCGTGCGCGTCTTCGACATCCGCGCCCCCGATGCTCCGCGGGAGATCGCCTACTTCAACCCGCCGGCGCAGGCGACGAGGTCGAGCAGCGACCTTCCGGGTAGCGAGCACGCCGGCACCGTCGGCACCGACATGCGCACGGACTGGTGCAGCTCGCCGCCGCGGTTCGTCGGCGACCAGCTCTGGGTGACGTGCCAGGACAGCGGCTTCTTCGTCCTGCGGCTCGCCAACGGCATTTATCCGCTGCCGGTCGGGCAGCCCGCCACGCTCGGGTTGCCATCGGAGCGGCGGTGCACCAGTCGTCGGCGCTTCGTCATCCGCCTGCCCGGCGGCCTGCGCTCCGCCCGCGTCACGGTCAACGGCCGCCAGGTGAAGGTCCTACGAGGAGAGCGGCTCCGCGCACTGGTCGATCTGCGCGGCCTTCCGCGGGGCGTGGTCCGCGTGCGCATCGCCGCGCGCACACGGAGGGGGCGTCGACTGGTGCAGGAGCGCGTCTATCGCACCTGCAGGCCGAGGGCCGCGACCAAGGGTCGCTGAGGAAGCCGCCCCCCTGCCGGCTCCGTCGCGGGCGTGCCTCTTGTCCCAAGCGACCCCGCGAACCCCTGGGCGTCGGTGTCGACATCCGCGAGAAGCACTGCATGAGATGCGGATCATTCGCTGCGGCACTCGACGGCTGATCCCGGTGGGGGAGCTCGAGCGATGTCTCGAGCCCTGAGGGGGGACCTGCAGGTCCCGGCGGTGGGCCCCGTCATCCGCGATGATCTCCCGATGGGACGCCTCCTGGACCTCGTCGAGCGCTACTACGCCGCGTGCAACGCGCCGGACGAGGCCGGCTTGGAGGCCGCGTTCACCCCGGACGCGACCCACTACTTCACCCGCCTTCCGGCGGTGCAGGGTGCCGCGCACATCGCGGCGCTCTGGGCCGCCCAGCAACGCCGTCTGGGCGCGCGCTGGACCGTCGAGCACGGCATCGAGTCGGGTGACGAAGCGGTGATCGAGTGGACGATGACCTGGACGGACCCGAAGAGCGGCGAGCCCCGGATCGACCGGGGGACCGAGTGGTATGCCTTCGCCGGCGAGCGCATCACCGAGATTCGCGCCTACCACCACTCCGACGCGGCGAACCGCTCCGGCGACCTCGTCGGGTTCGACCATGCACGACGCGGCGACACGATGCTGCCGCGCATCGAGCTCGCGTCCGACCAGGCCTAGAGGTCTACAGATCCGACTCGGCATCGGAGGACCGGCCCTGGTCGTCGTCGTGGAGCGCCGCGATCGCCGGCTCCGCCGGTATCGGCCGGGCCGCTCCGCTCGAGGATTCCGACCTTCGTCAGCCGTCGCAGCCTCACCGTGTCGGCGATCATCCTCCGTCTAGGTCGGATCCGCTGCGCGCGCCAGGTTGATCGCAGTCGCCGGCGCGTCAGGCACGCCGAGCACGGCGAGGATGAGATGGAGCATGTCTGGCTCACGGTCCATCAGCTCCGCGCCCTGCCCCGCGATGATCGTCTGCTCGACGAGGTTCTCCACGCCGGCGGTCGCGGCCCGGAGCACCGGCTCGCTGATCGGTGCGCGGCCGGGGTGCTCCCTGTCGAGCAGGCTCGCGACATGACCCAGCAGCCCGGCGTACATGCCCATCAGCCGGTCGTGCGTCTCGAGGGCGCGTCGGCCGGCCAGGCGGACCTCGACGATGAACGCTCGCGTGAAGGCGGGTTCGTCGGCCAGGACCTGGAGGTAGGCCCGTGCGCCGGCGCCGAGTGCCGGAAGGGTCTCGTCGTGTTGCCTGAACGCCTCGACGATGGCGCGGACGTGGGCTCGGACCGACCGCTCGTAGGCGGCCACGAACAGGTCCTCCTTATCGGCGAAGCGCTCGTAGAAGGTCGTGCGGGAGACCCGGGCGTGCTTGATGACCTCGTTGAGCGTGGTGGCCGCGTAGCCCTTCTCGGCCACAGAGACGCTCACGGCCTGGATCAGCCGCGTTCGTTGCGAGCGGGCGACCGCCTCCGGCGACAGCCCGTGCGGGCCGTGCGGCAGGCGCTGCGGGCCCCCGGACCCCCCAGCCGGCGCGATCGATCTCGTCATCGCCGAGACCATAACGGCGAGCTCCGGTTAGTGTTGTACTCCTGCAGTACACCTCTGCTACGCTTCAATCGCACGAGGTCACGACGGGAGAGGTCGAGCAGATGCAGCGGTTGTGGGTTGGGGTGTTCAGGGTGGTTACAGGGTGCGCCGCGGTGGCTTGCGCGCTCGGGCTGGCGGCGCCGGCTCGGGCTCAGGGGCCGGACGCTCGCAACTGCGGCTGGGCGCTCAAGGTCAGCGGCGACCAGGCGAACATTCTCTATCCCGACGAGGCCGCGAAGTACTGGGCGGCGATCCTGCCGATCCCCCCGGGCGGGGCGATCGAGGCCAAGGGACGGTTCCCGCACGCCCGCTACCTGTCGTTCCACACCTACGACGTCGCCACGACGGCCATCGACGCGCTCGCCGACGTCGACCTGGTGCCGGATCCCGGATCGCTGAACCCGTTCAAGCCGGGCGCCGACCGGACCACGCCGGACGACCGCCGCGGCTACACCATCCGCATGGTCGGTGAACGCAAACCCGCGGGCGGGGGCGCCCCCAACACGATCTACACCGAGAACGCCGACGGCTCGAAGTCGACACGGTCGCTCGGCGGCGGCAGCCTGACGCTCCGGGTCTACGAGGCCGACCGCGGGCTCGACGACTCGGGTGGCGTCGGCCTGCCGACCCTGACCCTGGTCGCCGCCGACGGCACCCGGACGACGTTGCCCGAGTGCGGGGCAGGCACCATCCCCGACGTGGGGGCGACCCAGACCCTGGCCTCCTCCGGGTTCGGGGCTCCGCTTCCGGCCAACGGCCTCGTGTCCTACGACCCGCCCCGGTGGACGCGCTACACCAACGCGCCGACGGCGCTGACGTACAACGTCGAGAGCGACACCCTGGGCGACTCGGTGGCCGAGGCGGTACGAGACATCACCACGAAGTTCCCGAGCGGGGGCTTCGCCGAGAACGAGCACAACAAGTACGTCTTCAGCGCGATGAGCCCGGGCTTCGGCCAGGTGCTGGTCCTCCGCGGCAAGCTGCCCACGACGCCCCGCACCTACGACGGCGAGCCGACGATGGGCACGGGTGAGCTGCGCTACTGGTCGATGTGCACGGGCATCCAGACGACGCAGTACCTCGCGTGCCACAACGACGACGCGATCCCCGTCGACGATCAAGGCCGCTACACGATCGCCGTCTCCACCGCGGCGGCGCGCCCCGCCAACGCGCGGACCGCGTGCGGGGTGGCGTGGCTGCCCGCCGGACCGCTGCCGCAGACCGTGCTGTTCATGCGCAACATGCTCCCCGATCCCGGGTTCCGCCACGCGGTGCAGAACGCCCAGCCCGGCACCGAGGAACGCGTGCTCGGCGACTTCTACCCGCGCGGTGAGTACTTCGCGACACCGGGGGACGTCGAGCGGAAGCTCGGCTGCGACCGCGATCGTGCTCCCGCGAAGGCCGTCAGCGTCACGACAAGCGCCTCCCCCAAAGCCTGCCCCACCCGGCGCACGCTCACCATCCGGCTCCGCGGCATCGGCCGCGACCGGCTTCGCTCGATCACCGTGACGGCGAACGGCAAGCGGTTGAAGGCGCGGCGTGTCGGTCGGCGTAGCGTGCGAGTCGTCGTGAAGACGAGTGGACGCCAGCGCATCACCGTGCGCGTCCGTGCCACCACGCGGACCGGCCGGCGGCTGACGACGGTACGCCGATACCGCGCCTGCAAGACGGCGGGACAGCGGTGAGGGACATCGGCCGCATCCACGTCGCCGAGGAGCGCCTCGGCGGTTCGAGGCGCTAGCGGTTCCGTCGCGGACCATCGTGCTCGGGCGCACCGACATGGCAGACGGGCTCATGACCGCGATGCTGATCGCGGTCGTGGGACTTCTCGTCGCCGCGATGGGCGTTCCGGCGGTCGCCACAGCGCGGCATGCGGACATCCGCGTCACCTCGACCTGTCCTCCGCATCACTGGGTCGGGACGTGGTCGACGAGCCCCAGCAGCGCTGCCGGTCAACAACCGCTCGACGACCAGACCGCCCGGATGGTCGTGGAGCCGCACGTCCCGGGGACCGTCGTCCGGCTGCGCCTCGACAACCGGTTCGGCACCGCGCCGGTCACCCTCGGGCCCGTCGTGATCGGCCGTCAGGCGAAAGGCGCCGCCGTCGTGCCCGGCAGCGGACGGCCCCTGCTCTTCGGCGGCGCGCCGACCGTCACCCTGCCGCCAGGCGAGCAACGGGCCAGCGACGCCGTCGAGATGGACGTGCGCGCATTCGAGAACCTCTCGATCAGCCTCGCCGTCCCCGGCAGGGTGGACGCCCCGACCGAGCACGCAGTCACGCGCCAGACGAACTACCTCGCGCCGCCGGGCTCCGGTGACCGCACACGCGACGAGGGCGGAGCGCGCTTCACGCAACGCCCCTCCGGCACCTCATCGGCCGGCTGGTACTTCCTCGGCGGCGTCGACGTGCTCGCGCCCGCGAGCACCGGCTCGGTGGTCGCCTTCGGTGATTCGCTGACCAACGGCACGCAGCAGACCTCTGCGTTCGTGGTCGAGGACACCTCGGCGATCGACCGAAACGCCCGCTACCCCGACGCGCTCGCGCGCCGCCTCGACGCCGCCGGCTTCCCGCTGTCGGTCCTCAACGCCGGCGTCGGGGGCAACCGCGTCCTGCGGGACGGGCTCACGGCCCAGTTCGGGCCTAGCGGCGTCGCGCGCTTCCGGGCCGACGTCCTGCAGCAGCCCGGCGTGACCACCGCCATCGTTCTCGAGGGCATCAACGACATCGGTCAGACGCCCGGCATCACCGCCGGCGAGGTCGTCGGCGGACTGCAGGCGCTCGTGGCCCAGGCGCACGCGGCGGGCATACGGATCCTGCTTGGCACGCTCATGCCCACCGGCGGCGTCATCGTGCCCACCTACAGCAGCCCGCAGGCCGCAGCCGTCCGCCAAGACGTCAACGCCTGGATCCGCAGTCAGCGCGTCGCCGACGGCGTCGTGGACTTCGACGCCGCCGTCCGTGACCCGGCCGACCCGCGTCGCCTGCTCCCGGCCTACGACGGCGGGGACCACCTGCACCTGTCGCCGGCGGGGTACCAGGCGATGGCCGACGCCGTCGACCTCGCGGCGCTCGCGGTCCCGGAGGCCCATCGCACCGTGCGCATCCGCGTGTCGCGGGCGCTGCGCCCCTCACGCATCGAGGTCGCGGTAGCCGGTCGGCGGGTGGGGCGGTTCAGATCACGGACCGCGCAGCTCGCGATCCCCGTGCGTTCGAGGTCCGTGACAGTCCGGGTCGTCCGTCGCGGCCGTCCGAGCGTGCGCCGGAAGGTCGCCTTGGCGCCATGCGAGATCGCGCCCGGACGGCGCGCGAACGCGGTGCCCGGCCCCTGGTGAGGGTCTGCGACCCGTACGACCGCTGGCGCGAAGCCGGCCCTGGCAGCTCAAGGGGTTCGACCGTGTCGAGCTGGCGCCCGGGACGTCCCGGCGCGTGAGGTTCACGCTCGATGAGCGGGCGTTCTCGCATTGGAGTCCGGTCGACCGCTGGGACGTGACCGCCGGCTGCCACCGGATCGGCGTCGGCGCGCACTCCCGGGATCTGGCACTGCACGGCATCGTCGGACGGGGCGCGCCCTGCGACGGCGCGCTGGAGATCCCGCGGACGTCGAAGTCGTGCACCTCGCGGCGCGTGGTGACGATCACCCTGCCGCGCGGGATGGTCGATCTGTGCAAGCTGAAGGCCGGGCGCGTCACCGTGAGGGTGCGCGGGCGGACGACCTCCGGCCGCAAGGTCACCCAGACGCGTATCTTCCGGACGTGCGCGGCGAAGCGGTCATGATCACGCCTGTGCGCCGGCTCATCGTCCTTGTCGTATTCGGGCTTGCCGCGCTCCCGGGGTCCGTCCAGGCGCACGGACCGGGGGATACCGCACGCGCCCAGCCGGCCCGCGCGTCCGCCGATCCCGCACCCGGGGCGTTCGAGGGACCGGTCGCGCGCGCCGCGTGTGGTCCGGGGTCGACGCCGGAGACCGGCCTTCAGGGGCGGGTGCCGAAGGCCGAGCGCGACAGTGGTCGCAGTGCGCAGGGGTACGCGTGCAACCTCGCGCGGGTCGGGCAGTTCCAGGGGGAGGGCGCCTCGTGGGTCAGTCAGTCCTACGGCACGTGCGCGTACATGTCGACGCACTTCCCGAACCTCTCGGGCCGGCCCGGCGTGCAGGTCGTCGACGCGAGCGATCCGTCGAGCCCCAGACGCGTCGGGGCGCTGACGAGCCCCGCGATGCTCGGCACGTGGGAGTCGCTGAAGGTCGAGCCGAATCGCGGCCTGCTTGCCGCGGTCTTCGCGTCCGGCCCGATCGGTCAGGGCGTCCTCTTCTTCGACGTCTACGACATCAAGACCGACTGCACCCGTCCGCGCCTGCTGAGCTCGGGGCCGTTCAACGCGATCGGCCATGAGGGCGGGTTCTCCCCGGACGGCCGGACCTATTGGTCGGCGTCGGCGTACGAGTCGACGCTGACCGCGATCGACGTGGCGGATCCGTCGAGCCCGCGTCATCTGCTGACCGCGCGGACGGGCAACGGCAACCATGGGTTCGGGTTCAGCGCCGATGGCAACCGGCTGTACATGGCCGAGGCCGGGCTGCTGGGCAGCGGCGCGCTCCTGGCGCCCGTGCCGCTGGAGGACGTGCTGCTGCCCAATGGGATGCAGGTGCTCGACGTCTCCGACGTCCAGTCCCGCAAGCCGTCTCCGGCGGTCCGCGAGATCAGCAGCCTGCACTGGACCGACGGCGCCGCCGGGCAGCACGCCATCCCGATCACCTACGGCGGTCGCCCGCACGTGGTGTTCGTCGACGAACTGCTGTCCGGGGCCGCACGGATCATCGACATCGGCGACGAGCGCGCTCCGCGAATCGTGTCGAAGCTGAAGCTCGAGATCCAGATGGCCGAGAACGCGGCACTTCGGCGCAGCGACACGACCAACCCGGTCCTCTTCGGCTACGACGCGCACTACTGCGAGGTCGACCGACAGACCGATCCGACGACGCTCGCGTGCGGGTACTTCGCGTCGGGCGTCCGCGTGTTCGACATCCGCGATCCGCTGAAGCCGGCGGAGATCGCCTACTACAATCCGCCGGCGCAGGTCGGGAAGACCGCGTCGCTGCAGAGCTCCGAGCATGCTGCGACGGTCGGGGACCTCACGACGGACTGGTGCTCCTCGCCGCCGCGGTTCGTCGGCCAGACGCTCTGGGTCACCTGCCAGGACAACGGCTTCCAGGTCCTGCGCTTCACCAACGGCGCGTACCCGCTGCCCACCGGGACCGGTGCCGCGCTGCTGCCGACGCCTCGCCGCTGTCTCAGCCGTCGGGACTTCGTCATCCGCCTGCCCCGCCAGATGCGCACAGCGACCGTCACCGTGAACGGCAAGCGCGTCCGTGTCGTCCTACGCGCCGGCCGCCTGCGCGCGCGAGTCAACCTGCGCAAGCTCCCCCGCACGACGGTCAAGGTCCGCGTCGTCGGACGGACCCGCGGCGGGCAGCGCGTGTTCGACGAGCGCGCCTACCGAACCTGCCGGCGGGCGACGGAGCGGTAGGACCACGCATGCGCTCGTTCGTCCTTGCACTCCTCCTGACAGGCGCGCTCGTCGCACCTGGCCAGGCGGTCGCGGGTGCGGCGGATCTGACGGAGACCCGTCGTGCGCAGCTTTCGCCGCGCCTGCTCGAGCTCGGGTTCACGACGCCAGCGCTGGCGGCCGAGACGAACGTCCGTGTCCTGCTGCCCGACGGCTACGGTCACGGTGAGGACGCGGCGGCTCGAGCACACCCGCGGCCGCACAGAGGGCGCGACGAGGCCGACCGGACGTTCCTGGAGATCGATCAGTCGGCGCGGGCCGCGTACGACCACCGCATCGAGACCACCGTTCGCGAGCGGCTTCGGGCGGGGGACTCCACGGAGCGCGAGGTGTAGGCGCCGCTCCTGGGAGGGCTAGAGCCCCTGGATATGGCGGACCGCGAATCCGCTGGTCCGGCGATCCGCCGTCTGCCAGCGAGACCCCAGGGGGCCGTCGCGACCACTGGTGTCGAAGCGCAGCCCGGCGACGACCATGAACATGTGGCCTCCGTTGGCGTAGATGGTCACCCACTTGCCGGGACCCTCCTCGCCGGCCTTGGCGAACTCGCCGGAGACCATGGTTCGCTGGAGCAGGCCGGCTCCGGCGAGCGCGTAGCTGACCGACCCGGAGCAGTCGTAGGCGGTGTCGACGAAGGAGCCGTGGCCGCCGCCGTAGACGTAGGGGAACTTCGCGATGGCGTTGGCGGCTCCGATGATCCGCCGTACGGTCTCCGGCGCGTTCTTCGGGGGCGTGGCGGTGCCGTCGGAGTTCAGCGTCGCGCGTCCGGCCGGGCTGGATGCGCTCGTCTTGTAGGAGCGCTCGATCTGATCCAGTTCGCGCAGTTCGCGCGCGATCTGCTCGTCCGAGGGTGCGCCTGGCGAGATGTAGGACTCCGACGTGGAGTTGTCGCGTGAGGCCACGGCCGGCTTGGCCGTCTCGGGTGCCGGGGGGCGCTCGCTCAACGCGCTCGGGTCGGCGGCCGGGAAGCTCGCTGCCGCCTCGGCGTCGTCCACGGGCGCCGCGTCGACGGGTGGGCGGGGTTTGGCGACCCGTGGTGGTGGCGTCGCGGCCGCGACCGCGACCCCCGCCGAAGACGTCGTCCGGGACTGCTGGTCCTCGGCGCAGCCGAGCGCGAGCAGGGAGACCGCGCACGCGAAAAGACCCGTCAGGCGCTTCATCGATCGCGAGCGTACCGGCAGGGTGCGGGGTCGCGCGCCGGGTGAGCCTGCTGCAGCGCCGCGAAACTCCGGTCACACTCCAGCCATGACGCAGGCGACGGCCGCAGCCACCATCCCGGAAGACCTCGGACAACTGGAGACGCAGGCCGCCGAGGTCCTCAGCCCCGAGGCGCTCGCCTACATCCTTGCTGGAGCGGGAAATGCGGACACCACCCGCGCCAACGCGGCGGCGTTCCGGCGCTGGAAGATCAAGCCGCGCAGGGGGCGCAAGCCGGCGAAGGTCGATCTCTCCACCACGATCCTGGGGACACGCATGCCCGCGCCGGTCCTCTTCGCGCCGGTGGGTGTACAGACCCTTGCGCACCCCGAGGGCGACCTCGCGAGTGCGCGGGCGGCGGCCGAGCTCGGGCTGACGTACGTGCACTCGACCCAGGCCGCCTACAAAATGGAGGACGTGGCGGAGGCCAACGGCGGCGGCTCGCGCTGGTACCAGCTGTACTGGCCCACGGACGACGAGCTCACCGTGTCGTTCCTGCGCCGTGCCAAGGCGTCGGGCTACACGCACCTGGTCATCACGCTCGACACCACGCTGCTCGGGTGGCGGCCGCTCGACCTGGACCGCGGGTACTCGCCCTTCCTCGAGAACAAGGGCATCGCGAACTACACGAGCGATCCCGTCTTCCGGCGAAGGATGCCCGTACCGGCCGAGGTCGCCCCGCTCCCTGCCGGCATCGTGTTCGCCGGCATCTTCCAGAACCCCGGCCTCAGCTGGGAGCAGCTCCCGCTCATCCGCGCGAACTGGGACGGCCCGATCCTGCTCAAGGGCATCCAGAGCCGCCGCGACGCCCGGCTCGCGGTCGAGCACGAGATCGACGGCATCGTCGTCTCCAACCACGGCGGCCGCCAGGTCGACGGGGCGATCGCGTCCCTCGACGCGCTCGGACCGATCGTCGAGGAGGTCGGCGGCGAGATGCCCGTGCTCTTCGACTCCGGGATCCGGACGGGCCGCGACGCCTTCAAGGCGCTGGCGCTCGGCGCCGACGCGGTGCTCATCGGCCGGCCGTACCTGTACGGCCTCGCGCTGGGCGGTCAGGCGGGGACGCGCGCGGTCATGCGTCGCCTCGTCGACGAGCTCGAGGACGAGGTGCGCAAGGCCCGTCGCCGCAGTCACCGCAGCCTGTCCCTGTCCTCCCTCACCCGCGCGCGCTGAGGCGGAGCCGACCATGACCGAGTTCACCCGTCGTCGATTCCTCGAAGTGGCAGGCGCGGCCGCCGCCGCGACCGTCGTCGCGCCGACCGCGATCGCCACGGGACAGGCGGCTCCCGCCCCCGCGCCCCCGGCGAGGTCGCCGCTGCCGGTCGGCCCTGGCGCCCCGTTCGGGGCCTACCAGTCCGAGATCTACATCTCCGGGATGGGCGCGGGGGCGGAGCCGATCTTCACCACGAACCTGTCCCAGCTCGAGGCCGCCGCGGCGAGGGTGCTGCCCGCAGGCGCGCGCCGGCATCTCCTGGCCTCGGCGGGCGGGTCCGCCGCCGTGCGCGCGAACGCGCGGGCGCTGTCGGCCTGGCGGATCGTCCCGCGGATGTTCATCGACCGCGCCGCGCGTGATCTCACGACGCCGGTGCTCGGCGTCGCGATGCCGGCCCCGGTGATCCTCGGTCCGGTGGGGAACCAGGTCCTGGCGCACCCGGGCGGCGAGGGTGCCACCGCCCAGGCGGCGGCCGCCCTCGGGCTCACGTCCGTCCTCTCGTCGCAGTCGAGCACGCCCGTCGAGGGCGTCGCCCTGGCCGCGCCCACCGGCCTTCGCTGGTTCGGCCTGGACTGGCCCGGCGGGACCGGTCCCGACACCGCACTGCTGACCCGGGCCCGTCGCGCGGGGTGCACCCATCTCGTCCTCTCGCCTCCGCAGCCCGGAGAGGGCTGGGGCGCGCTCGCAGCGATCCGCGCGGCGTGGGACGGGCCGATCGTCCTCGGCGGGATCCAGACGGCGGCGGACGCGCGGATGGCCGTCCGCCGTGGCTTCGAGGGGATCGTCGTGTCGAACGAGCGCGGTCGCCGAGGGCCCGGCTCGGCCGGGACGATCGATGTCCTGCCCGGGATCGTGACCGCCGTCGGACGGCAGGTCCCGGTCCTGTTCGGCTCGGGGGTGCGCACGGGGACCGACGTGTTCCGCGCGCTGGCGCTGGGGGCGCAGGCCGTCCTCGTCGGGCGCCCGTACGTGCACGGGCTGGCGCTCGGGGGAGAGCCAGGAGCCCGTCACATGCTCCGGACACTCCTCGCCGAGCTCGACATCACGCTTGCCGTGGCCGGGGTCGCAAGCCACCGCGAGCTCCGCCCGGACGCGCTCGTCCGCCAGTGATGCCGGATCTGCGAGGGTCGCGCCATGGGTCAACTCGCCTTCGACGACCGCGCCGGCCGGGAGCTCGAGGCGCTCTACCGCACCCGTGACGCCGTGCGCCGCCGGGCCCTGGCGCGCGGCGCGCTGGGGGCCAACGCCGGCGATCACGTCGTCGACGTGGGCTGCGGCCCGGGGTTCACCTGCCTCGAGCTGCTCGACGACGTCGGGCCGACGGGGTCGGTCGTCGGTATCGACCGCAGCCCGCAGATGCTCGGCCTGGCCCGGGCGCGCTGCGGCGACCGGCCCGGGGTCCGGCTCGAGGAGGGCGAGGCGACGGCGCTGCCGTGCGAGGACGGCAGCTTCGACCGCGCGATCTGCGTCCAGGTGCTCGAGTACGTGCCGGACGTCCCGGCCGGCCTCGCGGAGTTCCATCGGGTGCTGCGTCCCGGCGGGCGCGTCGTGCTCTGGGACGTCGACTGGGCCACCGTCTCCTGGCACTCCGCCGACCCCTCGCGGATGCGCCGCGTCCTCGACGCGTGGGACGAGCACCTCGCCCATCCCTCCTTGCCGAGGACCCTCGCTGCGCAGATGGGGGAGGCGGGCTTCGAGCACGTCGAGATGCACGCGCACCCGTTCGCCGCCACCGGCCGCATGGACCCGGACACCTACGGTGCCGGCGTCTCCTCGCTGATCCGCACCTTCGTCTCCGGCCGCAACGGGCTGACCGCCGAGGAATCCGACGACTGGCTCGAGGAGCAGCACGAGCTCGGACGACGTGACGCCTACTACTTCGCCTGTCTGCAGTTCTGCTTCACCGGCACCCGCCGGTGAGCGCGGCGATCACGAGCGAGCGCTCGCCACCCACGGGCTCATCCTGTCCGGGATCGGCATCGGCTGGGTCCCGAGCCTTCTCGCAGCAGGTTGCCGTAGTCGGGTGCTTCGGTGACGTGGGTGCGCATGCCTGGCGAATGCGCCGGAGGCGTCGAGGTTGGTCACCTCTTGCGCCGCGTCGTCAGTGAAAGACGACCGTCGTGTTCGCGTGGACCAGGATGCGGTCCTCGCAGTGCCAGCCGACCGCGCGGGCGAAGACGAGTCGCTCGATGTCGCTGCCCAGGCGCTCGAGCATGGCCGCGTCCTGATCGTGCCGCACGCGGATGACGTCCTGCTCGATGATCGGCCCGGCGTCGAGGTCCTCGGTGACGTAGTGCGCGGTCGCGCCGATGAGCTTCACGCCGCGCTCGCGAGCACGGTGATAGGGCCTTGCCCCCGCGAAGGCGGGCAGGAACGAATGGTGGATGTTGATCATCGGCGCGCCGACCTGATCGAGGAACCCGCCGCTGAGGATCTGCATGTACCGGGCCAGGACGACCAGGTCGATCGGTCCGTACCGGGCAAGGACCGCGAGCTGGGCCGCCTCGGCCTCGGGCTTGCCGCCCTTCGCGACCGGAACGCACTCGAAGGGGATCCCGAACGCCTCGACATCGCCCCGCAGGTCCTCGTGGTTGGAGAGGACCACGACGACATCGGCGTGCAACTCACTTCGGCGCCAGCGCCAGAGGAGGTCCAGGAGGCAGTGGTCGTAGCGCGAAACCATCACCGCGACGCGCTTGGGAACGGCGACGTCGGTGACCGCCCAGGTCATGCCGAACGCTCGTCCGACCTGCTCCTCGAAGCGAGCCTCGAGCTCCGCGAGGCGGTCTCCCGAGACCGCGAGCTCGAACTGCATCCGCAGGTAGAAGAGTCCGTCGTGCGCGTCGGTCGAGAACTGCGCGGAGTGCGTGATGTTGGCACCCGCCGCGCTGAGAAACCCGGCGATGGCAGCGACCACCCCAGGGCCGTCGGGGCACGAGACGACGAGGCGGAAACGCCGGCCGCGCTCCGGGAGTCCTGAGCGGACGACATCTGGGATGCGGCTCACGAGCGCCAACGTAGCTGCTGCGCGCCCACCGAGCTCAGAGCAGTCGCGGGGGCCACCGGCGACACGGGCGTCGTGCCGCCGTCTCTGCCGGCGCCTGGACCGCTACCGAACCGGTCGCTCGGCACCTGACGCGCTCGCCCTGACGCGGCGGGTGAACGTGGCGCCGGCAAGCGGGATCGGCTCCTCCTGGCGCAACACGTCGAAGATCGTCGGGATCGAGACCGAGCTGACCTACGTCCTCGAGGAGCTCGGCGACGAGCGCCTCGTGCTCGTCGGACGCAACGACACCGCGACGTCGACGGAGACCATCGACGTCGCGGCCAGTGGAACCGGGTCGACCTGAGCCGCGCCGTCCGGTGAAGCCACTCAGCGGCAGGCGCGGAGCGTGCTGCGGCGCACCAGGCGCCGCCCCTTCGTCGTCGTCGCGCGCACGACCACGCGCGCACCCGTCGCCGGGACCGTGATCCGGATCGCCCGGCGCACGGCCCGGCCGCGCACGGTGCGCACGCGCTTGCCGTTGACGAAGACCTGGACGGTGCGCAGGCGGTCGCGGCGGGGCGCCCTGACGCGGATCGTCGCCTTGCGCGCCTTGCAGGACGACACGGCGATCGGTGCCGGTTGCGTGATGCGCAGCTTCCAGGCGCCCGCGGGCAGGACGACGGTGAGCGTCGTCCCGTCCGTGCGGACGGCCTGCTTCGTCCCGTTCCGCGTGACGGTGGTCGCGGTCCCGAAGGTCCCGCGCAGGCGCAGGGTGAGCGGGCGGTCGTTCTTCACCTCGCCGTCGACGGTCCCGAACTCCGGCAGCCGCATGCGCCGGAGGTCGAGCTCGGCCGCCCCGATGTTGACCGTCCGCATTGCGAACCCGTCGGAGATGGGCTCGGCGTCACCCGGCCGCCAGCGGCGCGACTGGCGCTTGTAGAGCCGCGCCCCGATGACGCCCAGGCCCCCGGCGGTCTCGGTCGGCAGGACGGTCTGCGCGCGACCGGGGATCGCGCCCGACGTGACGTCGATGGTCCCCATCGCTGGATTTGCCTGCGCGTCGGCGAGCTCGAGGCCGCCGACCCAGTACGCATGATCGGACCGCAGGCCGTAGCGGTCGTCACTGACGAAGTCGTTGAGGACGTAGGTCACGCGGCGGGGGTCGCGGTCGACCTCGTCCGCCGTGCGGTGCAGTGCGCCGAACTCGTTGCGCACGAACTGCCGGTACTCCACATGGCCTCCGGCCTCCGGGCTCTGGAAGTGCCAGAAGTCGTTGCGGTAGGCGAGCGCGTCGAGCCGGGCGGCACTGCGGACGGTGACGGCGACGTTGACGAGCGGGTCGTCGAGCCCCGCCGTCGCGAGCACCGGCACGTTGCGCAGGCTCGCGAACGCATCGCCGATCCCGGTCCTGCCCGTGTGGACGCCGAGCGCCACCGGCGCCTCGGGAATGCTGCAGAACTCGGGCGCGATGTTCGGGAAGATCGCCTTGAACAGGTCGGGGAACTGCGTGGCGAGCTTGTAGGTCCCGAAACCGCCCATGGACGAGCCGCTCAGGACCGCCTGGTCGGGGTCCAGGCGGTAGTGCGAGGCCGCGTCGGCCCAGGCCTCGAACACGTCGGCTCCGGCCAGCCCGTAGTAGCAGTACGTCATGCCGCGGGCATTGGGCATGACCATCACCGACGGGTGGCCCTCCTGCGCGAGCATCCGCCACACCGACAACGGCGGCTCGGTGCTGCCCCCCTCGAAGTGGTTGTGGTTGGAGTTCGCGCCGTGCAGGTTGAGGACCATGCCGTAGCCGCCGGCCGGCCGGGTGACGTCGGGAACGTAGACGGAGTAGGGCTGCAGCCGGCCCGAGAACTGGTGGGTGCAGGCGGGCGGGTCGCAGGCGTAATTGCCGAAGATGTCGCCGCCGCTGGAGGTGCCGCGGCCCTGGCCCTGCTCGAACCGGCTGACGAGGATCCGGTTGATGGGTCCCGTCGTCGGGATGTCGCTGTCGTCGGTCGTCTTCGCCGCGAGCTTGCGGAAGTCGACCGTCGCCTGCAGAGGACCGAGGTCGCCCGCGGCGAGCGCCGCGTTCTGACTCGCATCCATCCACGTGTTCTGCACCCACGGCCCGTACTCGCGGAAGGCGACGTTGAAGAACGCCGGACGGGCCGGGTCCGGCCGCAGGAAGGCGTTCGTGCCCGCGTCCCAGAGCCCGGCCGCGGCACCCACACGCACGACCCGCTTCCGCGGGTCGAACGCGGTGTAGGGGACCTCGATGTGCAGCTGCCGACGCTGCAGGTCGGTCGTCACGCGCGGAGCGGCGAGCGTGGCACCGTCACCCGCCCGCACGACGTCGCCGGCACATCCGTAGGCGGTGACGAAGACGTCGGCGGGCATCTTCGCGCCGGCGCCGTGCGGCATCTCGCGGGCCTGCGCGTCACCGTTGCCCAGGCCGATCGTGACGGCAGCGGCGTCCGGGGCGAGCATCGTGTTGAACGTGACGCGGATCGCGGTCGCCGATCGCAACGGCTCGATGCGGACCTCGACGATGTCCGCGGCGTTGCCGCCGTACCGCTTCGCGTCCGCCGGGTAGGTGAGCGCCCGATCGTCGTAGAGGAAGTCCTGGTAGAGGAACTCACCGTCGCGGTAAGCGTGCGCACCGGAGACCATGATCGGCGGCGCTCCCCACGTCCCGGTGTTCTCCAGCTGCGGGGACGCCGTCAGCGGCCCGTGCAGGACGTCGGGCCCGGTGCCCTTCGGGGGCAGCGAAGCCGTGTTGGCGACCGGCGCGTATCCCGTCCCGTTGGCGGCGGGCGAAGCGGGACACGCGGCGGCGGACGCGACCGCAGGCAGTGCGAGCGTGACGACGACGGCGGCGATCGCGGCCGCGACCCGGCGCGCGAGGAGCTTCCTCGCGCGGCTCGAGCGCGAGCTCGACTGCGATGGGTGGTGGACCTGGAACGCCTTGGGCACGAGCCCTCCGAGCTGGGGAAGACGACCGTATCCGCCCCCGGCGGTCGGCACGCCGACGACATCGACGGGTGCGGCGCGCACCGCCGGGTACGAGGTCCGCATGGAAGACGCGTTCGACATGGAGATCGCCGCCACACCGACCTCGATCGGCGTTGCACGCCGGGCACTGGGCGCGTGGGCGGACTTCCTCCCCGATGCTCAGCGAACCGACCTGACCATCGCAGCCAGCGAGCTGCTGACCAACGGCGTGCGCCACGGTCCGCAAGGCGCGACCATCACCGTCCACGCGCACCGCACCGGTGGCGACCTGCTGGTCGAGGTCTGCGACGAAGGCTCCGACCCCAGTCGCATCGCCAGGAGTGTCCCGGACGCGCTCGGGGGCCGCGGCCTGATGATCGTCGAGAAGATCGCCAGCGATTGGGGGGTGCTCGGCAACCCCACGTGCGTCTGGTTCAGGCTCGGTCCCGAGCGTCTCGCGGTACGGTGAACCGGAAGGGTGGGGGGAGGTCGCACGCTGCGCCGCTTCCGCACCGGCATTCCCCGAAAGAGGCGTCATGCGTCACCCACTTATCCTCGCCCTGCTCGTCGTGGTCGCGGCAGCCGTGCTGCCCGCCCCGGCGCAGGCCGCACCGCTGAAGGACTCCGAGGATCCGTTCTACCGCTGGGACGGCCCACTGACCGACGTCCCGCCGGGGACGGTCCTGCGTCGCCGCGACGTCCAGCTCGGTGCCGCGGGGATCACCACGCCGGTCAGCGCGACGCAGGTCCTCTACCGGACGACGAAGCAGAGCGGGCGAGCGGTCACGACCGTCGCCACCGTCATCCGCCCGGTGACCGCCGGGCCGACGAAGCTCCTCTCGTATCAGATGGCCTACAACGACCTGGGCTCGACGTGCACGCCGTCGTACCGGCTGCAGGGCGGTGGGGCCGACCCGACGGGGCTGCTCGAGACGGGCTTCATCGCCGCCTACATCGCGCAGGGGTACACGGTGGTCGCGCCCGATTTCGAGGGCATCACGCACGACTACACGGCCGGGCAGGGCGCCGGGTGGGCGGTCCTCGACGGCATCCGCGCGGCGCGCACCGTCCTCGGCGTGCCCGAGGCGACGCCCGCCGGGCTGATCGGCTACTCCGGTGGCGGCATCGCGTCGCAGTGGGCGGGCGAGCTCGCACCGGAGTACGCGCCCGAGACGAACCTGGTCGGGACCGCGGCCGGCGCGCCGCCGGTCCACTACCCCAACACGATCGACTACATCGAGGGCTCGCAGGACTGGGCCAGCGTCCTGCCGTATCTGCTGACCGGGCTGTTCCGCGGCGCAGAGGTCGACATCACCAAGTACCTGTCGCCGCGCGGCCTGGAGATCGTCGACCAGGTCAAGGACACGTGCCTCGACACGGGGGCGTTCCCCGGCCTACGCCTCACGGACATGCTCGTCGACGGACGGGACTGGAAGACGATCCGCCCGCTGGTCAAGGTCCTCAACACGCAGATCATGGGCTCGCGCGGTACGCCGCGCGCACCGCTGTTCCTCGGCAACGGGAACGTCGACGGCATCGGCGACGGGATCATGATCTCCGCGGACATCGAGTCGCTCGCGCACCAGTACTGCCAGAAGGGCCTGCCGGTCCGGTACACCCGCTATCCCGCGTCCGACCACATCGTCGGGATCCCACAGTTCGAGGCCGAGGCGATCGCCTTCCTCAACGGACGCTTCGCGGGGCTGCCGCTCACGGACACCTGCGACGCGATCCCGCCCGGCCGCTCGCTGCGGCCGATCCCGGTCCCTGCGCTGCCGACCGTCGTCCTCGGGAAGGCGCGGCGCACGACGAAGGGCTACCGCCTGGCCGCCCGCGTGGATCGCGAGCTCGCCGAGACCGTCACCGTGAGCCTGTACGCGGTGCGGTCCGGCAAGCGCAAGCGCGTCGCGACCCTGCGGCCCGGCGGGACGCTGACGCCGCGGGCGCGCACGCTCGTGGTCCCCATGAAGCGCGGGGTGCCCGGTCGGCGCTACGAGGTCGTCGTGGCCGGGAGGTCCGACGGCGAGGACGTCAGGGCGGAGACCGCCTTCCGCGTGCCCGCCCGTCGCTGATCGCCGGTCGACGACGCGCCCGGCGGAACCTGCCGCCCCGGCTATGCGGAGATCGCCGCGGGGTCTGGCGAGCCGTCGGCCAGGACCGGCGACGGGGCTTCGTGGTCAGTGGATCCCAGGACCGCGACGAGGGCGTCGACGACGACCGGGTCGAACTGCCGGCCGGAGTGCTCCCGGATCTCGGCGATGGCCTGCGCTCGCTGATACGGGGTCGAGTAGGGCCGGTCGGAGACCATCGCATGGTAGGCGTCGCAGGCGAGGATGATCCGCGAGCCGAGCGGGATGGCGGTGCCGGCGTGACCGTCGGGGTAGCCTGAGCCGTCCCACCGCTCGTGGCTGGAGCGCACGAGCGTCGCGACGTCCCGCATGGCCGGGGCGGCGGCGATGATGCGTTCGCCGAAGAGCGTGTGGCGACGCATGATCACCCACTCCTCCTCCGTCAGGGGACCAGGCTTGTCGAGGATGCTGTCCGGGATGGCGACCTTCCCGATGTCGTGCAGGTGCGCGGCGAGCGCGACCTGCTGGACCGCATCCGGCTCTAGACCGAGACGCAGCGCGACCCCGCGGGCGAGCATGGCGACCTCGCGGACGTGCACGTCGAGGTCGGGCTCGCGCTCGCGGAGCACGCCGAGCAGCACCGCCTGGACCTCGTACCCCGCTCCGGACCGCCGGTTCTTCGCGGCGTAGAGGCGGGCGTCGACGGTGTTCATGGCCTGCTCGACGGTCGTGACGCCTCGGTCCAGTGAGGCGGTTCCGTACGAGCTGCGGATGTCGAAGCCCTCGCCGCGTTCCCGCAGCGCGCCGGCGGCGGCGGCGACTCCCGTCTCGGAGGGGACGAGTACGCAGAACTCGTCGCCTCCGAGACGGTAGGCGCTGCCGCCATGTTCAGCGGCGACCGCCCGCAGGCGATGTCCCATCCGGGTGAGGAGCCCGTCTCCGGCCGGATGCCCGAAGACGTCGTTGTACGCCTTGAAGCCGTCGAGGTCGAACATCGCCAGGACCTGGGTGCGCTCATCGGCGACCGCGCCTTCGAGGTCCTCCATCAGGTGGCGTCGGTTCGCGAGGCCGGTCAGCACGTCGATGCGGGCCTGTCGTGCGAGGTCGGCCTGGAGCTCCACGGCGCACCGCAGCGACGCGCGGAGTTCGAGCTCGGTGAGCAGGCCGGCGGACAGATCGCGGAGCAGTGCGAGCTCGGACGGCGTCCAGACCCTGGGCTCGGTGTCGATGACGCAGAAGGCGCCCAGCGTGTGCCCGTCGGACATCGTGACCGGCTCGCCGGCGTAGGCGAGGACACCGTTCGCCGTCGACGGATTGGTGCGCACGAGCGGATGCTCGCGCGCGTCGCTGATGACGAGCGGCGCCTGCCCCGCGACGACGTGCTGGCAGAAGGAGAGGGACAACGGCGTCTCGTGGGGGACGTCCTGCGGGGGATCGCTCGCGGAGCTCTTGAGGACCTGACGGTCGCGGTCCACGAGGGACAGGAGCGCCAGCGGCGCGTCGATGAGGCTGCCGGCGAGCCTCGTCCAGCGGTCGAGCGCCGGGTCGACGTCCTGCGACAGCAGACCTGACGCGTAGAGGGCGCCGAGCCGGGCGGGGTCCGCGATGTAGGGGTGCGGCGCATCCGTCTCGGGGGCGTCCATGTCCGGATCATCGGCGCCGGGACCGTCCGCTCCAGGGGGTGAGCGATTTCGCCGCTGCATGGACAGTTCCAGCCCGGTACAGGGAGGAGACCATGCGACATGGGCGAGCGTGTGGCCCAACGCCGATCCCGAGTTCGTGCGCGAGGCTGCACGCCGCGGGGTGTTCGCGTACATCGTGGACTTCGCCGAGGACGAGCTGCAGAGCTGGCTCGAGATCACGCTC
Organism: Solirubrobacterales bacterium; assembly: GCA_038257095.1. Lineage (GTDB taxonomy): Bacteria > Actinomycetota > Thermoleophilia > Solirubrobacterales > Solirubrobacteraceae > Paraconexibacter. The sequence continues at coordinate 28,483 of JBBSJQ010000002.1, forward strand.
GAGCGCTTCACCGAGTACCACGCGCCCCAGGGTGCGCTCGGCCGGCGGGCTGTCATCGAGCAGGCGAAGGGCATTCTCATGGCCCACCGGGGGTCACCGCCGGCGAGGCGTTCGCGATGCTGCGCGAGCAGTCCCAGACGAGCGGACGCAAGATCGCGGACCTCGCCGCCGCGATCGTCGACGCCCACATGCTGCTGGTGGCACCCGAAGCCGAGGTGGAGGCCGGTCCGTTCCAGGAGTCCGGACCGGCCGTCACCGTCTGAGTCGGGACCGACGGGACGTCGAGGTGCTTCCTGCGTGCTCGACGTCCCTCCCTCGTGTAGTGACCGCGTCCGTGCAGCCTGTTCCGGGTATCGGAGCGCACCGGCGACGACAGATACGGATGGAAGGTTTTCCGCGGTGATGACCGATACCGCAGCCTGAACGTCCAGCTTGGCGCGGCGCCACTGCTACAGTTGAAGGGCGGGGTCACAAAACCTCGACCGCGCAGGGCCGGTCCAGGCCCGAGTTTCGAACCGCCTCAGCAAGCAGGTGGCCCGCCGGCCCTACCAGGGCCGGCGATGCCCTGCGAGCTGGGAGGTCCTGATGCATGGAAGCAGCACCTTGGTGTCGCCCAGGCGCTCGCTCACCGAAGACCCGCGTCTGGAGGTCTTCGACGGCACCGCCGCCGGTTTGGCGCTCCTGTCCGGCGAGCTGGTGACCGCCGGTCGGCTGATCGAGGGGAACGCCGCCTTCGCGACCCTGGTCGGTCTGCGCGTCGACGATCTCCCGGGCCGCGACCTGACCGAGTTCCTTCGCCACGACGCGCAGGGTGCCGACCAGAGCCTCGGCGCCGTGCTCTGCGGGCGTCGCGCGCAGGCGGCCGGCGAGTGCGAGATGGTGGCTGCGGACGGGGCGCTCGTCGACGTGGTGTACACCGCCGTCCTCTCCCGCCACCGTCCGGCGGGTGAGCGGACGGTCGTGGTGTCCGTGGTCGCCCTCCCCGAGAGCCAGCGCGACGAGCGTGCCAGCCTGCGCGACGCGGCGGCCGCCCTCGACCGGGCGCCGATGGGGATCGCCCATCTCGACGTCAGCGGGCAGTGCACGCGGGTCAACGAAGCCTGGGTCGCGATGGGCGGTGTCACCGTCGGTGCCGCCGACGCCGAGCGGCTGCTGGACGAGGTGGAGGACCCGGGGTCGGTCCGGGTCGCCGTGAGCGAGGCGACGAGTGGCGTGTGTCGCGAGATCACCCTGCGCGTTACCGGTCGCGACGGTCCCTCGGTCACGACCGAGATACTGCTCGTGCCCACCTCGGACGCGCAGGGCATCGCGACGGGGGTGTGGGCGTACGCCCGGCCACCCGGTGTCGGGGAGATCGCCGAGGTGCCGGCGCCGGACCATCTGCCTGGTCTGGGCGACGGCGTCGTGACCCCGGGCGAAGTAGCCCGCGCGCTCGGCGTGTCGACGAGCACGGTCCGACGGTGGATCGACAGCGGCAGACTGCCGGCGACACGGACCGACGGAGGCCACCGGCGGATCACCCGGTCGGAGCTGCGCCGCCTGGCACAGACGCTCCACCGCACGCCGCGCGTCCGCACCACGGACCTTCCGCAAGGCCCGTACCCCATGCTGGGCAGCGTCCTGGGAAACCACGGTCCGGACCTGGTCCGGCTGGCCGCACGGTTCACCTACGAGCCGGGGGCGCCGGGCTGGTTCGCCCAATCGCACTCGGCCTGCCACCTGGAGGAGTGGCTCGCGGTGACGTCGCGCGCCCTCATGAGCGGGCGTGCCCACGACGCGGTGGCGTCGACCATGGTCATGTTCGAGGTCGCCCGGGGGGTCGCGACGCTCGAGGAGTGCACGGTCTTCGCCGACCGGCTCAGCGGGCTCGTGCTGCGCCGCATGCAGGCGGCCGGCGGCGGACCCGCCGAGCTGCGGGAGGCCCAGATCGTCCTCGCGGCGATGCGCCGCTCGCTGATGTGTCTGGAGGACGGGCGTGTCTAGCGACCTGCGGTCGTCCGGGATCCGGGCGCCGGACCTGCTGGGACCGTTGCTCGGAGGTGAACAGCGGGCCAGCGGCGACCTGCTGCGGACGGCATTGCACGACGGGATGTCGCGGTCGGAGCTGTACGAGACCGTCGTCGCCCCCTGCCTGCGGGAGATCGGACGGCTCTGGCAGCACGCCGAGATCACGGTCCCCGACGAGCACCGCGCCAGCGACACCCTGACCGTCGCGCTGCGCGCCCTCCGTCCGCCGGCGGTCGCGCTCCAGGGGGCGCCGACAGCGGTGATCGGCTGCGCGCCCGACAACCACCACCTGCTGGGCGCGTCCCTCGCGTGGGACCTGCTGGCCGACGCCGGGTGGCGCACCTGGTTCGTCGGGGACTCGATGGACGCGCCCGAGCTGATCGCGTTCACGCGCCTGCGTAAGCCGCGCCTGCTCGTGCTGGCGGTCACGGAGCCGGCACGCCTGGCGGGCGCCGTCGACGTGACCGCCGGGCTACGGGCCCTCGGGGATACGACGACCGTCGTGATCGGCGGCGCCGGCGTCGACCATCTGGTCGATCCCTCCCTCATCGGCGCGGACGCCCTCGCCCACGACTACCGCGAGCTCCTGGACTTCGCCGACGGGCTGGGCGCCTCCACCGTCCCCGCGGAAACCGAGCCGCACCGCACCACCGTCGAGCGTGCGCTCCTGGACGCCGACGCAGCCCTGACGCTGAACGAGCTGCGCGTCGTCTGCGGTTCGCCGGTGGCCCAGATCAGCATCGAGCTGCAGCGGCTGGAGTGCCTGCGGCGCGTGCGCTTCGCCGCCGGCCGGTGGAAGCTCACGGGCGGCGACGCCTGAACCCGACCTGCCCGCACGGACGTCGGGCCCGATGCCCCCGTCCTGGGCCAGGCTAGGCGATGCGCCAGCGCAGCTCGGTGTCGCCGGCACGCTCCGGAACGCTCTGGATGAGCCCGGCGAGGTGCGCGTCGGTCATTGCGCGGCCCACGACGGCGCGGTCGTTGGTGCCCAGGTGCCAGCACAACTCGGCCCGTGTCGCGATTCCCAGAGCGGTCACTGCTTCATGGATGGACTGGGAATCGATCATTCGGCGCATCCCTCCAGACTATGCCCTCCACCTAATCCTGCGCCGCGAGCGCCGCGCCCAGAGACTGGGCCTGCGTCTCGTCGAGGTCGCCCAGCGCGCGCTCGATCGTGGTGAAGAGGTCGGCGCCGGGCGCGATCGCTGCGGCGAAGCTCGACAGGTAGAGCAGGTTCTTGAAGAACAGGACGAGCGCTTTGGGCATCCGGAATCCGTTGCGGGAGAGGATGGCGAGCTGCCGCCCGACGGTGTCGCCGAGACGCTGGAACGTGACCGCGCCGTCGGCCCGGTCGCCGAGCCGCGCGAGCTCGACCGACAGCTCGGCGACGAGCGCGTCGACGTCGGCGCCGTCGGGGATCGCCCCGAAGCGCTGCAGCGCCCCGATCTGCGCTGCGGCGTCGCCCGCCGCGAAGCCCATGAGGTACGCACCGAGCGCAGCCCGCTGCTGCGGCTCCAGTCGTCCGCAGATCCCGAAGTCCACCAGCGCGAACGTCCCGTCGCGGCGGACCAGCACGTTGCCGGCGTGCAGGTCGCCGTGGAAGACGCCGTGCAGCAGCGTGCTCGTGAGCACTCCGCCGATCGCGACCTGCAGCAGCCGCTCGCCGTCGACGTCCGCGTCGAGCTCCTCCTGGGCGCGGTCGTAGGGCACCCCGGCGACGTGCTCCATCACGAGCACGCGCTCGGTCACCATGCCCGCGATCGGCCGCGGGACCTGCACGAAGTCCAGGCCGCAGTCCGTGTAGATGTCGGCGCTCTGCACGAGGTTCAGCGCCTCGAGGCGGAAGTCGAGCTCCTCGAGCGTGAGCTGCGCGAACAGCTCGACGAACCCCGGGAGGTTGAGCGCGCCGACGTCGTCGCTCAGCCGCTCCGCGCCCGCGGCGGCGAGCGCGAGAGCGCCGATGTCCGAGCGCAGCCGGCGGCGCAGGCCGGGGCGGCGGACCTTCACGACGACCGCCGTGCCGTCGGTGAGCCACGCCCGGTGGACCTGGCCGATGGAGCCGGCGGCCAGCGCCTCCTCCTCGATCACGGCGACCGCGTCGTCGCCGAGCTCGCGCGTCACCACGTCGCGGACGACCGTGAAGGGCAGCCGGGGCGCGTCGTCGCGGCACCACGCGAACGCCTCGACCCAGGCCGGCGGCAGGATCCCGTCGGCGCTCGCGATGAACTGGCCGAGCTTGATGTAGGCCGGACCGCCGCGCCGCACGAGGCGCTGGGCGCCCGCGATGGCGGCGGGCTCGCTGCGGACCGGGCCGAGGGAAGGGCCTCCCGCGGCCGACGCGGCGGCGCTCAAGAGCAGCAGCGGCGCGTCGGGGGCGGCACTGCTGACGGCGCGCCACGCGGTGCCGGCGAGGGCTCCGATCGTGTCGGGCCAGATCCGCGGGCGGCCGAGCGCCGCGGCTTCGCGGGCGAGCTTCCCGCGCTCGCGTTCGAGGTCGGCGACGTCGAGGGACAGCCAGGTGAGCGACATATGTGACATCAAATCATGTGACATGGACCGATGTCGTGTGTGATGACGCACGGTGTGCGCCGCGCCGCCTACGCGGGTGCGACCTCGCGCAGCCAGGCCAGCAGGTGGTCCGTGACCTCCTGCGGTGCCTGCTGCTGCAGCCAGTGGCCGGCGCCCGGGATCACGTGCTGTCGCAGGTCGGCGACCCAGCCCTCCATGACGGCCGCCGGCATGAACTTCCGCACCGGGTCGCGCTCACCCGTGAGGAACAGCGCGGGCATCTCGATCCGCCGGTCGGCGATGTGCACGGTGCGCTCCCAGTTGCGGTCGAGGTTGCGGTACCAGTTCAGTCCCCCGCGGAAGCCCGTGCGCTCGAAGACCTCGACGTACCCGGCGAGGTCCTCGTCGGTCATGAAGGAGGGTGTCGGCGGGTGGTCGTCCTGCTGAGCGGCCCATGCTGCGGTCCACTGCTTCGTCGTCGCGAGGGTGCGCCGCACGTCGCGCTCCAGCGCGGCCTCGGCGACGCCGGGCTCCTGGAACCACACGAGGTAGAAGCCCTCGCCGAGGTGCTCACGCAGCAGCCCGACCGGCGGCGCGGGGGCGCGGGGGAGGAAGGGGACCGACAGGCCGGCGACCGCGCGAACGCGCTCTGGGTGCAGCCAGGCGGTCTTCCACGCGAGGTCGGCGCCCCAGTCGTGGCCGACGAGGACCGCCTGCTCGACGCCCGCGTGGTCGAGCATCCCGAGCACGTCCCGGGCCAGGACGTCGATCGCGTACGCCTCGACCGCAGCTGGCGCGTCGGAGGCGCCGTAGCCGCGGAGGTCGGGGACGAGCACCCGGTGCCCGGCGGCGGCCAGCGGGCCGACCTGGTGGCGCCAGGAGCGGCCGAGCTCGGGGAAGCCGTGCAGCAGGACGACGAGCGGTCCGTCCGCCGGGCCGTGCTCGTCGACCGCCAGGGAGATGCCGTTGATGTCCACGCGCGCACCCTACGATCCGTCGATGCCCGCCGTGCTCCGCCGAGCCCTCGCCGCCGCCGGCGTCGTCCCGGGGGCGACCGACCTGTCCGACCTTTCGGGGCTCCCGCTGCCGATCACCCCGCCCTCGACGCTGGCCCGGCTGGCGGAGGTCCTGACCGTCCGCGAGGTGGGTCGCCTGGCGGTCGCCGGGCCGCGGCTGGCCCGCGGGCCACGGGGCGACGGCGGGCCGGTCATCGACATCCCCGGCTGGCTCGCCCCGGAGAGCTCGGGCGCGCCGCTGCGCGCGTACCTGCGCGCACTGGGGCACGACGCCCGCGGCTGGGGCCACGGCACCAACCGCGGCGACCCGCAGCGCGACGCGGACCTGCTGGGGAGCAAGGTCGTCGAGCTGGCAGGTCGCACCGGCCGGCCGGTCGCCCTCGTCGGGTGGAGCCTCGGCGGCGTGATCGCCCGCGAGGTCGCGCGGCAGCATCCCGACGCCGTCAGTCGGGTCGTCACGTACGGGACCCCCGTCGTCGGCGGTCCGTCGTTCACCATCGGGGCGGCGTCCGCGGGGCCGGCGGAGTGCCGTCGCATCACCGAGCTCATCGAGCGGACCGAGGCGGAGTCCCCGATCCGCGTGCCGATCACGGCGATCTTCACCCGGCGCGACGGCATCGTCGCGTGGCAGGCGTGCATCGACCGCACGTCGCCGGACGTCGAGCACATCGAGGTCGGCTCGACCCACCTCGGGCTCGGCATCGACCCGGACGTCTGGCACGTCGTCGCGCGGCGGCTCGCGGCGCCGGTCGGCTGAGCGCTTGGCGGTTTCGTCGACGGCGTAGAGTGGGCGCTGACACCCCGTCAAAGGAGCCCGCCCCGCATGTCCGACGTGACCGCAGACACCGCCGCCGACCCCCGCACGATCGACGTCGAGGATCCCGCCCGCGGCACGGTGGTCGGACAGATCCCGGTGCTCGACGAGCGCGCCGTCCAGGAGCTCGCGACCCGCGGCCGGATGGCGCAGGTCGGCTGGGCCGCCGCCGGCTTCGACGCCCGCGCCGAGGTGCTCCACCGTTCGCGGCGCTGGCTCATCGCCAACACCGACCGCATGATCAGGACGATCTGCAGCGAGACGGGCAAGACCTACGAGGACGCCTCGCTGGAGGTCAGCATCGCTGCGCAGAGCTTCCGCTTCTGGGCCAAGCAGTCGGAGAAGTACCTCGCCGACGAGCCCGTCTCGGCGCTCACCCCCTTCACCGTCGGCAAAAAGGTCGTCGTCCGCTACGAGCCCGTCGGTCTCGTCGGCGTCGTCGGTCCGTGGAACTACCCGCTGGTCAACGCGTTCTGCGACTGCGTCCCGGCGCTCATGGCCGGCAACGCCGTGCTGCTCAAGCCCTCCGAGGTCACGCCGCTCACGGCGCTGCTCGTGCTCGAGATGCTGCAGGAGGCGGGAATGCCCGCCGACGTCTTCGCGGTCGCCACCGGCGACGGCACGACGGGCGGCGCGGTCGTCGACGCCGCCGACTACGTGATGTTCACCGGCTCGACGAACACCGGCCGCAAGGTCATGGAGCGCGCCGCGAAGACGCTGACGCCCGTCTCGCTGGAGCTCGGCGGCAAGGACCCGATGATCGTCTGCGCCGACGCCGACCTCGACCGTGCCGCCAACGCGGCGGCCTACTACGGGTTGCTGAACTCCGGCCAGGTCTGCATCTCGATCGAGCGCGTGTACGTCGAGCGCGCCGTCCACGACGAGTTCGTCTCCAAGCTCGTCGCCAACGTGCGCGAGCTGCGTCAGGGCGTGTCCGACGGGCCCGGGACGGCCGAGGTCGGGGCGCTCACGTTCGCGCCGCAGATCGACATCGTCGAGTCCCACGTGAAGGACGCGGTCGAGCAGGGCGCGAAGGTCGAGATCGGTGGCCACCGCGGGTCCGGCCCGGGCCGCTTCTACGAGCCGACCGTCCTCACGGGCGTCACGCACCAGATGAAGTGCATGCGCGAGGAGACGTTCGGTCCGACGATCCCCGTCATGGCCGTCGACGACGTCGAGGAGGCCGTGCTGATGGCCAACGACTCCGAGTACGGCCTGCAGGCCAGCGTGTGGACGAAGGACGTCCCGAAGGGCGAGGAGATCGCCCGCCGTGTCGAGGCCGGCGCCGTGCTCGTCAACGACGCGCTGCTGAACTACGCGGTCATGGGCGCCCCGATGGGCGGCTGGAAGAGCTCGGGCGTCGGCTCGCGCCACGGCGCCAACGGCATCCGCAAGTACTGCAAGACGCAGACGATCGTCTCGCAGCGCTTCGCCCCCAAGAAGGACCTCAACATGTTCCCGTACACGCCGCTGAAGTCGAAGCTGCTCGGGCGCGTCATCGCGAAGGCGTACGGCGGCAAGCGGTAGCGCATCGCACCTGCCCGGCGGCGACGTCAGATCTGCGGCTGAGGGGCCGGCTCGGGCTCGGTCGGCGGGACCGGGTCGGGGCCGGGCACCGGGCCGGGCGGCATCGGCTCCGGCGGCAACGGTCCCGGACCGGGTCCGGGGGCCGGGGGGCCGGGGACGGGCGCGCCGGGAGGGGCGCCGGGGATCTCGAGGGTCGGGACCGGGCTCATGCTGGGTCGTCCTGGCCGTCGGCCTCCGCGAACTCGGCCGACGCCGGCTCGGCCTCCGGCGCGGGCGCGTCCTGCAGGACGCGCCGCGCGGCGTGCTCGTCGCCGTGCGTCGCGTTGTCGACGAGGTCCTGCTCGGCGAGCTCGAAGCCTTCGGCCTCGCCACCGCCGGCCTCGCGCACGGCCTGCTGGGCCGGGTCGGCGTCGGCCGTGCCGATGCCGCCGATCGCGGCGGCCTCGGCCTGCGCCTCGGCCGTCTCCTCCTCGACCGTCGACGTCTCGGCGACGGGAAGTTCCTCGATGGGCTCGGGCTGCTCGGTGCTCATGCCCGAGGGCTACCCGGGCCGCCCGGGAGGGAACCCCCGGGCGGCGCCGGGTCAGCGCTGGTTGCGGTTCCACTCCACCCAGCCGACGCCGCTGCGGCCGTCGCCCGCGGTGACGCGGCACATCGCGCGGGGGAAGTGCGACACGCGGCCGTCAGGTGCCTCGAGGTAGATCGCGCCGAAGGCGACCGGCTCGACGTCGACGTCCAGGGCGTCCGGTCCGGACACGATCCGCGCGGCGCGGATCAGTCCGTCGTCGCCGACCTCCTCGGTCGCCGTCACCGACGTGATCTCCGTCACGACGTCGTCGTGCTGCACATACCCGACGCCGTAGCCGGGCATCTGCGGGACGCCGACCGCGTGGGTGTGCGTCCCGTCGTCGAGGTGCAGGGCGCTCCACATCCAGTCGACGGCCCACCAGTCCCGCGCGCCCCACGAGTGGTCGCGCTGGCCGACGCCGCTGAACGCGATCTCCTCGCCCTCGACGGTGATCGTCCCGGACACCCGGCACGGGATCTCGTACCGCGACGACTGCCGCCACTGGAACGGTGTGCCCTCGGTGTCCCACACGAGGTCGAACGAGACGGCGACCGGCTCTCCGGCCTCCTGTCGCAGCGGCGCAGCGTGGTCCGCGTGCGACGCGGCGGTGCCGGACCCGGTGACGCGCCACCGGCGCAGCGGCTCCTCGCAGACCTGGGTCGCCCGCAGCGTGCCGGTGTCGATCGTCTGCATGTCGTCGTCGAACGCGGGCAGCGGCGCGGTGCCGTCGACGAGCATGATCGACGGCCGGTCGGGGCCGGTGATGCACGCCGTGTAGAGGCAGAGGTCCTGGTTGGGCACGCGGCCGGTCCGCACGTAGAACCCGAGCGTCCCGTCGTCGCTGATCGCGTCGAAGTACCAGCTCTCGTTCCACACGTCCTCGGGTCCGGGCTCGTGACGCGACGCGTCGTCCTCCTGGGTCGGCACGAGCGGCACGGGCGCGCCCGCGTCGGGCTCCGGCAGCAGCGCGACGGCGTCGAGGTCGATCGCCTGCTGGCAGCTGCGCGCGAGGACCGTCATGAACATCTCGTCGCCGCGGTCGGTCCGCACGACGAGCATCGACGCGGCGATCGCCATCAGCAGGTTGTGGAAGACCTGGCGGCGGTACTCCTCCCAGCACGCCTCCCAGGAGAAGCCCTGGACGCCCTGCGCGAGCAGCGCGTCGTGGTAGGCGCGGACCAGCTCCTCCTCGTGAGCGCGGCGGTCCTCGACCACCAGGGCGCCGCCGAGAAAGTACGACGCGTCGAGCATCGCCGGACCCCAGGTGACCGTCTGCCAGTCGACGACCGTGCACGTGCCGTCGCCGAAGAGCAGGTTGTCCAGGCGGTAGTCGCCGTGGACCAGACCCAGGGGCGGGCGGGCGTCGGCGTGCCACCCGCTGATGCTCGGCACGAACCGCTCACACAACGCGGCGTGCTCGGGGGCGATGGCGTCGCCGTAGCGGTCGAGGAAGGCGGGGAGGAGCTGGGTCAGCAGCTCCTGCGTCAGCGGGTTCGGCTGGTTCAGCCAGTCGGAGGTCCCGAGCGCGAGGTCGCCGAGCACCGGGGCGTGCAGCCGGGCGAGAGCGAGCATCGCGGTGCGGGCGTCGTCGACGGAGCAGCCGGCGATCTGGTCGCCCTGGCTCGCTCCGGTGATGTCCTGCAGCACCAGGGTGAACCAGCCGTCGGCCTCGTCGTACACCGCGAGGTGACAGGCGGGGAGCGGCCCGCCGATCCGCTCGGCGAGGTTGGAGTAGAAGCTGATCTCGCGCTTGTAGGCGCCCAGGCCGACACCGGTGGCGCGGCTCGTCGGGTCGTCGGAGGCAAGCTTCACGACGACCGACTCGGTGGCGTCCGGTGCGTCCGGCGCCGTGAAGGTCACGCGGTGACTTTGGCTCATCTGGCCGGTACCGACGGCCTCGACGCTCACGACCCGCAGGCCGTCGCGGCCCAGTGCGGCCGAGAGCCACTCGCCGGTGACGTCCTCTGCGGTGTGGATGAGCAGGTCAGTCATTGGCGGTCACCGTGTCGAGGATCTCCGCGAAGCGCACACGCGCCTGCGCCTCGCGGGTGGGCAGGTGCTCGCTCGGCACCCCGTCCGCCGGCGCCTCGTAGCCCCGCAGGATCTGCCGGGCGACGGACTGGCGGTGCACCTCGTCGGGCCCGTCGTAGAAGCGCGCCCCGCGCGCCATCCGGTACATCGCCTCCAGCGGGAGGTCGGTCGAGTAGCCCAGCGAGCCGTGGATCTGCAGCGCCCGGTCGATGACGTCGTGCAGCACGCCGGCGCCGTAGAACTTGATGAGGGAGATGTCGGTCCGGGCCGCCGAGGCGCCCTGCGTGTCCATCTTCCACGCGGCGTGCAGCGTCATCAGCCGCGCCGCCTGCATCTGCGCGGCGGAGTCGGCGATCCAGTTCTGGATCGACTGCTTGTCGGCCAGCACGCTGCCGAACGCGTAGCGGTAGGTCGCTCGCTCGCAGAGCATGTCGAAGGCCCTCTGGCTGACGCCGAGCCAGCGCATGCAGTGGTGGATGCGGCCGGGCCCGAGGCGGTGCTGGGCGATCAGGAAGCCGGTGCCCTCGGCACCGAGGAGGTTCTCCTTCGGGATCCGGACGTCCTCGTACAGGATCTCCGAGTGCCCGCCGAGCTTGCCGAAGCTGCCCTCGGGGTGCTCCATCGTCGGGACGTCGCGCAGGATGTTCAGCCCGGGCGTGTCGGTGGGGACGATGAACATCGAGGCGCGCTGGTGCGGCCGCGCGTCGGGGTCGGTGACCGCCATCACGATCAGGAAGTCCGCGATCGAGCCGTTGGACGTGAACCACTTGTGCCCGTTGATGACGTACTCGTCGCCGTCCTTGACGGCCCGCGTCTGCAGGAGCGTCGGGTCGGCCCCGGCGTTCGGCTCGGTCATCGAGAAGGCGCTCTTGATGTCCCCGGCGAGCAGCGGCTCGAGCCAGCGCTCCTTCTGCTCGGGGGTGCCGGCCATCGCGAGGATCTCGCTGTTGCCGGAGTCCGGCGCCTGGCAGCCGAACGCGTTGGGCGCGAGCATCGACGAGCCGAGGATCTCGTGCAGCAGGCCGAGCTTGACCTGGCCCCAGCCCTGGCCGCCGAGCTCCGGCGGGAGGTGCGCGGCCCATAGGCCCTGCTCCCTGACCCGCTCCTGCAGCGGTGCGTAGATGCGGTCGAGCTGCGCCTGGTCGAGGTCGTGGAAGATCGTCTCCAGGGGCCAGATCTCCTCGCGCACGAAGTCGCGCGCCCAGTCGAGCTGGAGCTGGTAGTCGGGGTCGGTCGAGAAATCCCAGGGCATGGAGCGAGCCTAATGCATCCGCATTGATTGTCAATGCGCATGTGACCCGCCCTGCGGGGGACCCGCAGGAAGCCGCGGAAGACCACGGTGGCCAGGTCTGCGAGGCCACGACAGCCTGCAGGCATGGTTGATCGCCTCTCGCCCCTCGACGGGACGTTCCTCGAGCTCGAGGACGCCGATTCCGGCGCCCACATGCACCTCGGAGCGCTCATGGTCTTCGCGCCGCAGCCCGGCGGCGCACCGCCGCAGCTGCCCGAGCTGGCCGCCCAGATCGCGGAGCGTCTGGAGCAGCTGCCGCGCTACAGCCAGCGGCTCGCGCACCCGGACGCCGGCATGCTGCAGTGGCAGGTGTGGGAGGACGACCCGGAGTTCGACCTCACCCGCCATCTCCGCCGTGCGGCGCTCCCGGCCCCCGGAGGAGACGACGAGCTGCTCGCCTGGGCCGGTCAGGAGCTCGAGCATCGACTCGACCGCGCGCACCCGCTATGGGAGGTCGTGGTCGTCGAGGGCTTGGCCGGCGGGCGCTGGGGGATGCTGGCCAAGATCCATCACTGTCTCGCCGACGGCGTGGGCAGCGTGCAGATCGCCCAGTTGCTGCTCGACAGTGAGGCGCACCCGGAGCGGGGCCGCCTCGCGGCGGCCCCGCCGACGAAGGGGGAGGACCGGACGCTGCCCGGACTCACCCTCCTGGCCGAGGGGGCGTCGGCCGCGCTGCACCCCCGGCGGACGGCCCGACGGATCCTGGCGCTCGGCGGGCTCATGGCCGACACCGAGCTCCACGGCGCACCGGCTACGAGCTTCAACCTCCCGATCGGGCGGCGGCGCGTCCTGCGCGCGGCGGAGGTCCCGCTGGGTGATCTGCAGACGGCGCGCGGCCCGCTCGGTGGGACCGTCAACGACCTCGTCCTGGCCGCGGTGTGCGCGGGCGTGCGCGGTCTGCTGCTGGACCGCGGCGAGCCGCTGCCGGACAGCGGGGTGCGCGCGATGATCCCGGTCGACGTCCGCGACATCGATGACGGCGCGACGGGCAATCGCATCAGCTCGCTGTTCATCGAGCTTCCGGTGGGTGAGCCCGACGGGCGGCGCCGGCACCGCGACATCCGGCACGCCACCCAGACGGCCAAGAGGGGGAGTGCGCCGCTGGGCGCGGACACGCTCCTGGCCCTCGCGGGGAAGGTGCCGCCAGTGCTCCACCAGCGCCTCGCCCCGGTACTGTCGGGCACCAGGCTCTTCAACCTGACCGTGACGAACGTCCCGGGCCCACCGGTGCCGCTCTACTCGCTCGGCTCGAAGATGCTGCGGGCGATCCCGATCGTGCCGCTGGCCGCCGACCACGGTCTCGGTGTGGCCGTCCTGAGCTACAACGGAAAGCTCGAGTTCGGCGTCTGCGCCGACCCCGATCTGCTGCCCGACGTCGACACCCTCGTCCGGTGCCTGGACGACGGCATCGCCGAGCTCCTCGAGCTCGCCGGCGAGCCGGGTCCCTGAGGTGGGAGTCGGAGCCACCGAGGCGCCTCCCGACGCTCCGCACAGCCTTCCGGCGGCCGAGGTCGCCAGGGATCTGGCGACCGACCCCGAGGCGGGGCTCGTCACCCCGATCGCGGAGGATCGACTCGCAGCCGCAGGGCCCAACCTGCTGCCCGACCGTGACGGGCTGCGCCGCTGGCCGATCCTTCTCGGTCAGCTGCGGTCCCCGATCCTGCTCCTGCTGGCGGCCGCCGGTGCGCTGTCGGCGGGGCTCGGAGATCTGCTGGAGGCGTGCGTCATCGGCGCCGTCGTGGTGCTCAACGTGTGGATCGGCTACCGCCAGGAGCTGGTGGCGGAGCGAGCGATGGAGGCGCTGCACGCCCTCGACGTTCCGACGGCCACCGCGGTTCGGGACGGGAAGGCGGGCCCGGTCGAGGCGGCGACCGTGGTCCCCGGCGACGTCCTCCTGCTCCAGGCGGGCGCGCACGTCCCGGCCGACGGGCGGATCGCGGAGGCCCACGCGCTGCGGATCGACGAATCGGCGCTCACCGGTGAGTCGGTCCCCTCGGACAAGCAGAGCGAGCCGGTCCCCAGGGACGTGGTGCTCGCGGAGCGTGGCTCCATGGCGTACTCCGGCACCGTGGTGAGCGGCGGGCGAGGCCGACTCGTGGTCACGGCGACCGGACGCCACACCGAGCTTGGCCGCGTCGCCGGCCTCCTGGGAGCCACGACCCCCGGTCGGACGCCGCTCCAGCTCAGGCTCGACGCGCTCGTGCGGCAGCTCGGGCTCGTCGCCGCAGCACTGGTCCTGGTCGTCCTCGTCCTGGGGCTGGTGCGGGGTGAGGACCTCGACGTGCTCCTGCTCACCGCGGTCAGCCTCGCCGTCGCGGCCGTCCCTGAGAGCCTCCCCGCCGTCGTCACCATCACGCTGGCGCTCGGGGCGCAGCGCATGGCGAAGCGCAGCGCGCTCATCCGCCGGCTGAGCGCCGTCGAGACGCTCGGGTCCGTGACGACGGTCTGCTCCGACAAGACCGGCACACTGACCCAGAACCGGATGACGGTCGTGGTCCTCGATCTCGCCGGGGCGAACCTCGACCTGAGGTCGACCACCGCGACGACCGGCGCGCTGGAGCGCCATCCCTCCCTCCGCGCCCTGCTCACCGCGGGTGTCCTGTGCAACGACACGGTCGTCGCGCAGGACGGGACGCTGCTCGGGGATCCGACCGAGACGGCGCTGGTGGCCGTCGCCCAGCGCTGCGGGCTGCAGCCCGACCAGCTCCGCGCCGCGCACCCCCGGGTGTCCGAGCTGCCGTTCGACGCCGCACGCGGGCGGATGACGACCGTCCACCGTGATCCGCTGCAGCCCGACGGCGCCGACGGGCGCGTCGCGTACTGCAAGGGGTCCGTCGACGGCGTGCTTCCCCGATGCTCGGCCGTCAGAGTGGCGGGGCACGCGGTGCCGCTCGACGCCGAGGTCCGCCAACGGGCACGGGCTGCGGCGGACACCTTGGCCGCCGACGGACTGCGCGTCCTGGCCGTCGCGACCAGGACCTGGTCGACGGCCGCCCGGGAGCCGGACGACGAGCACCTCGAGGAGGCGCTGACGCTGCTCGGACTGGTCGCGATGATCGACCCGGCGCGCCCGCAGGCGCGCGTCGCCATCGCGGCCTGCCGCGAGGCGGGCATCGCAGCGGTGATGATCACCGGGGACCACCCGCTGACGGCCGCAGCGATCGGCCGGGACCTCGCACTGATCGACGACACCGACGAGGTCGTCACCGGGGCCCAGCTCGCCGAGCTCGACGACGAGCAGCTCGTCGACGTCGTGCGCACGACGCGGATCTACGCGCGCGTCCTCCCGGCCGACAAGCTGCGGATCGTGGCCGCGCTGCAGCAGCAGGGCGAGGTCGTCGCGATGACCGGCGACGGCGTCAACGACGCCCCCGCCCTGCGGCAGGCGGACGTGGGCGTCGCCATGGGCATCACGGGGACGGACGTCACGAAGGACGCTGCCGACATCGTCCTGCGTGACGACGACTTCGCGACGATCGTCGGTGCCGTGCACGAGGGCCGGGTGGTCTTCGAGAACATCCGCAAGTTCATCCGCAACATCCTCAGCGGCAACGTCGCCGAGGTCGCGGTGATGATCGTCGCGCCGCTGCTGGGCATGCCGATCCCGCTGCTCCCCCTGCAGATCCTCTGGCTGAACCTGGTGACCGACGGTCTCCCGGCGATGGCGCTCGCGGTCGAGCCCGCGGAGCCCGGTGTCCTGAAGCAGCCGCCCACGCCGCTGACCGCGAGCCTCTTCGGGGACGACGGGGGCCGCGCGATCCTGCGACGCGGGGCCGCCCTGTCCGTGCTCGTCCTGCTGCCGACCTTCGTCCTGTGGAAGACCGGCGACGCGGCTTGGCAGACCGTGCTGTTCACGTCGATCGCGGCGGCGGAGCTCGCCGGCGGCTTCGCGATGCGCTCGGAGCGGGCGTCGCTGCGCGCGATCGGTCTGCTCTCCAACCGGCCGATGGTGCTCGCCGTGGCCGCGACGCTCGGGCTGCAGGTGCTGCTCGTGACGGTCCCCGTCCTGCGCGACACGCTCGGCCTGGAGCCGCTCGCCGCCTCGCACTGGGTCCTCGTCGCGGCGATCGCCGTCGCGTACCTCGCGGTGGTCGAGCTCGACAAGGCCTGGCATGGCCGCCGATAGCGTCCGGCGGCTGCTGCCGCAGCCGGCCGACTGGGCGGCGGTCCGTCGCGCACCCCGCCGCGACCTCGTCGCCGGACTCACCGTGGCGATCGTGGCCCTCCCGCTCGCGCTCGCGTTCGGCGTCACCTCCGGGCTCGGCGCACAGGCCGGCCTCGCCACCGCAGTCGTGGCCGGCGTCGTCGCGGCGGTCTTCGGCGGGTCGAACCTCCAGGTGTCCGGGCCGACGGGGGCGATGACCGTCGTGCTGGTGCCGGTCGTCGACCGCTTCGGGGCGAGCGGCGTGCTGATGGTCGGGCTGCTCGCGGGGCTGCTCCTCGTCGCGATGGCGGTCCTGCGGCTCGGCCGCTACGTGCGGTTCTTGCCGCTGCCCGTCGTGGAGGGCTTCACGGCGGGGATCGCCGTCGTCATCGCGCTGCAGCAGCTGCCGTCGGCGCTCGGCGTCGCAGATGCCGAAGGGGAGAAGGTCTGGATGCTCGCGGCCGATGCCGTAGGGCGAGCCGTGGCGGACCCGCAGCCGGCGCCCGTCCTGCTCGCGCTCGGCGTCGCGGCGTCGATGCTCGTCGGCGCGCGCTGGCGGCCAGGCGTGCCGTTCTCCCTCCTGGCGATCGCGGCGGCGACCGTCTTCGCGCAGATTGCGGCCGTCGACGTCACGCTGCTCGGGACGATCCCGTCGGGTATCCCCGCACCGTCGCTCGAGTTCGTCGACGCGGGAGCTGTCGGCGTGCTCCTGCCGGCGGCGCTCGCGGTCGCTGCGCTCGCCGCCCTGGAGAGCCTGCTCTCGGCCACGGTCGCCGACGGGATGAGCGTCGACGAGCGGCACGATCCCGACCGCGAGCTCTTCGGCCAGGGGCTGGCGAACATCGCGTCCCCGGTCTTCGGCGGGATCCCGGCGACGGCGGCGATCGCGCGGACCGCGGTGAACGTCCGGGCAGGTGCGTCGTCGAAGCTCGCTGCGGTGGTCCACGCGCTCGTGCTCGCGGCGATCGCGTTCTCGGCCGGCTCGGTGGTCGCCCTGATCCCGCTGCCGGCGCTCGCGGGCGTCCTGCTGGCCACGACGGTGCGGATGGTCGACCCCGGAGCGGTGCGTGCGCTCCTGCGATCGACCCGCGGGGACGCTGCCGTCCTCGTGGTCACCTTCACCGTGACCGTCGCGGTCGACCTCGTGACCGCCGTCGCGGTCGGCGTCGGCGCCGCGATCGTCCTGGCGCTCCGCGAGATCGCGAGCAGCGCCACGTTCGACCAGGTGCCGCTGCCCCGACACGACCACTCCGAGGAAGAGCACCAGCTCCTGAGCGAGCGGATCGTCGCCTTCCGCCCGGAGGGCCCGCTGTTCTTCGGGGCCGCCAACCGCTTCCTCATGGAGCTGGCGGACGTCGCGCCCGTCGAGGTCCTGATCCTGAAGATGTCCAGGATCTCGACGATGGACGCGACCGGCGCGCTGATCCTCGGCGACGCCGTCGACCACCTCGAGCGCCGCGGAATCACGGTCCTGATCTCGGGGATCTCCCCGGAGCACCACGGACTGCTCGAGACCCTGCGGGTCGCACAGGTGCTCCGCGACGACGGTCGCGTGTTCCCCGACACGCCCGCGGCCATCGCGTTCGCGCGTCAGCTGCTCGGGGCAGCTGATCCGCCGTAGGCGGGGGAGCCGCAGCAGTCCTGCGGGCTCTTGCGGATGGCACGCCCCGCCTCGCGCGAGATGGTGGATGCATGAAGACCTCCTGCCTCGTCCTGTACGCGTCGACCCATGGCCACACCGCGAAGATCGCGGAGCGGATCGCCGAGAGGCTGCGTCACCACGACCTCGTGGCCCGGCTGCACGACGTCGTCGACGACGCGCCGGATCCGGAGGACTACGCCCTCGTCGTCCTGGGCGGATCCATCCACTCCGGCGACCATCAGGCGGAGCTCGCGACCTGGACGGACCGCCATCGCATCGAGCTCGACGCACTCCCGACCGCGTTCTTCTCCGTATCGCTGACCGCGGCCGACTCGACGCCCGAGGCGCAGGAGAAGGCGAACGGCTACGTGGAGGACCTGCTGGCGACCACCGGGCTGCGGCCGGACGTCCGCGCGACGTTCGCCGGGGCGCTGCAGTACCGGGAGTACGACATCGCGACCCGCGTGCTGCTCAAGCTCATCGCCCGCCACAAGGGCCTCGAGACGGACACCCACGTCGACGCCGACTACACCGACTGGGACGCGGTCGACCGCTTCGCCGACCACGCGGCGGAGCTCGTCGGCGTCGCGGTGACGGCGGGCTGACACCGATCAGCGCAGGTACTCGGGCAGCTTTGCGCGCACGTACGTGTACCCGGGCCGGACGCTCCCGTCCGGGTTCGCGAGGCCGGCGTCGAACCGGGCGTCGCACCCGGCGCCGGTCCAGTTGTAGATGTACAGACGCTCGACTCCGTTGCGGCGGTAGCGATTGGCAAGGCTGAACATGGTCCGCAGCCGGTCTGCGGCGCGCGTCTGACTGCAGGGGAACGAGGCGCCGAACGTCACGATGCCGCCGGTCTCCGTGAACCAGAACCGGGTCGCACGGTTGTACCTGTGCGCCGTCTGGATGATGCCGCTGGTCCCGCTCGTCCGACGTCGGTTGACGTCGGCGTAGTTGTGGATGCCGACGACGGTTGCGCGGCGGCGGAACACGGGGGACAGGCGCCGATAGAAACTGCGCATGTACCGCTCGGCCCCCGGCTGGTCGAGCACGTCCAGCGCGACGACGCCGCAGGTCCGGCAGCCGCCCTTGACCGCCCGGTAGAGCTCCCGGAAGTACAGCGCGGCGTGGTTCGGGCTGTCCCAGGTCGGCTGGCTGGCGTGATTGGCCTCGTTCCAGGTGCCGAACTCGCGCACCCCGAGCAGCCGGAAGTACCGAACGGCACGACGTGAGGCGGCGGCGTACTCGCGGACCGACGGCCGGTGGCCGCGCTTGCTGCGGTAGTCGTTGGTCCCCAGGTGCAGGAGTACAGCGAAGCCGTCCCGCCGGGCGGTCTTCACGAACGCGCGGGCCCGCAGGCGCTCGTCTACACGGGTCATGACATCCCAGGCGACGAAGTGGCGGACCCGTCGCAGCTTCGCCTGCTGGAAGCTCGGGTTGTCGAACATTGAGGCCTGCTGGTCGCCGATGCCGACGCGGATCGGGATCGTGGCGCCGGCGGTGGCAGGAAGAGTGAGCATCACGAGGGTGACAGCGGCGGCGAGCCGACGTCCGCGCAGGTGTGGCAGCGGCAGGCGGGTCACCCCTCAGCGCCCGACCGTCGACGTGACGATCCGGCGGTCCCGCAGGTCGGTGACGGTGGAGTCCGCCCGGATCTGGGTGCCGACCGTCCCGTCCACGAGGCCAGGAAGGTCCTCGAGGCGGCCGATCGCCGCGCGGCGGCCGGTCTGCTCGACGAAGCGGCACACCGCGTCGACCTTCGGACCCATCGAGCCGGCCGGAAACGCCTCGTCACGCAGGGCGGCGGGAGTGGTGTTGCTGAGCGGATGCTGGTCCATGGTCCCCCAGCCCGTGTAGACGGCATCCACGTCGGTTGCGAGGACGAGCACGTCGGCGCCGAGCCCGACCGCGAGCAGCGCGGAGGACAGGTCCTTGTCCACCACCGCCTCGACTCCGGTGTGGCCGTGCTGGTCCTGCACGACCGGGACCCCGCCACCGCCGACGCACACGACCAGGAAGCCGCCGTCGATCAGGCGTCGGATCGCGTCCAGCTGCACGATCCGTAGCGGCTCCGGGGACGGCACCACGCGGCGCCAGCGATCGCCGTCGGGCTTCAACGTCCAGCCGCGCTCGGAGGCGAGGGTCAGCGCGACGGCCTCGTCGTAGACCGGCCCGATGAACTTGGTCGGGTCCTGGAACGCCGGGTCGTCCGCGCCGACGACGACGCGCGTGATGACCGCGACCGTGTCCTGGTGGTCGATCGCGTTGTCGAGCGCGAGCTCGACGACGTAGCCGAGCTGTCCCGCGGTCTCGGCGTCCAGGACGTCCAGGGGATATGGCTCGCCCTCGCCGTAGGCGTCCTCCTTGAGTGCGAGCAGGCCGACCTGTGGGCCATTGCCGTGCGTGATCGCGAGCCGCGTCCGGGGAGCGACGCGCGCGAGCGCGGCTGCCGCCCCGCGGGCGGCACGGGCCTGGTTGGCCATGGTCGCGGGCACGCCGCGTGGGAGGAGCGCATTGCCGCCGAGGGCGATCACGGCAAGCGGTGACGTGGCAGCAAATCGCGGCATGGAGCCGAGTCTGGGGGACGCAGGGCCGCCTGTCGTGGGGGGTTTCCCGCAGAGGTCGTGCGGTCCCGCGCGGATGCCACACCCCCGGCGAGGGAGCAGGTTGTGGTGGCGCCCGGATCGCCGGGTCTCCGCCGAGCGAAAGACCCTGACATGGCCGTCGCACACAAAGTTCCCGGCGCTCGCGTCGGTCCCCCCGACCCTGGCAAGCCGCGGTGGTTCCCGACCGCCTTCACCGTCCTGGCCGGCGTGCTGCTGCTGGTGTGGCTCGCGTCGTTCGTGATCCCCGCTGGCGCCTACGACATCGATCCCAAGACCGGCGGGCCCGTACCCGGCAGCTACAACGAAGTCGAGGCGGACCGGTCGATCCCGCACCAGTTCTACAAGCTGTGGAACGCCCCGACCAACGGGCTCTACGGCATCGAGAACGAGGCCGGGAACGTCAGCGTCGACAACACCGGCGTGCTGTACGGGGCCGCCCAGATCTTCTTCTTCGTCCTCGCGATCGGCGCGTTCATCAGCGTCACGATGAAGACGGGGGCGATCCAGGCGGGCATCGGGCGACTGGCGCTGCGCTTCCGCCACAGCCCGACGATGCTGATCGTCGTCCTGATGTCGGTGTTCGCTCTCGCCGGCACGACCGAGGGAATGGCGGAGGAGTCCCTCGGCTTCTTCGTGCTGCTGGTGCCGCTGGCGCTGGGGCTCGGGTTCGACCGGATGACCGGCTTCGCGATCGTCTTCCTCGGCGCCGGATCCGGCGTCCTGGCCTCCACCGTCAACCCGTTCGCCACCGGCGTCGCGTCCGACGCCGCGGGCATCGGCGTTGGTGACGGGATCGGGCTGCGCGTCGCGCTGTTCGTGGTCATCGTCGGCGCCGCGATCGGCTACGTCCTGCGGTACGCCCACCGCGTCAAGGCGGACCCGCAGCGGTCCGTCCTGGGCCTCGCCGGCATGACCAGCGCCGGCCTCCAGCTCGCCGACGCCGCCACCGCCGGCGTCGAGCCGCTCACGGGCCGCCAGAAGATCGTGCTCGGCCTCTTCGCGTTCGCGTTCGCCGTCCTCATCTACGGCTTCGTGCCGTGGGGCGACATCTCGCAGAGCATCTTCGGCGCGGACTTCCCGCTGCCCACGTTCACCTCGTTCTTCTTCGCTCAGGCGACCGTCCTGTTCCTCGTGATGGCCGTCGTCATCGGGATGGTCGGTCGGCTCGGCGAGGAGGGCACGGTCTCCGCGGTGCTGGCGGGTGCGGCGGAGTTCCTCGGCGCGGCGCTGATCATCGTCGTGGCCCGCGCGGTCACCGTGGTGATGAAGAACGCGGACATCACCGACACGATCCTGCACTGGACCGAGGGCGCGGTGACAGGGACGTCGAGCGGCGTGTTCGGCGGCGTCCTGCTGCTGGTGAACCTCCCGATCGCGTTCCTGGTCCCGTCGTCCTCCGGACATGCGGCGCTGGTCATGCCGATCCTCGCGCCGCTCGCGGACTTCGCCGGCGTCCCGCGCTCGATCGCGGTCACCGGGTACCAGAGCGCGTCCGGCCTGGTGAACCTCATCACCCCGACGTCCGCGGTCGTCATGGGCTCGATCGCGCTGTGTCGCATCCGCTACGACGAGTTCCTGAAGTTCGTCCTGCCGTTCTTCGCCATCGCCCTCGGGATCTGCCTCGCGTTCGTCGTCCTTGGTGCGACGCTCGGCTGACCTGGGTGCACCCTCTCCCCCTCTCACGAAAGCGACACCCGAATGTCCACAAACCTCGCACCCGTCAGAACAGGCTTCAGCGTCGACTCCGAAGTCGGCACGCTGCGCAAGGTCATCGTCCACCGACCCGGCCTCGAGCAGCGACGACTGACCCCTGAGAACGCGTCAGGCCTCCTGTTCGACGACGTCATCTGGGTCCGCAAGGCCAAGGTCGAGCACGCGGCGTTCGTGCAGCTCCTCAAGGAGCGCGGGGTCGAGGTCCTCGACGCCGAGGACCTGCTGATGCAGACGCTCGACGTGCCGGCCGGCAAGGACTGGCTCCTCGATCAGGTCCTCGACGAGCGGCAGGTCGGCCAGTACCTCGAGCGCAGCGGTCGCTCGTGGGCGCAGGCCTCGGGCTCGCGCGAGGTCGCGAACTTCCTCATCGGCGGCATGACCAAGGCCGAGCTCGGCGACGGCGCCGGCCTGTTCCACGACGCCTCCGGACCGGGCGACATGATGCTGCCGCCGCTGCCGAACTTCCTGTTCCAGCGCGACCCGTCGTCGTGGATCTACGGCGGCGTCACGATCAACCCGATGACCAAGCCGGCGCGCAGGCCCGAGACCGCGATCATGGAGGCGATCTACCGCTTCCACCCGCTGTTCAGCGCTGACGGCGGCGTTCCGGTGTGGTTCGGCGGCGTCGAGCAGGACTGGGGCCGGTGCACGATCGAGGGCGGCGACGTCATGACGCTCGGCAACGGCGCGGTGATGGTCGGCATGGGGGAGCGCACCACGCCGCAGTCCGTCGGCATCCTCGCCCGCAATCTCTTCGACGCCGGCGCGGCGACCCTCGTGCTCGCCGTCCAGCTGCCGCCGTCCAGGTCGTACATGCACCTCGACACCGTGATGACGATGGTCGACCGCGACGCGGTGACGCTCTACCCGGCGATCGTCAACGACGACGTGCGCATCTGGACGCTGCGGCCGGGCGACGGCGGGGCGTTGCCTGCTGTCGAGCGGTTCGGCGGCACCGTGGTCGAGGCGATCGAGCACGCGCTCGACACGACCGGCATCCGCGTGATCCCGACCGGGGGAGACCCGTCGGAGATGGCCCGGGAGCAGTGGGACGACGGCAACAACCTGCTCTGCCTCGCACCCGGGGTGGTCGTCGCGTACGAGCGCAACGTCGACACGAACACGCGCCTGCGCAAGGCGGGGATCGAGGTCCTCGAGATCGACGGCTCCGAGCTCGGTCGCGGCCGCGGCGGGTCGCACTGCATGTCGTGCCCGATCGATCGCGAGGCGTAGTCCGTGTACAACCTGCGCAACCGCAGCTTCCTGCGGGAGGCGGACTTCACCCGCGACGAGCTGCTGCACCTGCTGACGCTCGCGCAGGCGCTCAAGCTCGCGAAGCTCGCCGGCACCGAGGTGCCGCGGCTGACCGGCAAGGAGATCGCCCTGATCTTCGAGAAGAGCTCGACGCGGACCCGCTGCGCCTTCGAGGTCGCCGCGTTCGATCAGGGCGCGCACGTCACGTATCTCGACCCGTCCGGATCGCAGCTCGGGCACAAGGAGTCGATCGAGGACACCGGCCGCGTGCTGGGCCGCATGTTCGACGCGATCGAGTACCGCGGCTCCGCCCACGCGAACGTCGAGGCGCTGGCGCGGGCCGCCGGCGTGCCGGTCTACAACGGCCTGACGAACGAGTGGCACCCGACGCAGATGCTCGCGGACTTCCTGACGATGCACGAGCGCAGCGGCCGGCCGTACGACGAGCTGCGCTACGCGTTCGTCGGCGACGGGCGCTTCAACATGGGGCGTTCGCTGCTGGTGATGGGCGCGATCATGGGTGCCGACGTCCGCCTCGTGACCCCCGCCGAGCTGCGGCCGCCGCCGGAGGTGGTCGAGCTCGCCGAGCGCCTCGCCCGGGACTCCGGGGCGACCGTGACGCTGACCGACGACGTCGCCGGGGGGGTCCGGGACGTCGACTTCGTGCACACCGACGTGTGGGTCTCGATGGGCGAGCCGCACGACGTCTGGGCCGAGCGGGCCAGGCTGCTGACGCCGTATCAGGTGAACGCGGAGCTGCTCGCCGCGACCGGCAATCCCAAGGTCAAGTTCCTGCACTGCCTCCCGGCCTTCCACGACACGCAGACCGTGGTCGGCCGCGAGATGGCCAAGGCCACCGGACTGCAGGGCGGCCTGGAGGTCACCGACGACGTGTTCCGCTCCCCTGCCAGCATCGTGTTCGACCAGGCGGAGAACCGCCTGCACACGATCAAGGCTGTTCTCGTCGCGACGCTGGGGTGACGGCGCAGGTCGGTCACTGGTGCGTGAGCGCCTCGAGCACGTCGACCCGGCTCGCCCGTCGCGCAGGGATGACCGCGGCGACGACGCCGGCGAGTGCCCCGAGCACGAGCAGCACGCCCATCGTCACGTACGGGATGGCGAGCACGAAGCCCTCGTCGCCGAGCGGGCGGGAGACGAGCGCGCCGAAGACCACCCCGACCGCGACGCCGAGACCGGCGCCCATGACCGCGGTGATGATCGCCTCGCCGCGGACGATCTGCCGGATCTGGCGGCGGGTCGCACCGACGGCTCGCAGGAGCCCGAGCTCGCGCGTCCGCTCGAACACCGAGAGCGCGAGCGTGTTGACGATCCCGAACAGCGCGATGATCACCGAGAGCGCGAGCAGCGCGTAGAAGACGTAGAGGATCTGGTTGATCTGACCGACCTGGCTGTCGATGAACTCCTGCCGCGTCTGCGGTTCGAGCGCCGGGAAGTCGCGGGCGAGCAGGCCGTCGAGCTCGTCCCGGACGTCGTCCGGCTGGGCCGAGCCGGCGACCGCGACGAGCGTCGCGAGGACCGTCCGGACCCCGAACCGCTCGCGCAGCGTCGCCTCGGGCATCACCACGTCGCCCAGCAGCTGCCCGCGGTCCTCGAAGGTCCCGCGGACCGTCAGCCGGACGCTCCTTCGCTCGGCGTTCTGCAGGACGACCGTCGAGCCCAGGCCCAGCGACCGCTCCTTCGCCCAGCCGGTCTCAAGCACCGCGTCGGCCGGGCCGAGTGCGCGGAGCACCGCGTCGGAGCCGTCGTCCCACTCGATCTGGATGACCTGGGGCGCGGTTCGCGGGTCGAGGCCCGCCACGTCGAGGTCCTCGCCGCCGCTACGTGCCGTGCCGTGCCGCAGGTTCGCCGCAGCCGCGACGCCGGGCAGCTTCGAGGCCGCGGCGGCGACCGTCTCGGGCATCAGCGCCGACGGGTCGAAAACGACGAACTCCGCCGTGACGGCCTTCTCGAACGCGCCCGAGAAGGACGCCTTGAAGCCGTTGACGAAGATCGCGGCGAACGCGACGAGCGCCACGCCGACCATCAGCGCCGCGGCGGTCCCGGCGGTCCGGCCCGGGGCGCGGACCGCGTTGCCGGACGCGATGCGGGCCGCGACGCCGCCGGTCGCCGCGAGCGGGCGGCCGAGCAGACGGGCGAGCGGACCGACGAGCAGGGGGGAGAGCAGACCGACGCCGACGAGCAGGATCACGGCGCCGACGCCGAGCAGGGACAGCGCAGGGCCGGTGTCGAGTCCGGCGAAGAGTCCGAGGATCATCAGGGCGAGCCCGACCCCGACCACCCCGGTCTCCAGCGTGAGCGTCCGGCGGCGGACACGGTGCGGCGGCCGGGTCTCGCCCTCGCGCATCGCCTCCATGGGCGCGATGCGGGTGGCGCGCAGGGCGGGCGCCACGCTCGACAGCAGGGTCGCCGCGGTGCCGAGCGCCAGCGCCACGAGGACCGTGCGCGACGCGACCACGAGGGACGTGTCCTGGATCTCGAAGCCCAGCAGGCCGAGCATGCCCTGCAGCGCCGGGGCCAGCGCGATGCCGACGAGCAACCCAAGCGCCGAGCCCACGACGCCGATCAGCAGGGCCTCGAGCACCACCGCCTGCAGGACCTGCCTCCGAGAGGCGCCGATCGTCCGCAGCATCCCGAACTCCCGGGTGCGCTGGGCGACCGTGATGGTGAAGGTGTTGAAGATCACGAAGCAGCCGACGAGCAGCGCGATCAGCCCGCACGCGAGCAGGCCGAGCGTGAGGTACTGCAGGATGGCCGACAGCTCCTGCGACTGCTTGGCCTGGTCCTCCTCGCCCGTGCGGACGACGACGTCGCCGCCGGTCGCGGCCCGGACGCGACGCTGCAGCTCGGTCTGCGAGACGCCGTCCTGCGCCTGTGCCGTGACCTCGGTGATGCGGCCCGGGGCGTCGGCGAGCCGCTGCACCTCGGGCAGGACCAGCATCGTGAAGGCTGCCCCGCCCACCGATCGCGTCCCGCCGAAGGTCATCAGGCCGACGACCTCGTACGGCCGGGCCTCACCGGTGCCCTGAACGCGAACGCGGTCGCCGATCTGCACCCCGGCGTCGTCGGCCGCCTTGGCCGAGATCGAGATCTCGCCGGCGGTGCGCGGCGCGCGGCCCGTGTAGTCGAAGACGTCGAACCGCGCGGGCCCGCCGGAGAACAGGAGGGTCGGAGCGCCGTTGGACGGCCCGACCCGCTCGCCGCGCGCATCGACGACCGTTACCGCGGCGCCGGTGTAGGCGGCGGCGGTCGCGGCGACGCCGTCGACGCCCCGGACCTGCCGCTCGACTGCGGCGGGCATCGTGGTGATGTGGTCGTCGAAGGCGGCACCGGCGTCCCGCGACACGACGCGGACGTCGACGTTCTCGCCGGACGTGGCGACGAGCTGGTCGAACGAGCGGCTGATCGTGTCGGTCAGGACGAACGTGCCGGCGATCAGCGCGACGCCGAGCACGACGGCGAGGAGCGTGAACGCGGTGCGCGCGCGACGCTCGAACAGGCCTCGGAGGGCGAGGCGGTTCACGGGTCAGACCGCGGTCAGTAGGGCGACGGTGGCGGCGTCGTCCACGCCGTCGGTCGTCTCGTCGCGCACGATCCGGCCGTCGGCCATGACGACGAGCCGGTCGGCGGTCGCACCAGCGTGCACGTCGTGGGTGACCATGACGATGGTC
Organism: Solirubrobacterales bacterium; assembly: GCA_038257095.1. Taxonomy (GTDB): domain Bacteria; phylum Actinomycetota; class Thermoleophilia; order Solirubrobacterales; family Solirubrobacteraceae; genus Paraconexibacter. The sequence continues at coordinate 55,293 of JBBSJQ010000002.1, forward strand.
TGGCCGTACTCGTCGGCGGCGCCCCGCAGCAGACCGAGGACCTCCGCGGACGCGATCGAGTCGAGGTTGCCGGTCGGCTCGTCGGCGAAGACGACGGCCGGCTTGTGGACCAGGGCCCGGGCGATCGCAACGCGCTGCTGCTGGCCGCCGGACAGCTCGGAGGGCCGATGGGTCAGCCGGTCGCCGATGCCGACGCGAGCGACCAGCTGCGTGTACCAGTCGATATCGGGCTCGCGTCCGGCGAGTGTCAGTGGGAGCAGGATGTTCTCCTGCGCGTTGAGCGCGGGCACGAGGTTGAACCCCTGGAACACGAAGCCGAACGTGTCCCGGCGCAGCCGCGTGAGCTCGCCGTCATCGAGCACAGAGAGGTCGCGCCCGTCGACCAGGACGGTGCCGGACGTCGGCCGGTCGAGCCCGGCGAGCAGGTGCATCAGCGTCGACTTGCCCGAACCGGATGCGCCCATCACGGCGGTGAACCCGCCGGTGGGGAAGTCGACGGTGACGTCGTCGAGTGCGCGGACCGTTGCCTCGCCCTCCCCGAACGTGCGGCTGAGGTGGACGGCGGAGACGATCGGCGCAGAGGAGGGCACCCGACGATCCTCGGGGAGCCGCGCGGCGAGCAACACCGGGGAGTGCCACGCGCCGCCACGTAGTTGCCCGCAACCCCGGCGTCCGCCCGGCGGTCAGCGGGAGGCCGGCCGCGACGCCCTCGTCACGGCGAGCAGATCCCGATCGGCGCGCGCCAGGAGGGATCCGGCGTCCTCGTCGGACTGCAGGTCCGCGAACCCGACGCGGATCGCCCCGCCGCCGTCCGAGGCGGCGAGGGCACTGGAGATGTCGTCGAACCGCCGTCGGGTCTCCTCGAGGTTCATCGACCCGACGACACAGCCGAACTCGTCGCCTCCGAGGCGCACGATGACGTCGTAGGACCGCAGCCGGTCGCGGACGACCGACACGACGCGCTGCAGGAGAGCGTCCCCGGCGCCGTGGCCCTCGGTGTCGTTGCGGGCCTTCAGGCCGACGACGTCGAGGTAGGCGAGCACGAGTGGTGCGCCGGTCCGCCGGCAGCGGTGCAGCTCGTTCTCGAGGTCGTGCAGGCCGGCGGCCCGGGTCCGGGCGCCGGTGAGCGAATCGGTCTCCATGATCGCCAGCCGCTTCGCCAGGACATCGCGGTCCTCCTGGGCCCGCTCGCGATCGCCTCGCGCGAGCGCCCTGTCGGCGGCCGCGGCCTCACGCTCTGCTGCCGCGATCGCCCGGCCCTCGGCGGCGTGCCCGCGGTACGCCGCGGCCTGCTTGCGGTGCTCCGCGGCGCGCAGGACGATCTCGGCGCCCGTGATCGCGCGGGGGTCGGTGTTGTCGAGGCCCTCACGTCGGTTCATCGCCCGGTCGCGCTGCTTGGCCGCGAGGTCGCGGACCTCGGCCGCCTGGTCGCGCGCCGCGGCGTGCAGATCACGCGTCCGCGCCTGCTCGAGGCGGGCCCTCTGCGTCTGCTCGCGGTCGTGGGTCGTCTTCTGCCGCATGTCCTTCGTGATCTCGTGCGTGCGCTCCTCGCCGCCGGCCGCGAGGTCGCGGTCGCTCGCATCCTGGTCGGCGTCCGCGGCGAGCTGGTCGCGGTCGGCGCCGAGCTGGTCGAGGTCGCCGGCGGTCTGGTCGCTGTCAGCGGCGGTCTGGTCGCTGTCGGCGTCGCTCTGATCGCCGTCGGACAGCGTCTGGTCCTGGTCGGCGAGCGTTCGCTCGTCGGCCGCGGGGCCTGGCCGGTCGGACCGGCCGTTGCTGCGCTGCGGCTTGTCGCCGGAGGATGGAACGGCCATCGGTGGCCTTCTTCCTGGGGGACGCACGAAACGGTCCTCGGTGAGCACCGGGCGCGTCCTTTCGGTCTCTTGACGGGGTATACCCAGCACCAAACCGCGGCAACGTGGGCGGGAACCGCGGCCCAGGGCGTAGTTCGCCGCATCACCGGCAGGTGGCACTACGGATGGTCGCGCGGCCGGTTCCGTGCAGGCTTGCGCTTCCACTCTCGAGGAGGACACATGACGACGGCCGGCAAGAAGAAGCACACGACGACGCTGGATCACCTGCAGCACGCCGCGACGGAGCTCGATAAGGCCCGCGGGCAGGCGAGCCACGACGTCACGAGCAACATCGACGCCGCACTAACCCGGATTCGCGAGGCCGCCGACGACGTGCGGCACCGCGCCCAGGATCAGGTGACCGACTGGCAGGAGACGCTCGAGCACGCCGGAGCCGACATGCGGGTCGATCTCGGCCGCCGCGCCGTCCGAGCGCAGTCCACCCCCGAGGCCCTCGCGGAGCTCACCGGCGAGATCGAGAAGCGGCAGGCCGAGCTCACGGCTGCCTGATCCACCACCGGGCCGCCCGCGATCGGGCGGCCCGTCTGCTCCACCACGACAGGAGGGCCCCCGTGCCCATGAGCCGGTTTTCCCACGAGGCGCCCGTGGTGGTGTTCGGTCCGCACCCGCTGCTCTCGGTCGTCGTGGAGGCGGACGCAGCTGTTGCGGACGAGATCCATCTCCATGCCGGCGGCCAGGGAGTCTGGGTGGCCGGGATGGCCGCCGCCCTCGGCGCGCATCCGATTCTCTGCGGCTTTCTCGGGGGCGAGACCGGTGCGGTGCTCGATCCGCTGCTGGCGGCTCTGCCCGGGGAGCGTCGTATCGTGCGTACCGCGTCCCCGAGCGGGTGCCACGTGCTCGACCGCCGCTCCGGTCGGGCCGAACCCGTCGCCCAGTCGGTGAGCGGCTCTCCGACCCGCCACGAGCTCGACGATCTCGTCGCCGCCACGATCGCCGCGTCCCTGCGCGCCGGGCTGCTGGTCCTGTGCAATCCGTACCCCGGGGACGCCGTGGCGCCGTCGGTCTACGCCCAACTCGTGACCGACGTCCGCGCCCACGGCGTCCGCGTCCTCGCCGACCTGTCCAGCCCCCGCCTGGAGGCGGCGCTGGACGGGGGCCTCGAGCTGGTGAAGATCAACGACTGGGAGCTTGCGGAGTTCGTCTGCGGGCCGGTCGGGACGCCGGCCGAGCTCGCCGCGGCCGCCGGACGGATCGTGGACCGCGGGGCCCGGACGGTCGTGATCACGCGCGGAGAGCGGCCCGCGCTCGTGTTCCGCGACCGGGAGCGATGGGAGCTGACGGCGCCCCGGTTCGACAGCGGGTTCCGCGAAGGCTGCGGCGACTCGATGATGGGTGCGATTGCGGCAGTGGAGGCACGAGGCGGGGATTGGCGGGAGGCACTCACCGTCGGCGCTGCCGCGGGGGCCGTGAATTTCCTGCGCCGCGGGCTCGGGACCGGCGACGCCGGCGTGATCGCCGAGCTGGCGGCCTCCGTGACGCTGCAATCGCTCCCGGCGCTGACGTAGGCGCGCCGTCAGAACGGAGGCACGACCGGCCGTCCCGCGAGCACGGCCAGCGGTGCCTCGCGCGCGATCCAGTCGATGTGCGGCGCCACACGCGGGACCTCGGCCAGGCGGGCGAGCCCGGCGAACAGCGCGACGGGACGGCCGACGCGGGCGGAGTGCGCATCGCTGCCGAGGAGGTGCACGAGGCCCTGCGCCGCCCAGTCGAGCAGGGTCGGTGCCGCGTCGCCCTCGGCGACGAGGGCGGCGGTCACCTGCACGAGCGCGCCGCCGGCGACGAGGCGGGTCAGGCGCTGCGCAGCGTCCGCCCCGGCGTGGCGCTCGGGGTGGGCGATCACGCAGCGCAAGCCGCGCGCGTGAAGGCGCTGCATGGCGCTCTCGAGCGCGTCGTCCATCGGCCCCGGCGCAGGTTCGATCAGAATCCACCGTCCCGCTCCGCCGAGCGAGACCGCTCGCAGCTCGGCATCCGACAGCTCACTCGCGAGCGGCTGGGCGACCTCGCCGCCGCTCAGCACCCGCACGGGGATCCCCTCGCTGCGCAGCGCGGCGTCCAGGGCGGCAACGCGTGCGGGCAACTCGCCGATGACGACGTGGTGATCGGAGCGGATGTGCGGCGTCGCGCACAGCACGCCGATGCCGTCCGCGGCGGCCTGCCTCGCCATGGCGAGGCTGTCGGCGAGGTCCGCGGCGCCGTCGTCGACGCCGGGAAGCACGTGACAGTGGACGTCGACGAGGCCGCTGCCGCGGACGCCCGCGGTCAGCATCGTGCGCACGCCTGCGGTCGACCGTCCGTCGGTCCATGGTCGCACCGCTGAGAACGGCGTGGTGGTGGTGCGCTTCGCGGGGTCGCCACCGCAGCCTTGCGGGAAAACGCCGATGGCGCCCGGCGCGCGCCGCCGTAGCGTCGCTCGGACGAACACCGATGCGCGAGAGCGCGAGCCAGGAGGCCGGAATGAGCCAGCACCAGTCCATCGAAGGGAACGTCGGGGACACGATCGACGTCAACGCGCGGCAGGGAGCGCCGTCGCGGCGCGGCACCATCACCGAGGTCCTCGGCGTGGGGGAGCACGAGCACTACAAGGTGCGCTGGGACGAGGAGCACGAGTCGTTGTTCTTCCCGGGCTCCGGCGAGGGCGTGCACGTGGTGCACCCAAAGCCGCACTGAGCCCTCCCGGGGCTCACGGCCGCACCGCCACGAACGGCAGCGCCTCCACGAGGCCGACCCATTGCGCGAGGTGGCGCGGCTCGAGGAAGCCCTCGCGCACGCGATCGTGGGCGGCCCGCCCCATTCGCGCCGCGAGCCCGGGGTCGGTGAGCATCGCCGAGACCGCGCGGCCGAACGCCGCGGGGTCGGTCGGGTCGACGAGCAGGCCGTCGACGCCGTCCTCGATCTGGTCCTGGATGCCGCCGACCGCGGAGGCGACGACGGGCCGCCCCTTCCAGAGCGCCTCGGCCACGGTCAGCCCGAACCCCTCGGCCAGCGACTTCTGCACGACAACGGCGGCGTGGCGCTGGATCGCGTTGACCATCGCCGCGTTCTCCTCGGCGTCGATCATCGGCAGCGAGACGACGTGGACACGCGCCCGCACAGCGGCCGGGAGCGCCGCGCGCGCGGCGATGACCTCGGCCAGCACCTGGGCCCCCTCGGGGTCGTCGCTCACGGCGTCGACCTGCGGCCCGACGAGCAGCAGGTGGGCTCCCGCGACGTGGGCCGCGAAACCGTGCAGGACGCCGACCGGGTCCTTCAGCCGGTCCCAGCGCGAGACCTGCGCGACGACGGGGTAGCCGTCGGGCGGCGGGGCGTCCTGCACGAGCGCTGCGAGGCGCGTGACGCGCGCCGGGCTGCCGTCCTCGCGCACGTAGCTCGCCGCCTCGGTCGACCCCGGCGCGAGGATCCCGGCGACGCGCAGGATCGCGAGTGTCGCCTCCTCGTCGAGGTCCTGGTTCTTGGCGGAGAAGACGTCGATCGACGGTGCGACGATCGCGACGCGCGCCGGATCGAGCCCGGTCCAGACGAACGGTGCGCGCGAGAACACGCAGAGGTCCGCCTCCAGCACGTACGGCCGCAGGAAGTCCCAGGCCTCGTTTGCGATCGCGTTCGGCTCGTCGAGACCGACGTGGCAGCGCCAGATGACCCGCGCGCCCGCCGCACGCAGCGGCGCGGCGAGGCCCGCGGTCTGCGGGTCGTGCAGGATGACGATGTCCTGCGGGCGCACGAGCGTGACGAGCTCGGCGGCCGCGGCGTCGATGACCGCCTCATACTCGGCGCGCTCCGCGTCGCCAAGCGGTCCGCCGTCCCCGAGGCTGCCGTGCAGCCGGTTGTGCAGGCGCTTGGTCACGTCGAAGAAGAGCGGCCGGCCGGTGAGCACCTTCCAGCGCGTGTCGACGCCCGCGCCGCGCGTGTAGGCGAGCAGCGAGCGGAGCATCTCGGCCACGCCGCCGCCGCGCGCCGTCGAGTTCACGCACCACACCACGCGGTCCGCGAGCAGCTCGCGCGCGTGCGCGGCGAGCACGACGAGGTCAGCGTACTGGCCGGGATCGAGGATGCTGCGGAAGCGCTCGATCGGCAGCGCGGCGACGTCGACCCGCTCGACCGCGCTCATGCCGCCGCTCCGAACAGCTCGCCGAGTTCGGCGATGAGCACCATCCGCGGGTTCGTGCGCAGGCTCGCGTCGCGGAACGCGTCACGGACGAGCTGGGGCACGGCGTCGGCGTAGCGCGCCGGGTCGATCCCCGCCTCGGCGACGGTCCGGGGCATCCCGACCTCGGCCAGCACCGCGTCCACGCGGGCGAAGAGCCGGCGGCGTGCCTCGTCCTCGCCCTTGCCGCCGAGTCCGAGCACCCACGCGGCCTGCGCGAGCTTCTGCGGCGCGACGTACGAGCCGTAGCCGGGCGCCGGCATGAACTTGCGCGGGAGCTCGGCGTTGAAGCGCAGCACGTGCGGCAGGAAGAGGCCGTTCGCGCGCCCGTGGGCGACGCCGAAGCGCGCGCCGAGGGCGTGCGCCAGCGCGTGGTTGACGCCGACGAACGCGTTGGAGAACGCCAGGCCCGCGATCGTCGACGCGTTGGCCATGTCGGTGCGCGCGCGCAGGTCCGAGCCGTCGCGGTAGGCGCGGGGGAGGGCGTCCAGGATGAGGTTCATCGCCTGCAGGCAGAACGCGTCGGTGAACGGCGAGGCGAAGATCGACACGTAGGCCTCGAGCGCGTGCGTGAGCGCGTCGACCCCGGTGTCGGCGGTCAGCTCGGGTGGCAGCGTGAGCGTGAGCCGCGGGTCGACGATCGCGACGTCGGGCACGAGCGAGTAGTCGACCAGCGTGACCTTGCGCCCGTCGTGCGTGAGCACCGCAGCCGGCGAGACCTCCGACCCCGTCCCCGCGGTGGTGGGGAGCGCGACGAGGCGGATGCGGTGCTCGATGGTCGGGTACTGCGCGACCCGCTTGCGCGCGTCGAGGAACGGCAGCGTGAGCTCCCGCAGGGTCAGCTCGGGACTCTCGTGGAACAGGCGCATCGCCTTCGCGGCGTCGATGACCGATCCGCCGCCCACCGCGACGATGAGGTCCGGCGGCGGCTCGCCGAGCATCGCGACGCCCGCGCGCACCTGCGCCTCGGTCGGCTCCGGCCGGATGTCGGCGAAGACGCGGACGTTCTGGCAGTCGAGGTGGCGGCGCACCTCGTCGGCCACACCGCGCTCCTGGCTGTCCTGGTCGGTGACGATCACGACGTGCTCGGCGCGCAACGCGCGGAGGTTGTCGATCGCGCCGGCGTTGAAGTACGTGTCCGAGGGGACGCGGAACCACTGCGGGGGCGTGAGCCTGCGCGACACGGTCTTGACGTTCAGCAGGTTGCGGTAGTTGACGTTGTCGGTCGTCGTCGAGCCGCCCCACGTCCCGCACCCCAGCGAGAACGTCGGCGTCATCTGGTTGTAGATGCCGCCCAGCGCACCGACTGCGGTCGGGGCGTTGACGAGGATGCGGCCCGTTTGCAGCCGCGCGGCGAACGCGGCGATGACCCCCTCGTCGCCTGAGTAGACGCCGGACGTGTGCCCGAGGCCGCCGTGCTCGGTGACGAGCACGCACGTGGCGAGAGCGTGCTCGACCGACGGCGAGCGCACGAGCCCGAGCACCGGCATGAGCTTCTCCTGGAGCAGCGGATGGGCGTCCAGGTCGGCGAGGTCGGACGGGAGCGGGGCGACGAGCAGCTTGTCGCGTTCCGCGACGCTGAAGCCCCCGAGCGCGGCGAGGTCCGCGCAGGACCGGCCGAGCGCCTCCATCCGCACCTTGCCGTCCTCGTCGAAGCAGCAGGCGGCGAGCGCGTCGACCTGCGGCGGGGTGAGGATGCGGGCGCCCATCCGCTGGAACTCGGCGACGGTCGCGTCGTAGATCGGCTCGTCGACGACCAGGGTCTGCTCGGCCGGGCAGATCACCGAGGCGTCGAAGGTCTTGGAGATCAGGATGTCGACGACCGCCATCGGGACGTCGGCGCTCCCGTGCAGGTACACCGGCGCGTTGCCGGAGCCGACGCCGATGCACGGCTTGCCGGCCTTGTTGGTGGCCGCCACCGCCTTGGGCCCGCCCGTGGTCCAGATGAAGTCGATGCCCGCGTGGTGGAAGAGGTACTGCGACGCGTCGAGCGTCGGGTCGGGGACGACCTGCAGCGCGCCGGGCGGGAGCCCGGCCGCCTCGCCCGCCTCCTGCAGAACGTCGACGGCGCTCGTGGCGCAGCGGACCGCGCGGGCCGACGGGCGGAAGATCACGGCGTTGCGCGTCTTGATCGCGACGATCGCCTTGAACAGCGCGGTCGACGTCGGGTTCGTGATCGGCAGCAGCGCGAGGAGCACGCCGATCGGCTCGGCGACGTACTGCAGCCCGCGCTCGTGGTCCTCCTCGATGACGCCGACCGTGCGCTTGTCCTTGAGGTAGTCGTAGAGGAACTCGGTAGCGATGTAGTTCTTGATCACTTTGTCCTCGAGCACGCCGAACCCGGTCTCCTCCATCGCGAGCTCCGCCAGCTCGACCGCGTGCTCGAGGCCCGCTTCGACCATCGCCAGCACGATCCGGTCGACGGCTTCCTGGTCGAGCGCGCGCAGGGCGTCGGCCGCTGCGCGCCCCTGGGCCACGACACCGTCCAGGCGCACGCTCTGCGCGACGTCCTCGACCTGGCCGTTGTGGAGCTGCGCGGTGGTCATGATGTGGGGCCGTCGAGGCGAGGCACGGGCACGCTCCTTGGGGGAGGGGAGGGTCTCGAGCGAGCCTAGGCGCGCCACCGCTCTGCCGCATCAGGGTGTTTCCGTGCGCGGGCTGCGGGAGGTTGCGGATGCCTGCGGCCTGGTCGGGGGTCCAGGATTGTCCGATGCCCTCTGATTCGCCTGTCTCGCCCTCCTTCAGCGAACGCTCGGTGCACGGGGCGACGCTCGGCCGCATGGTGCTCGACGCCACGCGCCGTCACTCCGGGACCGTCGCGCGCTTCCCGCACGACGGCCAGGTCGTCGAGTGGTCCTACGAGGAGTTCGGCCCGGCCGTGCGTGAGACGGCCGCGGGGCTCGTTGCGCTCGGCCTGCGCCCGGGCGACCGCCTCGCGCTCCTCGCCCGCACCCGGGCGGAGTGGACGCTGGTCGACTGCGCCGCGCTGTGCGCGGGCGCGACGATCGTGCCGATCTACCCGACCAGCTCACCGCAGGAGTGCGGGTACGCGCTCGCCCACTCGCAGGCGCGCTTCCTCGTCGTCGAGGACGAGGCGCAGCTTGCGAAGATCGACGAGGTCCGCGCGACGTGCCCCGCGCTCGAGCAGGTCATCGCCATCGAGCCGATCGCGTCGATCGCGTCGATCGCGTCACTGCGCATGCCGGCCGACGACGCGGTCCTGGAGGCCATTCAGCAGAACATCGCCCCCGACGCCGTCGCGACGATCGTCTACACCTCCGGGACGACAGGCTCGCCGAAGGGCTGCATGCTGACGCACGCCAACGTGCTCTGCACGATGGAGATGTACGAGGGACGCGTGACGGCGACGGAGCCGATGGTGCTGTTCATGTTCCTGCCGCTGGCGCACGCACTGGCGCGGACCGCGCAGATGATGACCCTCGACATCGGCGGGACGCTCGCCTTCTGGGGCGGCGACCCGACGCGGCTGCTCGAGGACGTCGCCCAGGCGTCACCGACGCACCTGCCCGCGGTGCCCCGGCTGTTCGAGAAGATCCACACGCGCGCCCTCGGCTCGGTGCAGGACTCCGGCGGGGTGAAGCTGCGCCTGTTCACCTGGGCGCTCGGGATCGGCGCGCGCATGCGTGCGGCCGAGCGCGCCGACGGTCCGGATCTGCTGTTGAAGGCGCAGTACGCCGTCGCCGACCGCCTCGTGCTCTCGAAGGTCCGGGCGCTGTTCGGGCAGCGCCTGCGGCTCGCGGTCACCGGGGCAGCGCCGATCAGCCGCGACGTGCTGGAGTTCTTCGACGCCTGCGGCGTCCTGCTGCTCGAGGGCTACGGCATGACCGAGACCTGCGCGGCCGCCACGCTGAACACCGACGCCGCGTTCCGCTTCGGCACCGTCGGGCGGCCACTCCCCGGCACGGACGTGCGCATCACCGACGACGGCGAGGTGCTGCTGCGCGGCCCGAACGTCTTCCCGGGCTACTACCACGACGAGGCGGCCACGCGCGGCACGTTCGAGAACGGCTGGCTGCAGACCGGCGACCTCGGGGCGGTCGACGCCGACGGCTTCCTCAGCATCACCGGCCGCAAGAAGGACCTGATCATCACCTCGAGCGGCAAGAACGTGGCCCCGGGCAACATCGAGGCCGCGCTGCGCGAGTCGCGCTGGATCTCCGAGGCCGTGGTCTTCGGGGACGCGCACTCCTACCTCGTCGCGCTCGTCACGCTCGATCCCGAAGAGGCCGCCGGGCTTGCCCAGGAACTCGGGCTCGAGCTCGACGTCGCCGGCCTCTCCGCGGATCCGCGTGTCCACGAGCGGCTCGACGCGGACGTCGCCGCAGCCAACAAGCGCTTCTCGCGCATCGAGCAGATCAAGACGTTCGGCATCCTCGACCACGCGCTCACGCTGGCCGACGGCGAGCTCACGCCGACGCTCAAGATCAAGCGCGCGGTCATCTACGACCGCTACCACGACGACTTCGAGAACCTCTACGCCTGACGGGCGCGCCGGCCGATGAGCCGCAGCTCGGCGCGGAAGTGCTCCACGAGCCGGTCGGGCTCGCTGACGAGGCCGGCGTCGGTCAGGAAGCCTACGGTCACCTTGCCGGCGTAGCTGTAGACGCTGACGCTCATCCCGACGCTGCCCGAGCACGGCGCCCAGGCGAGCACGCCGCGCAGGGGCGTGCCGGCGAACGAGACGGTGCGCGTCGGGCCGGGGACGTTCGTCAGGACCATCGTGGCCTTGGCGCTCGTGTAGTCGACGAAGAGCTCCTCGACCTCGACGGGCGTGCGCCCGAGCGCCTGCAGGATCGCGTAGGAGAGCGCGCCCTCGTCGGAGCGCTTGATCGCGACCATCTGCTCGTGGACCTCACGGACGCGGGTGACCGGGTCCAGGACGCCGACCGGCAGCTCGAGCAGGACGATGCCGAAGCGGTTGCCGAGCTCGGGCGGCAGGGGCTCGTCGAGCGGGCGCAGGTTGAACGGGACCATCGCGTGGAGGCACGCGGGGTCCTCACCCGCCTCGCGCAGGTGCCGACCGACGGCGCCGGCGACGGCGGCCACCACGACGTCGTTCACGGTCGCCTCGAGCGCATGGGCCGCGGACTTGATCGTCGCGAGGCCGACGGGGGCGCTCCACGCGACCGCGTGGCGGATGTGCTGCTCGCCCTTCAGGGAGGACGGCGTCTCGACAGCGGGGAGCAGCAGCTTGGCGAGCGTCTGCACGTCCTGGGCGGCGTGGCGCACGAGCCCCTCGACACGCTCGGGATGCAGGGCCGTCTCGTACGCCGCGTGCACCGCCGTCCCGGCGAGCTGCACGAGGGTCCCGGCCCTCCCGCGGGGCGGGCCGCCGTCGTGTGCCCCGAAGCCGAGCGGTTCGCCGTCGAGGTCGGTCAGCGACATCATCACCCGGGCGAGCGCGACGCCGTCCGCGATGCAGTGGTGCATGCGGACGAGCAGTGCGCAGCCGCCGTCGTAGCCCTCCAGGAGGAAGATCTCCCACAGCGGCCTGGACCGATCCAGCGGGCGGACGATGAGGTCGCTCACGACCTCCTGCAGTACCGCCTGGTCTCCGGGAGCCGGAAGTGCGAGGCGGTGCAGGTGGTTCTCCACGTCGAAGTCGGGATCGTCCTCCCACGCCGGGCCGCTGAGCAGCCGGCCCTCGCGGACGAGCTGCGTGAACCGCGGGAACGGCTCGACGATCCGGTCGACGAGCACACCGCGCGCCCGGTCCCAGTCCAGCGGCTCGTCGAACCACAGCACGGAGTTGATGATCATGAGATTGGTCGGGCGGTCCATGTGCAGCCACGCCGCGTCCGCCGTCGTCATCGAGTGCCGAGTGGTGGTCATCGCTCGACGCTAGGTCACGCGCGGCCTCGGCGCATCGCGGAGAAGTACGGCCATTGCGGGGAGCGTCCTACTGCGCGCGAGAGCGCGGGCTCACCCGCCGAGACCGGGCGCGCCGGTCAGCTCCGATCCCGGCGGCCGACGCTCATGCGTGCAGCCTCCCGGATCCCGCGGTCGCGAGGCGCACGCGCAGGTCGACGGCGACCGCTCCCGTCGGCGTGGCGAGCAGCGGGTTGCACTCGACCTCGGCGATCTCGGGCCGGTCGCAGGCCAGCGCGCTCATGCGGCGCACGACGTCCTCGACCGCACCCGCCTGCGCCGCGGGCGCACCGCGCCAGCCCCGTAGCAGGGCGCTGACGCGCAGGGCGCCGACCATCGCGGCGGCCGTGCGGGGGCCGACCGGCGCCAGGCGCATCTGCACGTCGCCCCACAACTCGGCCGTCGTCCCGCCTGCGCCGCAGAGCACGACAGGCCCGAAGGTGGGGTGGCTGATCGCACCGACGAGCAGCTCCACGCCGCCGCTCACCATCTGCTGGACGAGGAAGCCGCTGACGTCGAAGCCGTGCTCGCGCAACCGGCGGTCGAGGTCCACGGCGGCGGCGTGCGCCGCGGCGGGGGTGGCGACCCCGAGGCGGACGGCGCCCTCCTCGGTCTTGTGGGTCAGGCCCTCCGCGATCGCCTTCACCGCAAGCGGTCCGTCGAGCGCACCGGCCGCGGCGTCGACCTCCTCGGGTGAGCCGACCACGGCGGCCGGGGCCACCGGGATGCCGTAGGCGCGGGCCAGGCGCATCGCGAGATCCGGTGCCAGCCAGCCGCCGCCGCGCGCGAGCCCCTCGGCGACCGCCGCGGCGCCCGCGACGCGGTCGATGTCCGGCGGCGGGATCGCGGGGTCGGCGGGTCGTGTGATGTGGCGCGCGTAGGCGGCGATGCGACCGAGCGCGCGGGCGGCGTCCTCGGGGGTGTCGAGCACGGCCAGCTGCTCGCGCAGTCCCAGCGGCGCCTCCTGGGCGAGCGGGACGGCCACGACCGGCACGGTGGCCGCCTGTGCGTGCGTCCCGATCACCGCGAGCGTGTCGTCCTTGCGCCCCGCGAGGGGCGGGATGTGGATGGCCACGACGGTGTCGACGCCGCGGTCGGCCGCCACGATGTCCAGCGCCTGCCCGTACTGCGGCGGCGGCACGTCGGCGAGCAGGTCGACGGGATTCCCGACGACGGCCTGCGGCCGCAACAGCTTCAACTGCTCCTGGGTGGCCGGCTGCAGCGGCTCCAGCTCGAGGCCGGCCGCCTCCGCGGCGTCGGCGAAGGCGATCCCGCCGCCGCCCGCGTTCGTCAGGACCGCGACGCGGCCGCCGCGCGGGACGCCGGCGCGGTCGAGCACGATCGCCGTGTCGAGCAGCTCGGTGATCGTGTCGACCCGGATCACGCCCGCCTCGGCGAGCAGCGCGTCGGTCAGCGCGTCGGAGCCCTCCACGAGCGCGCCCGTGTGGGACGCCGCTGCCCGCAGGCCCGCGACCGAGCGGCCGGCCTTCACGGCGATCACGGGCTTGACGGCAGAGACCTCGCGCGCCGCGTCGGCGAACGCGCGCGGGTTCCCGAAGGACTCGAGGTAGAGCGCGATCACCTTGGTGCGCGGGTCGTCGGCCCAGTAGCGCAGCAGGTCGTTGCTCGAGACGTCGGCGCGGTTGCCGAGCGAGACGAAGGTCGACAGTCCGATACCGCGGCGGGCGGCGGCGTCCATCGCGACGATGCCGATCGCGCCGCTCTGGGAGGCCAGCGCGATGCTGCCCGCCGGGATGTGCTGCGGCGCGAAGGTCGCGTCGAGCCGGGCCGCGGGGTCGGTGTTGACGACGCCGAGACAGTTCGGTCCGACCAGCCGCATGCCGGCCGAGCGGCAGACGTCCAGCACCTGCTCCTGGAGGCCGCGACCCTCCGAGCCCCCCTCCGCGAAGCCCGCGGTGATGACCAGCAGCCCGCGGACCCCGGCGGTGGCGCAGTCCTGGGCCACGGCGAGGACCGACGCGGCCGGTACGGCGACGACGGCCAGGTCGATGCCGGGCGGCAGGTCGGAGACGCTGCGGACGGCCGCGACGCCCGCGACGGTGTGGGCCCGGGGGTGCACGACGTGGACCGCGCCGGCGAAGCCGCCGTCCACGACGTTGCGCAGCAGCTCGCCACCGACCGAGCCGCGCCGTTCCGAGGCGCCGACCACCACGATCGAGGTGGGCCGCAGGACGTGGTCGAGGCCGGCGACCGCAGCGCTGCGGTGGCGCTGCTCGAACCGGCGGACGACCGGCTCGGTGAGGCCGGCGGGCAGCTCGACGTGCAGCGAGCCGGCGGTCGCGTGGATGCTCACCGGGAGCCCGGCGTCCTCGAAGACGCTGATCATCTCGTGGTTGGACGGGTGCACCTCGGCCGTCAGCGTGGTCAGTCCGCGCAGTCCGCCCTCGGCGACGAGCCGCTCGAGCAGCACGGTGGCCAAGCCGCGGTGCTGCCACGCGTCGGCGACGGCGAACGCGAGCTCGGCGGTCGCGACGCCGGTCGGGACGAGGCAGCCGTGGCCGACCACCTGCCGGCCGGCGAGGGCGACGAGCCCGGCAACGTCCGGGAGCAGGCGCAGCAGCGCGGGGGAGTCGACCTCCGCGCCGAAGACCAAGGAGCGCATCCGGCGGCTCTCGTCGGCGAACTCCGCGTGGAACTGCGTCAGGAGCAGGAGGTCGGCCGGCGTCGTGACGCGCACGTCGACCGCGGCGCCGTCACGCAGGACGGCGGGCTCGACGCTGACGAGCGGTGAGAGCGGCATCGTCGGATCGTCCCTTCACAACTGCCGGCGAGCCGCGTTCAGCAGCAGTCGCTGCTCCGCAGCGGCGACGAGCATCCGCGTGCGGTCGACGACGTCCATGTTCACCGAGATCGCGTCGATCCCGGCGCCCACGAGCAGGTCGGAGTACTCCGGGTACACCGACGGCGCCTGCCCGCAGATCGAGGTCTGCAGCCCGAGCTCGCGCGCCCGCGGGATCAGCGCCTTCAAGTAGTCGACGATCGCGGGGTCGCGTTCGTCGAACGTCTCGGCCAGCAGCTCGGAGTCGCGGTCGGCGCCGAGCAGCAACTGGGTCAGGTCGTTGGAGCCGATCGAGATCCCGGAGATCCCGAGCGCCGCGTAGCGCTCGAGGTTGAACAGCACCGAGGGGACCTCGGCCATCACCCACAGCTCGAAGCCGGGCCGGTCGAGCAGGCCGCTCTGCGCGAAGAGCGCGCGGCACTGCACGAGCTCGCGCACGGTGCGGACGAACGGCAGCATCACGTGGAGGTTCGTATAGCCGGCGTCCCACACCGTCGTCAGCGCGTCGAGCTCGAGCCTGAGGATCGCGGGGTCGTGCGTGTAGCGCAGCGCGCCGCGGAACCCGATCATCGGGTTGGCCTCCTGGGGCTCGAAGCGCTCGCCGCCCTCCAGACCGCGGAACTCGTTCGTGCGGAAGTCGATCGTCCGGTAGGTGATGTCGCGTGGCGCGAAGCCGGCCGCGAACGTCTCGAGTGCCGCGGCCATGCGCTCGGACACCTCGGCGCCGCGACCCTGCTCGAGCAGGAGGCTCGGATGCACGCCTTCCAAGGCCTCGAGCACCATCAGCTCGGCCCGCAAGAGGCCGACGCCGTCGACGTCGAGCGCCGCCGCCCGGGGGACCTGGGAGGGCTCGGAGAGGTTCACGAGCAGCTTCGTCGCCGTCACCGGCCGGGACGGCGCGCTTGCGGCGGAGGGGCTCGTGATCACGGGTGCGCGATCGACCCGGCCGGCCACCACGGTCCCGCGCGTCGCGTCGACGGTGACGAGCTCGCCGTCGCGCAGCTTGGTCGTCGCGTCGCCGGTCCCGACGACGCACGGCACGCCGAGCTCGCGCGAGACGATCGCCGCGTGGCAGGTCATCCCTCCGGAGTCCGTGACGATCGCGGCGGCGCGGCGCATGAGCGGCACCCAGTCGGGGGCGGTCATGTGCGTCACCAGGACGTCGCCCGCGGCGAACGCGGCGGCGTCGGCGTGGTCGGCGACCCGGCGGACGACACCCGACGCGCTCCCGGGGGCGGCGCCGAGGCCGCGGACGAGCGGCTCCGCGGAGCCGGTCGCCCCGGTGGAGTCGGCGGCGGTGGTCACCGGGCGGGACTGCAGCATCCAGACCTCGCCGCTCGGATCGAATGCCCACTCGGTGTCCTGCGGCGTCCCGTAGTGCTGCTCGATGCGGACGGCGAGCCCGGCGAGCGTGTGCACCTCGGTGTCGGTCAGCACGCGGCGCAGCGCGGCCTCGCCGGCGACGGGCCGCGTCACCGTTCCGCCCTCGGGGAGGGACTCGATGACGAGCTCCTTGAAGCCGACCTCGTGCGCGACGAGCGCCAGCGTCGGCTTGTCGACGAGGTAGCGGTCCGGCGTGACGCTGCCGGAGACGACGCTCTCGCCGAGCCCGAAGGCGCCCTCGATGACGATGCGGTCGGTGCGGCCGCCCGCGGGATCGATCGTGAACATGACGCCGGCCCGCGTCGACTGGATCTGGCGCTGCACGACGACCGCGATGTCCATGCCCGCCTGCGAGAAGCCGCGCTTGGCGCGGTAGAAGACGGTCCGCGCGCCGAACAGGGAGACCCAGCAGCGGCGGACCGCGTCGACGACGGCCTCGTCGCCGCGGACGTTGAGGAACGTCTCGTTCATCCCGGCGAAGGAGGCGGACTCCGTGTCCTCGGCGGTGGCGGAGGAGCGCACCGCGACCGGGACGTCGTCGAGCTCGAGGTCGCCGTCCCCAGTGAGTTCGGCGTAGCCGGCGACGATCGCGTCGTGCAGCCACGGCGGCATCGGCGCGTCGGCGACGAGCGCCTGGGCGCGGCCGGCGGCCGCCTCGAGCTCCGCGGTGTCCTCGACGTCGAGGCCTACAAGCTCCTGCGCGAGCTGCTCGCGCAGCCCCGACTGGTCGCAGAACGCGGCGTACGCGGTCGCACCCACGACGAACCCGGGCGGAACGGGCAGGCCTGCCCCCGTGAGCTCGCCGAGGTTCGCGCCCTTGCCACCGGCGAAGTCGACGTCGGCGCGCCGCAGCGCGTCGAAGCGACGGACCGGTGTGGCGATCGGCGCGACCGGGACCATCGGCGTGGCGGTCATGACCGTGCTCCGGCGAAGCCGACGGGGACGGGCACCAGGACACGCTCGGCCAGGTCGACGAGTCGCGAGGAGTACCCCCACTCGTTGTCGTACCAGGCGACGACCTTCACCTGGGCGCCCCCGACGACGTTCGTCAGCCCCGTGTCGAAGATCGCGCTATACGGCGACTGCACGATGTCCGACGAGACGAGCGGCTCGTCCGAGCAAGCGAGGATCCCGGCGAGCGGCCCGGTGTCCGCGCGCTCTCGGAAGATCGCGTTGATCTCGTCCGCGCTGGTGGTGCGCTCCGCCTCGAACGTGAGGTCGACGAGGGAGCCGGTCGCCAGCGGCACGCGCACGGCGACGCCGTGCAGGCGGCCGGCGAGCTCCGGGATGATCAGCCCGAGCGCCTTTGCCGCGCCGGTCGTCGTCGGGATCAGGTTCAGCGCGGCCGCGCGCGCCCGGCGCAGGTCCTTATGCGGGCTGTCCTGGAGGTTCTGGTCGGCCGTGTAGGCGTGGATCGTCGTCATCTGCCCGTGGCGGATCCCGACCGTCTCGTGCAGCACCTTGGCCACCGGCGCCAGGCAGTTGGTCGTGCACGACGCGTTGGTGATGACGTGATGGATCTCGGGGTCATAGACCTCGTCGAAGTTCACGCCGAGCACCACGTCGGCGTCTGCCGGCTCCTCACCCTTGGCTGGCGCGGTGATGATGACCTTGCGCGCGCCCGCCTCGAGGTGGCGCGCGGCTCCGGCACGCGTCCGAAAGCGCCCGGTCGCCTCGATCACGACGTCGACGTCGAGCTCGGCCCACGGCAGGTCGGAGGGGTCAGTCTCGCCGGGCACGACGATGCTGCGGCCGTCGACGACGATCGCGCCGTCGGCCTCCTCGACGGTCCCGGGGAAGCGGCCGTAGATCGAGTCGCGGGCCAGCAGGGAGGCGAGGGTGGCCGCGTCGGCGACGTCGTTGACGGCGATCACCTCGATGTCGGCGCCGCGTTCGTGGGCGGAGCGGAGGACGGTTCGGCCGGTGCGGCCGAACCCGTTGATGGCGACGCGAATGGGCATTGGCCGACGGTAGATCGGGGCTGGTGGCCGTGCATCCGCGTGGACTACGGTCGCGCCTGCGGGGGAACGCGCTCCGTCGGCTACGCGCGTCACGTCATCCGCGCATGCCGACGCACACGAGCGTCCCGCCGCGGGAGAGGTCACGCTGATCTGCCCCTGATTCGCTCAGGCGGGCACAGCCGCCTGCGTTCGGACCCCGGGTGTCGGCCGGTGCCCGACCCCTTCGAGCACGATCTTCAGCGCTCCGGTCGCCTCGGCGTCCTGGAACGTGTCGTACGCCTGCATCGTCTCGTCGAGCGCGTAGTGGTGCGTGGCGAAGATCGTGGGATCCAGCCGGCCGCTCGCGACGAGCTTCAGGAGCCGGGGGATCGTGAACGTGTCCACGAGCCCGGTGGTGATCGTCACGTTGCGGATCCAGAGCTTCTCGAGGTGCAGCGTCGCCGGTGTCCCGTGGACGCCCATGTTCGCCACGCGGCCGCCGGCCCGGATCAGCTCGGTGGCCAGCTCGAACGTCGCCGGGATGCCGACCGCCTCGAACGCCACGTCGGCCCCGAGCCCGTCGGTCAGCTCCATGACCCGGGCGATCGGGTCCTCGATGCCGTTGTTGATCGTCGTGTCGGCACCGAAGCGACGGGCGCTCTCGAGCCTCGTGTCCGCCAGGTCGATCGCGATGATCCTCCCCGGCGTGTAGAGCCGCGCCGTCATCACGGCGGCGAGGCCGATCGGCCCGGCGCCCACGATGGCGACGGTGTCGCCCGGCGACACCATGCCGTTGAGGACTCCGACCTCGTAGGACGTGGGGAGGATGTCCGCGAGGAACAGGACCTGCTCGTCGCTGAGCGCGTCGCTGATCTTGTAGACCGAGGTGTCGGCGAACGGCACGCGGGCGTACTCGGCCTGCACGCCGTCGATGGTGTGCCCGAAGATCCAGCCGCCCCCGCCGAGGCACTGGCCGTAGCGGGCCTCCTTGCAGAAGCGGCAGCGTCCGCAGGCGCTGATGCAGGACAGCAGGACGCGGTCCCCGACGGTGACGGTCTGGACGCTGGCGCCGAGTTCGACGACGGTCCCGACGGCCTCGTGGCCGAGGATCGTGCCGGGGGTGGTCTCGGGGACGTCGCCCTTCAGGATGTGCAGGTCGGTCCCGCAGATCGTCGTGCTGTCGATCCGCACGACGATGTCGGTCGGGTCGATGATGGTTGGGTCGGGGACG
Organism: Solirubrobacterales bacterium; assembly: GCA_038257095.1. Classification (GTDB taxonomy): domain Bacteria; phylum Actinomycetota; class Thermoleophilia; order Solirubrobacterales; family Solirubrobacteraceae; genus Paraconexibacter. Next base: position 74,548 of record JBBSJQ010000002.1, read on the forward strand.
GTGTCCCAGCCGCGCTGGCCGGGACCGTGGTAGACGAGAGCTCTCATGGCTGGCAGCCGACCACCGAGGCTCGTCGCGTACAACCGCAGTTCGCGGTGCCGCGCCTGCGGGGAACTACGCGGCCGGTCGCGGGAAGCGAGCCGATGGCGCTCGCGGGGCGCCGTGGCACGGTGTGCCAATGGCCCCCGTCACCCCGCCGCCGGGCTCGCGGTTCCACCTGCCCGATCGGCGTCGTCTCGTCTGGCTCGTGCTCGCGATGTTCGCGTTCAACTGGGTGATCGCCGGGCAGATGCAGCGCAGCCGGCAGCGCGTCGACGTGCCCTACAGCTACTTCCGCGACCAGGCGCTCGTGAACAACGTCAAGGAGGTCAGCTCGAAAGGCGAGACGATCGAGGGCCGGTTTCGGCGTGAGGTCCGCTACCCCGACGGGAAGCGGACGACCACGACCGACCTGTTCGAGACCGAGCGCCCGGCGTTCGCCGACGACGAGATCCTCGGCCTGCTCCTGCGCAAGAAGGTCCGGATCGACGCGAAGTCCCCCGACGGCCGCTCGCTGCTGATGACGGTCCTCGTGGGCTTCGGCCCGACGCTGCTGCTGGTCGGTCTCTTCGTCCTGCTGATGCGCCGGGCTCAGGGTGCGCAGGGCGGCATGATGGGCAAGCTCGGCAAGTCCAAGGCCAAGCGCTACGACGCCACCACCGAGCACATCACGTTCGCCGACGTGGCCGGGATCGACGAGGTGACCGACGAGCTCGCCGAGGTTGTCGGCTTCCTCCGCGACCCTGACCGCTACCGGCGGCTCGGCGGGATGATCCCGCGCGGTGTGCTCCTCACCGGGCCCCCGGGCACAGGCAAGACGCTGCTCGCCCGGGCGCTCGCGGGGGAAGCGATGGTCCCGTTCTTCTCCCTGTCGGCGTCGGAGTTCGTCGAGATGTTCGTCGGGGTCGGGGCAAGCCGCGTCCGCGACCTGTTCGAGGAGGCCAAGAAGGACGCCCCGTCGATCATCTTCATCGACGAGCTCGACGCCATCGGCCGCGCGCGCGGCGCCGGGACGATGGGCGGCGGTAACGACGAGCGCGAGCAGACGCTCAACCAGATCCTCACCGAGATGGACGGGTTCACCGGCAACGAGGGCGTCATCGTTCTGGCCGCGACGAACCGCCCGGAGATCCTCGACGCCGCGCTCCTGCGGGCCGGGCGCTTCGACCGTCGCGTCACCGTGAACCCTCCCGATCAGCAGGGCCGCCGCGAGATCCTTGAGGTCCATACGCGTTCGGTGCCGCTCGGGGACGACGTCGATCTCGGCGCCATCGCCTCCGGCGCCCCGGGCATGGTCGGCGCCGACCTGCGCAACCTCGTCAACGAGGCCGCGCTCGGCGCGGCGCGACGCGGCGCCCAGAAGGTCGAGCGGCCGGACTTCACGGAGGCCCTCGAGAAGATCGTCCTCGGGACTGCGCGCCGGATCCTGCTGTCACCCGAAGAACGCCGTCTGACCGCCTACCACGAGTCGGGGCACGCGCTGCTCGGCATGCTGGAGCCCGGGGCCGACCCCGTCCGCAAGGTCTCGATCATCCCGCGGGGCTCCGCGCTCGGCGTCACCTTCCAGAGCCCGGACAAGGACCACTACGGCTTCAGCGCGTCCTACCTGCGCGGCCGGATCGCCGGCGCGCTCGGCGGACGGGCGGCCGAGCACGTCGTCTTCGGCGACGCGACGACCGGCGCCGAGTCCGACCTGGAGCAGGCCACCGCGCTCGCCCGCCAGATGGTCGGCCGCTGGGGCATGTCCGACCGACTCGGCCTCGTCACGGTGCTCCCCGGACCCGGGGAGGAGACCTTCTTTCCCGGAGCGTCCGGGGTGACCTCCGAGCGGACGCGTCAGCTCGTCGACGAGGAGGTCCGCCGGATCACCGAGGAGTGCTATGAGCACGCCGTCGACGTCCTCTCCGGCCACCGCCACCAACTCGACCGCCTCGCTGCAGCGCTGCTGGAGCACGAGACGCTCGACGAGCACGACGCCTACCGGGCGGCCGGCCTGCACCGCGGGCCGCCCGACGGCGACCCCGCCGCCGCAGCTTCCCCGCCCCACACGCCGGCCGTTACGCGACTGGGACAGTGTGCGCCGTGACCCAGCGGTGCCGCTGGTCCACGAGCGCGGGGGAAGGGACGACGACGACCGGACGGTCGGCGTGCTGCAGCACGCTGTGGGAGACGCTCCCGAGCAGGTAGGACTTCATCCCGCCGAGGCCGCGGCTGCCGACGACGATCGCGACGGCGTCAAGCTCGGCGGCCGTCGCCAGGATCGTCCGCGGGACGTCGCCGTGGCGGATCACCGAGAGGGGCGTCGACAGCAGCCCGGCGTCAGCGGCGATCTCGGCTCCCGCCTCGGCTCGCGTCGCCGCCGCGGTCCTCGCGGTGTCGTCGAGCACCACGGTGTCACCCACGTACCCACCGCCGAGGCCGACCGCCCCGCTGCGCAGCAGGGAATCCATCAACGGCTCCCAGACGGTGAGCACGGTGGTCCGGGCCCCCGGGATCAGGCGCCCGGCATGCTCGATCGCCGCCATCGCGTCGTCGGATCCGTCATAGGCCAGCAAGAGGGTCGTCATGTCCGGACCGTGTCACCGCCGCCCGGTAATTCCATCCGTAGCAACGGCGGCCCGGACCAGTGGGAACTACTACCTGCACGGGCCACGACGCCGCGCCCGATGCCGAGCGCGAGGAGTGCGAGGAGCGGCGTCACGACGCTCCACCATGTCGCGACGGCGAACGGCACCGCTCCGAGGACCAAGACGGCCGACGCCGGCCGCGGCGCGTGGCGGGCTGCGGGTACCACCGAGCAGATCAGCAGCCCCCCGAGGATGCCCGCGGCGCCCGCGGCGCCCAGTGCGGTCACGCCCAGCGCGACGTAGAGCGTCCCGCAGAGCGTCAGCGCGACGGTGACCAGTCCGAGCCGGGTGGTGTCTGCTTGCCGCCGACCCATTCGCGCATCAGTGGCCCGACCGTCAGTTCCAGCGTCCCGGCGAGCACGCCGAGTAGGGCGCCCGCCCGCGCCAGCCGGCCGGCGAGGCGATCGCTGCGCTGCCGATGCGAGGAGCCGCGCGGTCGCACGGGGGTGGCCGAGACGGTCACCGGGTCACCTCGTTCGCGGGACGCCGCGGGCTCTTGCGGCGCCCGTCGCCCCCGTCGGCGTAGCCGACGCGGAAGGCGACGAGCGGCTCGCGACCGGCCTCGTCGAGCAGTCCCAGGATCCGCGGCGTGAGCACCGGCCGGCCCACCTGTCGCTCCCGGTCGACACGCTCGGTCATCTGGTTCATGTGCTGCAGGGCGATCCCGTTGGCGGTGGTCCACAGGTGGATGCGCTGGAGGAGGCGCCCGCCGTTGAGCCGGTGCGCCGGATCGCTCGCGTCCGGCACGGTCACGATCCCGTAGGCGGCCGCGGTGGGCGTCTGGGTGTCGCGGGTCTGATCGATCCAGAAGCGGTCACCGGCCGGGCGGGTGGTCGCGGGGAGCAGCTTGCCGATCGCGGTCGTCAGCTCGGAGAGGCCCTGCGCGTCGAGCGTGAGGCCGTCCTTGTGGCGCTGGATCTCGTCCCAGGAGGACCGGAAGAGCCGGAAGCTGTCGCGGGACTGCTGCTGGTCGCCGGTGATCGCCTCGGCGGCCTCGAGCATCAGGGTGCCGACGCGGTTGCGGTCGGCATCGGTGGTGAACCACTGCAGGCCGACCCCTGGGAGATCTCGGGCCAGTGACGCGATCCGGGCACGGGCTGCCGGGGGCACCGGTCTCGTGGTGTACGCGCTGCGGTCGGTCCGCCGGTCGGGGATCGCGCGGTAGAGCGGCGAGCGGTACCCGGGTCCCGCGACGAGCGTCACCGTCGCGGCGTGGACCGGGCTCCCGGGCGTCGGGAAGGTCCTCACCGTCGCGCGCCGGCCGTGCGCGACCGAGGCCTGGAGCAGGTTCTCCAGCGCGCAGCCGAGGCCCACCTGGAGCTCGCGGTCGAACGGGTCGAGGGTTCCCGTCGAACGGGTCTGGTCGGCGAAGAGGTCGATCTGCGTCGGCGTGACGTGGAAGGTCCAGGCCTGACTGTTGTGCGGGCTCGCCGCCAGGACCGCCGCCGACACCAGCGCGAGCGGCGGGGCTCCGTCCTGCCAGTGGTCCCAGGCCTCGAAGGCGTCGCCCCGGCCGGCTTCGAAGACCCCACCGTCGTAGGCCCGGTAGCTCAGCCCGCCCGCGGCCACGACGAGCGCCGCCCCGCCGGCACGCGTCGCGCCGCTGACGAATCCACGCCGCGTCGTCCGCGGTCCGGTGGCCATCAGCGGACGCTCCCGGCGGCGATCGCGACCCAAGGACCGTCGGGACGCCGGACGATGGCGCAGGCTTCCGTGCGGACCCCGGCGTCGCTCCCGCAGGCGTAGTCGGAGGGCACGCGGTACCCGGCGCTGCCGTCCCAGGCCCACGCCGACCAGGGCTGGTTGACCCCGTCGTGCTCGTAACGGGCGGTCGTGATCCGGTAGCGCAGCGGGCCGCTGTTCGCGGTGAAGCACCCGCCGGGGTCGCCCTTGCACGTCTTGGCGAACGCGACGTGCCCGTCCACGGCCGACGGCCCGAGATAGCTCTGGCCGCCGAGACCGGTGACCATCGCCGCGACCTGCCGCGTGTCGGTCCTGGCGATGTCGGTCAGGCGGATCTCGTTCTGGCGGAAGCCCGGGAACCCGGTCGGCTGGTAGGTCCAACTCTGCGCCACCCAGCGCCCCCAGAGCTCCAAGCCGACGACCTCTGCATCGTCGATCGGCCGGCAGTCCGGCGCGTCGACCGCGCCGCAGCGCTCGGCGGGCAGGCCCGCCAGCCGGGACGACGGGCGCGCCCGCGGAGCGTCCAGCCGCTTGGTGTACGCCGCCACGGTCTGCGCGTCGTAGCGGCGGGCGAACGCGATCCGGCCACGCCACACGCTCGGTGACGTCTCGTCCTGCTGCGAGGTGTTCGCGTTGCGCACAGGGCGCGGTGACGCGCCGGGCGCCAGGCCGATCACGGCCAGATCGCAGGAGCCCTCGCACTGCGAGAAGACGGCCGACGGCCTGCCGGCGGAGTCCGGTCCGAGGTCTGCGTCGAAGGCCTTCGCCTGCGAGGAGACGGCGAGGTCGCGGACGGTCCCGGCGTGCCACGTGCTCAGACGGAAGGCGCTGCCGTCCCAGCGGCTGAAGAGCAGCCATCCGGCGTACTCGCGGACGTGCGTCCCGCGGTCGAGTGGGACGAGCGACTCTTCGGCGGGGGCCGCTGGGGACTGTGCGGCGGCGGGGGCGCTGCCGAAGAGCAGCGTGAGCAGGGTCAGGACGAGAACGGGCATGTCAGCACCGTGCCTCGTGGCGGTCCAGCCGGCATCGGGGAGGCGCCGCGAAGCGGCCACGTAGTTGACCACCGCTCAGCGCTAGTCGAAGTACTCGCGATGGAATCCGTAGCGCGGGCCTCCCGCCCTTGCGGCTTTCCCGCAGTGGCGGCGCTGCGTCACCCGGATGCGCCGGGCCTACGGGACGACGAGGCTGCCGGGGTGACCGTGATCGTGAGCCCGGACCCGGAGGAGGACGTCCCCAGGCTGCTCGCCGATCTCCACACCGACCCCGCCGGGCTGAGCACCCGCGAAGCGGCCCGGCGACTGCAGCAGGTCGGCCCGAACGAGATCCGCCGCGAGGCCGCCCGACCGTGGTGGCGCAGCCTCACCGACCAGCTGGTGCACCCGCTGGCGCTGCTGCTCTGGCTGGCCGCCGGCCTGTCCCTGCTGACGAACTCGGTGCCGCTGGCGATCGCGATCGTCGTCGTGATCGGGCTGAACGCCGCCTTCGCGTTCGTGCAGGAACGCCAGGCCGAGCACGCCACGCAAGCGCTGCGCGACCTTCTCCCCGCGCGGGTGCGGGTGCTCCGCGATGGCGCGGTGACCGAGGTCGACGCGGCCGCCCTCGTCCCCGGCGACATCGTGCAGCTCGCGGAGGGCGACCGGCTCTCGGCGGACGCCCGGATCGTGTCCGGGGACGTCGAGGTCGATCTGTCGCCCCTGACCGGGGAGTCCCAGCCGGTCGGCCGCAGCGCTGACCGCTCACACGTGGCGGCGGCCCTGCTGGAGGCCGAGGATCTCGTGTTCGCCGGAACGCTCTGCACGGGCGGAGACGCGCGCGCGGTCGTCTACGGCACCGGAATGCACACCCAGCTCGGCCGAATCGCCGCCCTGTCGCAGACGGTGGTCGACGAGCAGTCGCCCCTGCAGCGCCAGGTCAACCGCGCCGCCCAGCTGATCGCGGCGGTCGCCGTCGGCCTGGGCCTGACGTTCTTCGTGATCGGCCACGTCCTCGCCGGTCTGGATCTCGCCGACTCCGGGGTGTTCGCGATCGGCCTGCTCGTCGCCAACGTGCCCGAGGGCCTGCTCCCGACGATCACGCTCGCCCTGGCGGTCGGCGTCCGCCGCATGGCCAAGCGCAAGGCGCTGGTCAAGCGCCTCACCGCCGTCGAGACGCTGGGCTCGACCGACGTGATCTGCACCGATAAGACCGGCACGCTCACCGAGGGCCGGATGACGGCGACGGCGCTCTGGCAGGACGGGCGGGAGGTCGCGGTGACCGACGGCGCAGCGGCGGTGACGGGCAGCGCGGAGCAGCTGCTGCGCGCGGCGGTCCTGTGCAACAACGCGACCCTCGTGGCGGCGGGCGACGGGACCTGGACCCGCGGAGGCGACCCGAGCGAGAGCGCCCTGCTGCTGGCCGCCGCGGAGCTGGGTGTCGACGTGCCCGCCCTGCAGGAGGGCCGCGCCGCCGGGCGCCGTCGGCTGTTCGCGTTCAACGCGCGGCTCAAGCGCATGGCCACCCTCGATCGCGGCGCGGACGGCGAGCCCCGGCTGCACGTGAAGGGCGCGCCGCTGGAGGTGCTCGACCGCTGCACCACGGTCCTCGATCGCGACGAGGCGGAGCCGGACCTCGACCCCGCGCGGCGCGACGAGGCGCGCGCGGCGTTCGAGCGGTTCGCCGCGGCCGGCCTGCGGGTGCTCGCCGTGGCGTCACGGCCGGCGCCCGACGTCGACGAGGACCGCCGGGCCGACGACCGCGAGGCCGCTGAGTCGGGGCTCTGCTTCCTCGGGCTGGTCGCGATGCGCGACCCGCTGCGTCCGCAGGTGCCGGCGGCGGTCGCCGACTGTCGGGCTGCGGGCATCCGGATCATCGTCATCACCGGGGACGACGGGCTCACCGCGTCGGCGATCGCCCACGAGGCCGGCATCGTCGGCGAGACGCCGGAGATCGTCACCGGGCCTCGGCTCGACGCGCTCGACGAGCCGGGCCTGGACACCATGCTGCGGGACTCGCCGCAGCTGATCGTCGCGCGCAGCTCGCCGGAGGCGAAGCTGCGGATCGTCGACGCCCTGCGCGCCGCCGGTCACACGGTCGCGATGACTGGTGACGGCGTCAACGACGCGCCTGCGCTACGACGGGCCGACATCGGCATCGCGATGGGCGCCTCGGGCACCGACGTCGCGCGCGAGTCCGCCGACATGGTCCTGCAGGACGACGACTTCGCGTCGATCGTGGCGGCGGTCAAGGAGGGGCGGACCGTCTACGACAACATCGGCAAGTTCGTCACCTACATCTTCGCCCACGCCACGCCGGAGATGGTGCCGTTCCTCCTCTACGCCCTCTCCGGCGGAGCCATCCCGCTGCCGCTCACCGCGCTGCAGATCCTCGCGATCGACCTCGGCACGGAGACGCTGCCGGCCCTGGCCCTCGGACGGGAGCCGGCCGAGCCGGGTCTGATGGACCAGCCGCCGCGCAAGCGGAGCACAGGCATCCTCACCCGCTCCATGCTCACGCGCGCCTGGCTGTGGCTCGGCCTGCTCGAGGCGGCGCTCGTCACCGGTGGCTTCCTGTTCGTCCTGCTGCGTGCAGGGTGGTCGCCGGGGGACGACACGGGTCCCGGCACGCCGCTGCACCACGCCTACCTCACCGCGACCACGATGACGTTCGCGGGGATCACCGCCTGTCAGGTCGGCACGGCGTTCGCCGTGCGCACGACCCATGCCTCGCTGCGGGAGATCGGCGTGTTCTCCAATCCGCTCCTGATCGGCGGCATCGCGTTCGAGCTCGCCTTCGCCGCAGCCGTGATCTACCTGCCGGCGCTGCAGGACCTCTTTGACACCGCGGCGTTGGGGCCGGCCGAGATCGGGATCCTCGCGACCTTCCCGATCCTCGTCTGGGGCAGCGACGAGGTTCGTCGCGCGTGGCTCCGCTCGCGGGCGACCACGACGCCGGTGCTGCGGTGAACGAGGACAGGACCCGGCACCGAACCGCGGGAGCGTGGGCGGGAACCTACGCATGCCGACGGGGCGGGCTACCGATGTGCGCTCGGTGTCGCGGTGTGACGCTCCACCGATGACCATTCTCCTCGCCCTGCTCGGCGGCCTCGCCGCCCTGGCGCTCCTCGGGCTCGCCCTGTCGGTCCGCATCATCAAGCAGTACGAGCGCGCCGTGATCTTCCGGCTCGGGCGTGTCCGCGACGAGGTCCGCGGCCCGGGACTCGTGCTGATCATCCCGGTCGTCGACCGCGTCCACCGCGTCTCGATGCGGATCGTGACCATGCCGATCCAGTCGCAGGGAATCATCACGCGGGACAACGTCAGCGTCGACGTCTCCGCGGTCGCCTACTTCCGCGTGGACGATGCGGCGCGTTCCGTCGTCGCGATCGAGAACGTCGCTGCCGCGATCAACCAGATCGCGCAGACGACACTGCGCGCGGTCGTCGGTCGGCACACGCTGGACGAGACGCTGTCGGAGACCGACACGATCAACCAGAACATCCGCGAGATCCTCGACGTCCAGACGGAGGAGTGGGGCATCAAGGTCACGGTGGTCGAGCTCAAGGACATCCAGCTGCCGGACACGATGAAGCGCGCGATGGCGCGCCAGGCCGAGGCCGAACGCGAGAAGCGCGCGAAGATCATCGCGGCCGAGGGCGAGGCGATGGCCGCGGGCGAGCTGGCCAGGGCGTCCGACGTGATGATGGCCCACCCCCTGGCGCTGCAGCTGCGTAACCTGCAGACGCTGGTCGAGATCTCGGTGGACAAGAACTCCACCGTCGTCTTCCCGGCGCCGCTGATGAGCACGATCCAGGAGCTCGGCGCGTTCCTCGCCCGCGAGAAGGCGGCGACCGGTGTGCTGCCCGAGGCGACACCGCCGCCGCTCGTCGCCAACGGTGGCCTCTCCGGCTCGCAGCGATAGCTGAGCTGCCCGCCGACGCAGTGAACGTTGGAGTCCGTCGCGTAGTCCGCCCATCATCAGGTGCGGGCCACTGCGGACGACACCCGAAGTGCGACGTGGGACAACCTGTCGATGCCGTTCCATGTCCCTGCGCCCCGGTCGCAGCGGGGTGCGATGCCGTGCGCCGAGGGCCCCGATGACGACCAGTTGGTCGCGCGCTTCTGCGGCGGGAGCGACGCGGCGTTCGACGTCGTGATCGCGCGCTACAGCGAGCCGCTCACCGGCTACGCCCGGAGCACGCTCGGCGGACGCCATCAGGACGCCGAGGAGGTGGTCCAGGACGTGCTGGTCCGCGCCTGGGCTGCTCTGCGCCGCCACCCGGAGCGGGACATCTCGCTGCGGCCGTGGCTCTACGCTATCGCCCGGAACGCGTGTCTTGACCGCTTGCGTGCGCCGCAGCGCACCGTGGCGCTCGAGCCGTACGAGCACGTACTGGCGGCGGGCGGCCCCGGACCCTGCGACCGCGCGATCGGGCGGGAGGATCTTCGCCTCCTGGTGAGCGAGCTGCAGCGACTCCCGACCAGGCAACGTGACGCCGTGGTCAGGGTCGTGCTCGAGGGGCGTGCCCACGCGGACATTGCCGCGGGCCTCGGCATCTCCGTGGCGGCCAGCAAGATGCGGCTCTACAACGCCCGGATCGCACTGGCGGCAGGCAGGACGCCGGAGCGGACCGCGGCCGTCGCGTAGTCCGCCGCAGCATCGCGCGGCCGATCACGCTGGGCAGTGCGCGCTGCGAGCGCCAGGCTGGGGTGATGCACGCCTCCGAGCTCCGCTCACCGCTCCACGTCGTGATCGCCGGGGGCGGTGTCGCAGCGCTCGAGGCCGCTCTTGCCCTACGCGATCTCGCCGGGGACCGCGTCGCATTGACGCTGCTGACCCCGGGCAAGAACTTCGTGGTGCGCCCGATGCTGGTCTCCCAGCCCTTCGGCAAGGGGGGACCCGTCACGAAGGTCCCGTTCGAGCGCATCGCGCGGGACGTCGGCGCGATACTGGTCGAAGAGGGCCTCGACCGGGTCGATGCGGCGGCCAAGGAGGTCGTGACGAGCGGCGGCGCGCGGCTGTCCTACGACGCCGCCATCGTCGCAGTCGGCGCGCGGCCCGTCGCGTCGTACGAGCGGGCGCTCACGTTCACCATGGACGCCGACCCACAGGCGCTCAACGGACTGCTCCGCGATCTCGAAGAGGGCTACTCGAAGCGGGTCGCCTTCGTGGTCCCACCGGGGAACGTGTGGTCCTTGCCGATCTACGAGCTGGCGCTGATGACCGCCCGCCAGGTCTGGGGCATGGGCATCGACGACCTCGAGCTCCACCTCGTGACCCCGGAGCAGGAGCCGCTGGAGGCGTTCGGGCTCGCCGCGGTCGCGGACGTCAAGCGGCTGCTCGCGGCCGCGCGGATCGAGCTCCACGCCGGGTCCGAGGCCGAGCAGCTCGCGGATGGGACGCTGCGGCTCCTGCCGTCCGGCGACCACTGGAACCGCGCGCGCGTCGTCGCGCTCCCGGTCCTCGACGGGCCACGGATCGACGGGCTGCCGATGGACGCCAACGGGTTCATCCCGGTCGACGACCACGGCCGGGTCGCCGACCTGCAGGACGTGTACGCGGCCGGTGACGCGACGTCATCCACGATCAAGCAGGGCGGGCTCGCCGCACAGCAGGCCGACGTGGTCGCTCAGGTCATCGCGCGCGACGCCGGCGTCGACCTCGTCCCCGAGCCCTACCGGCCGGTCCTGCGTGGCACCCTCCTCACCGGCGGAGACGACCACCACCTGCGCAGCACCGAGCACGGTGTCGGCCTCGCCTCCGACCAGCTTCTCTGGTGGCCGCCGGGCAAGGTCGCCGGCCGACTCCTGGCGCCGTACCTCGCCGGTGAGCTCGGCCAGGAACTGGTCGACATGCCACCGCACGCGTCACGGACGGACGTCGACGTGGCCGTCCTGCCCTGACGGACGCGCTTCGAGCGGGCGCCGTGCTGCCGAGCCGGAGAACTACGGAGCGCTCCGCGGCCGGACACCGATGCCGCGAGGCCCGATCGTTGCAACCGTCGGGCTCTATCCGCCCCCACGAGAACGAGGTCCCACCCATGAAGGCCGCCGTCGTCCACCGCTTCGATCAGCCGCTCGTCGTCGAGGACGTGCCGACTCCGTCGCCGGGTCCGGAGCAGGTGCTCGTCCGGATCGAGACCTGCGGGCTCTGCCACACCGACATCCACGCCGCGCGCGGCGAGTGGCCGGTCACGCCGGAGCCCCCGTTCATCCCCGGGCACGAGGGCGTCGGCATCGTCGAGGCCGTCGGGACCGGCAACCCGCACGGCCTCGCGGTCGGCATGCGCGTAGCGCTGCCGTGGCTGGGCTACGCGTGCGGGGACTGCGGCTACTGCAACGACGGCCGCGAGACGCTCTGCGAGCTGCAGCAGGACACGGGCTACTCGATGAACGGCGCGTTCGCCGAGTACGCGGTCGGCTACGCGCGTCACGTGATCCGCGTCCCCGACGGGATCGACCCGGCGGACGCCGCCCCCCTCACCTGTGCGGGAGTGACCACCTACAAGGCGGTGAAGGTCTCGGGCGCACGCTCGTCGAGCCTGGTCGCGGTCTTCGGCGTCGGTGGCCTCGGTCACCTCGCCGTGCAGTACGCGAAGATCACCGGCGCCGAGGTCGTCGCCGTCGACATCAATCCCGAGCGCCTGGAGACGGCCCGCAGCCTCGGGGTCGACCACGTCGTGCACGCCGGCGAGGAGGACCCGGTCGCGGCGATCAAGCGCCTCGGCGGCGCGACCCAGACGATCGCGACCGCGGTCAGCCCGATCGCCTTCGAGCAGGCCCTGGGCTCCCTCTCCCGCGGCGGGACGCTCGTGTGCGTCGGCATGCCGGCCGACAACGCCATGAAGCTGCCGATCTTCGAGACCGTCGTCGGAGGGCTGACCGTGACCGGGTCCATCGTCGGCACGCATCAGGATGCGGTCGAGGTGATGGACCTGCACCGCCGAGGACTCACAAGCGTCGAGCGCCAGGACATCCAGCTCGACGACGTCAACGAGGCGATCGAGGCGGTCCTCGACGGGACCGCGGGTGCGGCACGCAGCGTGTTCCGCATGGACACCGGGGCCTCGGCGGCCGACGAGCTGCACGCGGTGACCATGGCGTGAGCGAGGGGGCGCCGTCACCCTCGCGGGCGACGGCGCCGCCGGCGCCTAGAAGAACCCCATCGGCTCGGGGTCGTAGCTCACCAGCAGGCACTTGGTCTGCGTGTAGTGGTCGAGCATCATCCGGTGGTTCTCGCGTCCGACACCGGAGTCCTTGTAGCCGCCGAACGCGGCTCCGGCCGGATAGAGGTGGTAGCAGTTGGTCCACACGCGGCCGGCCTTGATCCCCCGGCCCATGCGGAACGCCTTCGCGCCGTCGCGGGTCCAGACGCCGGCGCCGAGGCCGTACATCGTGTCGTTGGCGATCCGCAGCGCGTCAGCCTCGTCGGTGAACGTCGTCACGGCGAGCACCGGGCCGAAGATCTCCTCCTGGAAGACCCGCATGGCGTTGTCGCCCTTGAGGACGGTCGGCTCGTAGAAGGAGCCACCGTCAAGCGCGCCGCCGAGGTCCGGGCGTCCGCCACCGGCCAGGACGTCGGCGCCCTCCTCGCGGCCGATCTGCACGTAGCGCTCGATCGTCTCGCGCTGGCCGGCGGAGACCTGCGGGCCGATCTGCGTCTCGCGGTCCAGCGGGTCGCCCTGCTTGATGGCCGCGATCCGCTCCAGGCAGCGTTTCATGAACGGCTCGTAGATCGACTGCTGGATCAGCGCGCGCGAGGGGCAGGTGCAGACCTCGCCCTTGTTGAACGCGAAGAGGACCAGGCCCTCGATCGCCTTGTCGAAGAAGGCGTCGTCGGCGTCCATGATGTCCGCGAAGAAGACGTTCGGGGACTTGCCGCCGAGCTCGGTCGTGGAGGGGATCAGGCTCTCGGCGGCGTACCCCATGATCTGCTTGCCGATCTCGGTGGAGCCGGTGAAGGAGACCTTCGCGATCCGCGGGTTGGTCGCGAGCGCCTTGCCGATCTCGCCGCCAGGGCCGTTCACGATGTTGATGACGCCGGCCGGGACGACGCCCCCGATGACCTCCATCAGCTTCAGGATCGACCACGGGGTCGGGCTGGCGGGCTTCACGACGGTGCAGTTGCCGGCGGCGAGCGCCGGCGCGATCTTCCAGGCCGCCATGAGCAGCGGGAAGTTGAAGGGGATGATCTGGCCGACGACGCCCAGCGGCTCCTGGAAGTGGTAGGCGTAGGTCTGGTCGTCGATCTCGCTGATCCGGCCTTCCTGCGCGCGGACGACACCGGCGAAGTAGCGGAAGTGGTCGATGGCGAGGGGCAGGTCGGCGCCGAGCGTCTCGCGGACGGGCTTGCCGTTGTCCCAGCTCTCGGCGACCGCGAGCAGCTCGAGGTTCGCCTCCATCGCGTCGGCGATCGCGCCCAGCACCGCCGCGCGCTCCGCGGGGGAGCGCGCCGCCCAGTCGTCCTTGGCGGCATGGGCCGCGTCCAGGGCGGCCTCGATGTCGGCGGGCGTCGAGTCGGCGACCTCGCAGATGACATCGCCGGTGACCGGCGTGCAGTTCTGGCGGTAGCGGCCGTCGAGCGGCGCGACGAACGCGCCGCCGATGAAGTTGCCGTAGCGCTCGGCGACCTCGACGAGGCTGCCGGGCGTGCCCGGCGCAGCGAGCGTGGTGGGGACGGGGGTGGCGATGGCCATGGGTCAGGACTCCTTCGTGGGGCGGGGTCCTCCAGCCGATCACCGACGGCGGCGGCCCGCATCCGCAGTCGGCGCTCACATCGTGCGGACAACTACCTGGTTCCCGGTCTCTGGCGGGTGCCACGGTGTGCGAACCGCCATTCCCCGACCCCACCGAAGGAGGAACCGTGCCGTTCGACGACAACCGACCGACCAACGAGGCCGAGCGCAGGGCCGCGCGCCGATGCGAGGAGCGTCGTGCCGTCGAAGAGGCCGGCGGAGGCGTGTCCGAGGGCTTCGAGCAGGCCGAGGCCGACCTGATCGACCACGCCAGTCACGGCGACCAGCACACCACGGCGCCGATCATGCGCGGGCGCCGGACCGAGCTCGAGGACGCCCACGACGTCCACGGCGAGCCCGACACCGAGGTCGTCGAGGACGCATGAGGTCCGCCGAACGTCTCGCGTGGCAGCACCGGGTGAAGCTGGCCGTGATCGCGGCGGCGAACCTCGCGCTGTGCTCGGCGGTGCTGGTCGCCGCCGCGCCCGCGTCGGCGACCACGCTCTCGGCGGCCGGCGTACGTGCGCCGCAGGCCGCGGTCGGTCCCGGCGGCCGGACGGTGTTCGCCTGGGAGCGCCTACGCAGCGGGTCGATCGCGATCGAGGCACGATCGGGCCGGTCGCCCTCGACGACGGGGCACATCCGGCGCTTCTCCGCCCGTGGGCACGACCCGCGCGTCGCGGTGGGAGCCGACGGGACGATGGCACTCATGTGGAAGGAGGACGGCGCCGACCGCGGGCAGGTGCTCCGCGTCTCGGTGTCGCGGCCAGGGCACCGCTTCGGCAAGGGCCAGATCGTCGAGCGGCGCCGCGGGAATCTCGCGCCGGTCGGCCTCGCGGTGCAGCCCGGCGGGCGGGTCATCGCGGTCTGGCGTCGAGGCGACAGCCGGCTGGCCTTCGCCCTGGCACCGAGGAAGGAGGGCTTCCGTGCGCCGCACGAGCTCGCGGCGATCGGTCCGCTCACCGGCGGCACCATCGTGCTCGACCCGCGCGACGGCGCGGTCGTCGTCGCGTACGGGTCGCCGCTCACCGCCTCGCCGCCGGCCAACCAGCAGGCCGCCGTCCGCACGCTCGCCGTCTCGTCGGCCGCGTTCACCGCGCCCAGCCTCGTCTCTGCAGGCGGGCCGGACTACGACCCCTTCGCCGAGGCGTATCCGGTCGCGGTGACTGGACCCGGAGGCGCCGCGGTCGCGTTCATCCGCGCCGGAGGCGGTCGCGGCCTGTACCTCGTGCGCCGCGCGACCAAGACCACGTGGCTGGAGCCGCAGCGGATCGCGAGCGCGCAGTACCCGGCGCAGGACGGGGACGGCGTCTTCCCCAACGGCCTGACCGTCGCCCTCCCGCAGAACGGGTCCGCCATGGCCGCGTGGTCGGTTGTCGCCTCGGCCCCGAGCGGGCAGGTCCGCAGCCGGCAGAACGTCACCAGTTTCGCCGCTGCACTCGAGCCGTTCGGCGTGGAGCGGACCCTCACCGCCGCCGGCCGGGACTTCCGCCTGCCGAGCGTTGCAGCCGCGGGGAACGAGGTGTTCGTGGCCCTGGCCGCGCCCCACGAGCCCGTGGTGATCGCGGCGGGGGTCGCCGGCACGACCCTGAAACCGACGCTGCTCGCGACCGAGGGCGACGGCGACGTGGTGCTCGCGGCCGGCGGTCTCCACGTCCTGGCCGTCTACCAGCAGAACGACCGGTTGCGCCTGCACCTCCTTCGTGGGCCGCGAGCGAGGGCTGCCGAGGAGGTCGGCTGACCGTAGCTCGCAGGGTGACGAACTGCGACGGACGTCGCCCGATGTCCGGGCGGTCCGGAGTACCGGTGCTACGGTTGACGAGGGCGGGTGTGTCGCGCCCGACGTGCCACGGAGGGAGGCAGGGATGGGGCCGACCGACAGTCGTCAGCCCGAGGACGAGCGGCTGCGCAAGGCCGTCTCGGACGAGCGGGACCGCTTTGCGGACCTGCTGCACGACGGCGCGCTCCGCCACCTGGCGGTGGCGCAACAGGACGTGGCCGACGCGCTCGACGGCGATCGCCGTGCTCTGCGTGCGATCGCCGGCCGGCTGGAGCAGGTCAGCGCCGACCTCCGCGCGCTGACACGTGGTCTCGACGACGAGCAGCCCGGATTGACGCTGACGCAGTCGCTGCGGCGGGTCGTCGACGCCGTCCCGGTCGGCGGCCGGGCGACCGTCGTCCTCGACGTCGATCCCGGGGCGGACGGCTACGACGATCCGATGCTGCTCGTGGCGCTGGGGGTGGTGCGGGACTAGGTCGCCCGCCCCGCCGACGCCCGTGCGGCGCACGCCACCGTCCTGCTCGAGGGTGACCAGGTGCGGCTGCGCGTCGTCGACGACGGCGTCGGCCTCGCGCCGGAGCGCGTCGACCTCGGACGGGCGGACGGGCACGTCGGACTGTCGCGTCTCGAGCGCGCCGCATCGCGCCTCGGCGGAACGTTCAGCCTGACCGCGCGCGTCCCGCGCGGGACGGACGCCACCTTGAGCATTCCGGCCGCCTCGCTGGCCCATCGCGACGGCGACCGGGCGGGGTCGCCACGTCATCTCAGCCACGCCCGCGACGGGCTGAGCGCCGAATCGATGATCGCGGCGGCCGACCGACGCGATGCCGACTCGCATACGGGGGACCTGGCCGCGCTGGAACGCGACCGTGCGGCCACCGCGCGGGACGCCCACGACGACCGGGAGGTCACCGCGGAGGACATCGCCGCCGTTCAAGCACCTTCGCCCGAAGAGGTCCTCGAGCGCGACGACCGTCGCCGTTCGAGGGTCGTGGACAGCCGGGCAGCGAGCCTGGCGGACCGCGGCAGTGCGTCTCGCGACCGTCAGCGCTCGGCACAGGAGCGGCTTCACGCGGGGGCCGACCGGCTCGCGCTCGTCGATCAGCTCTCCGTCGCGGAGATCGATGGGCTCACGGGTGCCCGCACGCGCTCCGCGGGACTGGCCGACCTCGACCGCGAGCTCGCGCGCTGTCGCAAGACGAGCGACCGGCTGACGGTCGCCTACGTGGACGTCGTCGGGCTGAAGGCGGTCAACGACAAGGTCGGGCACGCCGCCGGCGATCTGCTCCTGCGGCTCGTGGTCGACACGCTGCGCTGGTCCCTCCGCAGCTACGACCTCATCGTCCGCATGGGCGGCGATGAGTTCCTCTGCGCGATGACCGACGCGTCGGTCGCACAGGCGAGGCCGCGGTTCGCGCGGACCGTCGAGACGCTTGCGGCAGCTCCACGGCCGGCAGCGATCCGCGTCGGATTCGCCGAGCTGAACATGCAGGACACCGTGGCGACGCTCATCGCCCGAGCCGATGCCGATCTGGCTCGGCGTCGTGGACCGGTGCGATGAGTCGCACCGACGTCCCGCCGGCCGGATCGGCCCCGACGCTCAGCCGGCCGCCGCACAGTTCGGAGCGCTCGCGCATCCCGGCGATGCCGTAGCCCGTTGCCCCGGAGGTCGCGTCGAACCCGTGCCCGTCGTCGGTCACGCGGAGCTCGAGCGCGGTCGGGGTGGCGCTCAGGCGGATCTCCACCGTCGTCGCGCGGGCGTGCTTCACGACGTTGGTGATCGCCTCCTGCGCGATGCGGTAGGCGATCGTCTCCAGCTCCCCGTCCAGCCGTCGCTCGCCGAGCTGAAGGTCGAGCTCGAAGCGCAGACCGGACGTCGCGCCGACGCGCTCAGCGAGCGTCGCGATCGCCGGCTGGAGGCCGAGCTCGTCGAGCGCGGGCGGCCGCAGGTCGGCGATGATGCCGCGCAGCGCGCCGATCTCGAGGTCGAGCTGCTCCACCGCGCCGGCCACCCGCAGGCCGGCTGCGGAGGCGTCGGAGCGGAGGGCGGACGAGAGCGCCAGCTTCGCCGCGCCCAGTCCCTGCAGCGTCTGATCGTGCAGGTCGCGGGCCCAGCGGCGGCGCTCGGCCTCGGCCGCCGTGATCGTCTCACGCAACCGCTGCGCCTCGACGCTGCGCGCGGTCGCGACCGCGGTCGCCGCGCTCGCGGCGAACGACCGCAGCGCCTGCTCGTCGTCGGCGGAGAAGGTGGCGGTGGGGCCACGGTGATCGAAGGCGGCGAGGACGCCGAGCCCGCGCCCGCGGTAGACGAGAGGGACCAGCATCGCGCTCTTGGCGCTCGCCACGCCGAAGGCCGCCGGCGGGACCTTCATCCCGGTGGACACGTCGTCGATGCGCACCGGCCGGCCGTCCCGCAGGGCGGCGCCCGCCGTCGAGCCCTCGAGCGGGACGGTCGTCCCCTCCGCAGGCGCCGCGCTGCCGGCGTGAGCGGCGTGCCGCAGCACGTCACCTTCCACGAGCCAGATCAGGAGCGCGTCCGCTGCGACGAGCGCGCGCGCCCGCTCGACGATCAGCTCGAGGACGCGGCGCAGGTCGGTCTCGTCGCCGAGGGCGAGCGCGATGTCGCGCGAGGCCTCGAGGCCGTGGACCGCCCGCTCGAGTTCCACGCGGCGCTCCTCGGACATCCGATAGAGCCGGGCGTTGTCGATCGCGATCGCCGCCCACTGGGCGAGCACGACGATCGCCTCGAGGTCGGTGTCGTCGAAGTCGTCGGCGCCGTCCTTCTCGGTGAGGTACAGGTTGCCCCAGGCTTCGCCGCGGATGACGATCGGGGCGCCGAGGAAGTTCCGCATCGGTGGGTGACCGGGCGGGAACCCGAAGGAGCGCGGGTGGTCGGCCACGTCGTGCAGCCTGATCGGGACGGGCTGGTCGATGAGGAGGCCGAGGATCCCGCGGCCGCGCGGGCGGTGGCCGATCGCCTCCGCCACCGACGGATCCTCACCCAGCGTCAGGAACTGCGCGAGCTCGCGCCGGTCGGCGTCGAGCACGCCGAGCGCGGCGAACCGCGCCCCGCAGACCTCGCGCGCGGTGCCGAGGACCCGCTGCAGCACGACGTCCAGGTCGAGCTCGGCGGTCAGCGACCGCCCGACGTCCAGCAGCTGCCGCAGGCGGTCCCGGCTGTGGGCGTCCGCCGGCTCCGGCACCGTCTCAGCGCTCGTCGAGCAGATCGTGGTCGAGCGCGTAGCGGACGAGCTCGGCCCGGGTGGTGCGCCCGAGCTTCTGCTGCACGTGCGCGCGATGCGACTCGACGGTCCGGACCGACAGGAACAGCTGCTCGCCGATCTCGGAGTTGGTGTGTCCCAGAGCGATCAGCCGCAGCACCTCGACCTCGCGGGCGGACAGGTCGTCGGGCGGGCCGGCCGGGTGCTCGGGCATCGTGGCCATCCGTGCCCCGAGCGCCGGGTTGAGGTAGGTCGTCCCGGCGGCCGCGCGGCGAACGGCCTCGACGAGCTCGCGGTCGGCCGCCTCCTTCAGGACGTAGCCGAGGGCGCCGGCGCGCAGGGCGCGGCGCGCGTACTCCGGGTCGTCCTGCATCGTGAGGATCACCGTGCGCGTATCCGGTGACCGCTCGGCGACGCCCGGAATCGCCTCGAGCGAGGTGAGCGTCCCCGGCATGTTGAGGTCGAGGACGAGGACGTCTGGCTTGTGCCCGAGCACCGCCCGGAGCGTCCCGTCCACGTCGGCGGCATCGGCGACGACCTCGAAGTCGTCCTCGGCGTCCAGCAGCAGCCGTAGGCCGGTGCGGACCACACCGTGGTCGTCGGCGAGCACGATGCGAATGGCTGACACTCGTCCCAGCCTACGCGACCGCCGCCGCGCGTCCGTAGGAATCACGGACGACACCGCGGTCGGCCCCGGATGGCGCGCTGCCGGGTGTGGTCCACGCTGGTCCCATGCCCGGTTCCGCCGCTGTCGCTCCCACCGAGGTCCTCGTCGTCGGCGGGGGGATCGCCGCGCTCGAGACCGTCCTCGCGCTCCACGCGCTGGCCCCCGGGCACACACGGGTGACGCTCCTCGCCCCGGACGACCGGTTCGAGCTGCGACCGCTCGCCCTCGCGCGCCCGTTCCTGCCGTTCCGAAGCACGCCCGTCCAGCTCCCCGAGTTGATGGAACGCCTCGGCGGGCGGTTCGTCTCCGGCGCGCTGAGCGCGCTGCAGGCGAGCGAGCGCACCGTGGAGCTGCAGGACGGCACGACGCTCGGGTTCGACGTACTCGTCCTCGCGCTCGGCGCGCGACCGGTCGCGGCCCTGCCGCACGTGACGACCATCGGGAGCGACGCGGGGGCGCTCGACGCCGTCCTGGGCGACATCGAGGCCGGCACCGTGCGCTCGGTCGCGTTCGTCGTCCCCCGCGGCTGCACATGGCCGCTCCCGCTGTACGAGCTCGCGCTGCTCATGGCCGAACGGGTCCGGTCGCGGCACGTCCGGCATGTCGGACTCCACCTCTTCACGCCGGAAGCGCGTCCGCTCGCGCTGTTCGGGGTCGGCCCGTCGTTCGCCGTCGGCACGGCCCTCGCTGATGTGGGCGTGACCGTCCACCGCGGCGTCTCGGTGACCTCCGGGGGCCGCGGACGGATCGACACCGGCTTCGGCCCCGAACAGCACTTCGACCGCGTTCTCGCCCTGCCGCTCCTCACCGCGCCCACGATCCCCGGCGTGCCCGCTGCGCCGTCCGGGTTCGTCCCCGTCGACGACCACGGCCGGGTCGACGGGCTCGACGACGTCTATGCGGTGGGCGACCTCACCGACCGGCTCGTGAAGCAGGGAGGGCTGGCCTGCCAGCAAGCCGACGCCGCCGCGGCGCGCATCGCCGCCGACGCAGGCGCCGACGTCGAGGTCCCGCCGCTGGAGCAGACCATCCGCGGCCGCCTCCTGACCGCGCGCGGGGAGCACTTCCTCGCCCGTGGTGCCGCGGAGCCCGCCGGAGACTGCTCCGCCGAGCCGCTCTGGTGGCCGCCGGCGAAGGTCGCGGGCGCCCACCTCTGGCCCTTCCTGGAGCAGACCGGCGCGATCGTGCTGCCGCCGCGGACGACGGGAGCTCCCCAAGGGGAGCTGGTGCATCTCACGCTTCGCCGCGAGCAGTGGCAGCCTCCGACGTTCGTGCGGCCGTAGGGCGCAGCGGCGCGTCAGCCGCGTCCCGACGTTCCGCGCCCCGCACGCGGGATGGCCACACCGTGGGGCGCTCACAGGAGGCGGCCGGCGGCGAGATGAGCGTCCATCCAGGTCAGCACCGTGTCCGTCGCTTCCTCGGAGCCCCCCTCGCACTCCAGCGCGAGCCGGTCGGCGGGGTCGAGTTCATCGAACGGGGTGAACGTCGCGGCGAGCCGGGATGCGACCGCGAGATCAGCCTGCGAGCCGAACGCCGCACCGCGCCGGCGGTCGCCGGCCCGACGCCGCAACGTGGCGGGTGTCGCCCGGCACTCGACGGCGAAGACGCGGCGGCGGTGGTCGCGGTCGAGCTCGGCGAGGAACGCCCGGCGGAACGCCGGCTCACCGAAGGTGGCATCGACGATGCAGCCCGGGACCGCTCCGGCGCGACGGCCGAGCTCCGCGTAGACCGCGGTGCGCGAGGCCCGGTCGTAGCCGTCGGTGAGCTCGGTGCGCAGCTCGTCGGAGCGGAGCACGGGTAGGCCGGTCGCGGCGCCCAGTGCTGCGGCGACGGTCGACTTCCCGACGGCGGGCGGCCCGCTCACGACCAGGACGTTCTCGCCTCGCGCACGGGCGGCGAAGCGCGATGCGAGTGCCAGGAGGTGCGCAGCGTCGCTGCGACAGCCGGACGGGGCGCCCGGCTGTCCGGCGCGGACGAACGCGACCTTGGCCCGGACGGCGGCGCGGTGCACCGCGAAGAACGCCAGGAGCTCGCGCGGCGGCCGCTCGCCGCCGGCGTCGAGATAGCCGCTCAGGAGCGGGAGGACGAGCTCGGGAGCTCCGCGTGCCTCGAGGTCCATGCACAGGAAGGCCAGGTCGTCCACGACGTCGACCTCCCGCAGTTCCGGGAGATCCAGGCGATCGATGACGAGGACGTGGTCGCCCTCCAGGAGCACGTGTTCGGCGCGGAGGTCGCCGTGCCCGTCGATCTGGCGGCCTGCCGCGGCGCGGCCGGCGAGCACGCCGTCCCAGCAATCCAGGAACGCCGAGGTGAAGCGGCGCAGCGCGGCGACCTCGTGGTCCGCCACCGCGACCTCCTCGAGGCCGTCCAGGTTGTGCGCGACCGACTCGCGGATCCGATGAGGCCCGGGGACACGCCGGGCGCCGGCGTGGAACCCCGCGAGCACCGCGCCGACCCGTGCCAGGTCACGCGCGTGACACCGGCCGTCGTCGATCCGCACGGCGAGCGTCGAGGTCTCGTCGAAGCGCCGGGTCACGACGACGGCGTCGACGGCCGACGGGTGGTCGGCGGCGTGGAGCACGTACCCGTCCGGCGTGGGGACGACGCCACGCAGCTCGTAGGCGAGACCGGCGGCGAGCGCCTGGTTGGCCCGGACCTCCTCCTCACACGCCGCCCGGCGCGCGGACGGCGCACGGAGGTCGGCGAAGTCGAAGCGCAGGGGCTTCTTCAGCTTGAAGGCGTGCGTCGGGGTCAGGAACACCCACGAGCCGTGGGTCTCGCGGAGCTCCACCGGCGGCGCCCCGGACGTGCGCAGTGCGCGCTGCAGAAGTTCCGGGCACACGGCCGCGTCGGGCGCAGGGGCAGCAAGGGACACCTGGTGACCGTAGGTGCACGCGAGCCGCCGGTCATCCGCAGCTCGCGCGGTCACCGCTGCGGAGAATCACGGACGGCACTCGGGGCGCACGCGGATGCCGCGGCCCGCGCGTGGTGGGACCTTGCCGGGATGCCACCGACCGAGCCTCTCCCGTCCACCGGTGCGCCCGCGCGCATTCTGATCGTCGGCGCCGGCGTCGGCGGGCTGGAGACCGCGGTCGCCCTGCGATCGCTCGCAGGTGACCGCGCGCACCTGTGCATGCTCGCGCCCGACGAGGCGTTCACCTGGCGGGCGTTGCAGATCGGCGAGGCCTTCGGGGTGGAGGAGGTGCACCGCTACCCGCTCAAGGCGCTCGCCGACGAGCTCGCGATGGAGCTGGTGCGGGACCGGCTCTCCTCCGTGGACGCCGGCCGCCGCGTCGTCCACACCGCCTCGGGCGGGGAGGTCGCGTTCGACGTGCTGGTCCTCGCGGTCGGTGCGATCGCCCTTCCGATGATCGAGGTTGCCGGGACCCTCGACGGTGCGGGCACCCCGGAGGTCTTCGAGGAGGCGCTCGCCGCACTTCGGGCGGGACTCGCGCAGTCGCTGCTCATCGTCGTGCCGGACGGTGTCACGTGGTCGCTCCCTGCCTACGAGCTGGCGATCCTCTCCGCGGGCGGGACGGCCGCCGAGGTCACCCTCGCGACCGGCGAGCGACGGCCTCTGGACCTGTTCGGCGCGGGTCCGAGCGAGGCGGTGGACCATGCACTGCGCGACGTCGGTGTCACGGTGCTGTGCGGTGTGCAGACCGACGTGGCCTCGGCGACCGCGGCGCGGGTCGCCGATCACTGGGTCACGGCCGATCGGATCGTCGCGCTTCCCGGGTTCGACGGACCGGCGATCCGCGGCGTCAGCACCGACGGGCACGGCTTCGTGCTCACCGACGACCAGCACCGCGTCATGGGCTCGGAGGACGTGGTCTTCGCGATCGGCGACGGGACCGCCGGCCCGATCAAGCACGGCGGTCTCACCGCATGGGCCGCCGACGGGGTGGCGGTGGCGATCGCGCGCACCCTGGGTTGCCAGATCCGCGGGGACGCCGGGGTCCCGATGCTCCGCGGGCTGCTCCAGACGCCGGACGGTCCGCTGTTCCTCAGCACCGACCTGCGGGACCCCGACGGGACCGGCACGGCATCCCGGAGCGCCCTGTGGTGGCCGCCGACGAAGGTCGCCGCGCCGTGGCTCTCCTCGTTCCTCACCGACCTCGACTCCCGCCGGCTCACCCACCCGGGCTGAAGGCTCGTACGTCCCGTGCCGGAGATCGCGCTCGTCACGCTGGTCGCGGTTGCGACGGTGCTGGCGACCGGCCTCGGGGCGCTTCCGGTCCTCGCCGTCGGCGAAAGGGCGGCACGAATGGCGCCCTGGTTGGACGGGCTCGTCATCGGCGTCATGGGCGTGGCGGCCGTGGCCGGACTGCTGCGGCCCGCGATCGACGAGGGCACGCCGGTGGCCGTCGGGGCGGGCGCGGTCGCGGGTGCCGCCGGTCTCTGGTGGGCCCGCCGTCGGCTGCTGCAGCACGAGGGCGGGCACGGCGACGACGCCGAGCGCGCACGGCTCACCGTCGGTGTCCTCTTCGTCCACAGCCTGCCCGAAGGGCTCGCGCTCGGGAGCGCGATGGCGGCCCCCGGGAGCGTCGGCGCGTTCGTCGTCCTGGCGATCGCCGCCCAGAACGTCCCGGAGGGCACCGCCACCGCGATCGCCCTGCTGCGCGCCGGAGCGTCGCGCCGCGCGCAGGTCGGCCAGGCGCTCCTGACGAGCGCGCCACAGGTGCCGGGAGCGCTGCTGGCCTGGGTTGCCGTCGACGCGGTCGGCGCCGTGCTGCCGGTGTCGCTGGCGGCGGCCGGTGCGGCGATGCTGCTGCTCGTCGTCGTCGACCTCGCGCCGGCCGCGCGGCCGGGCGGCGTGCGGAGCCTGGCCGGCGTCGTGCTCGGCGGCGGCGCGATGCTCGGCCTCGCGCACGTGCTCCAGGCCCCGGCGTGACGGGTGCGGCGAACTACGCACGTGCTCGCGGAGATCGCCGGATGGCGACGGTCCGCACGGCTGCGAGGGTCGTTCGGTGACTGCGCGCCTCGCAACGGCGATCCGGGTCCGGGCCATCGGGCCGGACGACGCCCCGCGCGTCGCCGGCCTGCTCGACGGGCTCTCCGAAGAAGACCGCTATCACCGCTGGTTCACCGGTGGCGTCGACCTCCCGGGAGCCGTCCGCTGGGCGTCGCACCCCGAGACGCAGGACGCCGTCGGCCTGCTGGCCCTCGCCGACGGCGACGAGGTCGTCGGCCACGCCGTCCTCGTCCCGGACGGCGCCGATGACGGCGAGGTCGCCTTCGAGGTCCTGCCGGGTTGGCGCCATCACGGGATCGCCGGGCTCCTGCTGACGCACCTGTTGGCCGCCGCCCGCACGCGAGGCCTGCCGAGCGTGCACGCCGACGTCCTGGCCGAGAACGCCGACATGCTGGCGGTGCTGCACGAGAGCGGGCCGTACACGGACCGCCGGGAGGGGGGCGTCATCCGCGTCACCCTGCCGGTCGAGCGACCGGCATGACGCGTCCCGACCGCGGCGTAGGCGTCAGCTCGCCCGGTGGGGCGACGTGGTCGCGGACTTCTACTGAGCGGTCCGCGTACGGGTTCCGGAAGACGGGAGCGCACGAGGCGGCGACGCTGGTGGGGACCGTATGAACGAGGCGTCCAGCGGACGCCGACGCAAGGAGCCCTTGATGTCGCCCGACAGCACCGCAGTGCAGGATCCGGCCGTCCAGATCGCCGGGCAGGCCGGTCCGCTCCGCTTCGCGCGGATGACCGGCTCGTCGATCGCGGGCCGTGACGCGGCACCGTGGGTGACGGACTTCCTCAACGCCGCGTACTACCGCCGGCCGGCCGAGGACCGCGAGGTCGACGATCTGCGCCTGGCCTTCTGCGTCCTGACGACCTTCTGGTACCGCAAGGACAAGGGGCACCGGCTGCACATCACCGACGTGATGGCGTTCCACCGCGCCTTCGGCGCCCACCGCTTCAGCACCGACGAGTCCGCTCGCGGGACGCTGAGCCGCGACGAGCTGCTGGAGGGCGGCGCGAGCCTCGTCGGCGCCTGGTTCCCCGAGGCGTACGTCGACGACGCGCGGCGCGCGTGGGGCATCGCCTTCGAGACCGTCGGCGCGCGGGACGCGTACGACCCCGAGTGCCGTCTGGAGCTGGCCAAGCTCGGCCCCCTGACGCCGGAGTCCGCGCCGCTGGCCGAACAGACCTGGCACACCTATCCGCCCGTGAGGATGCCGTCGGTGGACGGCGTCGTCGGCGCGCTCACGCGCCCGGAGAGGTGGCCGGACTACGCCAGCGAGCTCGGGCGCTTCACGCCCCTGCGGGCCGGAGGCCTGCTGGACCAGACGTTCGAGATCGAGGTAGCCGCCGGCACCGACGCCGGGCGCCCGCTCTTCACGCGCGGGTACGTGACGATCACGCAGCTCGTCACCCCCGATGACCCTGCCGCCCTCGCTGCGTGGTTCGCCGCGCTCGAGGACGGGATGGCCCGGTACGGCGACGACGAGCCGCCCGTCGTCCCGCAGGGCGGCACGCCGATCGTGGGCTTCGATCTCACGACCCACCGAGGCCACTTCATGGGCTCCGGGCACAACCGTCTCGTGCTCTACACGGACGCCGACGGCGTCGCCTGGGTCAAGGCCGCCGGCACCTGGGACCCGATGAGCTGGCACGCCGACAAGGCGTACCGCCTGGCCGGCCGCGACGCCCAGCACGCGTTCTGGGGCAAGGGCGACGAGGCGGCCAAGAGCCTCCTGCACCAGCTGGCCGCGCAGATCGCGTGAGCCGGTCCGGGCTGGTCATCGGCAGCGGGCCCAACGGGCTCGCCGCGGCGATCCGGCTGGCGCAGGCCGGCCTGGACGTCACGGTCTTCGAGGCGGCCGACCAGCCCGGCGGCGCGGTGCGGACGCAGGAGCTCACGCTCCCCGGCTTCCACCACGACACCTTCTCCTCGGTGTACCCGGCCGGCGCCGCGTCGCCGGTGTTCGGCCGGATGCCGCTGGAGCGCCACGGCCTGCGCTGGATCCACCCGGAGGCGTGCTACGCCCACCCGCTCCCCGGCGGCCGGGCGATCGCGCTGCACCGCGACCTCGACGCGACCGCCGCCGGGCTGAACGCCGCGCACGACGGCGACGGCGACCGCTGGCGCGCGTTCGTCGCGCCGCTCCTGGAGGAGTTCGAGGCCGTCCGGGCGACCATGCTCGGCGGCTTCCCCCCCGTCGGCGGACCGCTGAAGCTCCTGCGCGGTCTCGGGCCGTTCGGCGCCGCGGGCTTCGGGCGGCTGCTGCCCGGCGCGGCCGCCGGCCTCGGTGGCCGCCTGTTCCGCGGCTCCGACTCGCGCGCCTGGCTGTACGGCTCGGCCGGTCACGGCGATGTCCCACCGACCGACGCCGGCAGCGCGATCGCGGTCGCCTATCTCAACCTGCTGGGTCACGCGGTCGGCTGGCCGAGTCCGGAGGGCGGGGCGCAGCGCCTGACCGACGCCCTCGTCGGCCACCTGCGCGAGCTCGGCGGCACGGTCCGCACCGGCACGGCGGTCGCCGGCGTCGAGCGCGCGCGCGGCCGGGTCTCCGGCGTGCGGCTGGACGACGGAGAGCGGGTTGCCGGCGACGTCGTCATCGCCGACGTGATGCCGCACGCGCTGATGCGCCTCGCCGGCGACGCGCTGCCCGGCCGGTACACGCGGCTGCTGCGCCGCTACCGCTACGGACCCGCGACCGTGAAGGTCGACTGGGCGCTCGACGGCCCGATCCCGTGGGAAGCGGACACCGCCCGGAGCGCCGGGACGATCCACCTCTCCGGCCCGGAGGACGAGCTCGTCGCCACGATCAAGCGCAGCGAGCAGGGGCTCCCGGAGCGCCCGTTCCTGCTGATGGGTCAGCAGTCGGTCGCCGACCCGACGCGCGCTCCCGACGGTAAGCACACGGCGTGGGCCTACACGCACGGCCCGAACACCGGCATCGACTGGGCCTACGAGCTCGACCGGCACGTCGAGCGCATGGAGGCGCAGGTCGAGCGCTACGCGCCGGGCTTCCGCGACCGCATCCTCGCTCGGCACGTCATGGGGCCTGCCGATCTCGAGCGCCGCAACCGCAACCTCGTCGGGGGGGACGTGGGCGGGGGCACCTACCGCCTTCCGCAGGTGATCTTCCGGCCGGTCCCGGGACTCTCCCCCTACACCACGCCCTTGAAGGGCCTGTTCATCGGAAGCGCCGCCACCTTCCCCGGCGGGGCTGTGCACGGCGTGCCGGGCGACGCAGCGGCACGGGCCGCGCTGCGCCTAATGCGTATGCATTGATCGTCAATGCGTGCGCTTGTAGGCTGGGGCCGGCATGGCGATCACCGACGCTCCCGACCTCCGCGCCCGGCTCGTGGCCGCGGCCGAGCAGCTCTTCTTCGAGCGCGGGCTCGACGGGGTCTCGCTGCGGGAGATCAACGCGGCTGCAGGTGCGAAGAACGCCAGCGCCGTCCAGTACCACCTGAAGGACCGCGACGGCGTCATCGCCGCGGTGCTCGCGAAGCACGCGCCCGAGGTCGAGGCCCGGCGCGACGCGCTGCTCGACGCCGCCTCGGCCGCCGACGCCCCCGACCTCCGCACGCTGGTGGGCGCCTACGTCCGTCCGCTCGCCGCGAAGCTCTCCGACGCCGACGGCGGGCCCGGCTACCTGCAGGTGCTCGCGGACCTCGCGACGGCCCCGGGGGACCGCGGCATCCGCGTGCTCGCCGGCGCGCAAGGGGACAGCATCGTGCGCTGGCGTGCAGCCGTCGGACCCCTCATGCCCGAGGGTGCGGTGCAGCTCCACCGACGGCTGAACGCGATGCAGTTCACCCACGTCGAGCTCGCCCGGCGCGCCCACGAGCGCGGCCCGCGGGCCGACCACGCGCTCTTCACGAGCCATCTCGTCGACCTCGTCACGGGGCTGCTCGGCGCGCCGGTGTCCGACGAGACGGCTCGCCTCGTGTCGGCCCGGGACGCCCGCCGCGCCGCACGGAGTTGACACGCGTCAAGTCCTGCGGGTACGGTCGGCTCATGGGAGATCTTCCGAAGACCTGCGTCATCGGCGCAGGCATCAGCGGCCTGACGGCCGGCAAGAACCTCGGCGACTACGGCGTGCCGTACGAGTGCTTCGAGATGTCCGACCGCATCGGCGGCAACTGGGCGTTCAAGAACCCCAACGGCAAGTCGAGCGCGTACGCGTCGCTGCACATCGACACGTCCAAGGACCTCCTGTCGTTCAAGGACTTCCCGATGCCGGAGTCCTACCCCGACTTCCCGCACCACTCGGAGATCAAGAGCTACCTCGAGCTGTACGCCGACGCCTTCGCGCTGAAGGAGAAGATCCAGTTCGAGAACGGCGTCGAGCACGCCCGGCGGTTGGACGGGGGCGGCTGGGAGATCGACACGCAGGACGGCGAGACCCGCCGCTTCGATGCGCTCGTCGTCGCCAACGGCCACCACTGGGACGCGCGGCTCCCCGACTTCCCCGGTGAGTTCACCGGCGCGTCGATCCACTCCCACCACTACATCTCGCCGACCGATCCGCTGGACCTGCGCGACCAACGCGTCCTCGTCGTCGGCATCGGCAACAGCGCCGCCGACATCGTCAGCGAGCTGTCGCAGAAGGCGTGGGGCAACCAGGTCACGATGTCCACCCGCTCGGGCGCCTGGGTCATCCCCAAGTACGTGTTCGGCCGGCCGGTCGACAAGGTCGTCTCGACCATCCCGTGGATCCCGCAGAGCGTGCAGCGCCGCGCCGCGCGCCTGCTGCCGCGGCTGATCTCCGGCAACCCGACGGACTTCGGTCTGCCGCAGCCGAACCACAACTTCCTCGAGGCGCACCCGACCGCCTCCAGCGAGCTGCTGTTGCGCCTGGGCTCCGGCGACGCGAACGCCAAGCCGAACGTCGAGCGCCTGGACGGCAGCACGGTCCACTTCGTCGACGGGACGTCCGCGGAGTTCGACGCGATCGTCTACGCGACGGGCTACAACATCACCTTCCCGTTCTTCGACGAGGACTTCGTCAGCGCGCCCGACAACAAGATCGGGCTCTACAAGCGGATGCTCAAGCCGGAGATCGACGACCTCGTGTTCGTCGGCTTCGCGCAGGCGATCCCCACGCTGTTCCCGTTCGTAGAGTGCCAGTCGCGGCTCGCCGCGCGGTACCTCGCGGGCACCTACAGGCCGCCGTCGCCCCAGGAGATGCGTCAGGCGATCGCCGCCGACGATGCACGCAACGTCGGGCATTTCAAGGAGTCCGCGCGGCACACCCAGCAGATGGACTACCACGTGTACGAGTACGAGATGCGGCGCAAGGAGCTGCCCGCCGGCCGCGCCCGGGCGCAGGAGCTGGGTCCGATCCTGCTCGCCGGCCGAGCGTCGGAGCCCGTCAGTGTCTGAGATTGTCGCGGTCGAGCCGCCGCTCTCGAAGGGCGACGCGCGACGCGCGGCGATGCTCGAGGCGCTCGAGCGCCTGCTGCAGGACCGGCCGCTGTCGGCGGTCGGGGTGAGCGACATCACCGAGTCCGCCGGCGTGGTCCGCTCGGCGTTCTACTTCTACTTCCCGAGCAAGGAGGCGGCGGTCGCGCAGTTGCTCGCCGGCGTGGCCGACGAGCTCCTCGCCGTGGCCGCCCCGTTCCTCGAGGTCGCGCACGGCCGTGACGTCGAGGCGATCGGGCGGACGATGCGCCGGACCGTCGCCGCCTGGAGCGAGCACCGCCATCTGGTGCTCGCGACGATCGACGCACGCGGCGGCGACGCCGAGGTCCGGCGCCTGTGGGACGGCTGGATCGACCGCTTCGTCGGCCCGGTCGCGGCGTCGATCGCCTCCGAGCGCGAGGCGGGCAACGCGCCCGCCGGCGCTGACCCCGTCCTGCTCGCCCGCCTGCTGCTGTCCATGAACGAACGCGCGCTCGAGCGTCACGCCCGGGGTGAGGACGACCCGTCGTTCTCCGACGAGCAGCTCGCCGACGCGCTGACCACCACCTGGCTTTCCGCCATCTTCGGAGGAACCCCCGCATGACCGAACCGACCGACATCCGTTTCCCGTCCGGTGGCGTCTCCTGCGCCGCCTGGCACTACGTGGGGGAGGGCGACTCGCTCTCCAGCACCTCCGGCCGCCCCTGCGTCGTGATGGCCCACGGCTTCGCCGCCACGCGCGACAGCGGCCTGCAGGGCTTCGCCTCCGCGCTCGCCGAGGCGGGCGCCGACGTGCTGCTCTTCGACTACCGCCACTTCGGCGACAGCGAGGGCGAGCCGCGCCAGTTGCTCTCCCCGAAGAGGCAGCGCGAGGACTACGCCGCCGCCATCGCCTACGCACGGGCGCTCGACGGCGTGGATCCCGAGCGCATCGTCGCCTGGGGCGTGTCGTTCGCCGGCGGCCACGTCTTCCAGGTCGCCGCCGAGGACCCGCGGATCGCCGCGGTCATCGCGCTGACGCCTGCGACCGACGGCCTCGCGACCCTCGTCGACCTCATGAAGCGGGAGGGTCCGGCCGCGGGGCTGAAGCTGACCGCCGTGGGCCTGAAGGACCTCGTCGGTTCGCTGCGCGGCGCGCCGCCCGTGCTCGCGCCGTCGGTCGGGGCGCCCGGCACGCTCGCGGCGCTGACGGCGCCCGGAGCCGAGGCCGCGATGAAGTCGGTCGCCGGCCCGACCTGGCGCAACGAGGTGGCCGCGCGAGTCTTCCTGCAGGTGGGCTCGTACATGCCGGGCCGGTTCGCGTCGAAGCTGACCTGCCCGCTGCTCGTGCAGATCGGCGACGAGGACCGGACCGTCCCGCCGCAGTCCTCGATGAAGGCCGCGGTCAAGGCCCGCGCCGAGGTCCGCCACTACCCGTGCGATCACTTCGACGTCTACCCGGGTGGGTCCGCGCACGAGCTCGCGGTCGAGCACCAGGTCGCGTTCCTGCGGCGGCATCTCGGTGCGGCGCGGCCCGTGGAGGTCGCGGCGGCGACGGCATGAGCGCCGCGCGTCTGGACGAGCTCGGCTGCTACCTGCTCCACCTGCAGCTTTACGGCGACCTCATGGTGACCACGAACCGCTGGGACCCTGCGGTGCTGGAGCGCTTTCGCACCGATGCGGTCGTGCGTCCTTCCGCGCGCCGATCGACGCGGTCGCGACGACCGACCAGCTCGAGCACCTGGCCGGCCTGATCCCTGAGGAGTGGCTCGCCCCGGGCGCGGTCGGAACGCCCGAGGAGTGCGCGGCGAAGGGTGCGCGGGCAGCTCGACCTGGGCGCCGACCGCGTGATCCTGCACGGGTCGCGCCGGCCGAGTTGACGCCGATCGTGGGCGCGTACCGGGCCGTGTAGCCGCCGGCCGCCCGGCAACCCCGCGGCTACGCCACCACCCGGCGGGCAGTGAACGGAGATTCACGGACCCTTGAGGGGCTGTAGATCGACAGTTCCCGGCCTCGCTTGCCGTGACTGTCTATCTACCGCCCCTAGAAGGGCTGTGAATGTCCGTTCACTCCCCCCAGGATGAGAAGGCGCTGTACTCGGACATAGTGTCCGTCCACCATGTAGGATCCGTGCATGTCCCTCGAGCTGACCGCGGACCAGCAGGCCTACCGGGAGACGCTGCGCGCGTGGCTCGACGAGCACGGCAAGGGCGCGCCGCCGCGGCTCGTCCTCGAGCCGCAAGACGACGCGGACGTCGCGAAGCTGCGTGCCTGGCAGGGCACCTTGTCCTCCGGGGGGTACGTCGGTGTCACCTGGCCGGCGAAGTTCGGCGGTCCCGGCGGCACGCCGGCCGAGGCGGTCATCGTCGACCAGGAGCTCGATGCTCGCGGCCTCGCCGGTCCGTTCGACTTCATCGGCATCGGCATGGTCGGCCCGACGATCATGGCCCACGGCACCGCCGAGCAGCAGGAGCGCCACCTCGCGCCGCTGCTGCGCGGCGACGAGTTCTGGTGCCAGCTGCTCTCCGAGCCCGGCGCCGGCTCGGACCTCGCCAACGTCCAGACGAAGGCCCGCCGGCAGGACGACGGCACCTGGCTCGTCAACGGGCAGAAGGTCTGGACCTCTTTCGCGCAGCACGCCGCCTACGGCATCCTCCTCGCGCGGACCGACCCGTCGGTCGCCAAGCACAAGGGCCTGTCGATGTTCCTCGTGCCGATGGACGCCGACGGGCTGAAGATCCTGCCCCTGCGACAGATCACCGGCGACGCCGAGTTCAACGAGGTGTTCCTCGACGACCTGGTCCTGCCGGCCGACGCGATGATCGGCGGCGAGGGGGAGGGGTGGAAGGTCGCGCTCACGATGCTCGGCTTCGAGCGCGTCGCGGTCGGCTCGGGCATGCACGCCGTCCGCCTCGAGCGCCTCGTCGCGGCGATCGCCGCCGACCCCGTCGCCCGCGAGGACCGCGCGCTGCGCGTCCGTATGGGCCAGGTCGCCAGCCAGCTGCTCGCGCTGCGGCACACCAGCGAGCGGGTCGTGCAGGAGATCGCCGAGGGTCGCGTGCCCGGCCCCGAGGCCGGGCTCATCAAGATCACGAGCGTCGTGGCGTCGCTGGACGCCTGCCGGTTCGTCGTCGACGCCATAGGGCCCGACGCCCTGGTCGACGGCGAGTGGGGGCACCAGATCTCCGCACTACCCGGGGTCCGCTCCGCGGGAGGGACCGAGGAGATCCTGCGCAACCTCATCGGTGAGCGGTTCCTCGGCCTGCCGCCCGAGCCTCGGGTCGCGCCGCCCGCGCCCGCACCGTCGCCCGCAGCGCCCGTCCCCGCCACCGCGTCCGTCTAGGAGCCCTCGCCATGTACCTCGCCCTGACCGACGAGCAGTCCTTCCTGCAGGAGGCCGCGCGCGACGCGCTCGCCCGCCACAAGACCGTCGAGGCCGCCCGCGCGGCGCTCGACGGCGAGCCGTACCCGTCGCTCTGGGAGGCGGGCGCCGAGGCCGGCTGGCCCGGCCTGCTGACCGGGGAGGACGCCGACGGCGTCGCGCTCGGCGCCTACGAGGCGCTGCTGATCCTCGAGGCGGGCGGGCGGACGCTGGCCGACGCGCGGCTGCTCGGGCATCTCCCGGCGCTGGCGCTGCTCGAGCTCGCGGGGGCGGACGCCGGCGTGCGGTCGCCGCTCGCGCGCGGTGAGCGCCGGGCTGCGCTCGTCGACGCGGAGGCGGGCGACCGGCCGGGTGCGCTGAGCCTCGACGGCGACTTCGTGTCGGGGGCGGTCACGGGTGTGTTGGACGCGGACGGCGCCGACGTGCTCGTGGTGGTCTCCGGGGACTCGGTCCTCGTGGTCGAGGCCGGGGCGGAGGGCGTCACCGTCTCCCCGAAGGCGGCCTACGACGGGACCCGCGCGCTCGCCGACGTCACCTTCCGCACCGCCGGGGGCCTGCGGCTCCGGGTGCCCGCGGGGCGGGGCCGCGACGGCCGCGATCTCCAGCGTGCGCTGCTCGCCGCGGAGGCCGTCGGCGCCGCCGAGGCGGCGACGACGATGGCCCGCGACTACGCGATCGACCGCGTCGCGTTCGGCCGCCCGATCGGCTCCTACCAGGCGATCAAGCACAAGATCGTCGAGATGCTGCGCCTCGTGGAGGGTGCGCGTTCGCTGCTCATCGCGGCGGGCGAGGCGTGGACGCACGACCGTGACGGGTTCGGCCTGGCCGCCAACGCGGCGCGCGTCGCGGCGACCGACGCGTTGAGCTACGCGACGCCGGAGAACATCTTCATCCACGGTGGCGTCGGGGCGACGTGGGAGCACGACGCGTCGCTCTACTACCGCCGCGCGGAGTCGGCCCGCCGCCTGTGCGGCGGGTACGACGAGGCGGCCGCCGCTGTCGCGGACGCGCTGCTCGCCGCGGCCTGACCCGCGTCCCAGGGCGTGGGGTGCGTGATCGAGCGGCGTTCCAGCGTCGTCCATGTCACGCACCTCGGCGCCGCGCGCTTGTATACCTAGCAACAACTAGGTACTGTGCCTAGTGTCCACTAGGTAAGGAGTGCGCCGTGCCGCAAGGTGAGCTGGTCCAGGACCCCGGGCTGAAGATGCGCCATCGGTTCACGGAGGTCGAAGGCGGCCTGGAGGTCGAGTCGTGGATCGCGCCCGGGGGCGGCGTCACGCCGCACATCCACCCGGTCATGTCCGAGCGCTTCGAGGTCATCAGCGGGCAGGCGCAGGTGCTCAAGGGTCGGGAGTGGATCGACGCCGGGCCCGGCGAGGTCGTCGAGATCCCGCCGAACACGCGGCACGCCTTCCGCAACCGCTCCGACGGCGAGACCCATCTCAGGTGCCTGGCGACCCCCGGCCAGACGCTGCGGCCGTTCCTCGAGGACGCCGCGGCGCTCGGCCGCGCCGGCGTGCTCAAGGGCGGCTACCCGATGAAGCCGAGCGCGCTGCTCCAGGCCGCCGTGCTCGTGCAGGAGCACCGGGACATGGTCACGCTGCTCTTCCCGCCGCTGCCTCCGCCCGCGATCCAGCGGCTCCTCTTCCCGCCGCTGGCGCGGCTCGCCGCACGACGGGGCTACGTCGCCGGACGGCTCGGGGACCGGCACGGGAAGTAGGTTCCGGGCATGGCCGCGCCTCGCAAGCGTCTGAGCGCGGAGCAGCGCCGCGCGATCATCGAGTCCGCCGCGGTCGAGGTCTTCGCGCAGCACGGCTATCGCGGCGCGTCGATCGGCGAGATCGTGAAGCGGGCCGGGGTCTCCCCGCCGGTCTTCTACGACCACTTCGCCTCCAAGGAGGCGCTGTACCGGCATCTCCTGGAGCGCCACTACGCCGACCTCCGCACGATCTGGGCGGACCACCTCCCGGGACCCGAGCCGGCCGGTGTCCGGATCCACCGTGCCTTCGACGCGTGGTTCGCGTACGTCGAGGCGCACCAGGGCGCTGCCCGCATGCTCTTCGGCCGCGCGACGGGGGACCCCGACTACGAGGCGCTCCACGGCGAGGTCACTGCAACGAGCCGCGACGGGGCGCTGCATCTCCTCGTCGCCGAGGCCGGGACCGAGCGCATCGCCGGCGCCGACGTCGTCGGCATGCAGCTCGCCTGGGAGGTCTTCCGGGTGACCCTGCAGGGACTCGCCCTGTGGTGGTTCGAACACCCCGACGTCCCGCGGTCGCAGATGTCCGCGACCGCGATGAACGCGCTGTGGCTCGGCTTCGAGCGGGTCAGCTCAGGGGAGACCTGGCACCCGGGGTGAAGGTCACCGGGAGCTTCACGAGCCCGTTGGCCCACGAGGACGGCAGCCGCTCGACGTCACCGGCGAGCTGCAGGTCCGCCATCCGCGTCGTGATCTCCTCGAGCGCGATCCGCAGCTCCGCGCGCGCGAGCCCGGCGCCGAGGCAGAAGTGGCGACCGCCGCCGCCGAAGGCCTTGTGGTCCGGCTTCTCGCGGCGGATGTCGAAGCGCGTCGGTTCGTCGATCACCGCGTCGTCGAACGAGGCGCTGGCGTACCACATGACCACGCGGTCGCCCTCGGCGATCCCCTGTCCGCCGAGCTCCGTGTCGGTCGTCGCGGTGCGCACGAACCAGCGCACGACGCTGGCGTAGCGCAGGATCTCCTCGACCGCGCCGGGGATCAGCGACGGGTCGTCCACGAGCGCCTGCAGCTGGTCGGGGTGCTGCAGCAGCGCGTGCATCCCGTTGGCCAGCGTGTTGCGCGTGGTGTCGTTGCCCGCGAAGGCCAGGAGGCCGAAGAACACGAGGATCTCCGGGTCGGTGAGCTTCTCGCCGTCGACCTCGGCCGCGCGGAGCTTCATCACGAGCGTGTCGGTGTTGCCCTCGGCTGCCTGGCGCTCGATCTGCCCGTGCAGGTAGCCGGCCATCTGGACGAAGACCTCGGACGCCGCGTTGGGGATGTCGGAACGCTGGGCCTCCTCGATCTCCTCGGTCCAGTGGGCGAACTCGGGGATGTCCTCCTCCGGCACGCCCATCAGCTCGGTCAGGACACCGAGGGGGATCGGGATCGCGATGTCGTCCACGAAGTCGCAGCTGCCGGCCTCGACGATCTTGTCGATCGTCT
Organism: Solirubrobacterales bacterium; assembly: GCA_038257095.1. Lineage (GTDB taxonomy): Bacteria > Actinomycetota > Thermoleophilia > Solirubrobacterales > Solirubrobacteraceae > Paraconexibacter. The sequence continues at coordinate 111,180 of JBBSJQ010000002.1, forward strand.
TGACGACGCGCTCGCGGATCCCGTCCTCGAGCGCGGTGACCGTGTGCGGGGTGAAGGCCTTCTGCAGGATCTTGCGGTACTTCGTGTGCTGCGGCGGATCCATGTACAGCAGGAGGTTTCTCGTCAGGTCCAGCGGGACGACCTGGTCGGGGTGGAGGAAGATCCCGGCCTTGAAGCTCGAGAAGGTCGCCGTGTCGCGGCTGACCGCGGACACGTCCTCGTGCCGGGTGATCGACCAGCACCCCGTGCCGTCGGGGAGCGGGTTCCACCGGACCGGCGCCTCGGCGCGCATCCGCGCGAACAGCTCGTGCGGCGTACCGTCGGCGAACCACTTGGCGTCGATGATGTCGATCTCCGCGAGGTCGACGTCGGCGGTCTGGGCGATGGTCATCGTGGTCGTTCCTCCGGGGCGGATCGGGACGGCGTCGAGGCTACCAGAATCGGACAGGTAGGCCGGACAATCTGTACGGGTATGTCCGCGGTGGTCTAGGGTGAGCCCCATGACGGCGATCGAAGAGCTCGTGCACGCGGTCTACGCCGCGCTGCGGGCAGGCGACGCGGCTGCGCTGGACGACCTGCTCGATGCGTCCTTCGTAGGGGAGGTCGCCGCTGGGATGCCGGTCGGCGGCGGGCGGCACGAGGGCCCGGCCGCGATGCGCGACGACGGCTGGTGGGCGATCGGCCGGGCCTACGCGGTCCACGCCGAGCCGGCCGAGCTGCTCGCCTGCACCGACGGTCGGCTCCTCGTGACCGGCTTCTACCGCGGCACACGTCGTGCCGACGGCTTCACCGTCGAGGCGGCCTTCACCCACCTGTGGACCGCGCGCGACGGCCGGCTCGTCGCGCTGACGCAGGTGACCGACACCGAGAGGTGGACCCCATGAGTGACCGTGTGGCCCTGACCATCGCCGACGCGGTCGCCGAGCTCCGGCTCACGCGGCCCGAGGCCGGCAACGCGATCGACCCCGCCTGGGTCGCGGCCTTCGCGCAGGTTGTCGAGGACGTGGAGCGTCGCGGCGTCGACGAGGTCCGCGCGGTCCTCATCACCGCGGAGGGCAAGGCCTTCACCGTCGGTGGCGACCTCAAGCACTTCACCGAGCAGCAGGGCGACCTGGCCGGTGAGCTCGAGCGGATGGTCCCGCCGTTCCACGACGCGCTCGCCCGCCTGGCGCAGCTGCCCGTGCCGGTCGTGTGCGCGGTCCAGGGTCCGATCGCCGGAGGCGGCCTGGGCCTGGCGTGGTGCTCGGACGTCGTGCTGGCCGCGCCGCAGGCCCGCTTCGCGACGGGCTTCCACCTGCTCGGCCTGAGCGGCGACGGGGCGTCGACGTGGTGGCTGCCCCGGCTGATCGGCCTGCGCCGCGCGCAGGAGATGCTGCTGCTCGGTCGCGTGCTCGACGCCGACGAGGCGCTGGAGTGGGGGCTGATCACCGAGGTGGTCCCGATCGACGACCTGGACCGTCGCGCCCATGAGGTCGCCGCGGCCCTTGCCGCCGGACCGACGCTCTCGCTCGGCCGGACGCGGGCGCTGCTGCGCGCCGCCGCCGAGACGCCGATGGAGGAGCACTACGCGCGCGAGTCGGCGGAGATCATCGCCTGTGGGGCGACGGCCGACGCGGTCGAGGGCGTGCTCGCGTTCGGCGAGCGGCGACCGCCGCGATTCCGGGCGCAGTAAATCTCGGACAATGCGGCCGGACGCTCTGTCCGATAAGCTCGTCACCATGAGCGACGCAGTCATCATCGAAGCGGTCCGTACGCCCGTGGGCAAGCGGAACGGCGGTCTGTCCACGGTCCACCCGGTGGACCTTTCGGCGCACCTGCTGGGCGCGCTGGTCGACCGGACCGGGGTGGACCCGGGGCTGGTGGACGACGTGATCTGGGGCGTCGGCGCGCAGGTCGGCGACCAGTCCTTCAACGTCGCGCGCAGCGCGGTCCTCGCGGCCGGCTGGCCGGAGTCCGTGCCCGGTGTGTCGCTGGACCGCCAGTGCGGCTCCTCGCAGCAGGCGGTGCACTTCGCGGCCGCGGGGCTGATCAGCGGGCAGTACGACGTGGTCGTGGCGGGCGGGATCGAGTCGATGTCGCGGGTGCCGATGGGCGTGTCGGGCGAGGGCGGCGAGCCGTACGGGCCCGGGATGCTCGCGCGCTATGACGGCGTGATGCCCAACCAGGGTGTGGGGGCGGAGATGATCGCCGAGCGGTGGCGGCTGTCCCGTACCGCGCTGGACGAGTTCGCGCTCTCCTCGCACGAGCGGGCGGCGGCGGCGATCGACGCGGGTCGGTTCGCCGCACAGATCGCGCCGGTCACGCTCGCCGACGGCACGGTGCTCGACGTCGACGAGGGCGTGCGTCGCGGCGGCACGGTCGAGTCGCTCGCGAAGATCCGCTCCGCCTTCAAGGAGGGCGGCACGGTCACGGCCGGCAACGCGTCGCAGATCAGCGACGGTGGCGGGGCGCTGCTGATGACGACGAGCGAGCGCGCGTCTGAGCTCGGCCTCAAACCGATCGCCCGCATCCACACCGCCGTGATGGCCGCGACTGACCCGGTGATCATGCTGACCGCGCCGATCCCGGCGACCGCCAAGGCGCTGGCGAAGGCGGGCCTGCGCCTCGAGGACATCGACGCCTTCGAGGTCAACGAGGCGTTCGCGTCCGTCGCGCTCGCGTGGCTGGCCGAGACGGGAGCGGACCGCGAGAAGCTCAACCCCAACGGCGGCGCGATCGCGCTCGGGCACCCGATCGGCGGCTCCGGCGCGCGAATCATGACGACGCTCGTGCACCACCTGCGCGAGACCGGCGGCCGCTACGGGCTGCAGACCATGTGCGAGGGCGGCGGCATGGCCAACGCCACCATCATCGAGATCCTCTAGGAGCAGCCATGTCGGAAGAACTGCAGGGCAGGGTCGCGATCGTCACCGGCGCCGGCCGCGGCATCGGCGAGCAGGCGGCGCTCAAGCTGGCCGCTGCCGGGGCGCATGTGGTCGTCAGCGACCGGGACGGCGACGAGGCGGCGAGCGTCGTCGGTGCGCTCGCCACCGAAGGGACAGCCCACGTCGGCGACCTCACCGCTTCCGGCGTCTGCGACGCGCTGGTGCAGCACGCGATCGACGCGTACGGCCGCCTGGACATCGTGGTCAACAACGCGGGCTACGCGTGGGACGGGCCGATCCACAAGGTCTCCGACGAGCAGTTCCAGGCGATGCTCGACATCCACACGGTCGTCCCTTTCCGGATCCTGCGGGCGGCGGCGCCGCACCTTCGCGAGCCGGCCAAGGCGGAGCGTGCTGCGGGTGAGGAGGTCTTTCGCAAGGTCGTCAACGTCGTCTCCCTCGCGGGCGTGATGGGCAACGCCGGCCAGGTCGCTTACGCGGCCGCCAAGGGCGGGGCGGTCGGGCTCACCCGCGCACTGGCCAAGGAGTGGGGCGGGCACAAGATCAACGTCAACGCGGTCGCGTTCGGCCTGATCGAGACGCGCCTCACGGCTGACCTCCCCGAGGCCGCGCGCCAGGGGCTCGCCCAGCACATCCCGCTCGGTCGCGGTGCCACCGCCGACGAGGCCGCCCGCGGCATCTACTACCTCTGCTCCCCGGCGTCCGACTACGTCCACGGGCAGACGCTCAACGTCTCCGGCGGCCTCTCCGTCGGGATGACCGGCTAAATCGGACATAGTGTCCGGACATTTGGTACAGTCGGAACCATGAGCATCGTCGAACGCGAGACGCCGGACTGGGACGCGCTGATCGAGCACGATCGGGTCCACGGGTCGCTCTACACCGACCCGGCGGTGTACGCCGCCGAGCTCGAGCGCATCTGGTACCGCACCTGGGTCTACGTCGGCCACGTCAGCGAGATCCCCGAGCCCAACGACTACGTCGTGAAGTCGATCGGCCCGCAGCCGATCATCATGAGCCGGGACAAGCAGGGGGAGATCCACCTGCTGCTCAACCGCTGCACGCACCGGGCGAATCTCGTCTGCGACGCGGCGAAGGGCAACTCGTCCGCGTTTCGCTGCCCGTACCACGGCTGGACGTTCTCGAACACGGGCCAGCTGCTCGGCTACCCGTTCAACTCCGGCTATGGCGGCCGCGAGGCCAAGAAGGGCCTCGGGCTCGGCCGCGTGCCGCGCATCGGCGTCTACCAAGGCTTCGTGTTCGGATCCTTCGCCGAGGAGGGCCCGTCTCTGCCGGAGCACCTCGGCGCGGCGACCGACGCGTTCGACCGGCTGGTCGCGCTCTCGCCCACCGGCGAGGTCGCGCTGACGGCGGGCTGGCTGCAGCACAAGGCCAAGGCCAACTGGAAGATGCTGCTGGAGAACGAGACCGACGGGTATCACCCGCAGTTCGTGCACTCCTCGATCTTCAGCGTCGCGAAGAGCGGCATCGGCGACCTCTACGGCGAGAAGTCCACCGCCGTGAGTCGCGACCTCGGCGGCGGGCACACCGAGAACGACCTGCGCCCGGAGTTCCGCCGCATCGGGCAGCCGCTGGGCTGGTTCGGCACGGACCCCGCGCGCGTTCCGGACTACGTCGGCAAGCTCGAGGCGAAGCACGGCGCCGATGCGGCGCGCGAGATCCTGATCGACGGCGCGCCGCACGTGATGCTCTTCCCGAACCTCTTCATCGCCGAGATCCAGCTGTTCGTCATCCAGCCGACCGCGATCGACGAGACGGTCCAGCACGTGACCGCCGTGCAGTTCCCGGGCTGCGACGACATGAACCGCCGTCTGCTGCAGCAGACGATCGGCTCGGTCGGGCCCGCCGGCTTCCTGCTCGCCGACGACACCGAGATGTACGAGCGCAACATGCGCGGGGTGCAGGCCCTGTCCCCCGAGTGGCTGCAGATCAAGCGCGGCACCCACCGCGAGCGCCGCGACGAGAACGGTTTCCTGATCGGCGACGCCACCGACGAGGTGCCGCAGCGCGGCATCTGGCGCCACTACCGCGAGCTGATGGAGAGCGACGCGGCATGAGCATGGCCTTGGATCTCGACCTTCTCAAGGGCGTCGAGCAGTTCGTCTACCGCGAGGCGCGCTTCCAGGACGAGCACGAGTACGACGCGTGGGAGGCCCTCTGGGCCGACGACGCGATCTACTGGGTCCCGGCCAACGGCGCGGACACCGACCCGACGACGCAGATGTCGGTGATCTACGACAACCGCGCCCGGATCGCGACGCGCATCAAGCAGCTGCAGACCGGCAAGCGCCACTCGCAGATCCCGCGCTCGGACCTCCGACGGATCGTGTCGAACGTCGAGCTGCTGCCGGCGCACCCCGAGCTGCCCGACGACATCGCCGTGGGTGCGAACTTCCTCGTTTGCGAGTCGCGCGAGCGCGGGACGGTCATGTGGGCGGGCCGCAGCGAGTACGTCCTGCGCGACACGGCCGACGGGCTGCGGATGGCTCGTAAGAAGATCATCCTGGTCGACAACGAGCGGCCCCTCCACACGCTGGCGTTCCTCATCTGATGCAGGGCCCCGACGACATCGTCGAGAGCGAGTTCGGCTCCGTGCGGGTCTCGATCGACCGCGAGGGCAATGACGCGCGCCTGCGGATCGAGGACCTGCGAACCGGGCAGGTCGGCTTCCTCGACGCCCTCGAGCTCGAGACGCTCGCCTGGCTGCCCGAGGGCGGCCTGCACAAGCTGCTGGACCCGTCGCTGGTCCGCTGGCGCGACGCGGACGCGCCGCCGTCGTCCGGCTCCTGACCGCTCGGTCACTGTCCGGACAGCCTGTACGATGTGCGGATGGCCTCGACGACGCGACGCAGCAAAGCAGCCCGAGCGGATCGCAAGTCCGACATCGAGGAGCGGATGCGACAGGCCATCACGACGCTCGTCTCCGACGGTGAACGCTTCACCGAGCTGAGCGTCGAGCGCCTCGTCGCCGAGGCCGGCATGGCGCGGTCGACGTTCTACGTCTACTTCGAGGACAAGGGCGCGCTGCTGCGCTCCATCGGCGCCTCGACGTTGCACACGTTCTACGAAGGCGCGAGGTCCTGGTTCGAGAACCGCGGCGACGTCACCTACGAGGACGTCCACACCGCGATGAAGGGCCTGCTTTTGGCGTTCCACGCCAACGAGGTCGTCATGGCCGCCGTCGCCGAGACCGCGGTCTACGACCCCGAGGTGGGGGAGATGTACCAGGAGAGCGTCGAGGGGTTCGTCGGTGCCGTCCGCAAGCTCATCGTGCGCGGCCAGAAGGACGGGTCGATCCGCGACGTCCACGCCGTCGAGACCGCGATCGCGCTCAGCTGGATGATCGAGCGCACCACCCTGCAGCGTGGTCCCGGTGCGACGCCCAAGCAGATCGAGTCGATCGCCACCGGGTTGGCGGACGTCATCTGGGGCACGCTGTACGTCGCAGCAAGGTAGACCTTCGGACAGACTGTCCGAACGGGCTGCCCGAAGTGCTACGGTCGCTGCATGAGCCCGACCGTCCCGAGCATCGACGAGCGACGAGCAGCGCTGGAGGCCCGGCACCCGGAGTGGCACCCGCGCACCCTCGATCGTCTCCTCGACGACGCTGCCGACGAGTTCGGCGACCGGCCGCTGGTCCTCACCGATGACCGGTCGGTGACCTACGCGCAGGCGCGCGACTGGGCGCACCGGCTCGGGGACGGGCTCACCGCATTGGGGGTGGAGCCGGGTGACCACGTCGGACTGCTGATGGCCAACCACGTCGAGTTCACGCCGCTGAAGTTCGCGATCGCGCGGGCCGGTGGCGTCGCGGTGCCCTTCAACTTCCTCTACCGCGAGGCCGAGCTCGCGTACGTGCTGCAGCAGTCGCGCTGCCGGGTGCTCATCTCGATGACGTCGTTCGGCGATCTCGATTACCCGGCCATGCTCGACACGATCGCCCCGGGATGGGCGCAGGGGCCGACCGAGCAGCTGCCCGACCTCCGGCACGTCGTCCTGCTCGACGGAAGCGGCCATCCCGACGTCCTCACGGTCGCCGGGCTCGAGCGCCTCGGTGCCGAGCAGCCGCAGGGCCGCTCCGCGCCGCTGCGTGCGCCGGACGACGTCGGCGACATCCTCTACACGTCCGGTACCACGGGGACGCCCAAGGGCGTGATGGTCACCCACGACGCGGTGCAGCGGACGGCCTACGCGTCGGCACTGACCCGGGCGTTCGAGGACGGCCGGCGCATCCTCTTCTCCCTGCCCTGCTACCACATGTTCGGCTACGTCGAGGGCCTTCTGGCGACCATGTTCGTCGGCGGGGCCATCGTCCCGCGGACGGCGTTCTCGCCGGCGGACTACTTCGCGTCGATCGAGCGTCACGCCGCGAGCGAGATGCTCTGCGTCCCGACGATGACCGTCGCCCTGCTGGAGCACCCCGACCGTCACACCACCGATCTGTCGTCGGTCTTCGCGCTCCTCTCAGGGGCCGCGCCGGGACCCGCGTGGCTGTGGCGCAAGGTCGAGGAGGACCTGGGCATCACCGAGATCACCACGGGCTACGGGATGACCGAGTGCGGCGGTGCGATGACGATGACGCTGCCGGAGGACCCCACCGAGCGGCACACGTCGACGGTCGGCCGGACGAAGCTCGCCGGTGTCGCGGGGCTGCCGGACGCCGCCGGGGCCCTGTGCGTCTACGGGACCGCGGACCCCGAGAGCTCGGAGCGGTTGTCCACCGGCGCCGAGGGCGAGCTGATCTCCACGGGGCCCACGCACATGCTCGGCTTCTGGGACAAGCCCGAGCAGACCGCACAGGCGCTTCGCGACGGATGGATCTTCTCCGGCGATCTCGGCCGCATCGACGAGGACGGCTACCTCGTCCTGACAGGCCGGACGAAGGAGCTGTACAAGAGCGGAGGCGAGCTCGTGATGCCCAAGGAGGTCGAGGAGCTGATCGCCTCGGTCGACGGTGTCAGCCAGGTGTACGCCGTCGGCGTCCCCGACGACCGCTGGGGCGAGGCCGGCTGCGCGTGGGTGGTCCCGGAACCGGGCGCGGAGGTCGACACCGACGCGGTGCTCGCGCTCTGCCGCGAGCGCCTCGCACGCTTCAAGGTCCCCAAGCACGTGCTCGTCGTCGCCGCCGACGACCTGCCGACCACGCCGACGGGCAAGGTGCAGAAGTTCCGGCTGGTGCAGCGCGCCAGCGAGCAGCTCGCCAAGGGGTAGGACCGAGGGGTCGCGCGCCCCGGCTCAGAGCCCGTAGCTCTTCCCGATCACGTCGAGCATGATCTCGTCCGCCCCCGCGCCGATCCGGTAGAGCCGCACGTCGCGCATCACGCGCTCGACGGGGTACTCCTTCATGTAGCCGGCGCCACCGTGGATCTGCACGCACTGGTCGGCGACCTCCCACGCGACCTGCGTGGCCTTGAGCTTCGCCATCGAGATCTCGCGCACGTTGTAGGCGCCGTCGGCGTAGTCGGCGGCGGTCGCGTAGATGAGCTTGCGCGTCGCCTCGATCTCGGTGGCCATCTGCGCGAACTTGTGGCGGATCGCCTGGTGGGTGCCGAGCGCCTGGCCGAAGGTCTTGCGCTCCTTGGCGTACTCGAGCGTGGCGTCGAAGGCGTACTGCGCGTAGGCGAGGCAGCCGGCCGCGGCGATGCAGCGCTCGGCCTGCAGCTCCCACATGATGTGCTGGAAGCCCTTGCCCTTCTCGCCGAGGATCGCGGTGGCCGGGACGCGGACGTCCTGGAACGCGAGCAGCGCGGTGTCGGACGCGTGCATCCCCATCTTCGCCAGCTTCTGCTCGCGGATGACGCCGGGGGCGTTCATCGGGACGAGGAACAGCGTGAAGCCCGCGTAGCCGGCGTCCGGATCGGTCTTCGTGACGAGCACGATCATGTCGGCGCGGTGGCCGTTGGTGATGTACGTCTTGGAGCCGTTGATGACGTACTCGTCGGTCGCCTCGTCGTAGACCGCGCGGGTCTTGATGGCCGAGACGTCGGAGCCGGCATCGGGCTCGGTGATCCCCAGCGCGTAGATGCTGTCGCCCGCGATGCCGGCCGGGAGGTACTGCTGCTTCTGCGCCTCGGTGCCGAACTCCAGCAGGGGCGGCATGACCATGTCGGTGTGGACGGACAGGCCCATGAGGAACCCACCGCTGCCGGCGCGCGCGACCTCCTCCGCGAGCACGAGGTTGCAGAAGTAATCGCCGCCCTGGCCGCCGTACTCCTCCGGCAGCGCCAGACCGAGGAACCCGAGATCGCCCATCCGCTTGACGATCGAGTCCGGGAACGTCGTCTCCTCCCACGCATCGACGTTCGGCACGACCTCCTTGGTCATGAACGACCGGATCGATTCGCGCAGCGCGTCGTGGTCGTCGTTGAAGATGCTCCGGGATGGGGCGGCGACGGTCGACATGGAGACATCGTACAGACTGTCCGAAGTCGTGTCGACCTGCGAGGATGCCCGCCGGATGAGCCAGGGACGGGAATACGGCGAGGACGAGGTCCAGGCGCTGCTGCGCGACGCGCTGACGGTCCTCATGGCGGACGGGACGCCGCTGCGCGACCTGAGTGTCGGGCGGCTCGTGACGCAGGCAGGCATGTCGCGCTCGACGTTCTACAAGTACTTCGACGACAAACCGGCGATGCTCCGCGCGTTGAGCGCCGCGGCGCTGCGGCGGCTCTACGGTGCCCAGCGCGCCTGGCTCGATCGCGGGCGCGACGTCACCGGCGACGACGTCCACGACAGCATGCTCCAGCTGCTGCGGGCCTACCTGCAGGACCGCATCATCCTGCGCGCCGTGGCGGAGATGTCGGTGTACGAGCCGGCGATCGGCGACGCCTACACCCGGGCCGTGGGCGACTACGCCCGGGCGATCGAGCGGTTCGTCCGCGACGGGCAGCGCGACGGGTGGATCGACGCAGCCGTGCCCGCGGCCGCGACCGCGGACGCCCTGGCGTGGATGACCGAGCGGACGACCAGCCAGGTCCCTGCCGACGCGTCGGGGGAGCATCTCGACACGCTGGCCGACGCGCTCGCGCGGATCGTCCTCGGCGCCCTGCACGGGTGAGCGGGAGCCTCGGGGCGGGCGCCCGCGCGCTCTAGACTCTCCAAGGTGCCAGCCACCGAGCTCGACGAAGCCGGCGTCGCCGCCCTGGCGGCCGCCTCGGCGGCGGGCATCCACCGCATCCCCGTCCCCACGCCCTTCGCCATCGGTGACGTCAACGTCTACGTGATCGAGGGCGACGGCCTCGCGATCGTCGATGCGGGGCCGAACTCGGCGACCGCGCTCGGGGCCCTCGAGTCCGGGCTCGCAGAGCTCGGGCACGGCGTGGCGAACATCGACACCGTCTTCGTCACCCACCAGCACATCGACCACATCGGCCTCGCCGGGGAGATCGCGCGCCGTGCCGACGCCGAGATCGTGTGTCTGGACCTGCTCGCTCCGGTGATGCTCGAATGGGCGGCGTACTCCCAGCAGGACGACGACGACGCCTTCCTGCTCATGTCGCGTCACGGGGTGGAGCCGCATGTCGCCGAGGCGCTGCACGCGGTCGCGGCGATCGTGCGCGGCTGGGGCGCGAGGGCGAGCGTCGACCGGACCGTCGTCGACGGGGAGACGGTGACGCTGGCCGGCCGGCCGTTCGAGGTCGCCTGGCGTCCCGGCCACTCGCCGTCGGACACCGTCCTGCTCGACACAGTGGGACGGATCCTGCTCGCCGGTGACCATCTGCTGAAGGACATCTCCTCCAACGCCGTCATCGCCCGCCCGATGGGGCTACCGCTCGGCCCGTGGACCGACGGGCACCGGCCGACCCCGTTGGTGCAGTACCGCGAGTCGCTGCGCGCGACGCAGGCGATGGCGTTCGACATCGCGCTCGGTGGCCACGGCGGGCCGGTCGTGGACAAGGACGACCGCATCCACCAGCGGCTGCTCGACCACGAGCGCCGCGCCGAGAACTTCCTCGAGCTGCTCGCCGACGGGCCGCTCAGCGCGCACGGCATCGCGACCGCGAAATGGGGGGAGGTCGCGATCACGCAGGCGTTCCTCACGCTCTCCGAGGTCCTGGGTCACCTCGACCTCCTCATCGCCGACGGTCGCGTCCTCGAGGACCGGTCCGAGCACGTCATCACGTTCTCGAAGTCGTAGATCCGCGAAGCTACGCGCCATGCAAGGTGACGAACCCGGCATCGACGGTGCCCGAACCCCGCCCGGCGGCTGGCGCGGCCGGCTGCGGGAGAACCCGGCGACCCGCCACACCTACAAGGTCGGGGTGTTCGTCGCCGGCCTTCTGTGCATCGCGATCGGCGCGGCACTCGTCGTGCTGCCGGGACCGCTGACGATCCCGCCGGTGCTGCTCGGCCTGTGGATCTGGTCCTGGGAGTTCCGCTTCGCGGAGCGGATCTTCGACGAGTTCCGGGAGAAGGCCGACGCGGCGTGGGAGGAGGCCAAGCGCCGTCCAGTGCTCGCAGCGATCACGAGTGTCGGCGGCATCGTGCTCGCGGGCGTCGTCATCTGGGCGATGCTGAAGTACGACCTGATGGACAAGGCCAAGGATGCGATCGGGCTCTGAGATCGGCGTAGGATCTGGGGCATGGACCGCTCCGCCGAGACTCTCGAGCAACGACGGGCGCGCATCGAGAAGGACGCCCGGATCAATGTCGCGGCCAAGCGCGAGGCCGTGCGGCGGAACGCCGCCCGAGGCGTGGGCGCGAACATCGAGGCGGGCATCCGCCTGGTTCGCACCGGGCAGGCGATGCACGGCACCGCTCGTCGATGACGTTCGACCCTCAGGCGATCTTCGAGCGTCTGCACGAGGCCGGGGTGCGTCATGTGGTCGTCGGTGGCTGGGCGGTCAACGCGCATGGGTACCAGCGCTACACGGGCGACGTCGACATCTGCCCGGACCCCGAGCCCGGCAACCTCGGACGCCTGGCGGCCGTCCTTCGTGCGCTCGACGCCCGCCAGCTCGGCCTCGAGGACTTCGGTGTGGACGAGCTCCCCGGCGACCCGACCGACCCCGAGTCCCTGGCGCAGGGTGGGAACTTCCGCGTCGAGACGCGGCTCGGCACCGTCGACGTCCTGCAGTGGCTTGCCGCCGACGATGGCGAGGTCGAGTTCGGGGATCTGGCCGACGGCGCCGTGACCGCGGAGGTCTTCGGCACACCCGTGACGGTCTGCTCGCTCGAGGCGCTGCTGTCGATGAAGCGCGCGGCCGGCCGGCCGAAGGACCTCGACGATCTGGAAGCCTTGGGCGGATGAGCGCGCGTCGCCGTCGTCCGGGGCTCGACGGCGTCGCGCTCTAGCCGCTGATGCCCATGCCGCCGCTGACGCCCAGCGTCTCGGCGGTCACGAACGACGCCTCCTGCGCGCACAGGAACGCGGCGGCGGCGCCGACCTCCTCGGTCGTCCCCAGGCGCCGCAGCAAGGTGCCGTCCTTCATCGCCTGGACCATCTTCTCGCCGTGTTCGGGTACCGCCAGCGCGGCGGCGGTCAGGGGCGTGTCGATCGGGCCGACCGCGAGCGTGTTGCAGGTGATCCCGTAGCGGGCGTTCTCCCGCGCGATCGACTTGGAGAAGCCGATGATGCCGGCCTTCGTCGTCGCGTAGACGGCGTTGCCCTTCGAGCCGATCCGCCCCGCCTCGGAGCCGATGTTGAGGATGCGGCCGTAGCGCGCCCCCTGCATCCCGGGCAGCGCCGCGTGGGTACAGGCGAACATGCCCTCGAGGTTCGTGCCGAGCAGCCCGCGCCACTGCTCTGGCGTCGTGTCGGTGAAGTACGCGAAGTCGTCGTAGCCCGCGTTGTTGACGAGCACGTCGAGCGTGCCGAGCGCCCGGACCGCGGCCATGGTGGCCTGCGCGTCGGAGATGTCCATCTGCACGGCCTCGCCGCCGATCTCCTGCGCGACCTCCTGCGCCGGGCCGAGCGAGCGGCCGGCCACGATCACGTGGGCGCCCTCGGCGGCGAGCCGCCGCGCGATGCCCTCGCCGATGCCGCGGCTGCCGCCGGTGACCAGGGCGCGGCGGCCCTCGTAGCGTCGCGTCGTCGCGGTCATGCGAGCTCCAACTGCACCAGGACGGCGTGCATGTCCCAGTAGTCGCTGTGGGTCGCCAGCAGACCTTCGGGGGTGATGGTGCAGTACGCGACACCGGGGACGCTGAACCGCTTCCCGGTCGCGGGGTGGACCTTGTCGCGGACCTTCAGCTTCCCGGCGGCGGTGCCGGACCACGTCCACCGCGCGGCGAAGCCGTCGGCGTCGCCGTACGCCTCGTGGAACTCGATGAGCCCGTCGGGCGAGAAGCGCAGCATGAAGTCGAAGAACGCGCGCAGCTCGGCGTGACCCGTGAAGACGAGGTCGGAGCCGACGTCGGTGTAGACCGTGTCGGGCGTGTAGAAGGCGAGGAGGTCGTCGACGCTGTCGGCGCTCCAGGCCCGGCCCCAGGCCGCGAGATCAGGAGCGCTCATGCGAACTCCGGCCGGCGGCGCTCGATGACGGCGGCGAGCCCCTCGCGGGAGTCGGCGCTGCCGGACAAGCGCGACACGGTGGCCGCCTCGTCGTCGAGCACCGCGTCGAACGCCGCCCCGGCCCCGGCCCACATCAGGCGCTTGGTCTCCGCCTGGGAGTCGCGCGGTCCGCGGGCGAGCTTCGTCGCGAGCTTCAGTGCCTCGTCGGCCAGGTCCTCGTCCGGGACGACGCGACCGATGAGGCCGAGCTCCTTCGCCTCGGCGGCGCTCAGCAGCGGGTTCGTCAGCGCGAGGTCGAGTGCCGCGCGCAGGCCCACGAGCCGCGGGAGGGTGAAGGTCATCCCGGCGTCGGGAGCCATGCCGACGCGCGTCGCGGCGACCATGAACTTCGCCGACTCGCCGGCGACGACGATGTCCGCCGCGCAGGCCAGGCCGAGCCCGCCGCCGCCGGTCGCCGCGCCCTGGATGGCGGCGACGACGGGGACGTCGAGTCCGACGATGCCGGCCGCGATCCGCCCCAGCTGCTCGGTGAGCACGACGAGGTGCTCGGGCAGCCCCTCACCCTTGGAGGCGAACTCGACGACGTCGCCGCCGCCGCAGAAGTTCTTGCCGTTGCCGGTGAACAGGACGACCCGCACATCACGGTCGCCGTGGAGTCGCGTGACGATCTCCAGCAGCTGCTCGAGCAGCGCCGCGTTCAAGGCGTTGGACTGCTCCGGGCGGTTGAGCGTGAGGTGCGCGATGCCGTCGCGGACCTCCAGGAGGACGGGGGCTTCGGCGGTCATGTCTGGTCCTTGGTGGCGAAGGCGCTCATGGCGCCGTCGGAGGTGAGGTGCTCGACGACCGTGCGCCGCTCCAGCGCGAGGCCCTCGGCCAGCGGGAGCTCGAGGCCCTCGTGCACGAGGGCCTTGCTGCGGGCGAGCGCGGTCCGGTCCTTGGCGGCGAGCTTCGCGGCCAGGGCGTCGGCGGTCGCGTCGAGGTCGGCCCGGGGGACGGTCTTCCAGGCGAGCCCGAGGGCGACCGCCTCGTCGGCCTTGATGCGCTCCCCGGTGAGGATGTGCGCCAGCGCGCGCTGGCGACCGATCAGGCGGGGGAGGCGCTGCGAGCCGCCGCCGCCCGGGACCATCGCGAAGTTCGAGTGGTTGTCCGCGAGCCGGACGTCGTCGGCCACGATCACGATGTCGCAGGCCTGCAGCAGCTCGAACCCGCCGGCCATCGCATTGCCCTGCACGGCGGCGATCACGGGGACCGGAAGTGTCGCGATCAGCGCGGTCGCCGCGCCGAACGCCTCGAACAGCTCGCGCATCGCCTCGGGGCCCTGCGCCTGCAGAAGCGTGAGCTCCTTGTAGTCGCCGCCGACGCAGAAGTGGTCGCCGGCGCCGCGGACGACGATCACGTCGGCGTCGTCCGCCGCGGCGCGCAGTGCGGTCTCGAACTCGAGGGCGAGCCGGACCGTGATCGCGTTCATCGCGTCCGGGCGGTTCAGCGTGACCGCCGCGACGCCGTCGGCGATGGTCGTCGTGACGACGGGATCAGGCATGCAGCCAGATCCTACAGTGTGTCCGGACTTGCTGCCCGATCTCAAGGGTGCTGGGCGACTTGCCGCGGCCGCCTGGAGCTTCGGATTGCACGTTTGCACCCGCAGACGGGGGTGTACGTGCAATCTGCGATCGGTACGGACGGACCGCGGCGGGTCCTACACGACCGGGGCGGCGACCAGCGTCGCCTCGAGATCCTCGATGCGGTCCTGGCCCCAGAAGCACTCGTCGCCGAGCGTGAAGACGGGGACGCCCCACATGCCGAGCCCGGCGAGCTCCGCGGTGTTGGCCTCGACGCGCTCGTGCATCGCCGGGTCCTCGACCGCCGCCCGACACGCAGCCCAGTCCAGGCCGGCCCGCTCGCAGACGTCGCGCAGGCCGCCGTCCGAGGCGACCTCGATCGCCTCGCCCCAGATGGCCCGGCTCGCGGTCAGCACGAACGGCTCGATGAGTCCGACGTCCTTCGCGTGTTCGGACACCCGCAGGCACCGCACCGCGCCGTCGCCGATCGGGTCGTGGACGCGGCCGAACGGGAGGCCCAGACGGGTGGCCTCGCGCTTGGTGTCACGCAGGGTGTGCAGCCGCTTGGCGAGCGGGACCGCCTGGCCGCGCATCGCCATCGGCAGGACACCGCGGAAGTCGATCTCGACGTCGTGCCGGCGCGCCAACTCGAACACCCGTGGGGCGGCGAGGTACGAGTACGGGCTGCGGAACGAGAAGAAGAAGCGGATCGAGGTCACGCGGCGGCCCTCCAGCCCAGGTCGTCCAGACGGTGCTCGATCGCCGGCAGTCGCTCGTGGGCGAAGAACCACTGCCCGTGGACGACCGCGATCGGCGTGTCGTAGAACCCGCGCCGTCGCATGACGGCCTCGGCCGGCAGGTCGCCCGACGTCAGGGGCGGCTCGCTGCCGACGTGCTCGCGGAAGAGGTCGGTGTAGGCGTCGGGGGTCGGCGGCACGTCCTCGCACCAGAGGCGACGCATCGCGGCCACCACGAAGGACAGGCGCGGAGCGCCGTCGGGGGCCGCGACGGTCCAGCGTGCAAGGAACGACGTCTCCGCAGGATCCACCGTGGTCGCGCGCACGAACGTCACGCCGTCGCGGGCGGAGAGCCGGCGGGCGTCGGTCACCGCGTACGCACGCTTGGCGTCGACGGCCGGGTCGTCCGGGATGCCACGGGCAACCACGGCGTGGACGCGCACGTCGGCGGCACGGTGCGCGGTCCGGTCGGCGAGACCGAGGACCGCCACGGCGCTGTACGGATCGTCGAAGGCGACGTAGAGGTCGATCGCGCCGCGGCCCCCGCGAGCGCGGCGCATCCGCGACTGCAGGCGACGAGGAAGGTCGAACGTCGACAGGGTCACGATCAGCCGGGGGACGCCCCGACGCTCGATGCGGTCCTTCAGGGTCATCCGGTCGCTCCGCCGTAGAGGGTTCTGGTCCAGATCGTCCACACGGTCTCGAGAACGCGAGCGGGGTCGGTGAACGGCGCGCTGCCAAGCGCGTCCTCGAGGTAGCCGTTGAGCATGCGCACCAGCGCGCGGCCGACCTCGGGGGCGTCGAGCGGCTCGAGATCGCCGGCGGCGACGCGTGCCTGGATCGCCTGGGTCGTCATCACGATGAAGCCCTCGACCATCGCCGAGTAGGCCGCGTCGACGGCCGCGTCGTGGTGCGCGGCCTGCGCGATCGCCCGCACGACCGGTCCGTGACGGACGTAGAAGTCGACGAAGCGGGCGAGGCGGGCGTGGGCTTCGGTCGGACTGGCGCTCCCGGTCGCCGCCCAGTCGGCGCCGACCTCGACGAGCTCCGCTCCGACCTCGGCGATCACCGCGAGGACCAGCGACGGGATGTCGTCGAAGTGGCGGTAGAAGACCGTGCGCGAATGGCCCGTCCGGGTCATGACGGTCTCGACCCCGAGCTCGCGGAACGGCTGCTCGCGCAGGAGCTCGAGCATCGCGTCGACGATCTGACGCCGGGTCTGCTCGGGGCTCTGCCGCGGACGGGTCCGGTGGACGGGGGCGCTCATGCCTGCCGCACCATAGCGCTGTTGACATGACGTCATCAAGCTGGGAGGGTCCTCGCGACACCGCGTCATCAGCGTGGCGGGAGGGGGTTCTCAGGTGGGAGTAGTGGGGTCAGCAGGGAAACGGGACGACGCGTGCACGCCGTACGGCGGGACGACACGACGTTCCCTCGTGCTGGGTGCGGCGACGGGTGCGGCCGGCTGGGCCGCGTCCGGGCCGCTGCTCGGCGGGATCGCAGGGGCCGCCGAGCCGGCACCGTGCGCGCCGACGCCGCCCGGCCGGCGGACGACCGCGATCGCGGCCACTCCCGGGGGTCGGACCGTGTGGACCGCCGACGCCGGAGCGACCACCATCACGCGTCATCGCACCCGCGACCTCTCGCGCCTGCGGTCGATCGACGTCGGCACCGCACCGGTCGCGCTGGCCGTCGCGCCGGACGGCAGACAAGCGGTGGTCCTCACGTCCGCCCATGACCGCCCGGGCCTCGTCGTCGTCGACCTCCGCAGCGGCGCGATCGACCGCGTCGACGTCGGGGCCGCACCGCAGGCCGTCGCCTTCACGGCCGACGGGCGGCATGCGTGGGTGACCGGGGAGGAGGGGCTGTTCCGCGTCACGCCCGCCACCGGTGCGGTGACGGCGCCGGTCGACCTCGGCGGCCGCGCCCGCGGGCTCGCGCTGCACCCCGACGGGCGCCGCGCACTCGTCGCGCTGCACACGTCCTCCGCGGTGGCGGTGGTCTCGCTGCAGCGTCGCCGTGTGACAAGGCGCATCGCCACCGAGGCCTTCCCGTCCCAGGTGGCGATCAGCCCGCGCGGGAACAGGGCACTCGTGACCCACAGCGGCTATGGCACGCGCGGCGTCACCCTGCTCGACCCGGAAGGGGGGCGCGCGCTGCGCACCTTGCGCACCGGCGCTGACCCGACCGGCGTGGCCTACAGCCGAGGCGGCTCCGTCGCGATCGTCGCCAACGCGGGCGACGGCACCGTCTCGGTGCTCGACATGCGAACGGGTCGCCACCGCCGGCGCGCCCGTCCCGGGGGCGCGCCGCGGGCCGTCGCCGTCGCCGGCCGGCGGGGCATCTCCGTCGACGGAGACACCGGCCGGCTGTCCTCGATGCCCCTGACGAAGGAGCGCTCCTGATGTCGCGTGCCACCCGACGCGAGCTGCTCGGCGCAGGTGCCGCGGCAGCGCTCACCGCCACAGCCCTGGGTCGGACGCAGGCGTCCGCCGACGGCGCGCCCGCCCGCAAGCCGAACGTCCTCATCGTCATGTGCGACCAGGAGCGCGCGCCGATGTGGACGCCCGATCTCCCGCTCCCCGCCCGTGACTGGATCGACCGCCGGGGCGTGTCGTTCGACCGCTTCCACCACTCGGCCGTCCAGTGCTCCTCCGCACGCGCCTGCATGTGGACCGGCATGTACACGCGGCAGAACGGCATCTTCGGCAACTTCCTCCAGAGCTGGCAGTTCTCGCTCGACCCCCGGATCCCGACCATCGCGGACCTCCTCAAGGAGCAGGGCTACAAGACCGCGTTCTTCGGCAAGTGGCACCTGAGCATGTCCGGGACGTCGCTCCCCGAGGGCCCGACCGACACGCTCCGCAACAACTACCTCGCCCCGTACGGCTTCGACTACTCGGAGATCTCCACGTCGCTGGAGCCCGCGGGCTACAACGACGGCGTCTACAACGACCCCGTCTGGACGAGACAGGGCGTCGACTGGCTGACCGAGCACGGCGGCGGCGACCAGCCGTGGTTCTGCGTCGTCTCGCTGCTGAACCCGCACGACATCGCGTACTTCCCGCGCGGCTTCACGGCCGACGTCACGCGGCCGGACTGGGAGGTGGAGCTGCCACCGAACTTCGAGGACGACATCGCCTCGAAGCCTCGGGTCCACGCGCAGTACGACGGCGGCGCGGCGCTGATCCGGGGCAAGATCCAGCCGGACGACGCGACCACGTGGAAGCGGCTGATCAACACGTACTGCGATCTGCTCGTCAACACCGACGACAACATCGCGGCGGTCATGAAGGCGCTGCACCACTCGGGCGGCTTCGACGACACGGTCGTCATCCGCACCGCCGACCACGGCGAGATGGCCGGGTCCCACCGGGCGGTCGGCAAGGGCCCGATGATCTACGAGGAGCAGCTGCGGATGCCGCTCTCGATCTCCTGGCCCAAGCGCTTCCCGGGGGTCCAGGGGGCCCGGACCCCCGCCGTCGCCGAGGCGGTCGACCTCGTCCCGACGTGCCTCGAGCTGGCTGGTGTCGGCGACCCGGTGAGCCGGTATCCGTGGCTCCGCGGCCGCTCGCTCGTGCCCGCGCTCGAGGACCCCGTCCACGCCCGCGGCAAGGAGTTCACGGTCAGCACCTGCGACGAGGTCTGGTCGCCGCAGGACTTCGCCGGTCAGGGCAAGGCGTGGCGGCGGCACGTCCGCGCCGCGCTGTCGGGGCACTTCAAGATCGCGCGCTACGTCGCGATGACCGGCAAGCCGCAGACCGAGGTCCCCGAGGAGCAGGAGTTCGAGCTCTACGACCGCCACGAGGATCCGCTGGAGCTGCGCAACCTCGCCCGCGACCCGGCCTACAAGCCCCTGCTGGACGACCTGAAGGCCGTGTTGCACGACCTCGAGAACGAGCGCCTCGGTCCGGTCGAGATCGCGTTGAAGGGGTCGGCGTCGCTGATCGAGGGCATCCGTCCCGACCCGATCGGACGACCGTCGCTCGGTGACGCCGAGAGCCAGTCGGGGCCGGCCGAGGGCATCCCCGGCGCGTACGTCCAGGCGCCGTTCGGCGACCCGCAGCTCCTCGCCCACGTCTACGAGGGCACCGGCGGCGACCGCCTCCCGCAGACCGCGGACGAGTCGCGCGCCATGGCCGAGGCGCGGGCGCTGCACCGCGCCTCGATGCTCTGTGAGCTCGGCCCGAGCCCCGCGCGGAGCGGGCGATGAGCGCCACGACGCGCCGCGAGGCGCTCGGCACGGCGGCCGCCGGGGCGACGCTGCTGGCGCTGCCCGCCCGGGCGGGGGCCGCGCCCTCGACCATCGTCGCCGCGAAGCAGGTCACCGTCCGGCGCGGAATCGCGATCACGGCCTCGCGGGACGGCCGCACCCTCGCGGTCGCCCACGAGCGCCGTCGCACCGTGGCGATCGTCGGCCGGGGCGGACGGCCGGATCGCGTCGTCGACGTCGGCGGGCAGCCCGCCGAGCTCGCGCTGTCACCCGACGGGCGGCTGCTCGCCGTGTCGACCGGGGGCTGGGACGAGCCCGGGCTCGTCCTCGTCGACCCGGTCGCGGCCACGAAGCTGCGCCGCCTGGCCGTCGGCCCCGCGCCCGGAGCAGTCGCGTTCACGCGTGACGGAAAGCGGCTGGTCGTCGCCGGGGGCGAGCAGGAAGGCACCCTGCACGTCCTCGACGGCCGCGGGACGGCCGTCGCCGGGCGCTACCGCGTCGGGCTCGTCCCGCGGGGTCTCGCGCTCACCCGCGACGGTCGGACGGCCTGGGTCGCGCTGAACGCCGAGGAGGCGGTCGTGCGGATCGACCTGCGCACCGGCAAGCACCTCCTGCGGCTGAACACCCCGCCGCTGCCCGACCGCATCGCGCTCTCCCCCGATGGCCGTCGCCTGCTCATCACCCATGCCCGGCCCGACGCAGACCGCGTGACCGAGCTCGACCTCCGGCGGGGCACGACCAAGCGCCTCGCCGCCGGGGCGCTACCGGCCGCGGTGGGCTACACGCCTCGCGGCCGGCGCCTCGCCACGCTCGGTGGGACCGGCGAGGTGGTCGTGCTCGGTCGCAGACCCAGGCGGCGCACCGTCGGGGGCGCCCCGCGCGGGCTCGCGATCGCGGGCGAGCGCGCGTTCGTCGTGGACCACCTGACCGGCCGGGTCCACCGGGTGAAGCCGTGAACCGCCGCGACTTCCTCAGCGGGTCGGCGAAGCTCGCCGCGGCCGCCGGGCTCGCCGCCGGCGGCACCGCGGCGCGGCCCGGGACCGCCGGTGCCGCGGGCGGCCGCCGGCCGAACATCCTGATCCTGATGACCGACCAGGAGCGTCATCAGGACCGACTGCCCGACCACCTCCCGACTCCGGCCCGCTGCTGGCTCGACGCCAACGGCACCCGGATCGACCGCTTCCACGCCTCGTCGATGGCCTGCTCGCCGTCCCGTGCCGCCTTCTGGACGGGGATGTACGCGCCGCAGCAGGGCATCTTCGGGACCTTCGTCCTGGGCCTGCAGTTCACGATGGACCCGTCGATCCCGACCATCGGCGACCTGTTCAAGGAGGTCGGCTACCGCACGGCGTTCTTCGGCAAGTGGCACCTCTCGTTCCCGGGGGAGCCGCCGACCAACGCGGAGGCGGTCCTGGACATCGCGAAGGGCAGCCCGCTCGCCGGGTACGGCTTCGACGACTCGGCGATCTCCCCGCCGGCGGACGTCGGCGGCTACAACGACGGGTACACCAACGACCCGATCTGGACGAAGCAGGCCGTCGACTGGCTGGGCGCGCATGCCGACGACGAGCAGCCCTGGCTCTGCGTGCTGTCCCTGCTCAACCCGCACGACATCCAGTTCTACCCGCGCGGGTACCGCGCCGACTTCGAGCGACCCGACTACGAGCCGGAGCTCGAGCCCTCGTTCTTCGCCGAGCCCACGCTCGCCGACAAGCCGACCAGCCAGCAGCGGTTCCGCGAGGTCGCCGCCGTGGTCGCCGGCACGCCACGCGGGACGCAGGACAACGCCGAGTACTTCCGCGGTCATCTCAACACCTACTACGACCTGATCGTCGGGACCGACGCGATGCTCGGCGCCGCGATCAAGGCCGTCGCCGACAAGGGCGCGCTGGACGACACCGTGATCGTCCGGACCGCCGACCACGGTGAGCTCGGGTCCGCGCACCGCCTGCAGAACAAGGGCATCACGCAGTACGACGAGCAGAACCGCGTCCCGTTCACCGTGGTCTATCCCAAGCGCTTCCCGCGCGGTGCCCGGTCGGCGGCGCTCGGCGAGGCGGTCGACCTCGTGCCGACCCTGCTCGACGTGGCCGGCGCCGGCGACCCGCTGCAGCGCTGGCCGTGGCTGCGCGGGGTGTCCCTGGTGGAGGCCCTCGAGCATCCGGAGCGCCGCGGGCCGCGGGACTTCACGCTCTTCCGCACGGACGAGTACCCGGTCACGAACGTCGGTACCTCCGTCCCGACGAACAGCCACGTCCGCGCCATCTACGACGGGCGCTTCAAGTTCGCGCGGTACGTCGCGGTGAAGGACCAGCACTTCGCGGGCACCGAGTTGCGGGAGAGCCAGGAGTACGAGCTGTACGACACCTGGAACGACCCGTACGAGATCCGCAACCTCGCCAACGACCCCGGGTACGCCGCCCTCGCGTCCGACCTGCTCGCCTGGCTGTACGAGAAGGAGGCGCTGAAGTTCGGCCCGGTCGTGCTCCCGGCGTACGGGCCGCGGGCGCCGATCACGCATCTTCCCGAGCCACCGAGCACGAACGCATCGTCGGCCACGACCCCGAACCCCTGGGTGGGTGCCGCCCCGGGCAGCTACGTGACCGTGCCCGGCGCCCAGCCGACCCCGACCGCCTTCCTCTACGAGGGCGGCCTCCCCACCCTGCTGGGCCCGAGCGCGACCGCCGCCGACCACGCGCGCTTCTTCTGCGCACTCACCCCCTGAAAGCCGACCGCCAACAATGCTGACCCGCATCCGTCCCCGGCCCCTCGTCGCGCTCCTGCGGCGCGATCTCCCCGGCCCCGTGGACGTCATCAACCTCATCCACACCGAGCGCTGGTCGCACTACCGCTGGTACGCGCTCCTGGTGACGCCGCCGCTGATGGCGGTCGGCGGCCGGCCGTTGTGGATGGGCCGGCGCGAGCACGCGGTCCACGGCGCGCCGCAGGCCGACAAGTTCCTCGTCGTCCGCTACCCGTCGCACCGGCGCTTCCTGGCCATGACGCTGAATCCGTACTACCTCGCGATCAACCGGCTGCGCGAGTCCGGCGTCCGCCGCTTCGAGGCGTCGTTCACCCACGCGTCGCACGCGGCGCCGTCGCTGTCCTGTGCGCGCGTGCTGGTCGCCGTGCACTTCACGACGCCCGACGGCGACGATGACGCGCTCGCCGCGGTGCGGGACATCGTCGAGCCCGTCGCCGGTGTGCTGGTCTACGCGACGCGGGCGATCGCCTCGCTCGGATTCCTTGCCCCGCCGGTCGCCACCGACCCGTGCCCGCTGACGCTCGATCAGGTCGCGCTGTTCGCCGTCCCGCGGGACGCGGAGGTCCCGCTGGACGCCCTCGGCGAACTGGGCGGGCGGCTCGACGCCGTCACCGGCACCTGCGCCGTGCAGGTCTACCGGCGCGAGCCCGCGAGCGTGTACCGGCCGTCGTTCCGCGGCGACGAGCCCATCGCGGCCTCCGACCGGCCTCGAGACCTGGCGGTGGCCCGATGAGGCGTCTCGCCCTCACCCTGATCGCCGCGCTCGCCGTCGCGGCCGCCCCCGCCGGCGCCCAGGCCCCGGCCATCCCGATCCCCGGGCCGCTCGACGGCCCGCTCCCGCGCTACACCGGCGCCCCGGCCACCGCCAAGCGCCTCCCGGGCCCGTACCCGAAGGCCAACCCGGCGCTGGCCGGCGACGGCCGTAGCGGCAGCGGCCTGTCGGCGGCGGGCGGCGGGACGTCTCCGTTCCCGGGGCCGCTGGGCCGCGGCACCACCTCGAGCAGCGCGTTCGCGCAGGGTGGCTGCTCCTCGCTGGCCCTCGACGCGCGCGACCGCGTGATCGCGGTGTGCAGCAACCCCCTCGGCCCGGGCCTGCGCCTCTTCGACCCGGTCACGCTGGCGACGCTCTCCACCCTCGCCCTGCCGACCCGCAACAGCGCCGACCGCACCGACCTGTCGGGCGGGACCCACTTCCTCGTCCGCGCCGACGGCACGCTGCTCGTCCCCACGCACGCCCGGACCCTGCTGCAGGTGAAGGTCGACGGCACCGCTCTGGTGCAGACCGGCGCCACCGACCTCGGCGGCCTGCTCGCTGCGGGGGAGAAGCCGTTCGCGGTCGCCGCGGGGTACGACGGGCGCGACTGGGTCACCGGCGCAGCCGGCACCGTCATCACCCTGCCGCGCGACGGGGGGACGCCGCGGAGGCTGTCCCTCGGCGAGCCCATCGCGGAGGACCTCGCCACCGACCCGACCGGCGCCTACGTCGTCACCCGCGACGCGCTCTACCGCCTCGTCGCCCGCGCCGACGGGACCCCGCGGGTCGTCTGGCGCCAGCCGCTGGAGTCGGGCCTCGCCGACGCCAAGGCCGGAAGGCTGCATCCCGGGTCCGGCACGCCGCCGGTCGTGATCGCCGGCGGGTACGTCGCGGTCGTCGACGCGGTCGCCCATCCCCGCGTGACCGTCGTGCGGATGCAGGGACGCGACGCCCGACGCCTGCGCTGCGCGGTGCCGGTCTTCACGCCCGGTTCGGGCAGCGTCGAGGCCCACCTCGCGGTGGCCGGCCGCTCGCTCGTCGTCAGCAACGCGTACGGCTACGAGAACCTCCTGACCACCGAGGGTGGCCGGACCACCACCGGCGGGCTCGCCCGCATCGTCGTCGGCAAGCACGGGTGCCGGACCGCCTGGACGAGCGACCTCGTGACGCCGTCCGCCCAGGCCGCGGTCTCCCGCGCGACGGGCCTGCTGTACACCGTCGAGAAGCCCGCCGGCTTCCCGGACGCGTGGAACCTCGTTGCGCTCGACTGGCGCACCGGGGCCAAGCGCTTCGGCGTCCTGGCCGGCGAGGGCCTGGGCTACAACAGCGACGGCGGCGCGGTGCTGCTGGCGCCCGACGGGGCCGCCTACGCCGGGTCCTTCAGCGGCATCACGCGGTTCGCCGACGACCCGGGTGCGTGACTCCTAGCGTCCGGTGAAGTCCGGCCGGCGCTTCTCCTTGAACGCGGCCACACCCTCGGCGTAGTCCGCGGTCGCGCCGTGGCGTTGCTGCAGCTGCGCCTCGTGCGCGAGGAAGGCCGGCAGATCCTGGGGGGGCGATTCGCGGATCAGCTGCTTCATGGTGGCGAGGGCGACCGTCGGCGCGGACGCCAGCCGGGTGGCGAGGGCGCGCGCCTCGCCGGCGAGGTCGTCGACGCCGTGGACCGCGTTGACGAGCCCCCACTCCAGGGCGTCGTCGGCCCGGAGCTTCTCGCCGAGCATCACGAGCTGCGCCGTCCGGGACGGGCCGATCCGCGCGACGAGGTGGGGGATGGAGCCACCGTCCGGCGCCACGCCGAGGTGCACGAAGGCGAGGAGGAAGAACGCATCCTCCGCGGCGAGCACGAGGTCGCAGGCCAGCGCGAGCGACACGCCGAGGCCGGCGCAGGGACCTTGGACCGCTGCGATCGCGGGCTTGGGCATCTCGCGCAGGGTCAGGACGATCGGGTTGTAGATCTCCTCCAGCCGCGTGTGCAGATCGGGCTCGCCCTCGGGCGTCATCTCGCGCGGGACCTTCACGTCCGCCCCGGCGCTGAAGGCTCGGCCCGCACCGGTGATCAGCACCGCGCGCACGTCGTCGTCGACCGCGACGCCGCGCAGTGCCGCCAGCAGCTCGCGGCCCATGTCGGGGGTCCACGCGTTCAGCTGGTCGGGGCGGTGCAGCTCGACGTGCGCGACGCCGTCGGCGATGTCGAGGCGGATGTCGTGGAAGCTCACGCGCCGCAGCGTACGCGGTCCCGAACGCGGGTGGTGTACTGTCTCGGACAGTCTGTCCGAACAGTTCGACCGCGCAAGGTCGCGCCGAAGGGATCCGATGGGTCACGGAATCGTCAGCTACGCCACCTACGTGCCGCGCCATCGCCTCCAGGGCGCCGAGATCGGCGCCGTGCTCAGCGGCAGGCCCGGCCGCGGGACCCGCGCGCTCGCGTCCTACGACGAGGACTCCACGACGCTCGGCGCCGAGGCGGCCCGCCGCCTGCTCGACGGCCGCGACGCGTCGACGACGCCAGGCTTCCAGGCCCTCTACTTCGCCACGACCGCCCCGGCCTACCTCGACAAGACGAACGCGGCAGCGATCCACGCGGCGCTCGACCTGCCGAGGCAGGGCTTCGCCGTCGACCTGGTCGGCTCGCCGCGCTCGGGGGTCGGCGCGCTGCGCGCCGCGGCGGCCACCGGCGGGACCGCCGTCCTCGCCGACCTGCGCACCGGCCTGCCCGGCTCGGCCGACGAGGGTGCGAGCGGCGACGCCGCCGCGGCGTTCGTCTTCGGCGACGCGGACGTCGCCGTCGAGACGCTGTCCGAGGTCTCCCTCACCGCCGAGTTCCTCGACCGCTGGCGCCTGCCCGGCGACGCGACGAGCACGCAGTGGGAGGAGCGCTTCGGCCTGGAGACCTACGTCCCCCTCATCCTCGACGCGGCGCAGCAGGCCCTGGAGCAGGCCGGCCTGGGGGACGACGCCCCCGACCACCTCATCGTCTCGTGCCCGCACCGCAAGGCCGCCGCCACCGCGACGAAGAAGCTCGGTGGCGGCCGCGTCCCGGAGGAGCTCGACGGCGTCGGCTACGCGGGTGCCGCCGACGCGGGCGTCCGGCTCGCCGCGGTGCTCGACCGCGCCCGGCCGGGCGAGACGATCCTGCTGGTGGTCGCCTCCGACGGCGCCGACGCCACGGTCCTCAGGGCGGGCGACGGCGTGGCGGACGCTCGAAAGGGCCCGCCGGTCGCCGACCAGGCCGCCGGCGGCCGCGACGTCCCGTACGCGACCTACCTCACCTGGCGGGGCCTGCTCGACCGCGAACCGCCGCGCCGCCCCGAGCCCGAGCGGCCGACCGCCCCGCCGTCGGCCCGCGACGCGTCGTGGAAGTTCGGCTTCGTCGGGACGACCTGCGACGCCTGCGGTCAGGTCCACGTGCCGCCGCGGCGGGTCTGCGCCGGCTGCCGCGCGGTCGACCGCATGACGCGGACGCCGCTCAGCGCCAAGCAGGGCACGGTCGCCACCTTCACCGTCGACCGCCTGGCGTTCTCCCCGGCGCCGCCGATGATCGACGCCGTCGTCGACTTCGACGGAGGCGGCCGGTACACGCTGGAGGTCGCCGACGCGTCCCCGGACGAGATCGAGATCGGCACCCGGCTCGAGCTCACGTTCCGCCGCCTCTATACGACGGGCGGCGTGCACAACTACTTCTGGAAGGTCAGGCCGATCTAGACATGGCGAGTCACGGGATCAAGGACCAGGTCGCGATCGTCGGCATGGGCTGCACGACGTTCGGCGAGCACTGGGACCGGTCGGCCGACGACCTGCTCGTCGACGCGACCCAGGAGTGCTTCGCGTCGACCCCGAACCTGCCGAAGGAGGACGTCGACGCCTACTGGCTCGGGACGATGAACTCCGGGCAGTCGGGCGTCGTCCTGAGCCGCCCGGTCGGCATCGACTACAAGCCGGTCACCCGCGTGGAGAACATGTGCGCGACCGGCTCGGAGGCCGTGCGGGCCGCGTGCTACGCCGTCGCCTGCGGCGCCTACGACCGCGTCATGGCGGTAGGCGTCGAGAAGCTGAAGGACACCGGGTTCGCCGGGCTCGTCCGATCGACCGTCCCGGGGGACGGCACGGCGCCGGAGATCAACCTCACCGCGCCGGCCGCGTTCTCCCTCCTGGACCCCGCCTACTGCGAGAAGTACGGGGTCGACCAGCAGGACATGCGCGACGCGATGACGCACGTCGCCTGGAAGAACCACATCGGTGGCGCCAGAAATCCCCGCGCGCAGTTCCGCAAGGAGGTCTCCAAGGAGACCATCGCCAAGCAGGCGGGCAAGGTCGCCGGTCGCCTCGGCGTGTTCGACTGCTCCGGCGTCGCCGACGGCGCGGCCGCCGCGCTGATCGTCCGCGCCGAGGACGCGTACACGTACACCGACACGCCGATGTTCGTGAAGGCACTGTCGATGATCGCAGGCCCCGCGAGCGGCCCCATCGACCCGAGCTACGACTACACGACCTTCCACGAGGTCGTGGCGTGCGCGAAGGACGCCTACGCACAGGCAGGCATCACCGATCCGCGCGCGCAGCTCGACCTCGCCGAGGTGCATGACTGCTTCACGCCGACCGAGCTGGTGCTCATGGAGGACCTCGGGTTCAGCGAGCGGGGCCGCGCGTGGCGCGACGAGCTCGACGGCGTCTTCGACCAGGACGGGGCCCTGGCGGTCAACGTCGACGGCGGCCTGAAGTCCTTCGGCCACCCGGTCGGCGCATCCGGACTGCGGATGCTCTTCGAGTGCTGGCAGCAGTTCCGCGGCGAGGCCGGGGAGCGTCAGCTCCCCGACGCCAAGCTGGGGCTCACGCACAACCTGGGCGGCCGACCCGGGACCTGCGTGTCGTTCATCTCCGTCGTCGGCCGGGATCAGGGGTAGAGCATGAGCACCATCGATGTGGACGTTCTGGTCGTCGGCGCCGGTATGGGCGGCGTCTGCTGCGCAGCCCGGCTCGCCCAGGGCGGGCAGAAGGTCCTGCTGGTCGAGCGCGAGGCACGCGTCGGCGGCCGCGCCTCCTCCTTCGAGGTCGACGGCTTCACGGTCAACACCGGGGCCATCGCGATCGAGAACGGCGGGATGATGGAGCAGACGTTCGCCGACCTGGGGGCGACGCTCGACATCCGCTACCCCGAGCCCGCGAACGTCTTCAGGATCAAGGGGAAGACCGTGAACCCCGCGAAGGGCGGCTGGTCGTTCCTGCTGGACCAGATCACGAAGAAGGGCGCGAAGGTCCTCGCCGGCCTCGGCAGCGCCCGCAAGGGCGACCTGCCCGAGGAGCAGATCACGCTCGCCGACTGGATCTCCGGCGCCACGTCCAACGAGACGGTCCACCGGCTCTTCCGCAACCTCAGCGCGGCGATCTTCGCGGTCAACAGCAACGAGATCCCGGCGAAGGCCTTCCTCACCTATTTCACGCAGAAGGGCGCCTTCCGCAACTTCGGCTTCCACCCGCGTGGCACCGCCGCGGTGTGCGAGGCGATCGCCGACGTCGTGACCCGTGAGGGGTCGGAGGTCTGGACCTCGTCGTCCGTCACGAGCATCAGGACCGAGGGCGACCGCGCCACCGGCGCCGTGGTCACCCGCGAGGACGGAAGCACCGTCACGGTCGACGCCGGTGCGGTGGTCTCCAATGTCGGTCCCGTCGCGACGATCGACCTCATCGGCGAGGACGCGCTCGACGCCGACTACGTGCAGAAGATCCGCGAGGGCTCGAAGCCCAGCGCGAACATCATCATCCACGTGGCCACGCGCGAGCCCCTGCTCGACACGCCGGGGCTGATCGTCTTCAGCGCGACCGACCGCATCTGCAACGCGGGCAACATGACCGCGACCTGCCCGGAGCTGGCCCCCGAGGGCTGGCACCTGACGGTGGTCTACGCCGTGCCGGTCCCGGCGATCGGGGACTTCGACTCCGACGCGGAGCTCGAGGCCTCGCTGGCCGAGCTGCGCGACGAGCTGCCCGGCATGCAGCACCCCGAGACGCGGATCGTCGATGCACGTGTCATGCGCGGCGACTGGCCGGCGCAGCGCGCCGCGTCGGGCCACGAGCTGCCGCGTGAGACGCCGCTGGACAACCTCTGGAACGTCGGTGACGGCGTGCGGGACTACGGCGACGGCGGGACGCAGTCGTGCGCCGTGACCGCCAAGGTCGTCGCCGACGAGCTGCTGGGCGTCGCCGCCTGACCTACCAGGAGCGCTGTCCGTGCCCTTACGCGGAGAGCGCCGCCTGTCCGGCCTCGTCGAGGCCCCAGTCGGCCAGAACGGCAGCGGTGTCGTCGATCGGCGGCCGCGCGGCGGACGGGGTGCGGGCGAACCGCGGCGCGGCCTGCGGCTGCACCATCCCGGCGACCTCCACGAACGAACCCCGGGCCTTCATGTGCGGGTGCTCCGGTGCCTCGCCCAGCCCGTAGATCGCGGTCGCGCACGTCTCCTCGTGCTCGAGCAGCGCCGCCCAATCCGCGCGCGTGCGTGTCGCAAACAGCGCGGCGAGCCGCTCCTTGAACTCGGGCCACCGGCCCATCTCGAACTGCGGCATCTCCTCCATCGGGATCTCCAGCAGCTCGAGCAGCCGCGCGTAGAACTGCGGCTCGATGGCGCCGACCGCGACGTACCCGCCGTCGGAGGTCTCGTAGGTCTCGTAGAAGTGCGCGCCGGAGTCCAGGAGGTTCGTGCCCGGCTCGTCCTTCCACATGCCGCCCGCACGCATGCCGTGGAACATCGAGGTGAGCACCGCGGCGCCGTCGACCATCGCCGCGTCGACGACCTGGCCCTGCCCGGAGGCCCGCGCCTCGAGGATGCCGGCGAGCACGCCGACGACGAGGAACATCGCGCCGCCGCCGTAGTCGCCGACCAGGTTCAGCGCGAACATCGGCTTGTCGCCGATCCGCTGCGACGGACCGAGCGCGCCGGCCAGCGAGATGTAGTTGATGTCGTGGCCGGCGACCGGGGCCATCGGGCCTTCCTGGCCGTAGCCGGTCATGCGGCCGTAGACGAGCTTCGGGTTGCGCGCGTGGACGACCTCGGGGCCGAGCCCGAGCCGCTCCATCACGCCGGGGCGGTAGCCCTCGATCAGCGCGTCCGCCGACTCGGCGAGCTTGAGGATCGACGCGACGGCAGCGGGCGACTTGAGGTTCGCGCCGACCGTCGCGCGGCCGCGGAGCGTGGGGTTGAACTGCGCGGGGAAGAGGTCCCCGCCCGGACGATCGAGCCGCAGGACGTCGGCGCCGAGGTCGGCGAGAAGCATCGCGGCGAACGGGTTGGGGCCGATGCCGCCGACCTCGAGGATGCGGACGCCGGTGAGGGGGCCGGTACGGGGAGGAGTGCTCATGGACCCGCATCGTATGGATCGCCCGGTCGACGTGTCGTTTGCCGAGCAGGTGTTCTGTACGTTGCCGTTCATGGACTTCGACACCCTGCTCTACGACGTCGCCGACGGCGTCCTCACCCTGACGCTGAACCGCCCCGAGAAGCTCAACGCCTTCACGCTGCAGATGGGTCGGGAGCTGATCGAGGCGTTCGACGCCGCCGACGCGGACGACGGGGTCCGCGCGATCGTCGTCACCGGCGCGGGCCGTGGCTTCTGCGCGGGCGCCGACCTGAGCGAGGGCGCCGAGGCGTTCGACCCGGCCGGGCACCGGAGCGAGCAGGAGTTCCCGCGCGACCTGGGCGGGGAGGTCAGCCTGCGGATCTTCGCGTCGGCGAAGCCGGTGATCGCGGCGATCAACGGACCGGCCGTCGGCGTCGGCGCGACCATGACGCTGCCGATGGACATCCGCATCGCGGCCGAGGGCGCGCGGATGGGCTTCGTGTTCGCGCGCCGCGGGATCGTGCCGGAGGCCGCGTCCACCTGGTTCCTTCCGCGGGTCGTCGGGATCGCGCAGGCAACCGAGTGGGTCATGACCGGTCGCGTGTTCGACGCCGAGGAGGCGCTGCGCGGTGGACTGGTGCGCAGCGTGCACGACGACGGCGGGCTGCTGCAGGCCGCGCACGGCATCGCGCGGGAGATCGCTGAGCACACCTCGGCCGTGTCGGTCGCGCTCTCGCGGCAGATGCTCTGGCGCGGACTGACGTTCGACCATCCGATGCAGGCGCACCGCGCGGAGTCGCGCGGGATGGTCCTGCGCGGCGCCGCCGGCGACGCCCGCGAGGGCGTCACGGCGTTCCTCGAGAAGCGACCGGCGGTCTTCCCGGACCGCGTGTCCGACGGGCTCCCCGACGTGTTCGGGGACTGGGAGGAGCCGGCGTACTGAGCGGCTCGCGGTCCTGCGAGGATGCCCGGCATGAGTATCGTGAAGATCAACGCCATCACCGTCCCGCGCGAGCGCTTCGACGAGTTCGAGCGCCGGTTCGCGTCGCGGGCCGGCAAGGTCGAGGAGTCCGAGGGGTTCGAGTCGTTCGACCTCCTCCGCCCCAACGACGACCGCGACGTCTGCTTGGTCATCACGAAGTGGCGCTCGGAGGAGGACTTCCGCGCCTGGGTGGCGTCCCCCGACTTCGCCGCCGGCCACGCGCAGCACCGCACCGACGGACCGGTCGGCACGAACAGCGAGATCTGGTCCTTCGACGTCCTGGAGTCCAAGGCGTAGGCCGGGCACCGGACCGTGCCCACCGCCGACGAGCTGCTCGGCCGGGAGGTCGTCGTCACCCTGCGGGCCGTGCTGCGTCAGGCCGCGCCCGGTCACCCGCTCGACGGGCTCGCCGCTTGCGCCGACGGACTCGACGGTCTCGCGCTCGGCGAGCGGTCGGCCGCGATCCGCGACGCGACGCTCGCCGGGCTGCCGGTCGACTTCGCCGCGTTCGATGCCGCGCTGCGGGGGGCGCTCCGCGACGAGGCGTTCTGCGGCTGGATGATCTGGGCGGTCGCCGACGCGGCCGCGGTACGGGCCCTCGAGCACGCGGACGACCGCGACTTCGACGCCGGCCTCGAGCTGCTGCGCGCGCTGACGCCCCGGCTCACGGCCGAGGCGGCGATCCGGCGCTTCCTCCTGCGGGACGCAGACCGGACGCTCGCCGGTGTCGCAGGCTGGACGGACGACGAGGACGAGCACGTGCGCCGCCTGGTGAGCGAGGGCACCCGCCCGTTCCTGCCGTGGGCCGTCCGCGTCCCCGCCCTCGTCTCCCGGCCGTCGGCGACGATCCCCCTGCTCGACGCGCTGCACCGCGACCCGGCCGAGTACGTGCGGCGGTCCGTCGCGAACCACCTCAACGACCTCAGCCGGGTCGACGCGGAGCTGGCGACCGGCACCGCGGGCCGCTGGCTCGAGAGCGCGCCCGGCGACGTGCCGACGACCCGTCTGGTGCGCCACGCGATGCGCACGCTGATCAAGCAGGGCGACCCGCGGGCGCTTGCGCTCCACGGGTTCACCGCGCCGCCGGAGGACCTCGTCGTCAGCGGTCCCCACCCCGACCGAGAGGCGCTGCGCATCGGCGAGGAGCTGACGTTCACCTGCACGCTGGAGCACGGCGGCGACGCGCCGGTCGAGCTCGCCATCGACTACGTGGTCCACTACGTCAAGGCGTCGGGGAGGACCACGCCCAAGGTGTTCAAGCTGACGACACGCACCGTCGCGCCGGGTGAGCGGGTGACGCTGACGGCGCGCCGATCCTTCGTGCAGCGCACCACACGGACCCACCACCCGGGGGTCCACGCGCTCGAGTTGCAGGTCAACGGCCGCCGGTACGGCCGCGCCGAGGTGCAGGTGCTCACCGCTCGCTGAGCTCGATCTCCACGTCGTCCCCGGCAAATGCGTGGTGTCCCTGGATGCGCGTGGCCTCGGCCAGCGGCGTCTCGTAGGACCAGCAGGCATCCGCGACGATGCGCTCGCCCGCACGGACGTTCCAATAGGTCGACCGACCCTTGTACGGGCACTCCATCCACGTGTCCGAGCGCTCGAGCGCCCCGGTGACGACGTCCGTCGGCGGCACGTAGACCCGGACCGGCAGGCCGGTCTCGAACAGGAGCTTCGGCCGCGAGGTCCGGGCGACCTCGATGCCGCCGACGCGGACGACCGCCGTCCGGGCGCTGTCGTGCACGTCGACGCGCGTGTAGGGATCGCGCAGGTGCGGGCCGAACACGCGGTCCTCCTCGACGAGGAAGTGGTCGATCTTCCACCGGTCGAGCGCGACCAGGCCACGCAGCCACGGTGCGCTGTCGATCGGGTCCTCGTAGCCCCAGAGCGCATCCGGCACCCCGGCGACCGACCAGTAGGAGCAGTCGCCCTTGAACGGGCAGAAGGACGCGGTGTCCGTCCGCTCGAGCAGCGTCGCGTCCACGTCCTGCAGCGGCACGTACGCGACAGGCAGGATTCCGGTTTCCATGAGCAGGCCCGCGCGGACCGTGTCGAGAACCTGGCGCCCTGCCACGACGGCCCGCAGCCGACGCGGGTAGGGCTCGAGATGGAGCTGGTGCGCGGGGCTCTCGACGGTGAAGTTGGACGGCGCTCGGTTTCCACCAGCGAGCGGGCCATGACCTTGTGTCAATCCCATGGATCCCAGACTACGCCCGCTGTTAGGTTCGGCCGGAGAGTCAAGAGACTGCAAGAGGAGAGAGATGTTCGACTACGTGATCGTTGGCGCCGGATCTGCAGGCTGCGTGCTCGCAGCGCGACTGACGGAGGACCCATCGGTGAAGGTGGCCCTGCTGGAGGCCGGCGGGGACGACAACGACATGGAGGTGTCCATCCCGGCCGCCTTCGGCGCGCTGTTCAAGGGCCGCCGCGACTGGGACATGGGCACCGAGCCCGAGCCGGCGCTGAACGACCGCCGCTGCTACCTGCCCCGCGCCAAGATGCTCGGCGGCTGCAGCTCCATGAACGCCATGGTCTACATCCGCGGCAACCGCGCCGACTACGATCAGTGGGCCGAGATGGGCGCCGAGGGCTGGGGCTACGAGGACGTCCTTGAGTACTTCAAGCGGTCCGAGGACAACGAGCGCGGCGAGGACATGTACCACGGCGCCGGAGGCCCGCTGTCGGTTCGCGAGAGCCGCTCGATGCACCCGCTCGCCACCGCGTTCGTCGAGGCGGCCAAGCAGGCCGGCCACGAGGAGAACCCGGATTTCAACGGCGCCCGCCAGGAGGGTGTCGGCCGGTACCAGACCACCCAGAAGGACGGCATGCGCGCCAGCGCCGCCGCCGCGTTCCTGCACCCGGTCGCGAGCCGCGAGAACCTGACGATCATCACCGACGCGATGGTGACCGACGTCATGATCGAGAACGGTCGCGCCAAGGGCGTCCACGTCGAGCACCCGGACCACTTCGAGGTCCTCGCCGAGCGCGAGGTCATCCTCTGCGCCGGCGCCTACCAGACACCGCAGATCCTGATGCTCTCCGGTGTCGGCCCCGCCGAGCACCTCGAGGCGCTCGGACTGGACGTCATCAAGGACCTCCCGGTCGGTCAGGGCCTGCAGGACCACTGCATGACGCTCATGAACTGGAAGACCGACGTCGAGTCGCTCCTCACCGCGATGACCGACGAGAACGTCGAGCGGATGAGCACCGACGGCGAGGGCCCGCTCACGTCGAACATCGCGGAGGCCGGCGGCTTCATGCGCACGCGCCCGGGGCTCGACGGCCCGGACTGCCAGTTCCACTGCGCGCCGGTGTTCTTCTTCGAGGAGGGCCTCGGGGCGGCGACCGAGCACGGCGTGGCGTTCGGTCCGGGGGTCGTCAAGCCGACGAGCCGCGGCTCGGTGACGCTGCGGAGCGCCAGCCCGCACTCCAAGCCGCGCATCATCCACAACTACCTCACGTCCGAGGAGGATCGCCAGACGATCCTCGCCGGTGCGCGGATGGCGCTGGATATCGCGCAGCAGCCGGCGATGCAGGCCGTCATCACCGGGGACTTCGTCGCCCCGTCGAAGGACGCGACGGACGAGGAGCTGTGGGAGTTCATCCGCGCGAACACGATGACGATCTACCACCCGACGTCGACGTGCGCGATCGGCCCGGTCGTCGACTCCCGCCTGAAGGTCCACGGCATCGACGGCCTGCGTGTCGTCGACGCGTCGGTCATGCCGACGATCGTGCGCGGCAACACCAACGCGCCCGTGATCATGATCGCCGAGAAGGCCGCGGACCTCGTCCGCGAGGACGCCGCCGTCCCGGCCTGACCGTCGCCCGACGCCGTCCGGTCCGCGTTCGCGCGCGGGCCGGACGGCACGGCGTCGGACCGTCCCCGCCCGGCCGTAGGCTGCCGGGCGTGCGGACACGGAGGCGCGGATGACCGAGCCACGGAGAAGGGGCGACCTCGCCCGGCGGCTCGTCGCCCCGGCCGGGGCGCTCGCCGCGCTCGCGACGGCGGTCGTCGGATGGTGGAGTGCCGTGGTGGCCCTGCGCTGGGCGCGTGCGGCCACCCACGTCGCCCGGTTCGGCCTGCGGCTGGTGACGCTGCGCGCCTACCGCCGCTGCCCGGATTGCCTCCGGGTCCTGCGCCGCGAAGCGCTCGTCTGCCGGTCCTGCGGCGCCCGGCGCGGCTAGGCGCCGGCGGGGCTACTTCGCGCCGGCGGGCGCGGCGGAGAGCGCGCCGGCGATCTCGGCCAGCTGCGCCTCGATCGCCTCGAGGCGATCCTCGATGCGCTTGGTGCTGCGGCCCTGCGCCACGCCGTCGAGCTGGTCCTCGATCCCCTCGAGGCGCTGGGACACGGACCGCAGGCGCCGGGTGAGCCGCTCGATGTCGGAGGCCGACGGGATGTTCAGCCCGCTCATGGCGACCTCCTGAGCGGCGACCGCCTTCTCGCGCGCGCTGAGCAGCTGCGTCACCGCGCCGGTGAAGAGGGGGTTCTCGAGCAGCTCCTTCGTGACGCCGCCGAGGGTCTGCTGGGCGGTCTTGCTGAGGTCGGGCACGGAGGTCTCCTGAGTCGTCGGCGTGGCGGGCGTGGCCCCAGGGATACGCCGCCGGGGCGCCTGGGTCACACGACCGGGCGCACGGGATCGCCGGGGGGGAGGTCCAGCGTGGTCCGGTCGGCGGGATACACGGCGTTCCAGATCACGCGCGCCATCGTGCGGGCCATGCGCTCATCACCGGCACCGTCGTCGCTGCGGACGTGCTCGGTGATCGTCCGCTCCGTCCCCCAGGCGATCCAGCGGGCCGTGGGCTCCGGGTCGACGTCCGGGACGGTGGCCCCAGCGGCGACGTCGCGCGCGATGCGGGTGACGAGCAGGTCGCCGAACCGGCCGACGCGTCGTCTCCAGGCGTCGGAGACGGCCGGCTCGTAGGCCGCGACCTCGTCGACGGCCTGCAGCGTCTTGGCGTGCGCGCGCCGTTGCGCGATGACCGCGAGCGAGGTCCGCTCCAGGGACGCGACGTCCCGGCCCTCGCGCACCCACCACTCGGCGGCCTCGAAGAGCTCGCGGGTCGCGGTCTCGCTCACCCGCGCGAGCAGATCGACCTTGTCGGCGAAGTGCACGTAGAACGACGACCGTGAAATGCCGGCCTCGTCGGCGATCCGCTGGACCCCGAGCGCGGTGAAGCTCTCGCCCCGGGCGAGGAGCCGTTCGAGCGCGTCGGAGTGATACTGCGGGGGTGATCCTCCCGCTCCTGGACCAGCTGCCGTGCTGGACCACCACCGGGGTCGGCAGCCTGGCGCACCGCGGGGCGGCGGACGCCATCGAGTACCTGACGCTGGCCTACGGTGTGCCGTTCTGCCCGCAGCTGCCGCGCCACGACGGCGACATGGTCGCCCAGTGGCTCGGGGAGGCCGCGGAGCGGCCGGGATGGACTGCGGACCGGGCGGTGCGCACGCCGGCAGCCTGGGACGCGCTGCTCGACGAGCTGCGCGCGCGGCCGCCCGCGCACGGGGTGGTGAAGCTGCAGGTCACCGGTCCGGTGACGCTCGCGTGCGCGATCGACCGGGCATCGGTGGGCGGTCCGGTCCCCGACGCGACGTCGGCCTCCCGGGCGGCCGAGCTCGCGCCGTGGCTGGCGTCCGGCCTCGCGGGGCAGGTGGCGGCGGTGCGCGAGCTGGGGCTCGACGCGGTGGTCGTCGTCGACGAGCCCGCGCTGGCACTGTGCGGCGTCGACGGCATCGAGGCGGTGTGGGACCCGCTGCGGACCGTGGGGGGTGCGTGGGGCCTGCACCTCTGCTGCGACGTGCCGTGGGACATCGTCGACGCGGCGGCACCGGATCTACTCTCCGTCGACCTCGCCTTCACCCGCGTCGACGAGCGGGCGGCGACGTCCCTGCGCGCCATCGCTGCGCGGGGTGCATGGGTCGCGTGGGGCGCGATCGCCGCGCACCGACCGGAGCATGCGCTGCACGGCGTCCGTCGGGTGACCGCCGCATTGGAGGCGGTGCCCGAGACGGCCGGCCGCAGCCTGCTCACGCCCTCCTGCGGGACCGGACTCGTGTCGGTCGAGCGCGAACGGCAGGTCGCGATCGGCCTGCGGGACGTCGCGGCGTCGATGCGGCGGCGCGAGCTCCGCAACGGGTGAGGGGTGCCTGACGGCGCCGGTCGAGCCTCCTGGAGGCCGCGCTGCTAGGTGCCGTACGAAACCCTGCGCCCAGCGCGGGAAAGGCACGGCAGTGGCCGCCAGGCCACCGCGCAGCGTGCTCCGGGCACCGCGCGGGGGACGACCGTGTGCGCGGGCGGGCGTCCTGATTCCCGGATGCAGAGACGCAGGACTCCCGCTGGCGTGGCTGCGCTGGTCGGCCCGAGCGCGCGAGCCGATCCCGATGGGGCGGGAGCCGTGGCTCGTGGATCCAGGGACTGAGGACTCCCGCTGGCGTGTGAACGCTCCCGGAGGCGCCCCTGGACGCCGATCGGCGTGTCGCACGTGTGCCGCACGCGCCCGCTCCCGGCCCGGTCACGCGTCCGCCGAAGCTCCGGTACGGTCACGGTCCGGTCCACCCGGACCGCCCTGGAGGAGGGAACGCCGTGAACGGAATCGCCCGCGTGCCGTTGATGCTGCTCGCCCTTGCGGGCCTGGCCTGTCTGGCCGGGCTGCTGCCGAGTGCCGCCCCGGCGCACACGCCTGCGGAACTCGAGCAGCGCGCCCGCACGATCACGCCGTCCCGCGTCGGTCCGCCGCTCACCGCCCGGCAGGCCGTCGAGCCCGCCTCCGCGGCGACGCCCCAGCGTGCCTGCGAGCCCGGCTCGCGGCCGGAGCCCGGCATCCAGGGCCGCGTCCCCGCCGACGCGAACGCCGACGGGTACCTCTGCAGCCTCGAGCGCGTGTCGCAGTTCGGCAGTGCGGGTGGCTTCAAGGTCCACCGGTACGTCGACAAGGCCGGGAACGAGTGCGCGTACTACGACACCGCGCTGCTGTTCCCGCTGAACCTCCTGAACCTGCAACGAGAGTCCGCCGGCGTAGCGGTGCTCGACATGAAGGACCCCGCGAAGCCGGTGCTGACGAGCACGCTGATCACTCCCGCGATGCTCTCCCCGCACGAGTCGCTCGTCATCAGCCAGGAGCGCGGACTGCTCGCAGCGGTCGCCGGCAACCCGGCGTTCGCCCCCGGGATCGTCGACCTCTACGACCTCAGCCAGGACTGTCGGTTCCCCGTGCTGCAGTCGAGCCTTCCGGTCGGCTTCCTCGGTCACGAGAGCGGCTTCACCCCCGACGGAAAGACGTTCTACTCCGCGTCGCCGGCGACCGGCTCCGTCGTCGCGGTCGGGGTCGAGAACCCGCGGCTGCCGCAGGTCCTGTGGTTCGGCAACTACCCGTCCCACGGGCTGTCACTCAGCGCCGACGGCAACCGGGCGTACATCGCGAGCCTGGACGGTCTGATCGTCCTGGACGTCAGCCAGGTGCAGGCGCGCCGCCCGAATCCGCTCGTCAAGGAGGTCTCGCGACTGACGTGGTCGCAGATGACGATCCCGCAGAACGCCATCCCGATCACGATCAAGGGCAGGCCTTATCTCGTGGAGACCGACGAGTACTCGGGGTCCGGTGGCACGGGGGTCGCCAGCAACGGACCGGTCGTCGGCGCGGCGCGGCTCATCGACATCTCCGACGAGACGAAGCCGTTCGTCGCGTCGAACCTGCGACTGGCCGTGCACCAACCCGAGAACCGCGCGGCCATCGCGCAGGACCCGGGCGCGGTCAGTTCCGCCCAGGGCTACGCCGGGCACTACTGCGACGTCCCCACCCGCGTCGATCCGACGATCGTCGCCTGCTCGATGATCGCGTCCGGTCTGCGCGTCTTCGACATCAGCGACCCGCTGAAGCCCGTGGAGGTGGCCTACCACGTGGCCCCGGGTCAGGCGTCTCCCGAGAACCTCCTTGCGGCGAGCAACTACGCGATGTCCGCGCCCGCGTTCGTGCCCGAGCGCCGCGAGGTCTGGTACTCCGACGGCGTCAGCGGCTTCTACAACCTGCGCCTCGCCGAGAAGGCCTGGCCGGCGCCCTCGGTGCCCCGGCCCTCCTCGTGCACCTCGCAGGACGGCCTGCGCTCGGTCGGCGCGACGGCCGTCGGCACGCGTGGCCTGCGCCTGCAGATCTCCCGCCGGCTGAAGCTGGGAGTGCGTGTCGACGTGTTCGCCGTCTCCGACCGCGGACGCGTCCTGCAGGAGCGGCTCGTCGCGCGCTTCCCGAACCGCACCGGGAGCTTCACGTGGACGGGTCGCTCGACGCTGCGCGGTCGCCCGGCCGTCCCCGCCGCGAGCTACCTCGTCCGCTTCACCATGCTCCGCGGCGGCCGTGCTGTCGACGTCCGGAGGGTCGTCGTGCAGCGCTCGGCGACCGGCCGCTTCAGCCGTCGGCCCGACTCGCACCGCCGCGACAGCTGCGGTCTGCTGGGCCGCTTCAAGCTGCAGCGTCCCGTCTTCGGCGGGCCGGCGCAGATCCCGGTGCGCGCGAGCTACCGTACGACCGCCGACGCGAAGGTGAGCGTGACCGTGCTGCGCGGGAAGACGGTCGTGGCCCGGTTCGCGGCCGCCGACGTCAAGGCCGGCCGGACCGTGCGGATGTCGCTGTCGGCCCGGGGCCGGCGCCGCGCCGACTACACCGTGCGGGTCGTCGCGGTCACCACGACCGGCCGCAAGGCGACCGCCAGGCTGACCGCGCGACGGATCTAGCCCTCGCCGCGCAGCCGGGCGCGCAGCGTGTCGAGCTCGGTCTGCCGCAGCCCCTGCGACAGCAACCATGCCTCGACGCTGCCGTGCTCCTGCTCGAGCAGCTCGAGCACGCGCTCCATGTTGCCCGGGGTGGGGGCGTGGCTGCGCGGGTCGTGCTTGCGCATCTCCGTGGAGTACGTCTTCGTCGCGACCAGGCGCGCGACGATGGCCTCGATGTTGTCGCCGGTCGCCAGGTAGTCGGCGACGATCGCGTCGCGGTCCGCCCCTGCGACGCACAG
Source organism: Solirubrobacterales bacterium (assembly GCA_038257095.1). Taxonomy (GTDB): domain Bacteria; phylum Actinomycetota; class Thermoleophilia; order Solirubrobacterales; family Solirubrobacteraceae; genus Paraconexibacter. The sequence goes on from JBBSJQ010000002.1 coordinate 151,882, forward strand.
GGCGATCGCGACGACGGTGCCCGTGCGGTCCTTGCCCGCCGCGCAGTGCACGAGCGTGGCGCCGTCGGTGTGCGCCATCGCGCGCAGCGCCTCGACGACGGAGTCCGGACGGCGCTGCAGGTAGCCGAGGTAGGCCCGCACCGTGGGGGTCTCCTCGGGCAGGTCCGCGCCGATGTTGTCGCCCCACGGCATGATCGTCTGCAGATCCAGGTCGGTGCCGCCACCGGTCTCCGGATACAGCGACCGGTGGTCGATGCGCACGCGTTCCTCGTCCTCCAGGGGGCCGGGACCCTCGGACTGCAGCTCGTAGCCGGTGCGCAGGTCGACGACGACGCGCAGGCCGAGGTCGTCGACCAGGGTTGATACGTCGCGCGGAGACACGTCCTGCAGGTTGTCGGCGCGCAGCAGGACGCCCGAGGCGATCGTCCCGGTGCCGTCCGCGAGCGGGATACCGCCGACGTCGCGGGCATTCACCGTCCCGTCGAGGTCGATCGGCGTGGTGGGGTGTGCGGTGTCGGGCATCGCCCACAACGCTACGACACCGGCGCTTCCGGCTCGTGACCGACGCGTTGCGACGTCCGTAGGGTGCTCCAGGGCATGTCGCTCCTGGAGGCCATCGCGATCCTCGCCGCCGGGCTCACGGCGGGGACCATCAACGCGGTCATCGGGTCCGGGACGCTCGTGACCTTCCCGGTCCTGCTCGCCGTCGGCTACCCGCCCGTCGTCGCGAACACGACCAACGGGCTCGGCCTGGTGCCGGGCTCCGTCACCGCCGCGTACGCCTACCGGCGCGAGCTCGCCGGCGACTGGCGCTCGGTGCTCCTCCTCGCATCCTGCTCGGCGGTCGGCGCCGTCGCCGGGGCGATCCTGCTGCTCGAGCTTCCCGCCTCCCTGTTCGAGGTGATCGTCCCGGTCCTCATCGCCGGCGCGCTCGTCCTCGTCGTGTTCCAGCCGCGGGTGGCGGCCTGGGTGGTCCGGCGCCGCGCGGCCCGCCCGGCGACCTCCGGGCCGGCGGAGAGCGCGCGCGGCCTACGCGCCGGGATCGGGCTGACCGGCATCTACGGCGGCTACTTCGGCGCGGGGCAGGGGATTCTGCTCTTCGCGCTCCTCGGGACCGCGTTGGCCGACGACATGGACCGCCTGCAGGGCCTGCGCAACGTCCTCGCGGGGACGGCCAACGGCGTTGCCGCGCTCGTGTTCGTCCTCGTCGCGGAGGTCTCCTACGAGGCGGCCGGACTGATCGCCGTGGGCTCGTCGGTGGGCGGCGTGCTCGGCGCGCGCATCGGGCGCCGCCTTGCCCCGACGACGCTGCGGATCCTCGTCGTGCTGGTGGGGCTCGCGGCGATCCTGCAGCTGGTGCTCTAGACCGCGTCCTGCAACAGCGCCACCGCCACGGCCAGTTGGGCGGTCCAGGCGATCGTGCGCAGCCAGTTGAGGCGCACGAGACGGTCCAGCAGCGCGGGGTCGTGGCGGTCGGCGAGCCGGCCGTGCATGGGGGCGTAGACCAGGCCGGTCGCGCCGAAGATGCCTGCGGCCAGCGCGAGGTTCGCCATCTCCAGTGCACCGGGTCCCCCCGGATCCAGCAGCAGCGCGACCGCCAGGCCGACGTTGGCGACCATCAGCGGCAGCACGAGCGCGGTGATGCGCTGCTGGTGCTCGGCCTCGTAGGTCGGCCACGCAGCCGCAGGCACCCGCGCGAAGAGCGGGTAGTGCACGACCTGGATGGTCCAGATCAGCCCGCACAGCAGCGCGACGTCGACGAGATTGGCGAGGGGGAGGGTCATGCGTCGCGACGGGTACGGCGGGCGGCACCCGCTGGGATGAGCGCTACGCGTTGCGACGCCGGCGCGCCATGGCCGTCCCCGCGCACAGCATCGCCTGCTCGAGCTCGTCCTGGTCCAGCGACCTGACCGGCATCGGCGTGGCGTCCGGGCCGGTGGCGCGCAGGCCGTCGAGCACGAGGGTGAAGAGCCGGCGCCACGTCTCCGGGGCGACCTCGCGGGTGTAGTCGGCCATCGCGCCGAGCGCGAACTGCAGCAGCGGCAGGTCGGGCAGCTCGACGTCCTGCCGCACGACGCCCGCAGCCTTGGCGCGGTCCAGCAGCCGACCGACGATCGGGGCGATCCGCTCGCGTCCGCCGGCGACGCGGGAGCGGCCGTCGACCGTGCTGAGGATCACCTCCTTCAACCCGCGGTCCGCGGCCTGCAGCTCCAGCGCGCGCGTGAGGAAGTGCACGAGCCCGTCCCACGGGTCGTCGATCTCCAGCGCGGCGGTGGCCAGCGCGACCATCTCGGAGACCCGGTCCTCGAACAGCGCGTCGATCAGCTGCTCCTTGTCCGGGAAACGCCGGTACACCGTCCCCACGCCGACCCCGGCGCGATGGGCGATGTCGTCCAGCGACGCCGCCAGTCCGTGCTCGGCGAACACCTCGGACGCGGCGGCGAGGATGCGCTCGCGGTTGCGCTCGGCGTCCTTGCGCAGGGGCCGCCGAACCGGGGTGTCGGGGCTCTCGGGCGCAGTGGACATGCGTCACACGATAGCGGGAAGTGGAGATGTTCCCTCCAAGTGGAAGATTTAGCTCCACTTTCGTGCTACCTTCTCGGTCACGAAGTTGAGAAGTCTCTCCGTTTACCGTTCGCCCAAGGACCCCTCATGTCACCCACGCAGGCCGCAGCGCACAAGCACCGCTGGCTCATCCTCGCCGTCATCGGGATCGCCCAGCTCATGGTCGTCCTCGACGCCACCATCGTGAACATCGCCCTCCCGACCGCCCAGGCGGACCTCGGGTTCTCCGACGACTCGCGCCAGTGGGTCATCACCGCCTACGCCCTCGCCTTCGGCAGCCTCCTGCTCGTCGGTGGCCGTCTCGGCGACCTCTACGGCCGCAAGAATGTCTTCGTCACCGGCCTCGTCGGCTTCGCCGTCGCCTCCGCCATCGGCGGCATGGCCGGCAGCTTCGGCGTGCTCGTCGCCGCCCGCGCCCTCCAGGGGCTGTTCGGCGCACTGCTCGCCCCGGCCGCGCTCTCGCTGCTGAGCACGACCTTCACCGACCCCGCCGAGCGCGCCAAGGCGTTCGGCGTCTTCGGCGCCATCGCCGGCGCCGGTGCGGCGGTCGGCCTGCTGCTCGGCGGCATCCTCACCGAGTACCTCAGCTGGCGCTGGTGCCTCTACGTCAACCTCCTGTTCGCCCTCCCCGCCGCCGCAGCAGCGATGACACTGCTCGCCGGCGGACGCGAGCACGCCGGGGTCGCCGCTCGCATCGACATCCCCGGCGCGCTCACCGCGTCGGCCGGCCTCTTCGCGGTCGTCTTCGGGTTCTCCAGCGCCGAGACCCGCAGCTGGGGCGACCCGGTCACGATCGTCGCGCTGGTGCTCGGCGTCCTGCTCCTCGCCGCGTTCGTCGTCGTCGAGCGGCGGGTCGCCCAGCCGCTGCTGCCGCTCCGCGTCGTGCTGGACCGCGCCCGCGGCGGCGCGTACCTCGCCGTCGCCATCACCGGCGCCGGGATGTTCGGCGTCTTCCTGTTCCTGACGTTCTTCCTCCAGCAGTCGCTCGCCTTCTCACCGGTCGAGACCGGCCTGGCGTTCCTGCCGATGACCGCGGCGATCATGATCACCGCGTCGACCTCGACGATGAAGCTCGTCCCGCGCTTCGGCGCCCGCCCGCTGATCGTTACCGGCATGCTCCTCGGCGCGCTGGCGATGCTGCTGTTCACCGGGGTGTCGGTCGACTCGACCTACGTCGCCGACGTCCTGCCCGGCCTGCTCGTCATCGGTGTCGGCATGGGCCTCGTGTTCGCGCCGGCCATGAGCACCGCCACGCTCGGCGTCGACCCGTCGGACGCGGGAGTCGCCTCCGCGATGGTCAGCACCGGCCAGCAGATCGGCGGCTCCATCGGCACCGCGCTGCTGAGCACCCTGGCCGCCAGCGCCACCACCGGGAAGCTCGAGGGCGTGCGCCCGAGTCCGGAGCTCGTCGCCCAGGCCGCGGTCCACGGCTACACCACGGCGTTCTGGTTCGCGGCCGGGATCTTCCTGGTCGGCGCCGTGGTCACCGGTCTGGTGCTGGACGCCAAGCCGGCCCCGGCGGTGTCGCCCGAGGCCGGTCGCGCGCCCGAGCCGGTCTTCGCCCACTGACCGTCGACGGCGGGTGGGAGGGAGGACCTCCCGCCCGCCGTCTACGATGGGGGAGGTGCAAGACGTTTTGGGCCTGCTCGCCGTCCTCGCCCTCGTGGGTGCGAACGCCTTCTTCGTGATCGGCGAGTACGCGGTCGTCACCGCACGGCGTGGCCCGCTCAACGCCGCGGCGGCCGAGGGCTCCCGTCGCGCCCTGGCGGCACTGCGCCTGATGGACGACCCCGTCCGCGTGATCTCCACGGTGCAGGTCGGCATCACGATGCTCGGCATCCTCACCGGCGCGCTGGGCGAGCCGATCGTCCGCGACGTCCTGGGGGACGGCATGCCCGGCTGGCTCGCGTTCCTCATCGCGTTCGGCTCCGTCACCTACCTGTCGGTCGTCCTGGGCGAGCTGGTACCCAAGTCGCTGACGCTCGACCGCGCCGAGGTGCTGGTCCTGCGGGTCGCCATCCCGATCGACCTGCTCGCCCGTGCCTTCCGGCCGGTGGTCTGGGTCCTGCGTCGCTCGTCGCTGCTGGTCCTGCGGCCGTTCGGGGTCTACGACGTCACTGCCGGCGACGGGGTGCAGTCCCCCGAGGAGCTGCGGGAGATCGTCGACGAGGCCGAGGGCTCCGGCGTGATCGGCGAGGACCAGGAGCGACTGCTGCACAACGTGCTGGACTTCGCGCACCGTGACGCGCTCGACGTCATGGTCGCCGCGCGCGACGTGCTGTGGCTGGACGCCGAGTCGACCGTGGCACAGGCGCTGGGCCAGCACGTCGACACGCCGCACACGCGCTATCCGGTCGGGGACGGCTCGATCGACCGGCTCGTCGGCGTCGTCCACGTCCGCGAGCTCGTCGCCGCCGAGCGCCGCGACCCGTCCACGCCGGTCGGCGACGTCGCCACCCCGGCGGTCGTGGTCCCCGAGTCGAAGTCCCTGCGCCCGCTGCTCGCCGAGCTGCGCGCCGGGCGCAAGCAGCTGGCCGTCGTGGTGGACGAGTACGGCTCGACCGCCGGCATCGTCACCCTCGAGGACCTGCTCGAGCAGCTCGTGGGCAGCATCGAGGACGAGTACGACCCGGAGCTGCCGGGGGTGGAGGAGCGCGACGACGGCGCCCTGGTGATGCCGGGAGCGACGGCGATCCTCGACCTCCAGCGCCGGATCGGGATCGACCTCGGGGAGACCTCGGCACGCACCGTCGCGGGCGCGGTGTTCGAGCAGCTCGGGCGGCGGCCGCGGCCGGGCGACGAGGTGCGGTTCGAGGCCGCGACCATCACGGTCGAGGCCGTCGACGGCACACGGATCATGGAGGTCGCCGTGCTGGTCGGCGACCGCCAGCCGCGCTGACTGCCCGGACACTCGCCGGCGCGGGTGCCGCGCCGCACTGACGGCCGCGGGGCGCGTCAGTCCGCGAAGGTCGCGCGCGAGTCCGGGCCCTGGTGGGTCTCGGCCAGCGCGGTGATCGCGTCGACGACGCGGCGCAGCTCCTGGACGTACGGCTCCGCGGCCGGGCCGACCCGGTGCTCCTCGCGCTCGAACGCCAGCGCGAGCTCGCGGTAGTAGACGCGGGTCGCGAGACCCTGGCCCTGCTTGAACCGCGCCCAGAGGTCGTCGCCGTGTGTGCGGTAGTCCAGGAGGATCGACCGCGAGTTGTGCAGCTTGTCGGCGAGGGACACCCGCAGCGCCGCCGGCGACTTCGTCGGGAAGGCATCGATGTACGCGCGCTTGCGCTCGTACCAGGCGTGTCGCGGCGGCCGCTCGTCCGGGTCCTCGTCGGAGCCACCGTCCACCCGGTCGCTGTTGGCGAGCACGATGTCCGCGACCGCGGCGCCGAAGCGCTCCTCGATCTCCGCCAGCGCGGTCGGGCCGCCACCGTCCTCGACGACGTCGTGGAGCAGCGCGCCGATCGCCTCGTCCTCGTCGCCGTGCATCTCCAGCACCAGCGAGGCGACCGCAAGCAGGTGCGCGACGTAGGGCACCGGAGTGCCCTTGCGCAGCTGGGTCGCGTGGTGCGCGGCGGCGTACGCCAGCGCGTCGTCGAAGCGACCGGTGAGGAACGGGGTGTCGGTGTAGGACTCGGGCACGCCGGAGAGAGCCTACGCGGCGGCCCCGTCAGGCCGACGACGGCTCGGCGACGCGCACGAGCAGCTTGCCCGTGTTGGTGCCGGCGAACAGCTGGTTGAGGGCGTCCACGGTGGACTCGAGGCCGTCGACGACCGTCTCGGTCCACCGCAGCCTCCCCTCGCCGGCGAGCGTCGCCAGCGCCCCGATCGCCTCCGGGAACCGGTCGACGTGGTCGAGCACCAGGAAGCCGGTCAGGGTCGCGCGCTGCATGATGAACTGGCCGATCGCGCGCTGGCCGGGCACCGTGGACGACTGGCCCGGACCGTAGTCGTTGTACTCGCTGATCATCCCGCACAGCGCGACCCGCGCCCCGATGTTCATCCGGTTGATGACGGCGTCCATGATCTCCCCGCCGACGTTCTCGAAGTCGGCGTCGACCCCGTCGGGAGTGGCGTCGGCGAGCTGCTCCTGCCAGTCGAGGTCCTTGTAGTTCACGCAGGCGTCGAAGCCGAGGTCCTCGACGACGTGCCGGCATTTCTCCGACGTCCCCGCCAGACCGACGACGCGGGCCCCGCGTGCCTTGCCCAGCTGGCCGGCGATCGAGCCCACGGCGCCGGCGGCGGCGGACACGACCAGGGTCTCGCCCGCGACCGGACGGCAGATGTCCTCGATGCCCAGCCACGCGGTGATGCCCGTGTGGCCCAGCGCACCGAGCAGCGCCTGCGGCGGCGCCGGCAGCGGATCGGGCAGCACGGTCAGCGGCGCCTCGAGCAGCGCGTCGTCGACGAGGCAGTGGTCCTGGAAGCCGAGCATGCCGGTGACGAACGCCCCGACGGGCATGTCCGCGCGACGCGACTCCACGACCTCCCCGACGCCCAGGCCGCGCATGACCGCCCCGATCGGGACAGGGGGGAGATAGCCGCGCAGGTCGCTCATCCAGATCCGGTTCGTCGGGTCGACCGACAGCCACAGGGTGCGGACCAGCGCCTGGCCGTCGTCCAGCGCCGGGATGCCCTCCTGCACCAGCTCGAGGTCCACGGAGGTGACGAGCCCGTCGGGGCGGCGGCGGAGGCGGAAGCAGCGGTTGGTGCGGTCGGTCATGACGCGACGCTAGATGCGCGGAACGTCACGCGGCTTGGGCCGCGGGCACCAAGGACCGCCGGACGGGTTGTCCGAGCGGCGTCAGCGCGCGAGCGACGGCCGACCGCGGCCGCGCTGCTGCTTGGCGAGGTACATCGAGGCGTCGGCCCGGGCCAGCAGCTCGTCGGCGTCCTCGCCGTCCTGGGCGAGGGCGAAGCCGAAGCTCAACTCGGGCACCACCGGCCCGCCGAGACCGGGAACGGGACGGGCGACGGCCGCGGAGAGCCGGTCGGCGACCGCGCTGAGGTCGGCGGCGTCGGCGAGGTCCGCGCAGACCACCACGAACTCGTCGCCCGCGAGCCGGGCGACCGTGTCGGTGCCGCGGGCCGCCCGCGTCAGCCGTCGGGCGACCGCGCGGAGGACCTCGTCCCCGGCGGCGTGGCCGAGCGAGTCGTTGACGGCCTTGAAGCCGTCGAGGTCGCCGAAGAGCACGCCGACGGGACCGCCGTTGCGGGCCCGGCGACGCAGGGCGTGCTCGAGCCGGTCGAAGAGGAGGGTGCGGTTGGCCAGGCAGGTCAGCGGGTCCTGCACCGAGAGGCGGCGCAGCTCGTCGTTGGCGGTCTGGAGGTGCCTGGAGCGCAGGCGCAGCTGCAGGTGCGCGCCGGTCTGGCGGGCGAGCACCTGCAGGGCGGCGCGCGCCCCGTCGTCGAGCTCGCGCGGCGTGCGGTCGGCGACGCACACCGAGCCGACGGCGTGCCCTTCGTGAACGATCGCGGCTCCGGCGTAGAACCGCAGGTGTGGATCGCCGAGGACCTGTGCGTTGGTGGACCAGGCGACGTCGCGCAGCGTGTCGGGGACGACCAGCATGCCGTCCGGGGCGACGATGGTCCGCGCGCAGAACGAGGCTTCGCGCGGCGCCTCGGAGCTCTCCAGGCCGACGAGGGCCTTGCCCCACTGCCGGTCGCCGTCGACCAGGTTGATGATCGCGATCGGGGTGCGGCAGATCGCCGCCGCCAGTGCGACGACGTCGTCGTAGAGCTGCTCCCGCGGGGTGTCGAGGATCTGCAGAGCCTGGAGCGCGGCGAGCCGCCCGGCCTCGTCGGTGGGAACCGGATACGTCATTACGCCAGGTATCGGCGCGAACGCGCCGACGCTTGAGCGATCAGCGCGCTTTCGCGACCAGGCGCTCGTCGTCCGGGCGCACGACGTCCCAAGCCAGGCCGAGCTTCTCGAGGCCGCGGATCGTCAGCGCCGAGAGATCCACCTGGTACCAGCGGAGCCCGTGGTGGGCCGACGTCGGGAACGCGTGGTGGTTGTTGTGCCACGACTCGCCCATGGAGAAGAGCGCCAGCCAGGCGACGTTGCGCGAGTGGTCGCCGGTCTCGTAGGTCCGGCGCCCGAACACGTGACAGATGGAGTTGATGGAGTACGTGACGTGGTGCAGCAGGAGCATCCGCACCGCGCCGCCCCACAGCAGACCGGTGAACGCCGCGCTCAGCGAGCCGCCGATGAGGCCGCCCAGCACGAACGGGATCGCGAGGCCGAGCAGTACCCAGTACAGGAACCGGGCGCTGGCCCAGGCGACGACCGGGTCGTCCTGGAGGTCCGGGGCGTAGCGGTCGTGCGAGCCGCGCTGGTCGTGCACGAAGATCCAGCCGACGTGCGCGTGGACGAACCCGCGCAGCGCGCCCTTCAGCCCGTGCCCGTGGAGGTGCGGGGAGTGCGGGTCGCCCTCCTGATCGCTGAACGCGTGGTGCTTGCGATGGTCGGCCACCCACGAGATGACCGGTCCCTCGATCGCCATCATGCCCATGATCGCCAGCGCGCCCCGGGTCTTCGGGCCGGTCTTGAAGCTGCGGTGCGTGAAGAGCCGGTGGAACCCGACGGTGATCCCCAGCGTGCAGATCGGGTACATGATCGCGAGCACGATCAGGTCGCTGACGTGCAGCAGGGAGTTCCACAGCTGCCAGCCGACGACCCCGATCGCGAGGATCGGCACCACGGTCACGACCCCGGTCAGGAACCGGTCGAGCGACTCGTTGGCGCAGGGCTGCACGTCGTCACGGGTCGGTGCCGGCGGGGCGCCGGACGGAGAGGCGGACTCGAGCGTGGACACTCCACGATGGTGGCCTGTGGCGGCCGTCCGGGCGATGGGGGGGACCACCGGGCGTGGTGGGGCTACCCCGACGCTGCGCTCAGGAGTGGTCGCGCAGCCAGGCGAGCACCGCGAGCACCCTCCGGTGGTCGTCCGAACTCGCGGGCAGCTCGAGCTTGCAGAAGATGCTCGTGACGTGTTTCTCGACCGCGCCCGCAGTGACGACCAGCTCGCGCGCGATCGCGGCGTTGGACCGCCCCTCCGCCATGAGGCCCAGGACGTCCCGCTCGCGTGGGGTCAGGTCGGCCAGCCGGCCGTCCCCCCGCTTGTCGGCCGGTCGGACGAGCTGCGCGACGACCTCGCGGTCCAGTGCCGTCCCGCCCTCCGCCACACGATGCACGGCATCGACGAACCCCGCGACCTCGGCGACCCGCTCCTTCAGCAGGTAGCCCAGACCGCCGCCGCCCGAGGCGAGCAGCTCCGACGTGTAGGCCTCCTCGACGTGCTGGCTGAGCACCAGCACCCCCAGCTCGGGCCAGCGCCGCCGGGCCTCGATCGCCGCGCGGATGCCCTCGTCGGTGAACGTCGGGGGCAGCCGCACGTCGACGATCGCGAGGTCCGGCTTGTGTCCGCCGATGACCCGCAGCAGTCCCTCGCCGTCCTCCACCTGCGCGACGACCTCGATGTCGTGCTCGCGCAGCAGCGCGACGACGCCCTCCCGGAGCAGCACGTGGTCCTCGGCGATCACGACGCGCACGGCAGCTCCGCTCGTACGCGCGTGCCGCGCGGCTCACGCTCGGACACCGCAAGCCGGCCGTCGAGCGCCTCGACCCGCCGGCGCAGGCCCGCGAGGCCGGACCCGCCGGGGTCCGCACCACCGGGGCCGTCGTCGGTCACGTCGACCCAGAGCGCGCCGTCGGAGGCGAAGACCGACACGGTCGCGCGGGCGTCGGGGGCGTGCTTGGCGACGTTGGTGAGGGCCTCGGCGGCGACGAAGTACGCGGCCCGCTCGGTCGCCGGGGGCGGCCGGCCGACGACCGAGCCGGTCACCGACACGGTGAGGGGGGAGCGGTGGGCGAGCGCGTCGATCGCGGCGACCAGCCCGCGCTCCTGCAGCATCGGCGGGGCGATGCCGCGCGCGAGGTCGCGGAGCTCGGCGATCGCGGCCGACGCCTCCAGGCGGGCGGCACGGACAAGCTCCGCGGTCTCCGGGTCGCCGGCGAGCCGGGTCTCGGCGCGACCGAGCTGCAGGCTGAGCGCCACGAGCCGGGCCTGCGCGCCGTCGTGGAGATCGCGTTCGATGCGGGCCAGCGCGCTGGCCTCGTCGTCGAGCGCGGCGCGCCGGGTACGGACGAGCTCGTCGACCCGCGCCGACAGCACCTTCTCGCGGGGGCGCGGCGGCAGCCTGTCGCCGAAGGCCAGCAGCGTGTGGACGCAGACGGCCAGGCACATCCCGAAGAGGACCCAGGCAAGCCAGAAGCCCCCGCCGGTGAGCAGCCAGACGAGCGCGAGGAGCGACGCGGCGACCGCGGCCACGCCGGCGTGGGCGCTGGCCCACCGGGCGGGCCCGGCCTGGACGCGCCAGGCGACCCGGACGGCGGCCGCGGCGGCGACCGGCGCGCCGGTCCCGAGCCAGACCCAGACCGGCCAGTACGTGCCCTCTGCACCCGTGAGCGCCCAGACGGCGGTCGCGGCGAGCCCGGCGACGAGCGCGGCGAGCGCGGCGGTCGTGATCAGCGACCCGACGTGGGCCTCGCGCAGGGCGATGACCCGCGCGCGCGAGCGCCGGCGGCCCGGGCGGGCCTCCTGGTCTGCTCCGAGATCGCCGGCCAGCGAGGGCACGCACCCGATCATCCCAGGCCGGGGCACGCGCGGAGCCCGCCACGTGGTCCACGGACTCAGGGGTCGGTGGAGCGGTGGGCCAGCACGACCACGGAGGGATACCCGCCCCGGGGCAGGACGAGCCGCCGGGCCGGGGTCAGGCCGGCGCTGCGCAACGCCGGCTCGGGATCCAGGCATCGCACGCCACCGAGGCGCGCGGGGAACGTCGCGGCAGCCCGATCCAGGACCGCGCGCACGGCGGGCCGGGGCGACCACGGCACGACGACCACGGCGCGCCCGCCGGGCGCCAGCACGCGCCGGATGTCCCGCAGCGCCGCGGCGAGATCGGACCTGGACACCAGGTGCAGGAGGTACGCGCAGGTCACCAGGTCGACGGACCCGTCGGCGACGGGCAGCGCCGTCGCGTCGCCTCGGCGCAGCTCCCAGCCGTGGGGCAGCGGGCCGACCCGGGCGAGCATGCCGGGTGAGCGGTCGACCCCCAGGACGGAGCGCGGACCTGGACCCGCGCGGGCAGCGAGGGTGCGGAGGACGAGCCCGGTACCGGTGCCGACGTCCAGCAGACGGTCGTCCGGGGCGGGTGCGGCGAGGCGCAGCAGCGCGTCGACGGCACGGGCCTCGAGGTGCTCCTGTCGCGCGTACGCAGCCGCGTTGGCGTCCCAGGTCGCGGGGTCGTCGGCGGCGGGCATTCGCCGCGGAGTGTGACGGGCGTCAGCCGAGCCGTGCGACGACGACGGTCGCGTCGTCCCCACCGGTCTCGCGTGCCATCGCGACGAGCAGGTCCGCGGCGAGGTCGGGATCGTCGGTGGTGCGCAGCACGTCGGTGATCTCGCCGTCGCCGAGCGGGCCGCTGATGCCGTCGGTGCAGAGGAGCAGGACGTCGCCCGGGCGGACGGGGACGGTGTCGACCTCGGCGCGCAGCTCTTGGTCGAGCCCGATGGCTCGCACGATCACCGACCGCATGGGATGGCGGCGCGCCTCCTCGGCGGTGATCTCCTCGTTCGCCTCCAGCACGGCGACGAGGGAGTGGTCGTCGGTGAGGCGCTCCAGCGTGCCGTCGCGGAAGAGGTAGGCCCGGCTGTCGCCCGCGTGCGCCACGGTCACGCCCTGCTGGGTCAGCAGCGCGGCCACGACGGTGCTGGCCATCCCGTCGAGCTCGCGGTCGCGGGCCGCCCGGCGCACGGTCGCGTTCACCGCGTCGAGCGCCTCCAGGAGTGCGGACTCCGGGTCCCGGGGGTCACCGTCGGGGACCGTACGGCGCAGCGCGGCCACCGTCAGCGACGACGCGTCCTCGCCGCCGGGCTGCCCGCCGACGCCGTCGGCGACCGCCAGTAGGGGTGCTGCGAGCAGGACGGCGTCCTCGTTGCGTTCGCGGCGCTTGCCCCGGACGCTGCGCGCGGCGTGCGCGACGACCCGCAGCGACGCGGTCTCGGGGACCGGTGCCGGCGTGGGCTGCGTCGGGTGCGGAAGGGGCATGGGCGAAGGGTCGCGGTCCAGGCTGAAGGCAACCTGAAGGTCGTCACGTCATTCCCGGAGCGTCCCGAACTGAATCCTGCACGTCGGATGACGTGCGGGAACGACCTATGCGGATGACGCCGACGCCGTCACGCTTCGGGGCACCATGGACGATCTCCACCGACGTACGCCGGTCGAGCTCGCTGCCCGCCTGCGGGCAGAGCGGGAAGGTCGTCCGTTCCTGGCCCTCACCGATGTGGAGGGGGTGCAGCGACTCGTCGGCCTCGGGGAGCGCGAGGCGCTCACCATCGGGCGCAAGGAGGGCAACGACATCGTGCTGGACTGGGACCCCGAGGTCTCGCGCACCCACGTGGAGCTCCAACGCATCGGTCCGTGCTGGACCGCCGCCGACGATGGACTGTCCCGCAACGGCGTGTACGTCAACGGGCGCCGGGTCACGTCGCGGCAGCGGCTGACCGACGGCGACACCCTGCGCTGCGGGCGCACGCTGATCGTCTTCCACGACCCGCAGGTGCGGGACGACGAGACGATCGACCAGGGCTCGATCCTCGCGGCCCCGGAGCTCTCGGATTCCCAGCGCCACGTGCTCGTCGCCCTCTGCCGCCCGTTCGGCCGCGCCGGGGCCGCCCAGACGCCGGCCTCCAACCGCGAGATCGCCAACGAGCTGTGGATCTCGCTGGACGGGGTGAAGAGCCAGATGCGGACGCTGTTCGACAAGCTCGACATCGACGACCTCCCGCAGAACCGCAAGCGGGCCGAGCTGGCGCGTCGCGCGATCGCGCGCGGGATCGTCAGCCTCGGCGAGCTGCGCGACGCCGACTGACGCGGGGTACGCGCTCCGTCTCCGCACCGGACCACGGCCTTGTCGCCGGGTCCGGCCCTTCGGTCACGTCTGCGTCTGCGGTCAGACGCGCGCGGACCGCCACGCGGGCGCGACCACGAGGTCGCGGGTCTGCTGCTCGCCGACGGAGACGACGCGCAGCTCGCACGAGCAGTCGCGCTCCAGCCGGGCGCTGACGCCGAATCGGCGAGGCCGGGCCTTCGCGGAGCCGACGACGACGACGTCGGCGCCCAGCTCCTCGGCGAGATCGCGCAGCACGTCCGCCGCGACACCCGGCACGGCGTGGAAGACGACGTGGACGCCGAGGCCGGCGATCCGCCGTGCCTCGTCCACGAGCAGCTCCTCCGCCTCGCCCCGCGGGCAGACCGCGAAGGCGACGTCCGCCGGCGCACGCCGGCGGTCGAAGTCGTGCTGGAACCGCGGTCGCGGGTCGTAGGCGTGGACAAGGTGCAGCACGCCGCCGGTGGCGCGCACGCTCAAGGCCGCCCGGTGCACGGAGGCACGGGAGGCGGGTGAACCGGAGGCGCCGACGACGACGACGGCGGTCCGGTCGGTGTGATGGTGCTCATGCATGGGGTTCCCCTGACGGTCCTGATGGGTGATGGGTGGTGGTGCAGCGGATGAGGGCTCAGGCGGCGGTCTGCCGATGGGCGCCGGCGCGCGGGATCTCCATCGGGCGTGTGAGGCGGCGGCCACGCCCGGTGGGCGCCCGGCCGGGACCGGGTTCCAGGAAGTCGGTGGCGCCGTCGGCGACCAGCGCGCGGAGGAGGTCGGCGAACCGGACCGGGCGCACGATCGCCTCGGCGAGCTCGCGGCGCACGTCCGTGAACGGCGCGGCGCTCGCGCACGAGTAGACAGGGACCGTGGTGGGACGGATCTCGATCTGGGAGAGCGCGGTGGCGAGGCCCTCGGCGACCGCGAGCGGCGCTCCCGGATCGTCCACCCGGGCGAACGCCTCGTCGAACAGGCGGCCCCGCAGGACCGCGAGCCACAGGCCGTCGAGCTCGTCGAGCGCACCGGCGGCGGTCAGCGCGGCCAGCTCGCCGACCGAGTGGCCTGCAGCGGCCGAGATGGCCGGCGGACGGCCGGCCGTGTCGCGCAGCCGGTCCCAGGCGGTCACGCTCGCGCAGAAGGTCGCGGGCTGCAGGAACCGGCCGCCCCGGTCGAGCCGGGTGAACGGATCGCCCCCGCACATCGCGGTGACCGCGCGGTGCAGGTCGGGGCGCTGTCGTGCGACCCCGGCGCCCATGTCCGCGCTACGGGACCCCGGACCGGGGAAGAGGGCGACCGTCATCGTCCGCGGGTGGCTGATCATGCAACCAGCTTGCGGTGCGACGGGGGGTCCGGCGATCCCCTCTAGGGGTGGTCCATGGACACGCCACCTGACGTGCACGGGGTGGCCATGCGGTCCACCCCGGGGGGACCGGGGTCAGCAGGCCAGGTCGTGCAGGCCCTCGCGCATGGCGCGCCGGACCGCGGGCTCCTCGAGGTCGAGCTCGGTGGCGATCTGCCGGCAGCTGAGGTCCGCACCCCGTGTGAGCGCGATGCTCAGGGACGCGAGCTCGGGGAGTCGGGCGAGACCCTCGAGCACGGTGCCCCCGTCACGCTCTGCCCTGCGGGCGTGTCTGGACGCCCTGAGCGCGAGCCAGGACCCGACGGTGCCCTGCGGCACCGGCCCGCGTCCGTCGGTCGCCGTGAACGCGGCGATCACCGCGCCGGCCGCCCGGACCGGCTCCAGGCAGATGGACGACGCGCACCGGTAGGCGGCGCGGCCATGCCGGTCGTAGAGCTCGCTGATCGAGAGGCGGTCGCCACGGGCGCCACCGAAGAGCAGCTGCTCGTCGCTGCGCTCCTGATGCGGGGGAAGCTTCATATGGGACATCGGACCCTTCCTCGGACCCTGCAGGGAGGCCCAACGTACTCCTAGCGCGCCATCTTTGCGGCCCGGTGTCTCGTGAAACGCCTTGCGCGCGCACTCCTCTCGGAGGCGACCCGGCACGCCAAACGGCGTGCCGCTCGTACGCCAGATGGTGTGGAGCCCGCGGCCCTTCGCGCCTACCGTGAAGGATGTGAGGACGCTCCGGCAGGCACTGGACGAGGGACTCGACGCTCCCGCGTGGGCGACCGCCGTGCGCTGCGTGGCCGCGGAGCTCGACCGGGTGCACGCCGGCGGAGCCGTCCACGGGGACATCGCCGCCGAGACCGTCCTGCTGCCGTCCGCCGGGCCGGCCGGGCTCGCCCGGCCGCGGCCGTGCCGGTCGTCCGGCGCCGACGACGACACGCTCGTCGCGCTGGGTCCCGACCGGCTCGCCGCCGTGGCCCCCGAGGTCCTGCAGTCGCGCTCGCCCGTGAGCCCGCCCGTCGGCCGGCGAGCGCGATCGCCCTGGTCGACGCGGTCCGCGACGCACACGCCCCGGTCGCAGGTCGCCGACGGAGATTCGTCCCGTCCCGCCGCTTCCTGCCGGTCGGTCGGTGACGCCGTGCTGCCGGCCGGCACGACCTTCGGCGGCCTGCGCATCGAGCACGTCGTCGGTCGTGGGGCCACGGCGGTCGTCTACGCGGCACGCCACGCCGCCGGGGGCCGGGTCGCGGTCAAGATCCTTCGCGGAGGGATGCGCGACGACCCCGACGCCCGCGCCCGCCTGCTGCACGAGGCGCGGCTCCAGACGTCGCTGACCCACCCGGGCGTCCTGCCGGTCCGTGAGACCGGGCTCGGACCGCACGGCCCGTACCTCGTCACGGCGCTCGTCGACGGGGTCACCCTGCGGCAGCTCGCCCGTGCGCGCGCCCTGGGCGTCCGTCGGGCGCTCGCGCTCCTGGAGCAGGTGGCGGGTGCGCTGGACGCGGTCCACGCGGCCGGGGTCCTGCACCGCGACGTCAAGCCGTCCAACGTCCTGGTCGACGGGGACGACCGCGCCTACCTCGCGGACTTCGGCGTGGCGCAGCACGTCGACGACCCGCACGTCGCCGGGCGGCTGACCGGGACCGTGGCGTACCTCGCACCGGAGCTCGCGCTCGGCGGTCCGTCGACCGAGGCCTCCGACCGGTACGCCTTCGCGGCCGTCGCCTTCGAGTCCCTGTGCGGCGAGGTGCCGTTCCCGCGACAGGAGGCCGCCGCGGTCCTGTTCGCCCACGTGGACGACCCGCCGCCGCTGCTGCGCGACCGCGCTCCGGGCCTGCCCGCCGGGTTCGACGCGATCCTGCAGGCCGGTCTCGCGAAGGATCCTGCCGCGCGTCCGGTGTCCGCCGCCGCTCTCGTGGCGGCGCTCCGGGACGCGCTGCCGGAGGCCGACCACGAGCCTGCCGTCCGGCCGTGCCGGGCGCGGCGGCTCGCCGCACGGCTGCACGGCTGACCGACGCCGACCGGCGCGCCCGCCCGTGTCCGCCCGTGGCGCCGCCGCGGCCCGGCGTCGCTCCCGGGAGCGCGGGATCGGCGTGCCGGACCGCGCCGACCGGGGACACTGTGGTGGTGACCGGCGAGACGTACGACGACGGGGCCGTCCGTTCAAGGGGCCGCTGGACGCGCGGCGTGGCCCTCGCAGCCCTCCTGGCGGCCCTGCTTCCCGCGGCCGGGGCGGATGCCTCCACCCGGCTGAGCGTCCTCACGGAGCCGGGCGCTGCGACGGCCACCGCCGCGGCGTCCTGGGCGACGACCGCCACCGCCCGGGGGGCGGTGTCCGGCGGCCTACGCGTCGTGCGCCGCGTCCCCGAGATCGGCCTCACCGAGGTCGAGGTCGTGCGCGCGGGTGACGTCGCCGCGGTCACCCGCTCGCTGCGCGCCGCCGACGGCGTGGCGGCGGTCCAGCGCGTGGGGCGGTTCGCCTACCGCGCCGACGTCGTCCCGAACGACCCGGCCCTGGTCGACCTCGAGAGCGCGCCCGGCACCGATCCGCAGACGCCGGTCCAGTGGTGGGCCTCCCGGCTGCGTCTGCCGACCGCCTGGGGCATCGCGCGCGGCGGGGGGATCCGGGTCGGCGTCGTCGACTCCGGTGTCGACGCCCAGCACCCCGACCTCGCGCCGAAGATCACCCGGGCGATCGACGAGCACGACACCAGCACGAGCGCGCGGACCGACGAGGAGGGCCACGGCACCCACGTCGCCACCCTGGCCTGCGGGGCGACCGGCAACGCCGCCGGCCTCGCCGCCGCCGGCTACAACTGCCGGCTCGTCGTGGTGAAGACCGACCTGAGCGACACCAGCGTCGCCGCGAGCATCGTCGGCGCGGTCAAGGCCGGGGCGCGCGTCCTGAACTTCAGCTTCGGCGCGTCCAACCGCACGCGCGCACCCGCCGTCCTGCGCCGGGCGATCGGGTACGCGCTGGACCGCGACGTCGTGATGGTCGCCGCCGCGGCCGACGAGCCGGTCACCCAGCAGGGCGATCCCGCCAATGTGCTGCAGCCCACCGGCACCGGCTCGAAGATCGCGCAGGGCCGGGGGCTCGTGGTCACCGCCGCGACCGTCGACGACCAGCGCGCCGGCTACGCGGGACGGGGCTCGCAGATCTCCGTGGCCGCCTACGGCAGCTACCGCTTCGACGCGGCTGCCGGGGCGCCCGGGCCGATCGGCATCTTCTCGGCCTTCCCGCGCACCGCGACGCTGCTGGACACCGGGTCCGTCAGCGTCTTCGGACCGTCCACGCCCGCCTGCGGATGCCGCACCTCGTACCGCGGCAGCGAGGCCTACGCGTACCTGTCGGGCACCTCCATGGCGACGCCGCAGGTCGCCGGGATCGCCGCGCTGGTCCGGTCGGCGAACAAGCGGCTCACGGCGCGGCAGGTCATCCGGATCATCAAGGGCTCCGCGCGCCGGACCGGCGGCTACAGCAGCGAGCTGGGCTGGGGGATCGTGGACGCGGCCTCCGCCGTGACGTTGGCCAAGCGTACGAAGGGGCAGCGCCGGACCTCGCTGTAGGGGAGGATCGGGCGATGCACGACCTCTACCTGCCCGGTGGCCTGCGGACCGAGATCCGCCTGAGGGGCGAGGACACGGGCGGTGCGTTCTGCCTGCTCGTCGACGAGGCCCCGCCGGGGTGGCAGCTGCCGCCCCACCGCCACCTCGTCGAGTCCGAGACCATCCACGTCACCGCGGGGACGATGTGGCTGGCCCTGGACGGGGACGACGAGCGCCTGGAGGTCCCCGCCGGCAGCACCGTGCACCTGCCGCCCGGGCTGACGCACGCGGGCGGCACGCTCGGCGACGAGCCGCTGGAGCGGGTGGTGATCTTCTCGCCCGCAGGCGTGGAGGAGCTGTTCGAACAGCTCGGCTCCGCGGAGCCAGGGGTCGAGCTCGACCTCGCGACGCAGCTGCGCCTGGCCGGCGAGTACGGCTGGGAGTTCGGCGTGTAGGACGCGCGGGGGACGCTCAGGACGCGCGGGTCCGGGCGCGCCGCTGCGCCCGGCGCCGGGCCTGGTTCGCGGCATGGAGGATGACCTCGGTCACCGCGCCGGGGTCCTCCATCGGCGCCTGGTGGCCGCACCGCTCCAGCAGGATGATCGGCGCGTCGAGCTGCTCCGCGAGCTCGTGGCCGCGGGCGGCCGGGGTGAGCCGGTCCTTGCCGCCGGCGAGCACGGTGGTGTCGAGGTCGCCGAAGTGCTCGAGGGTGTCGCGCGCGTCCATCGGCCACAGGAAGCGGGCGGCGGCGGCGCGCTGGACCGGGTCGGTCGCGAAGAAGAGCTTCTCGGTCCGGGCGATGTCGCGGCGCGATGCGCGCTCGCCGAACGCGAGGTGCCGCAGGAGCGGGCGGACCACCGGTGCGAGCCGGCCGTCGAGCGGGACCGGCAGGCTGACGAGCGGCGCGAGGCCGGCGACGAACTGCGCGGAGATCCACGGCGGCAGCCGCAGCACGATGCCGTTGGGGACGCCGTGGGCGGTGGTGTTGGCGAGCACGACGCCGTCGAGCCGTCGCTCCTGCCCGGCGGTCACGCCCGCCCAGCCCATGAGGGCCATCCCGCCCATCGAGTGGCCGACGGCGATGGCCGACATGCCCGCCGGGACGATGGCCTGGACGACCGACTCGACGTCCCGGCCGAGCACGTCGACGCCCCAGCCGTCGGACCCGGCAGGGTCGCTGCGGCCGTGACCACGCTGGTCGATGGCGACGACGAGGTGGTCCTGGTGCAGCACCTCGACCTGCTGATCCCAGAACGTGTGGTCCATCGTGAAGCCGTGGACCAGGATGATCGCGCTACGCGGCTTGCGGCGCCCGGGCGGGACGGTCGTGGACGCGTGCAGCCGCGTGCCGTCGGGCGCGCGCACCCAGCGCGAGGACGAGATACCGAGCATCGGTTCGGGACCCTACGCCGCGAGCACGGGCTCGCGCGCCGCCGCTGGCGCCCGAAGGGCGTCCCCACAAACCGAACGTACGCTCTGTAAGCTCCCCCCATGAGCACCCCCACCACGACCGCCTTCAACCTCGACGCCCTCGACCAGTGGACCGAGCCGAAGGAGTTCGTCGTCGAGCGCGAGCGGCTGATCGCCTACGCCCAGGCGACCAACGACGACATCCCCCAGCACGCGTCAGGCGACCTCGCGTCCCCCGTCTTCAACGTCGTCCCGCCCTTCGAGGGGCTGTTCCCGCTGATCGGGCAGATCGTCCCGAACGAGGTGCTCATGCGGGTCGTCCACGGCATGCAGGACTTCCGCTTCCACCAGCCGGTCACCCCCGGGATGACGCTGAAGGTCCGCGGCGCCGGCGTCGGCGTCCAGGCCAAGTCGTCGGGCACGACGCTCGTGGTCAAGTCCGAGACGCGGGATGCGGAGACCGACGAGCTGGTCTGCGAGCAGCTGATGACCTCCTTCTTCCGCGGGGTCATCGCCGAGGCGAGCGCCGGTGCCGGGCCCGACGACCACACGTTCCCGCAGGAGCTGCGCGGGGCCGACCCGATCGCGGTCGTGGAGCAGACCTTCGACGCCGACCAGACCTTCCGCTACTCGCCGGCGTCCGGCGACCCGATGCCGATCCACCTCGACGACGCGTTCGCGAAGTCCGTGGGCCTGCCGGGGATCATCATCCACGGGCTCTGCACCATGGCCTTCACGTCGGTCGCCGCGCTCAAGACGGCGTCGCCCGACGATCCGACCCGCCTGAAGCGGCTTGCCGTGCGCTTCAACCGCCCGGCGCTGCCCGAGCAGACGATCACCACGAGCCTCTACCGGCACGGTCCGGATGCGGTCGTCTTCGAGACGGTCGCCGACAACGGCGACGTGATCATCAAGGACGGCCTCGCGGAGTTCACGCCGTCCTGACGTCCGGCCGTAAACCGGGGTTGACCTCGAGTGCGCTTGAGGTTCTAGGCTCGCATCCATGGCCGACCTGCTGCTCATCGGGGAGGTTGCGGCGCGCAGCGGCGTCGCGGCCTCCGCCCTGCGGTTCTACGAGGAGCGGGGCCTGATCGCCTCGGAGCGCAGCGGGTCCGGACACCGCCGCTTTCGCCGCAGCGTGCTGCGTCGCATCGCGTTCATCGTCTTCGCCCAGCAAGGAGGGGCTCGGCGAGTGCATCGGGTGCGGCTGCCTGTCGCTGAGCCGGTGCAAGCTCGCCAACCCCGAAGACCGGCTCGCCTCCGTCGGCCCCGGCCCGGTCAGGTGGCAGTCCGCCGCGCGCGGCTGACCCAGAGGCCGGTGGCGGCGGCCGCGCCCGCGGCGATCAGCAGGGCGGTGACGTCGCCGGTCAGGTGCTCGATCCCGGTGAGGACGTACGGCGCGCCGAAGCCCAGGTAGGTGAGCGCGTAGAAGACGGCGAGCGTCGCGCCGCGCTCGTCGGGTGCGGCGATGCGCTCGCTCTCCCGCAGCCCGGACACGAGGCACAGCCCGTAGGCGGCGCCGAGGAGCGGCGCGGTGAGCACCAGCAGGGCGGCGGCGTCGAGGGTCAGGGCGAGCGCGCCGAGCGCCGCGCCGGCCGTCGCGGCGGCGAGGCCGAGGGTCCCGGCCCGCAGGGGATGGCCGTCCTCCACCCGCCGGGCGAACGGCTGCACGAGCACGCCGGTGCCGAGCGTCAGGCCGGTGACGATCCCCGCAAACGCGACCGTCACGTCGTCGCCGGTGCGCTCGGGCAGGACGGCGATCGAGATGGCGGCCGCGCCGAACACCCAGGGCGCGGTCGGCACGACGATCCGCAGGAAGTCGCCCTCGCGTACCGCGCGCGGGAGGGTGAGACGGATGCGTCCGGTGCGAGGCGGAGCGGTCTCGGGCACTCCGCCGCTCAAAAGCAGCGTCGCCAGCGCGACCAGGCCCAGGACGATGTGGGGGACGAACGCGGCGACCCGCGGCTGGGCCGCGAACTGTGCCACCAGCGCCGCGACCACCGGGCCCGCGCCGAACCCCGCGGTCAGCCAGATCGCCGCGCGACGTGCGCCGGTGCCTTCCGGTGTCCCGGCCGACAGCTCCTGCACCCACGCGCTGCCGGCGGCGAACACGACTCCGGAGCACACCCCGGCGAGCAGCCGCGCCGCTGCGAGCCCCTCGGCGCCGTCGCGCCCGAGGATCAGCAGCACGGACGCCAGTGGCGAGAGCGCCACGAACGCGAGGACCAGGCGCCGGCGCCCGAAGCGGTCGGAGGCAGGTCCCCCGATCAGCAGGCCGGGGATGAGGCCCAGCGCGTAGACCCCGAACAGCGCCGACAGCGTGCCGGAGCCCAGCCCGAGCTCGTCGCGGTAGACCACGAGCATCGAGGAGAACTGGTTCGCGCCCCAGCCGACGGCGAACATGCCGAGGGCCACGCGGCGCCACGCGGTCGGGGAGTGCACATCGTGGAGCCTGTCATGCGCACGCCCACGCGCCTTCCCGGGCGTCCGAGACCCCCGGGCACCTGATGCTGGGATGATCTCCGCACCGCGCGAAACCGAACGACCGTTCTGGAGGTCCGTAGATGTCCACTCCCACCGTCCCCGTCTCGCCGATCGGCAGCGACGAGCCCGTCATCCGCCTGGTCCCGACGCAGGAGCAGACGATGCTCCGCGAGTCCGTCGCCGGCGTGACGAGCAAGTACGGCGCCAAGTACATGCTCGACTGCCACGAGAAGGGTCTCCCGCCGACCGAGATGTGGGACGCGCTCGCCGAGAAGGGCTTCACCGGCGTCAACATCCCGGAGGAGTACGGCGGCGGCGGGCTCGGCATGACCGGCCTCGCGCTCGTGCAGGAGGAGCTCGCGCGGCACGGCTGCACGCAGCTGCTCATGGTCGTCTCCCCGGCCATCGCGGGCTCGATCCTCATGCTCCACGGCGACCAGGACCAGAAGGACCGCTGGCTCCCCGGTCTCGCGACCGGCACCGAGCGGATCTCCTTCGCCGTGACCGAGCCCGACGCCGGCACCAACACGCACAACATCACCACCCGCGCCCGGCGCAACGACGACGGCACCTGGACGCTGAACGGCCAGAAGACCTACATCTCCGCCGTCGAGCACGCGACCGCGCTGCTGGTCGTCGCCCGCCGCGAGCTCGAGGACGGCAAGCTCGGTCTGCCGCTGCTGTTCATCATCGACCTCGACTCCGAGGGCTTCAGCAAGGAGAACATCCCGACCGCGCTGCGCCTGCCGGACAAGCAGTGGACGCTGTTCTTCGACGACGTGCAGATCCCGGAAGAGCGGCTGATCGGCGGTGACCAGGGCGGTCTCGGCGCGCTGTTCGACGGCCTGAACCCGGAGCGCATCATGGCGGCCGCCGGCAGCATCGGCGCCGCGGACCGCGCCCTCACCCAGGCGGCGAAGTACGCCAACGAGCGCGTGGTCTGGGGCAAGCCGATCGGCACGCACCAGGGTCTGTCGCACCCGCTGGCGCAGTGCAAGATCGAGCTGGAGCTCGCCCGCCTGATGAACCAGAAGGCGTGCGCGCTCTACGACGCCGGCTGGAAGGGCGCGGGTGAGACGGCGAACATCGCGAAGTACGCGGCGGCCGAGGCGTGCGTGCATGCGGTCGACCAGGCGATCCAGACGCACGGGGGCAACGGCGTCGCGCTGGAGTACGGCCTCAGCGACATGTGGTGGGGCGCGCGGCTGAACAAGATCGCGCCGGTGAGCCGCGAGATGATCCTGAACTACGTCGCCGAGCACTCGCTCGGCCTGCCCAAGAGCTACTGAGGCGCGGCGCTGCCCAGGCGGGTCGCCATCCTGGGCAGCGCCCTCTTCTTCCTCCTCGGGCCCGGGCTCGAGGCGGGCGTCGGTCCGTTCCTGCTGACCGGTGGCTGGGAGACGGGGGACACGTCGACCGGGACGACCGTCGCCGGACTGGTGCTCGTCGCCGTCGGGCTCGCGGTCCTCGTGCGGTGCCTCGCGGGCTTCGCGCTCGAAGGCCGCGGAACGCCGACGCCGGCGGCGCCGACCAGCGTGCTCGTCGCCGGCGGCCCGTACGCGGTGGTCCGCAATCCGCAGCACCTCGCGACGGCGGCGGTCATCGTCGGGGAGGCCCTCGTCCTCGCCCGGCCGGTCCTGCTCGTCGCGGTCGGCGCCTACCTCGCGACCCTCGCGGTGCTGGTCCGGCGGTTCGAGGAACCGCGACTGCGTGAGCGGTTCGGTCCGGCCTACGACGCGTACCGCGCGGGCGTGCCGGCCTGGGTTCCGCGAGTGCCGCGGGCTGCGGAGGGTGGCTAGGTTGCCGGGAGTGCCCGACTCCGCCGGGCAGGGGGATGAGCTGGTGCTGCCGGCCGTGCCGTCGTCGGTCACGCCGCTGCGCCACCACGTCGTCGCCTTCGCGACCGCCTCCCACGCCTCCGCCGACCTCGTGAGCGCGATGGCGCTGGCGGTCACCGAGGTCGCCGGCAACGTCGTCATGCACGCCTACCGCGGGCGCGAGCCGGGGCCGGTGCGGGTGCGGTGCCGGGCGCAGGACGGGCGCCTGACCGTCGAGGTCGCCGACGACGGCGCCGGGATGGCGGCGCGGGACGACTCGCCGGGCCTCGGGCACGGCCTGGCGACCGTCGGGGCGCTCGTCCGGATGCTGGAGATCGAGCCCGGACCCGGCGGTCGCGGAACGGTCGTGCGGATGGACTTCGCGCCGGCCGGCCCGGCCCTGGAGGCCCCGGACCTCGAGCCGCTCTGCGCCCTGGCGCTCGAGCTGGTCGCCGACGTGTGCTGCGTCGATGTCGTCGGCGAGGGCGTGCTGCGACGGGCCGCGGCCGAGGTCGCCGACGATCCGGCCCTGTCCAGCTGGCTGCGGACGTCGACGCCCCCGACCAAGCCGGGCACCGCGACGTGGGCGGCACTGCGCGAGGGCGGCGCACGCCTGGTCGTGCACGATCCCGACGTGCCGCGATCCCCGGGCGGACCCGGCGAGCGGCTTGACCTGACCTGGTGGATCGCGCTGCCGCTCGAGGGGACCGACGGCACGCCCGCGGCCATGTGGGGGATGGGCGGCCGCGCGGGCGGCCGACCGGTGCCGTCCGCCGCCGTGCTCGACGCCCTCACGCACGCGGCGGCGGGCGACCTGGCCGATCGTGCGCAGCGCGAGCAGCTGCAGGAGCGGCTTCGCGAGACGATGGGCTGAGCGGTCCCGGGGTTCGGACGGGACCCGTTCCCCGACGCTTCACGGGTGCCCGTCGCCGGAGCGGCTACCCTCGCGCGACCATGGATCCGGTCACCCGTCGTCAGGCCCTCGCCGGGGCCGCCGCCACCGGCGTCGCGCTCGCCTCCGCGCGGAGCGCGTTCGCGCAGCAGCTCACCGACAACATCCCGATCGCGGTCGGGCCTGCGTTGGAACCGGAGGTGATCACGGTCACCGACACCGGCTTCGCCGCGTGGTGGCGCACCGAGCAGGCGGGCGACACCACGGTCGTCCTGACCGCCGTGGACGGGCCGCTGGCCGGGCAGCGCGTCGAGCGCCGACTCGAGGAGGGCCAGACCGTCCACGCCGCCCGCGTCGACGACCTGACCCCGGGGACGACCTACCGCTACGAGCTGCGCACCAACGGCCTGCAGGTCAACCTCGGCACCAACGCCGAGGCCGACCCGGGGGAGTTCCGTACGCTCGTGCGCCCGCCGGGCGCACTGCTGGCGCGGATCGCACTGCTGAACGACATCCACGTCGGCGAGACGATCTCCGGCCAGATCACCGCCCAGCCGATCATCGGCTCGATCCCGCCGAGCTACACGACCGACGACTACGCCTTCAAGATGCTCGACGCCGGCATCGGCGAGCTGCGCGGCCGGCCGCTGGACCTCGTGATCGCCAACGGCGACCTCACCGATCGGGGGCGCGAGGACGAGATCCGCCGGGCGCTCGCCAAGCTGCGCGAGCTCCCGGTGCCGCTGCTCGTCACGCGCGGCAACCACGACCGCCGGCTCGAGGGCGCCTGCGCCGACGACGGCGACTGCCTGCGCGTGCAGGGGTTCCCCGACCGGGCGGCCGGCGACGCGACGTTGCGATCGGTGGCGCGGGTGGGTGACCGCGTCGCCGTCGTGGGCCTGGACTCGTGCGAGCCGGACAGCGGCGACGCCCGCCTGGACCTCGGCGAGCAGCCCGCGTGGCTGGACGAGACGCTCACCACCCTCGGGCGGGAGGGCCGCGTCGTCATCGTGGCCTTCCACCACCCGCTGCGTCCCGCCGACCAGACCGACCCGCCGAGCTTCTCCGACCACGTCGACGGCGGCCGCGACGCGATCCTCGCGGTGCTCGCCAAGCACGAGCACGTGCGGCTGTGCCTGCACGGGCACACCCACCGCAACAACCTCGGCTTCGATCCGGGCATCGGGCAGCGCCTGCCGTTCCTGGAGAACGGCGCGATGAAGGAGTACCCGGCCGGGTACGGCCTCCTCGACGTCCACGAGGGCGGCATCCTGCGCACGTTCCACCGCCCGGTCACCGACTTCACCCGGACGTGGGTGAAGACCAGCGCCATGCAGATCGGCGGCTTCCAGCCGGCCCTCACCCGCGGCAACCTCGCCAGCAGAGCCTTCAGCCAGCCGTTCGGCGGGCTGGTCGTGGGCGCGGGGCCGCTGGCCGCCCCGGCGACGCCGGGCCTCCGTGTCCGGACCCTGCGCCGACGGTCGATTACGCGGTTCCTCGAGCGCGGCCTCGCCGTCGACGTCACGGTCCCCGGGCGGCGCACCGAGGTGCTCGTGCAGGCGGTCGCCGCGACCGGCGACGCCGGCAGCTCGCGGCCGGTCCTCGTCGCGGCAGGCCGCAGACGGGGCAGCGGCCGGGTCAGGCTGCGCGCCCGCGGCGCGGCGCGCCGCCGCCTGCAGCGCCGACGCAGCGACCTGCGCGTCGTGCTGACCGTGAGCGCCGCCGGCGTGGCGGTCCGCCGCCGGCTCACGCTGACGCGCCGGCGCGCGTCGTAGCGCTACTCGTCGTCGGCGGGGATGTCGTACGTGCTGGTGAACGGCTCGCGGACCTCGCGGCCGTCGCCGTAGCGGATGACGCGCGTCACGGTGATGGTGAAGTCCTCGGCAGCAACCTTGCGCCGGGCGCCGGTCTCGGCGCTCACGCGCCGCCCGCCGTTGTCCCCGTAGAGGCTGACGGTGACCGACGAGTCGTCGGCGAGCGTGCGGATGAGCACCGGGGCATCGGTGTCGTTCGTCCACTTCAGGTCGATGTCGGGGAAGTTCAGCGTCGCCTCGCGGCCGGGCGGGTACCGCGCGATGTAGAGGCTGTGCGGTATGTGCCCGTCGATCTTCAGCCCGGCGAAGTACGCCGCGTTGTAGAGGGTGGTGGAGAACTGGGAGACGCCGCCGCCGACCGACGGGACGATCTTCCCGTCGGCGATGAACGGCGCCTCGACGTACCCGTCGGCCTTGGTCCGCCGACCGACCTTCCCGTTCAGCGAGAACTGCCCGCCCGGGGCGACCAGCGTCCCGTCGACGGCTTGTGCGATCCGCTTGATGTTCGTGACGCGGGGCTGTCCGGACTCGTACGCGGTGGTGAACGTGCCGATCAGCCGGTCGAGGCCGCGAGCCGCCTCGGCGGTCACGGCGGGCTTCGTCTCGGTGGTCTTCAGCTCGACGTCGTGCTCGCCGGCGCGGACCGCGGCGGTGATGCGCTCGGCGCTGCCCTCGCGGTCGACCGCGCGGCCGGTGCGCTCCTTGCGCGTCACCTTCACGTCGGCCTTCTTGGGCCGCCAGGTGATGTCGCCCTTGCCGTCGAGGACCTCCCCGCGCGCGGGGGCGGAGACCTCGGCGTCGCGCGCCCTACGGTCCCGCTGCCGGCCGATCTCCTCGACGAGCTTCGCGGTCTGCATGGCACTCGTACCGAGCCCGACCGTGGCCCCCTCGCCCGCCGTGCTGAGGCGCAGGATCGGGGCGATCCGCGACGCCTCGAGCGTCAGGGGGTCGCCCATGCCGGTGAGGCGCACGGGCGCGTCGAGGTAGTCCTGGGCCTGCTGGGCGACCGCCTCGACCTCCTCGCGGGAGGCCACGCGCGTGACCTCGACGCTCGCCTGCACGTCGCGGCGGCCGGTCTGCAGCGCCCGGCGCAAGCGCTGGCGCAGGTCGTCGCGGTCGATCTCGCGGCCGCTGCGCGGGGAGACGGCGGTCACCTCGAGCAGCTCGTCGTCGATCTCGATCTCCCCGGGGAAGGCGTCGCGGTCCACGCTCTCGGCGAGTCGCTTCACGGTCCGGTCGAGCGTCCCGCCGTCGATGCGCGCGTCGATCTCGACCTCGTTCGTGCCGGTCAGGCCGCGGACCGTCGAGGCGATGCCGCCGAGCGCGCCGTCGCGTCCGGCGTCCAGGGCGCGCTGCACGGTGGCGTCGAGGTCGGCGCTGTAGCCGGCGTCCGCGGGGTCGACGCGGAGCCGCTGGTCGGCCGCCCGGACGACGATGGTGCGGGCGGCGACCTCCTCGAGCCGGGTGCGGATCTCCTGCGCGGTCTTTCCGGAGACCGACTCGCCGGCGAGCTCGGTGCCCGGAAGGGCCCGGTCGGCGTAGGTGACACGCAGTCCCACCAGTGCTATGAGGATCACCGCCAGCGGCAGGGCGAGGACGATCAGGGGGGCGGGGACGCGCGGAAGCCGCGGGGCGGGAGAGGCCACCCCTCACGTTCTACCGGACGCCTCGCCGCGGCCACCCCGCAGGGGCCGATCTGCAACAGGACGTGCGCGCCGCGTTACCGTTGTCGCATGTGCCGCAACATCCGGACGCTCCACAACTTCGAGCCCCCGGCCACGCAGGACGAGGTCCACGCCGCTGCGTTGCAGTACGTGCGCAAGATCAGCGGGTCGACCAAGCCGTCCCAGGCCAACCAGGAGGCCTTCGACCGGGCCGTCGAGGCCGTCACCGCCGCCTCCCGCGAGTTGCTCGACTCGCTGGTGACGACGGCGCCGCCGAAGGACCGCGAGCTCGAGCGCCAGAAGGCGCGCGAACGCAACGAGAAGCGCTTCGGCTCCGCCGCCTGACGGTCGTCTCCCACGCGGTGGCGGCTGGAGGACGACGAGCGCCGTGTCGTCCACGCGGGGCACCGCTGGTTCGCCGTCGAGGCGTAGGACCCACCGGCTAGGTTGCCGGGCATGCGCATCCTCGTCGTGGGCTCCGGGGGCGTCGGCGCCGCCGTCGCGTCCATCGCCCGCCACCGCTCGTTCTTCGAGCGCCTCGTCCTCAGCGATCTCGATGCCGGACGCGCGCAGGCCGCCGCGGCCCGGACCGGGGACGACCGCATCAGCGGCGTCGCCTGCGACGCCTCGGACCCCGCCGCGATCGTGGCGCTGATCGAGTCCGAGGGCGCGACGCACGTCCTGAACGCCTGCGACCCGCGGCTCAACCCGCCGATCTTCGAGGCCGCCCGCCGGGCCCGGGTGACCTACCTCGACATGGCGATGACGCTCTCCGAGCGCCACCCCGACGAGCCCTACGCGAGGACCGGTGTGATGCTCGGTGACGCGCAGTTCGCCGAGCACGACGCGTGGGAGGCCGACGGGCAGCTCGCACTGGTCGGGATCGGCGTCGAGCCCGGTGCCAGCGACGTCTTCGCCCGCCACGCCGCAGACACCATGTTCGATGAGATCGACGAGGTCGGCGTCCGTGACGGCGCCGACCTCGAGGTCGCCGGCCACGCGTTCGCGCCGACCTTCTCGATCTGGACGACGATCGAGGAGTGCTTGAACCCGCCGCTGATCTGGGAGAAGGACCGCGGCTTCTTCGTGACCGAGCCGTTCAGCGAGCCGGAGGTCTTCGAGTTCCCCGAGGGGATCGGTCCCGTCGAGTGCGTGAACGTCGAGCACGAGGAGGTCGTCCTGATCCCGCGCTGGGTCGACTGCCGGCGCGTGACGTTCAAGTACGGCCTCGGTGAGGAGTTCATCGGCGTGCTGCGGACGCTGAACCTGCTGGGCCTCGACTCGACGACGCCGATCGACGTCCGCGGCCAGATGGTCTCGCCCCGTGACCTCGTCGCCGCCGCGCTGCCCGACCCCGCGGGCCTGGGTGACCGGATGACCGGCCGGACCTGCGCCGGGACGATCGTCACGGGAACCGGCAAGGACGGCGCCCCGCGCGCGACCTACCTGTACCACCTGGTCGACAACGAGAAGACCATGCGCGAGGACGGCTGCCAGGCGGTCGTCTGGCAGACCGCGATCAACCCGGTCATCGCGCTCGAGCTGCTCGCCGAGGGCGTCTGGAGCGGGGCGGGCGTGCTCGGCCCCGAGGCCTTCGAGGCCCAGCCGTTCCTGGACCTGCTCGCGGACTACGGCGCGCCGCACGGCGTCGACGAGCGCGACCCGGCGGATCCGTTGCGCAGCGGCCGGTGAGCGGCCGGCCGCGACCTTCAGGCCGGTGTCGCCACCGGCGCCTCGAGCGTCCGGTGGTCCTCGGCGCGGAAGTCCTGCGCGGCGCGCGCGAACGTGAGCGTGAAGCCCGGCCACAGCGCGCTGTTGCGGCCGTTGGCGTCGAGGTACCACGACGCGCAGCCGCCGGCGGTCCACACCGAGCCCTCCATCGCGCGGTCGATGTCCGCGTTCCACGCCTGCTGGGCGGACGGCAGGACGTCGACGGCCGCGGCCCCGGTCTTGTCCAGGTGCTCCAGGGCGGCCATCAGGTACTCGATCTGCGCCTCGATCATGTAGACGAGCGAGGTGTGCCCGATCCCGGTGTTCGGCCCGGCGAGCATGAACAGGTTCGGGAAGCCCGCGATCGTCGTGCCGCGGTAGGCGCTGGGGCTGCCCTGCCAGACGTCCGCGAGCGTCTGGCCGTCCTGACCCTGCACGAGGCCGGCGAGCGGGTTGTCGGTCACGTGGAAGCCGGTGCCGAAGATGATCGTGTCGACCTCGCGCTCGACGCCGTCCGTGTCGACGACCGACCGGGCGCGGACCTCCGCGACGCCGGCGGTGATGACGTCGACGTTGTCCCGGGCGACCGCGGGGTAGTAGTCGTTGCTGATGAGGATCCGCTTGCAACCGATCGCGTACGAGGGCGTCAGCTTGCGGCGCAGCTCCGGGTCCTTCACGGCCCGATGCAGGTGCGACCGCGCCGCGAGCTCGACGCCCTTCAGGAGCCGCGGCTCGTAGGTCATCGCTCCGGCGACCAGCTCGCGAGAGCCGTAGATCGCCGCGCGGGCGACCTTCTGGACGGTCGGGAAGCGGGAGAAGAGCGCACGCTCGAGCGCGGTCGTCGGCCGATCCATGCGCGGCGCCACCCACGGCGGGGTGCGCTGGTACAGGTCGAGCCGGGAGACCTTCTTCACGATCCGCGGCACGAACTGGATGGCGCTCGCGCCCGTCCCCACGACGGCGACCCGCTCGCCGTCCAGCGCGTGCGAGTGGTCCCACTGCGCCGAGTGGAACATCGTGCCCTCGAACTCCGCGATGCCGGGGATCGGCGGCAGGGCGACCTGCGACAGCGCGCCG
The DNA here is from genome assembly GCA_038257095.1 of Solirubrobacterales bacterium. Classification (GTDB taxonomy): domain Bacteria; phylum Actinomycetota; class Thermoleophilia; order Solirubrobacterales; family Solirubrobacteraceae; genus Paraconexibacter. The sequence continues at coordinate 183,153 of JBBSJQ010000002.1, forward strand.
GTCGCGTTGACGACCACGTCGGCCGTGAGGTCGCCGCCGGTGGTCCGGACGACCCAGTGACGGGCATCGTCGTCCCAACTGGCGTCGAGCAGCTCGTGGCCGAAGCGGCAGTGCTCGTAGATCCCGTGGTCGTGGGCGACCGTGCGGAGGTACTCGTGGATCTCCGCCTGCCGCGAGAACGACCGTGACCAGGTGGGGTTCGGCGCGAAGGAGAACGAGTACAGGTGCGACGGCACGTCGCAGGCGCACCCGGGGTACGAGTTGTCCCGCCACGTGCCGCCGACGTCGTCGGCCCGCTCGATGATCGTGAAGTCGGTCCTGCCTGCCTGCTTCAGCCGGATCGCGGTGCCGAGCCCGGCGAACCCGGACCCGGCGATGGCGATGTGCACGTGCTCGGTGGCGCTCATGGTCGGGCGATCATCGCGGTGACGAGGCGCCGCCGTCCAGTGGGACCTGTGGCGGGCCCGGAGACGACCCGGTTTCGCGGTTTCGGCGAAACTTGCCGCGTGGCCTCACGACCGACCAGGCGGATGACGGCGGAGGAGCGGCGCGAGCAGCTCCTGGACGTGCTGAGCGACCTCGTGCTCGACGAGGGGTACGGGGCGGCGTCCATCGATCGGATCGCGCGCGGCGCCGGGATCGCCCGGACCGTCGTCTACGCGCACTTCGGCAACCTCGAGGGCATGCAGCACGCGTTGATCGAGCGCACGGAGCAGCGGGCGCTGCAGGCCATCCGCCGGATCGTGCCGGACCTGCCGGTGGAGGACGACCCCGACGTCGTACTGGTCGAGGCGCTGCGCGGCTTCCTCCAGGGCGTGCTCGACGACCCGCGCACCTGGCGCCTCGCGCTCCTCCCGATCGACGGGGCGCCCGCCGAGCTGCGCGGGGTCATCGGACGCGCGAAGCAGGCGGTCGCCGGGCTGCTGGAGCCCGTCATCGCCTGGGGTGTGGTGCAGCGCGGCGGACCGCAGGGGATCGATCCGGAGATCCTCACGCGGCTCCTCGTCACGATCATCGAGGACACCGCGCGGATGGTCCTCAGCGAGCCCGACCGCTACGACCCGCAGCGCATCGTCACCTTCACGGAGGCGCTGCTGCGCTCCATCGCGCGCGGCGACGGCTGAGCGCGCAGCTCAGGCGACGTCTTCGAGGAGCCCGCGCAGCGCGGCCGACACCTCGTCGGCGTGCTCGATCGGCCCCATGTGCCCGCCGGGCAGGCGCAGCAGGCCGGCCGGCTGGGGCAGCTCGGCGTGCAGGCGCTCGGCGTGCTCCGGCGGGGTGAGCCTGTCGCGCTCGCCGCAGATCACCAGGGTCGGGACGTCGAGCCGCTCGACCGCCTTGTGGAGGTCCAGCCGCGTGAGCGCCCCGCCGACCGCGCCGCGGACGTCCGGACGGCAGTCGACGACGAGCTCCTCGCAGAAGCCGACCTGGGCGGGCGTCGCGTCGGGGGAGAGGGCGACGTATTTCACGACGCGGTGGGCCAGCGGCGTCGGGCCGGCGGGCAGCGGGAGGGGCGCGCTCAGCGCGGCCGCGCCGACGAGCTGCTCGAGGCGGGCGAGCGGCGTCTTCACCGGCAGGATCAGGGCCTTCTGGACCAGGTCGCCCATCCCGGTGTTCACGAGCGCGGCGCCCGCGAGCTTCTCGGGCACGTCGCCCATGTGCAGCCCGGCGAACGACACGATGCTCATGCCACCGAGCGAGTGTCCGGCGACGACGGCCTTCTCGCCCTCGGGCACGCACGCCTCCAGCACGGCGGCGAGGTCGTGGCCGAACCGCTCCATCCCGTACTGGTCGTCGGCCGCGTGGCCGCTGGCGCCATGGCCGCGCTGGTCGTAGGCCACGACCCGAAAGTCCTGGGACAGCGTCTGGATCTGCCGCGTCCAGAACCGGATCTGACAGGTCCAGCCGTGGGCCAGCACGATCGTCGGGACGTGCGGCGCCCCCGTCACCGTGTGTTCGGGCCCGAACACCTCGACGTGCAGCTCCGTCCCGTCGCCGCTGACGACGCGCCGGGCCCGGCCCCGAAGCGGGCGGTGCAGCAGCTCGTGCTCGGGATCCGCCTGGACGCGCGCACGGTCGCGGCGGCGCTGCACCTCCCAGGCGGCAGCGGCTCCGGCAGCGCTGGTCAGCGCGGCGATGGCGTTCCTGCGGGCTCCCATGGGTGGGAGTACACCACGACGTCCATCCAGTGCCCCTACCGGGGCTCCTCATGCACGTCGTCCCGGAGCTCCGTGACTCGCGCCTGCACCACGGCCGGTACCGCACCTCCGCGACGGAACACGTCGTCGCTCGGCAGTCGGCGCACGAGGTTGCCGGCCGCCGTCCACGCCTCCGTCCGGCGAGCATCGGAGTCCTTGAGGACGTGGAAGCTCGGCCCGTCGACCTCCAGGACCAGGCGCAGGTCAGGGAAGTACAGGTCGGCCTCGTAGCCGGCGACCTGCACGTTGACGAGAGGAAGGGGGAGTCCGGCCGCGTCGAGCTGGGCGAGCGCAAGGGCCTCGGCGTCGGACCGGCACCGATGGAGCTGCAGATGGGCGTACCGTCCCACGATGGCCTGCAGCACCGCCACGCCACGTCGTCGATCGTGGAGCCCCAGCGCAGCGAGCAGTCGGTCGGGGGTCGTGAGCTTCAGCCGGAGCGCCTCGCGCACCGCCTTGCGCAGCTCGTGCCGCTCGATCACCGGTGCGAGATCGACGAGCGTCCGCTCGACGGTCGTGCACAGCACCCCCCGCACCATCGCGGTCTGACCCGGACCCAGGACGGTCGAGCGGTAGACGAGCACGCCGTCCGCCGACCGGCTCCCACCGGAGCCCGGCCGCGTGACGGTGGCGTGCGACCCGCCCTGACGAGGCCAGCTCCTGATGCCGAGATGGTCGCCGGCGCTCGCGAGACTGAGTGTCGTACCGGGAGCGGTCAGCGTCGCGGCCTTCCAGCGCTGGGTGCGCGCGGCCTGTTCGGGTCCCGACCGCAGCACCCCGTCGTGGACGCGCGTCAGCCCCGCGATCCGGCAGCGGATCTGCTTCCTGGTCCAGCCGAGCGCCCGGAGCTGCCAGACCGCGACGAGGCCGAACTGCTCGTCGGTGAGCTTCTTGATCTCGGGATGCATGCATCCGCACTAGGGCGGAGCTCGGGACACTTCTCCCCCAGGGCGTCCATCTGGTGCCCTCCAAGGGGCTCCTCATGCACGTCGTCGGCCGGTCAGCGGGCCCGTCCCGGCATCCCGTCGCGCCACACCGTGCCGCGCAGGACCTGCAGCACGCCGACCCCGACGAACCCGACGCCGCCGAGCACCAGCAGCCATGCGAGCGTGCGCAGCGGGGCGCTCGTCTCGTGGATCATCAGCGGCGTCTCGGTGACGGTGCCGAGCAGGTCCCTGGGCGGGTCGAAGCGGCAGCTCATCGCCGCGAGCCCGCCGGTGGCGGTGAACCGCCCGACCGACGCGTAGGAGGTCCCGACCACCTCGCTGACGTTCTGCCGGTCCCCCCGGAGGCGGATCTCGGGGCCGTCCGTCTGTGCGATCGTGCAGCGCGCCTCGCTCGCCTCGCCGTCGCGGACGCGGTACTTCCGGCGGCGCTCGGTCCGCCGGAGGAGCTCGAACAGCCCGCCCGGCTCGGCGCTGAGCGCGACCGTGTACTTCGTGCCGGCGACGGTGGAGAACTGCAACGTGCCCGGCGACCGGCCCTCCACGAGCGCGTCCTTGCGCTGGAGGTACGTGCCGCCCGCCATGGCCACGGCCCCGGCGACGATGCCGAGGACCGCGAGGAGGATGATCGCGATGCCGCCGAGTGTCCGGCCGACGCGCATCACGATCTCCCGGGGCCCGCCTAGGCGAGCCGGTCGACCTTCGCGAGGCCCTTCTTGACGTCGCGCCCGAGCGCCTTGGCGACGATGACGTCGAGGCCGGGGAGCTTGGACCCGAACTCGATCTCGTACTTCAGGTGGCTGCCGCCCGACGGCAGCGACGTGAAGGTCATGCGGCCGTGGTGGTCCTTGAGCGGCGAGCCCTTGGTGATGCGGTACTCGATGAGCTCGTTCTCGACGACCTTCGTGTTGGTCTCCTCGAACGGCGGGAGGATCGCGATGCGCAGCGAACGGGCGGAGCCGACACCGTTGCGGGTGCCGTCGTCGCCGTCCTTGAGACGCTTGATCTTGGCGGGAAACAGGGCAGTGAGGTTCTCGTGCTCCGCCAGGAACGCGAAGGCGCGCTCCACCGGAACCGTGAAGTCCTGCTCGATGACGATCTTCTGCATAGGGGCGCCACCGTATAGCGTCGCGCCCAATGTCGCGGCCCGAACCGGTCTCACCCACGGACGCGGCGGCCCTGCTGCGGGTCGCGGACACCCTCGGGATCCCCCTGGGGCCCGGGCAGCCGCCGTCGCTGCTGGCCGCCTTGGGCGTGCGCGAGGACTGGGAGGACCTGCGGGTGGCGGGAGCGCTGCTCGCGGTCGGGACGGAGCTGTTCTTCCGCCCCGGTGTCCACTACCTCAGCGGCTTCTTCGGCCCGTTCGAGCGCGCCCTGCGCGACCAGGGGGCCAACATCTCCTTCGCGCCGGCGGACTTCCGCCGCTTCGCGCCGCTGCTCGAGAAGACCCCGCCGCGGGTGATGGTGACGGCCGCCGCGCCGCCGGACGCCGACGGCTGGTGCTCGCTCTCGCTGCACGCCGGCGGGACGATCGCGGCGCTGCGCGCGGCGGGTGCGGATCCCGACCGCCTGCTGATCGTGGAGACGAGCGAGAAGTTCCCGGTCACGTTCGGAGCAGGGGACCACCGCCACGCGCTGCACGTCGACGAGATCGACGTCCTCGTCGCCGGCGAGGCCGGCCCGACCGCGCTGCCGGAGGCCCCGGCGGGCGAGGTGGATGAGGCGATCGCCGGGCACGCGAGGCGCTTCATCACCGACGGCGCGACGCTGCAGACGGGCATCGGCTCGATCCCGTCGGCCATCGCCACGCGGCTGGCGCAGGACGAGGGCGGCGGCTACGGCCTGCACACCGAGATGTTCACCGACGGCTGCATGCGGCTTCACGAGGCCGGGAAGGTGACCAACCGCAAGGGGCACTTCGACGGCGTCAGCGTCACGACCTTCGCCTTCGGCAGCCAGGAGCTGTACGACTGGCTGGACGGGAACCGCGACGTCGCCTTCCTCCCGGTCGAGGAGGTCAATGCCCCCGAGGCCATCGCCCGCAACGCCGGCATGGTCACGATCAACGGCGCGCTCGCCGTCGACATCCACGGCCAGGTCGTCGCCGACACGATCGACGGCGGGCAGTTCTCAGGCATCGGGGGCGCGGAGGACTTCATCTCCGGCCCCGGCACCTCGCTGGCCCAGCGCGCGCTGCTCTGCCTGCCGTCGACCACGACGATCGACGGCGAGAAGCGCTCGCGGATCGTCCCGTGGTTCGGTCCGGGCGCGGTCATCACCACCCCGCGCCACCAGGTCGACGTCGTCATCACCGAGTACGGGGCGGCCGAGCTGGAGGGGCTCGCGGTCCACGAGCGCGGTTTCGCGCTCGCTGCGATCGCGGCGCCGGAGTTCCGCGACGAGCTGCGCGAGGCCGCCGACCGCGCGTCGAAGGGACGCTCCCCCGTGCCGAAAAGCTAGGTTTCGCGCCATGGGAACCATCGACACCCTCTTCGAGAACGCGGCGCGCTACGGCACGGCGGCGGACGGCTACCACGCGACCGACAAGACGGCCGAGCCCGGTCGCGCGATCGCGGTCGTCGCGTGCATGGACGCGCGCCTGCGCCTGTTCTCCCTCCTGGGCCTCGACGAGGGCGACGCCCACATCATCCGCAACGCGGGTGGCGTCGTCACCGACGACACGATCCGCTCGCTCAGCGTCTCCCAGCACGTCCTCAACACCCAGGACGTGCTCGTCATCCAGCACACCGACTGCGGCCTCACCAAGACGACCGACGAGGCGTTCGACGCGCTGATGCGCAAGCACGCGGGCCGTCGGCCGTCGTGGGGCCTGCGGACGATCACCGACCTCGAGGCGAGCGTGCGCGAGTCGGTCCGCACGATCACGGAGAGCCCCTTCCTGCTGAACACCGGGCAGGTCCGCGGCGCGATCTTCGACGTCGCGACCGGCGAGCTGCGCGAGGTCGTCTGACCCCGGAGGTGCCTCAGGCCGGTGCGGGCTCCTCGGCACGATGGACGGGCTCGCCCTTCGCGTCGAGCGCGCCGATCGTCGGCCGCTCGCGCAGCGCGGCGAACCAGGCGGTGACGTTCGGCAGCGCGTCGACGCCCTCGGCCAGGTGCGGCGTCCACACGGGCAGACGCGCGGCGACGGCCATGCCGGTGAGGTCGGCGTAGGTGAACTGCGCGCCGCAGACGTACGGGCCCTCGTGGGCCGCGAGGATCTGCTCGAGCGTGTGCAGGCGCTTGACCGCCTTCGCGTGCAGCTGCTCGGTGATGTCCTCCGGGTCGTCCGGCGCCTTGCCGAACGCGAGCTTGCGCATGCCGAGGAAGTAGTTGCCGGTGACGTGGTCGTCGATCCACTTCGTCCATGCGCGCGCCCAGCCACGGAGGTTCGCGTCGGCGGGCCAGAGCGGCGGCTCGGGGTAGGTCTCCTCGATCCACTCGCAGATGACCGACGACTCGAAGATGGCCGTCCCGTCCGGAAGCTCGAGCACCGGGACGCGGTTGATCGGGCTCAGCTCACGCAGCCGCGCGGGCCGGCTGCCGGGGTGGATCTCGTGGAGCTCGACCTCGACGCCCTTCTCGGCGAAGGCGAGGCGCGCCTTGCCCGCGAACGGGGAGGTGCTGAAGGTCCAAAGACGGGGGGAGTCGGCCATGGCGCCGACCATATCGGCGGGGTCAGGCCGGTGCGACCGCGACCGTCCACGGCTCGACGCGGCGGGCAGTGACCAGGCCCGCGACGACGTACGGGTCGGCGGCGGCGAAGGCCTCGATCCGCTCGGGCGTCACGCCCGGGGCGAAGACGCCGAGGGCGCCGTGGACCGGGTCGCCCAGCGCTCCGAGGAAGCGCAGCTCGCCCGCGTCCCGCGACGCTCCGGCGTGGGCGAGGTGCGCCTCGCGGTGCGGGCCGCGCCGCTCGAGGATGTCGGCGACGTAGTCATAGAAGAGGACGTGGTGGAGCTCCATGCGCCCGACCCTACGAGGAAGGGCCGCCGCGAGTCAGCGGCCCTTGCCGGCCTCACGCCCGAGCTTGTCCGCGACGCGGTCCGCCGCGCGCTCGACCGCGATGCTCATCGCGGGCTCGAACATGCCGAGCAGCGCCTCGCCGGCGAGCGGCCGCAGCCGCTCGAGCGCCTCGCGCACCCGCGGCCAGTCCTCGGGCGGCATGCCTGCCTTCTGAAAGGGCTTCCAGACCTCCTCGAGGAACAGCTCGACGAAGATCTTCGCGATCGACTGCGCGTGGCGGTCGAGCTTCTCGAGGACGTCGAGGCCGACGTCGTGCGGCAGGCCGATCGCGCCGATCTCCTCCGCCGCGCGCAGCAGACGCGGGCTGGTCACCTCGTAGCGGTCGTCGCCGAGCGGGCGGAACAGCCCGAGCTTCGCGGAGCGCGAGATGACCTCCTCCGACACCGAGCCGCCGAGGGCCGTGCGGATCTCGGCGCCGCCGACGATCTGCGCGCCGCCGGTCTCGAACGGCGCGGCGAGTGCGCGGCGGAAGCCGGCGAACTCCTCACCGCCGGTGCCGACGAGCTTGGAGATCGCGGCGAGGTTCAGGCCGTCGGCCTGCATGTCGCGGATGAGCCGTAGGCGCTCGACGTGGGAGGGGCCGTAGAAGCCGGTGCGACCCCGGACGGCCGGGGGCTCGAGCAGACCGCGGGACTGGTGGGCGCGGATGTTGCGGACGGTCATGCCGACCTGTGCCGCGAGCTGCTCGATCGTCAGCTCGTCGCGGTCTGTGGAGTCGCTCACACAGCGACCGTACCATGTGTCTATGTGACATCAAATCGTGTAATAGTCGTCCCATGAGCTTCCTCACCACCGCAGCCCTGCAGGCCGCGGCCGAGCCCGCCGGAGGCGCCGCCGTCGGCGAGATCGTCCTCGCCACCGCCATGGCCGGCGTCGCCACCGCGGTCCTCGGCGGCCTCGGCTATGCGCACCGCACCGGGCGCAGCACGGTCCTCGCCCGCATCTCGACCGTCGCCGAGCGCCACACCGGCCTGCCCGCCTGGGCCGCCATCCCCGGCGCCCTCGCCGAGGCCGCCCTCCTCGTGGCGGTCCTCGGCATGTACTGGGACATCGCGCTGCACATCGACGACGGCCGCGACGCCGGACCGCTGGCCAACCCCGCCCACTACCTCATCCTCGCCGGCCTCTTCGGCATCTTCGCCGCCGGCTTCCTCGCCATCGTCCTGGCGCCCGAGGGGAAGCGGCCGAGCCGCGGCGCCGTCCGCATCACCCGCGGCTGGTACGCCCCGCTCGGCGGCGTCCTCATGGTCTGCTGCTCGGCCTTCAGCCTCATCGGCTTCCCGCTGGACGACGTCTGGCATCGCCTCTTCGGGCAGGACGTGACGCTCTGGGGCCCGACCCACCTGATGCTCATCGGCGGCGCCGGGATGACCCTCGTGAGCATGCTCGTCCTGCTCGTGGAGGGCGGCGGCGCGGCCGCGCTCGAACCGGCCGAGAGGGACGCGCCGCAGACCCGCCCGGACCGCGTCCGTCGCGTGCTGACCCGGTTCCGCTTCGCCGGCATCGCCGGCGGCTTCCTCGTCGGCCTCTCCACCTTCCAGGCCGAGTTCGACTTCGGCGTCCCGCAGTTCGCGCTGATCCTCCAGCCCGCGATGGTCACCCTCGCGGCGGGCGTCGCGCTCGTCAGCGCACGCGTCTTCCTCGGGAAGGGCGCCGCGATCGCCGCGGTCCTGTTCTTCTTCGCGATCCGCGGTGGGCTCGCGCTGATCGTCGGCCCGGTCCTCGGCGAGACGACCCCGCACTTCCCGCTCTACCTGGTCTCCGCGCTCGTCGTGGAGGCGGTCGCCCTGGTCGTCGCGGTGCGCAAGGACCCGGTGCGCTTCGGTGCCCTGGCCGGCGCGGTGGTCGGCACCGTCGGCCTGCTCGCCGAGTACGGCTGGAGCCACACCTGGATGCCGATCCCGTGGCCGTCCTCGATGCTGCCCGAGGCGCTCGCCGTCGGTCTCGTGACCGGCGTCGCCGCCGGTGCGCTGGGCGGCTGGGTCGGCGCGATGCTCCGCGCCCCCCGCGACGTCGCGGCCGGCGAGCCGACGCCGCGCGTCAGCTCGGCCACCGACCCGATGCTCAGGCGCATCGCGCTGCCCGGAGTCTGCGGGCTCGTCGTCGCGCTGGTCGTCGGCTACGGGCTCGTGGCCGGCACGCCGTCGGGCATGGAGGCCGACGTCCGCCTTGCCGAGGTGCCCGGCACCGCCGGTCAGCGTGCCGCGAACGCGGAGATCACGATCCGCCCGGCGACCAAGGCCGACGACGCGCGCTGGCTGACCATCACCGCCTGGCAGGGCGGGACGAAGCTCCACATCGACCATCTGGAGAAGGTCGGCCCGGGCCGCTACCGGACGACCGAGCCGATCCCGCTGCACGGGGAGTGGAAGGCGATGCTGCGCTACCACGGCCGCGCCGAACTCGCGACCGTCCCGATCTTTCTGCCGAAGGACACGGCGATCCCGGCGCCGGAGGTCCCCGCCCTCGCGCAGTTCACCCGCCCGTTCCAGGGCGAGAAGGAGGTCCTGCAGCGCGAGGCCAAGACCGGCGTGTCCGGCTGGCTGTGGGGCGCGGGGTACGCCATCGTCCTCGGGATCGCCGCGCTGCTGCTCGTCTCGCTGGCCTGGGGGCTGTCGCGCCTCGCGGCGGCGCCGGGCCCCAGCGGCGGCGGCCGGCGCCGCTCCCCCGACCCCCGCGCCGGCCGTCCGCTGGAGCCCGTCGGCGCGCCCTGAGGGCAATAAGGTCCGGGGATGAGCACGGATCAGCACACGCAGACGCACCAGGACGGCATGGACGACGAGACCCTCGCGCGCTTCGCGGACCTCGTGGTCGGCTTCGGGGCCAACGTCCAGCCCGAGCAGATCGTCGCCATCGGCGCCGAGATCGGCAAGGAGCACCTCGCGCGCGCGCTGGCCGCCAGCGCCTACCGTGCAGGCGCGAAGTTCGTGGACGTCCAGTACTTCGACCTGCACGTCAAGCGTGCCCGCGTGGAGTTCTCGCGCGAGGAACTCCTGCCGTTCGTGCCGTCCTGGTACGGCGAGCGGATCCTCGAGCTCGGCCGGCAGCGCTGCGCCCGGATCGGCCTCACCGGGCCGTCGGCGCCCGGGCTGCTGGACGACCTCGACCCGGCGCGCGTGGGCAAGGACCCGCTGCCGTTCCTCAAGGAGTCCGGCCAGGTCGTCAACGAGCGCACGACGAACTGGACCGCCGTGCCGTGCCCGACCCGGGAGTGGGCGAAGCTCGTGCACCCCGACCTCGAACCGGGCGCCGCGTACACGAAGCTCTGCGAGCAGATCGTGCACGTCTGCCGCCTCGACGAGGACGACCCCATCGCCGCGTGGACGGCCCGCGCGGACGTGCTCGTCTCCACCGCCGCCCGCATGACCTCCGTCGGCTACGACGCCCTGCACTTCACCGGCCCGGGCACCGACCTGACGGTCGGGCTGCTCCCGACCTCCACCTGGATGGCGGCGCGGTTCGAGACGCTCGACGGGATCGTCCACATGCCGAACCTGCCCAGCGAGGAGATCTTCACCGCGCCCGACCCCCGTCGGGTCGACGGCGTCGTGCGGTCGACGAAGCCCCTGGTCGTCGGCGGCTCGATCATCCGGGGGCTCGAGGTGGAGTTCCGTGACGGCCGGGCGGTGCGGGTCGACGCACAGGAGAACGCCGACGTCCTGCGCGGCTACGTGGCGCGTGACGAGGGCGCCGCTCGCCTGGGGGAGGTCGCGCTGGTCGACGGCGACGGGCGCATCGGCGCCTTGGACACCGTCTTCTTCGACACGCTGCTCGACGAGAACGCGGCGAGCCACATAGCGATCGGGTCGGCGTACCAGTTCACCGCCGGCGAGGCCGACCATGCGCGGCTCAACCAGTCACAGATCCACATCGACTTCATGATCGGCGGCCCTGGCGTCGACGTGCACGCCACGCCGCGCGGCGGCGGCGACCGGGTGCCGGTGCTGATCGACGGCGCCTGGCAGGTCTGAGCGAAGCGGAGAGAGAGGGATTCGAACCCTCGGTACGCGTTAACGCACACACGATTTCCAGTCGTGCCCGTTCAACCACTCCGGCACCTCTCCTGGAACCGCCCCTCGGGGCGGCGGGACGCGGAAGGTTAGCTCGGCGGCGGCTGGGACGGCGTGTCGTCCTCGCCGTCGGGCAGCAGGGCGAAGACGATGTGGTGCCGGTTGATCGTCACGAACGGGTGCGACGTAGGCGGCTCGGCACCGTCCAGGCGCTCGACCGTGACGTCGGTCAGCGAGACGAAGTCCCGCTCGGTCGCGTTGAGCAGGTCGGAGATCCTGCTGCGGTACCCGTCACGCGCGAGCGTGATGATCCCGGTGATCCGATGGTGCGTCGTCATGAAGACGACCGATTCGCGGCGATGCTGCATCACGACTCCCTGTCGGCATCCGCGGCCGGCGACATGAGCGCCAGGGTCAGCTCGCGAGGGCGGCGAGCGCCTCGTCCCGGGTGGCGACGACGGTGAAGACCTCGTCGAGTCCGGTGATCGCGAAGGTCTTGGCGGTCGTCGGCTCGGTGTTGACGATGGTCAGGTCGCCGCCGAGCGGGCGGACCCGCTTCACCAGGCCGATCAGGACGCCGAGCGCGGTCGAGTCCAGGAACCGGGTCGCGGTGAGGTCGACGACGAGTCGGGTGGCGCCGCCGTCGAGCTCGCGCTGTGCGGCGAGCTTCAGCTCGGGTGCGGTGAAGAGGTCGACCTCGCCGGAGACGGACAGGATGCAGATGTCCCCGTCGGCCGTCTCGGTCTCGACGCGGAAGTCGAACGCTCCCGTGCTCATCTTCCGTCCTCCTGGAGCAGCTCGACGACGAGGTACTCGCTCCGCGTGCCCCCGCCGGTCACGCGGGCGCGCGAGGCGAGCCGCTGGATGATCTGCGCGCCCGGCACGCCGTCGTCACCACCCTGCAGCAGACGCCGCGCTCCGCCGTCCCTGAGGGGGCCGACGCGGAGCACGAGCGCGCCCGGACGCGTCTCGACGCGGATCGGCAGGCGGTCGTCGACGGCCTCCCCGGCCGCGCCGTGGCAGACCGCGTCGGAGATGAGGACGGCGTCGTCGAGCCGGTCGAGGGTGAGGTCGGCCCGGGCGGCCAGCGCGCCGACGGTGCGGGCGAGCGCGGGTCCAAGGAGGGGTCCGCACGCGAGGTCCAGCCGTACACCGTCGAGCCGGCGGGCGGTCGCGTCAGCCGGACCGCCGGTGCTCACGCAGCCACCGTTGCATCGTCGTCGCCGTCGAGCGCGAAGGTCATGCGCACCTCGGTGGCGCCGTCGTCGGCGGTCCCGATCTCCAGCGCGGAGCTGAGGGCCGCGATGAGAGGCAGGCCGACGCCGAGGCCGGGCGAGTCGGCACGGGGACCCATGCCGAGCCCGTGGTCTCGGACGACGATCTCGAGCGTCCGGTCGGGCAGGGAGCTGGCGTTCAGCTCGAGCAGGCCCTCGCAGTCGCGGTAGGCGTGCACGATGACGTTGGCGCACGCCTCGCTGACCGCGAGCCGCACGTCGTGCAGGACCTCGGGGGTGATGTCCAAGGCGTCGGACAGGCAGCCGAGCACGTGCCGTACGACCGCGACGTTCTCGGGACGCGCCGGGAGGGTGAGTTCGAGGTCTGGTCGGGGTGAGGCGCTCATGCCACGTCGATGCGCTCCGTGGGGGGCGCGAGTATCGCGCACCGAGCGGTGTGGCGCGTAGACCGTCGTTCCCGCGTGAGCACGCGACCAAACCCATGGGCCGGCATTCGGGCGCCCGTGACTCGACTGACCGGTTCTGTCCACCTCATAAAAGCGGTCGAATGTGCCAGGGCGCCCCCTCTGCCCACCATTGACCACCTTGTCGGGCGGTGGCCCTGCTCCAGGATCGCTCTCACAGCAGTACCCGAACGAGGGAGACCGACATGCAGGCAGTTCCGACACCCGTCAGCACCACCGATGCAGCCGCCGCCGAGGCGGAGCTGCTGCACCGCTACCACCACCTCGGCGAGCGTCAGGCCCGCCAGGAGCTGGTCGAGCGCATGGTGCCACTGGTTCGGCACATCGCCCGCCGATACGCCGACCGCGGCGAGCCGCTGGACGACCTCGTGCAGGTCGGCTGCGTCGGCCTCATCAACGCGATCGACCGGTTCGACCCGGATCGCGGCGTCCGTCTCTCGACCTTCGCCGCGCCGACCATCGCCGGCGAGATCAAGCGGCACTTCCGCGACCGGGCCTGGTCGGTCCGCATCCCGCGCGACCTCCAGGAGCTGAGCGCGAAGATCTCGAAGACCACGGAGCGCCTGTCCACCGAGATGGGTCGTGCTCCGAGCATCGCCGAGCTGGCCACCGCGGTCGAGCGCACCGAGGAGGACGTCCTCGAGGCGCTCCAGGGCGCGCAGAGCTACACCGCCGCGTCGCTGGACGAGCCGCTGGGCGAGGACCGCACCGCCCTGGACGTGCTCGGCGGCGAGGACGTCGAGTTCGCGCAGGCCGACCGCCGCCTCTTGGTGATGGACGGCTTCGGCGCCCTGGCCGACCGCGAGCGCGAAATCGTGCGCCTGCGCTTCTTCGAGGGGCTCACGCAGCGCGAGATCGCCGACCGCGTCGGGGTCTCCCAGATGCACGTTTCCCGCCTGCTGCGTCGCTCCCTCGGCGAGATGCGCGAGCGCCTCGAGGCCCCGGCCGATCGCACCGACCGGCGCGATCGCGGATTGCGTTCCATCGCTGCCGGGTAGACCCCGGTCGCAGCATTCCCCCTCAGAAAGGACCCACCATGGCTGGCACGACCGACAAGTTCAAGGGCAAGGCCAAGCAGGCCGCAGGCGACGTCACCGGTGACGAGGAGCTCCGCCAGGAAGGCAAGCTCGACGAGGCCGGCGGCAAGGTCAAGGACGTCGCCTCCGACGTCAAGGACAAGGCCGAGGACGCCGTCGACTCCGTCACGGACAAGCTGAAGAAGTAAGCGCGACGGCCGCCCGGCGCGGCCGCAGAAGAACGACGAAGGGCCGCCTCCAGGGCGGCCCTTCGTCGTGGTGGCGGGGGTGAGACGTCAGACCCGGCGGCCGTACGCGCCGGTCGGGATCCCGGACAGCAGGACGAGGACGGCGGCGACGATGCCGACGATCGTGGGCAACCCGAGCGCGAGGCACAGGGCGTAGACGAGTGCGGCGACGAGGACGGCGATGATCGCGGAGATCATGAGAGGGGCTCCCTTCGAGGTGGTCGATCTTCCGGATACCCGTGGCACCTCGCGCAAAACCGCGCTGGACGGATCTACGAGGCGGTCCGGCGGGCCGCCCGGCGGTCTCAGTCGCGCAGTTCGTCCATCACGCGCTCGCGGACGAGGACGAATCCCAGCACGGTGGAGACCGTGAGGAGGAGGTCGGCAGGGACCCCGTCGAGGTCCTCGGGCTCGTCGAAGAGCAGCACCAGGGCGCCGAGCGGCTCGCCCGCGGCGACGATGGGGACGACGTGCGTCGCGAGATCCGCCGGCGCGCCGGCCGCGCTCCCGGCGGCCTGGTGCAGCCACGTGGGCGAGCCGTCGCGCAGCGCGGTGGCGAGCTCCTCGTAGGCGGTCACCGTGATGGTGCCGGGACCCAGCAGCCCGCGGCTGGAGCGTCCGAGAACGAGGGCCCCGGTCATGTACGGGGCGACGGCGGCGTCCAGCGCGCCGGCGTGCCGCACCAGTGCGTCGGTCGCCTCGGCCAGCGCCTGCACCCCGCCACGGGTCCGGGCGGCCGCCACGACGGCGCCGGTCGCACGGGTCCAGCGCTCCTGCTGCTCCAGCGTCGCGCGGAGGGCGGTCCGGTCGCCGTCGGCGATCTCGAGCTCGCGGCGCGCCTGCCGCTCCCGCGCGGTGTCGATCCCGACGAGGGCGACGAGCGGCGGCCCCTCGGGCTCCTGGGGGAGCCGGTACGCGATCGCGTTCGCCGTCCCGACCATCCCGGTGGTCCAGTCCGGGTGCTCGCAGGCGGCCGCGACCGAGCTGCTCGCGAAGAGGCTGCGCAGGGTCGCCGAGCCAGGGTGGTCGGCGTACCAGGGTGCGATCTCCAGGAGATCGTCGCCGGGGGCGGGCGCGCCCGGCCGCGCACGCACGAGCGCGTTGACCTCCTCCACGCGCAGCGGCTCGGGGCCGGAGACGACGACGACGGCGATCGGCGCGTGCTCGGCCAGCGCCGCCCGGGCGGTGTCGCTGATGCCCGCCGACGGCTGGGAGCGGGCGGCCTGGACGGCGTCCTGGAGGGGGACGCCGCGGTCCACCGAGCGGCGGACGGCGACCACCCGCGGCACGTCGTCGACCTCGTAGCGCCGCGCGCCGCGGCCGACCCGCACGGGCTCCGGGAAGTCGTGGCGGCGCTCCCACGTGCGCAGGCGCTCGCGGGAGACCCCGGTGATCTCCGCGAACTCGGTGGCGCTCAGGGTCCGGGTGGCTGGAGGCATGGCGCGTGGCGGCGGTCAGCCGTGGATCCGCAGGACGAGGACGGCGACGTCGTCGCGCAGCCGTCCTACGGAGCGACGGCGCGCGATCGCCTCGACCGCCGCCGCGATGTCGTCGGCGCCTGCCGCGCCGCCGCCGAGCTCCCGTCCCAGGAGCGCGCCGAGTCCGGCGGCGTCCAGCGGCGCGTCCCGGTCGGCCTCGGTCACCCCGTCGGTGGCGACGAGGATGGCGTCGCCCGGACCGAGGTCGAGCTCGGCAACCGGCCACGTGGCGCCGGGGATCACGCCGATCAGCGGGCCGTGGACGTCCGCGGTCTCCACGCGGCCGTCGGCGCGCAGCAGCAGCGGGGAGGGGTGTCCGGCGCAGGCCAGGCGTATCCGGGCGTGGCCGTCGTCGCCGACGGCGTCGACGTGCGCGAGCACCGCGGTCAGGAACCGCTCCGGCGTCCCCTCCGCCAGCAGCGCGTCGTTGAGGAGGCCGAGGTCGCGCGCGGGGTCCGATGCGCCGACGGCGGTCGCTGCGCGCAGCGTGTACCGGGCCATCGCCGTGACGGCGGCGGCATCGGCGCCCTTGCCGCACACGTCGCCGACCGCCAGCGCCCAGCCGCCGGTGCTGGTGGGGAAGAGGTCGTAGAAGTCGCCGCCGACGTCGGTGGCCTCGTCGGCGCTCAGGTAGCGCGCCGCCGTCTCGACGCCCGGGATCTCCGGCAGGTCGGGCGGCAGGAGCCCGGCCTGGAGGGTGTCGGCGACCTGCGCGCGCTCGCGGTAGAGGAGCGCGTTGTCGATCCACAGGGCGAGGCGCTGCGCGATGTCCCCGACATGGCGGGCGTCCGCCGCGGAGGGCTGGTGACGGTCCTCCCGCCAGCCGAGCACGACGGAGCCGACGTGCCGGCCGCGGGCGACGAGCGGCACCGAGCGCGTCGTCGGGCAGTCCTCCGGCCGGTCGGGTCCACCGGGCACGCTCACCTGGCCGCGCCGACGGGCGCTGCGACCGCTGCGCTCGACGACGTCGACGGCGACCGCTTCGGCAAGCTCCTCGCGCAGCAGCGCGACGACTTCGGCGAGCGTGTCCTCGAGGTGCAGGGACCGCTCCAGGACGCCGCCGAGCCGGGCCAGGAACGAGCTGCGCGCGTGGGCGGCCTCGAGCTGGCGGCGGGAGTGCTGCTCGGCGGCGAGGAGCCGCTCGCGCTCGGCGTCCGCCTCGCGGCGGGCGGTCACCTCCTGGACCGTGAGCGCGACCCCCAGCGGCTCGCCGTCGTCGAGGGCGACGCGGTAGTAGCTGACGAGGAAGTGGCAGAGCCGCGACGGGTCGCGTGGCGTCGCCGCGGTGACCTCGGCGTCGACGATGGGCTCGCCGGTCGCCAGGACGCGGGCGACGTCGCGCTCGACCCGAGGGTCCATGTCCGGGAGCAGCTCGGCGATGCTCCGGCCCGCGTGGTCGCCGGCGGGGATGCCGTTGATCTCGGCGAGCGAGTGGTTGACGCGGACGTAGCGCAGCTGGGCGTCGAAGAAGGCGAGGCCTACGGGGGCGTCGCGGTAGATCGCGTCGAGGAGCGCGCGGGTCTCTGCCGCGTGCCGCGCGCGCTCCTCCGCCTCCCGTCGCTCGTGGATGTCGACGCAGCCGCCGACGAACCCGCGGAACTCGCCGGTCTCGTCCGCGAGCGGTCGGCAGCGGTCCAGGACCCAGCGGTACTGGCCGTCGTGCCGGCGCATCCGGTACTCCATCTCGAACTCGACGCGCTCCTCGAGGGCGGACCGGTGGAGCGTCAGACAGCGCTCGAGGTCGTCGGGGTGGACGACCGCCGACCAGCCGTCCCCGATCTCCTCCTCGAAGGTCCGCCCGGTGAACACGCACATGCTCTCGTTGACGAAGGTGCAGATGCCCTCCGTGTCGGAGACCCACAGCAGGACGGGAGCGACGTTCGCCAGCCGTCGAAAGCGGCCCTCGGCCTCGGCGATCGCCTCGCGGGCCGCGCGCTCCTCGTCGATCAGCCGCGCGACGCCGGCGAGCCGGACGGGCGTCCCGTCGTCGGCGCAGAAGACGCGACCGACGCCGTACATCCAGTGGGCGCTGCCGTCGGGCCAGACCGTGCGGAACTCGGTGTCGTAGGACCCGCGCTCCTCGATCGCCCGACGGATCAGCGCGTCCATGCGGCCGCGATCGTCCTCGTGGACGGTCTCCAGGTAGTCCGCGTAGGAGACGGGGACGCTGTGCCCTCCGTGCGAGTCCTCGTGGCCGCGGCTCCAGCGGATCTCCCCGTCCGGCAGGTCCCACTCCCACCAGCCCATGTTCGCGGCGCGGAGGGCGAGGGAGAGATCTTCGTCGCGGCGGGCGGCCGCGCGGTCGAGCGAGTACGACGGTGTCGGTGCGCGATCGCTCACGGGGTCGGGTGACCTTACGCGCTTCGCCGTATCGGGTGTCAGCGGCGCGGCCGGCGGGTAGGTCTGCCACGCTGCGGGGCGCGTGGTCGGGAGTCCGCGCGCACGCACCGCCGTTCCGCCAGAGTCACCGAGCAGGGGAGAGATCAATGAGCAGGTTGTCGATCGTCATCGCCGTCCTCGCGATCGCCGTGGGCGCCACAGCGTCCACCGCGTCCGCCGCGCCCACCTGGGCGCCCGCCGCATCCGCCGCCGTCACGCCGGGGGTCCAGACGCTGACCGCGGGGGGTCAGTGCACCGCGAACTTCGTCTTCTACGACGCGTCGTCGATCTACCTCGGGCAGGCCGCCCACTGCTCGGGCACCGGGGGCGCGACCGAGACCAACGGCTGCGACTCCGGCTCGCTGCCGCTCGGGACCGAGGTCGAGATCGACGGGGCGTCGCGTCCCGGGACCATGGTCTACAACTCGTGGCTGGCCATGCAGGCCCGTGACGAGCAGGATCCGAACGCGTGCCAGTACAACGACTTCGCGCTCGTCCGGCTCGATCCGGCCGATCACGACAAGGTCAACCCGTCGATCCCGCACTGGGGCGGACCGACCGCACCCACGTCCTCGGGCACGGCGCTGCTGGACACGGTCTACAGCTACGGCAACTCGTCGCTGCGTCAGGGCATCGAGCTCCTGAGCCCCAAGCGCGGTGTCAGCCTCGGCGCCATGGCCGGCGGCTGGAACCACCCGGTCTACACGGTGACCCCGGGCATCCCGGGTGACTCGGGCAGCGCGTTCCTCGACCGGTCCGGCCGCGCGCTCGGCGTGCTGAGCACGCTGTCGATCGCGCCGCTGGCGTTGAGCAACGGCGTCAGCGACGTCACGCGAGCCGTCGCGTACGCCAACGCGAACGGCGTCGGCGTCACGCTCGCCACGGGCACCGAGCCGTTCCGCCCGAACGCCCTGCCGCTGGGCGTGCGGCTGGGGCTGTTCGACCTCTAGGAGGTCGAGCCCTCCCGGTTCGATTGTTGGACAATCGGCGGGCGGCGGTGCTAGGCTGCCGCCCGCATGAAGATTGCCCAACAATCTGCACGAACCCGGATCTGGGCCGGGGCGGCTGCGGTCTACGCCGTCGCCGCGTTCGCCCCGGCGCTCGACGGCGCGCGGACGCCCGGCGACCCGGCGTGGTCGGTCGTCCCGTTCTGCGCCGCCTTCGCTCTCGCGTTCCTGCCCTGGGGCGCGTGGGCGGACCGGCACGGCGCGCCTGCCGCACTGCGCGCGTCGTCGCTGCTGCTGCTCGTCGGCGGTGTCGTCCTGCTGCTGCCGCTCGGCGACGGCGGCTGGGCCGCGGGCCGCGCGCTGGAGGGACTCGCGGCGGCCGGCTTCCCTCCGGCTGCGCAGGCGGCGCTCGCCGCGCTCGGAGGTCCCGGGCGCGCGGGGCGGGCCATCGGCGGCATGAGCGTCGCGGTTGCCGTGGGGACGCTGCTCGTGCCGCTCGCCGCCGGCGCCGCCGAGGGGCCGCTGGGCACCGGCGTCGTCCTCGCGTTCGGTGCGCTCGGCCTGCCGCTCCTCGCGCTCGTCGCGGTCGCCCCACTGGCAGCGACGCCCGTGGCACGCCGTGACGCGGTCGCGCTCCCCCGCGACCCGGGGTTGCTCGCCGCGTACGCCTGCGCGTTCCTGGTGCTCATCGCCTACTGGACCGTGGTCACCCGCGCCGCGCCGCTGCTCGGACCGCAGGGGGCAGGTTTGAGCGAGAGCGCCGCGCGCGCCGTCCCGCTCGGCGGCGGACTTCTCGGCATGGTCCTCACCGGAGTGGTGGCGGGAGTCGCCGATCGCCGGGGTCCGCGGGTCCCGATGGTCCCGGTGCTCCTGTCGGGGGTCGGCGGCCTGCTCCTCGCGGCCCTCGTGGCGACGCCCGGCGCTGCGGTGGCCGGTGTGGGCCTCTTCTCGATGGCCTACTGGTGCTACCTCACCCTCGTCGGCCTGCAGGTCGTGCGCAGCGCGCCGCCCGCCGCACACGGCCGGGCGCTCGGCGGCCTGTACACGTCGATGTGGACCGGCGCCGCGGCCGGTGGGGCCCTCGCCGCCGCCGGAGCGGGGTGGGACGTGGTCCTCGTACTCTGCGCCGCCACGTGGGGGCTCGCCGCGCTCGTCGCCGGTCGCTGGTTCCTCGGCGCGGCTCCCGCCGTCACGACGCCGCGTGATCCGTCACCGTTGATGGATGCCAGCCTCGCCGCCAGCGCCCGCTGACCCCGGCGCCGTCCCCGAGGTCGTCTCCGCGCTCCGCGCCCGGATCCTCGACGGCGGGCTCGCCCCGGGTGACCGCCTGGTCGAGCGGGTGCTCGTCGAGGAGTTCGACTGCGCGCGCCACACCGCGCGGATGGCCCTCCAGATGCTGCAGGACGAAGGCCTGGTCGCGGTGCAGCGCAACCGCGGGGCGACCGTCGCCGCGCTCGACATGCCTCGCCTCCAGGGACTGTTCGAGGTGCGGGCCGCGCTCGAGCTCGAGTCCGCGCACCGCATGCTCGAGCGCCACGACGGCCGCGTCGCCGTGCCCGTGCACGAGGCGGTCAGCCGGCTCGACGCGGTCTGCCAGACGTCGCGCCCGGCGTGGCGGCGAGTCGTCGAGGCGCACGAGGGCGTCCATGAGGCCATCGTCGTCGCGGGGGAGAGTCCGCGCATCGCCGACGCCTACGGCCGCCTGTCCGGTGAGATCCGGCTCTTCGTCGTCGCCCTGCGGCCGCTGTGGACCCCCGCGACCATGGCGCAGCACCACCGGGACCTGCTCGATGCGCTCGAGCGGCACGGGCCCGCGGCCCTACGCCGGCACCTCGACGAGGGCGAGGAGACGGTCCGTCGCGCGCTCGATTCGTCCGCGTCCTGACGTCCGGCCGGGTCGGCACGCGCCGATCGGACGGCGGCTAGAGCCCGTAGGTCTTGCCGATGATCTCCCGCTGGATCTCCGACGTGCCGCCGAGGATCGTCATGACCAGGCTGCGCCGGACGTGGAGCTCCATGTCGTACTCCGTGGCGTAGCCGTAGCCGCCCATCATCTGCAGGCCCTCGAGCGTCACCTGCTTGGCGGCCTCGGTGCACTTGAGCTTCGCCATCGACGCCTCGCGCGGGAACATCGCGCCCGGGTTGGCGTCGACCTGCTGCGCGACGTCGTAGGTCAGCAGCCGGCAGCACTCGAGCTCGGTGGCGAGGTCGGCGATGCGGTGGCGCAGCGCCTGGAACGAGCCGATCGGACGACCGAACTGCTCGCGCTCCTTCACGTAGCCCAGCAGGTCGTCGAACGCACGCTGCGCCATGCCGAGGGCCAGCGCGCCGATGATCAGGCGCTCGACGTTGAGACCCGCCATCAGCTGCGTCCAGCCGGCGCCCTCCTGGCCGAGGACGTTCTCGGCCGGGACCCGGACGTCCGTGAAGAAGACGTCGTTGACGACCTCGCCGCCCATCGTCTCGATGCGGCGGATCTCGATGCCCTCGCTGTCGGCGGGGACCTCGAGCATCGTGATGCCCTCGTGTTTGGCGCCCGACGAATCGGTGCGACACACGAGCAGGATGTGCTCGGACAGGTGCGCCTCGCTGATCCACGTCTTGTGGCCGTTGACGAGGTAGTGCTCACCGTCGCGGACCGCGCGGCACCGCATCGAGCCGACGTCGGAGCCGGACTCCGGCTCGGACATCGCGATCGCCTCGAGCGTGCCGGTGGCGATGCCGCCGAGGATCCGCTCGTTCTGCTCGGTCGTGCCGAACCGCTCGTAGGCGCCGGCGACGATCATGGTCACGCCGAAGCCACCGATCGGCGCCATGCCGCGGGCGGTCTCCTCGAGAAAGAGGCAGAGGTCGACGAGCCCGCCGCCGCTGCCGCCGTACTCCTCCGGGATCGCGACGCCCAGCCAGCCGAGGTCCGCCATCTTCTTGTAGATGTCGGCGTTGTGCGGGTGCTCGCGGCCGTTCAGCGCGTCGCGCTGCTCGCGGGTCCCGAGCTCGCGCGCACAGAAGTCGCGGATCGCCGCGACGAAGTCCTGCTGCTCGCTGGTCAGCGTGATGCCCATGTGGTTCTCCTGGCGGGGTGAAGGGATCCCGGCGTCAGGACGCCGGAGGTGCGGGCTGCTCGACGAGCAGCGGGACGATGTCGTCCACGAGGGCGAGCATCGTGCGGGTGATGAGGATGTGGGTCTGCTCGCGCGTCAGGCGGCCGCGCTGGAGCCACTCGCGCGTCGACGCCTCGGCGAGCGCGATGTGGCTGCGGATCGCGGCGCGCATCTCGGGCTCGGCGGTGCGCGTGGTGTCCGGGTGGCGCGTTGCGAGGATCTGCACCCAGCGGTCGACGACCTCCTCGCGTGCCTCCTCGAGGATCTTCTCGATCTCGGGATCGGGTCCCAGGCCCTCGGCGCCGACGGCGGCGAACCAGGTCTCGCGGTTGCGGCTGACCATCGACAGCCAGCGGCCGATCGTGACGTCGAGGATGTCGGCGATCGGGCGCGCGGCGACGTCGTCGTCGGGCAGCGGCGGTGGCAGGCGGACCATCGTGCGCACGACCTCTGCGTAGAGGTCGCGCTTGGTTCCGAAGTAGTGGTGCAGCAGCCCCCGGGCGACCCCGGCCTCGGCGGCGATCTCGGTGGTCGAGACGGCGCTGTAGTGGCGGTCGCTGAAGAGGCGGCGGGCGCACGAGAGGATCTGCTCGCGCCGCTCGTCGTGCTCCAGGCGCGTCCAGCGCGGGGTCGGGGACGGTGAACCCATCGGCGCCGGACCGTACCAGTCTTGTTGGCAGGGTGCCAAGAGCTTGTTGGCGCCCTGCCAGAAACGCCGACGGGGCCTCATCGGGCCGCGAACAACGCGCGGGTGCGGCCGGTGGACGGGGAGGTCGAGCGTCTGGACGTCAACAACCCGGTGCGACCAGGGTTGAGCGGCGCAGTGCCGGGCATGACGCCCCCTGGCGCAACTTTGCGCTGTCTCCCGCCTTGCGACGGGTGGACCCAGCAAACTCACGAAGGGTTGTCTGTCTCATGAAGAAGTTCGACGATCACGCGCTCAACGACGCGTGGAACGAGCAGTACGCGGGTGACGAGGCGAGCGCGCCGAAGCGCCGCCGGCGGTTCGCGCTCGGCCAGGGTGCCCGCACCCGCAACGTCGTCGCCGCCACCGCGGTCGCGGCCATCGGCATCACCGGCGTCGTCGACGCCGCCACCGGCGGCAACCTGCGCGAGGGCGTGCGCAACGGCACCACCACGTCGGAGACCGAGATCGTCTCGAACATCGCGAGCTCGACGGGCCTCAAGGGCGGCTACTCGACCCGGCAGTCCAACCTTTCGAGCACCGGTGGTGGCGCCATCTACGGCTGCCGCTCCACCGAGGGTGGCACCGCTGCCTCCCCGCCGAAGAACCCGTGCGTCCGCGCGAACAACCTGTCGACCGGCTTCGCGTTCGAGTTCAACGCGACCAACGGCACGACGGCCGGCTCGATCAACGTCGGCTCCGGCGGCGACACCAAGAAGCCCTTCGTCACGAACGCCACCGGCGTCGCGACCGGCCTCAACGCCGACCGCGTCGACGGCGCGAACGCGGCCGACATCGTGACCGCGGCGACCACCGCGGCGGCGACGGACGCCACCTCCAAGGCGAACGCGGCGACGACCCGCTGGGCGCTCATCGACGAGAACGGAGCGATCGTCGCCCAGTCCGGCGGCATGACCCTCGTGACCGCCTACCCGGGTGGTGCCGGCCCGGCCGGCAACCAGAACGTCTACATCAACACCGGTGTGGACACGACGAAGCGCGGCCTCACTGCGTCGATCGCCATCCAGAACACGAACCAGGACGGTGTCGCCAGCAACTTCGGCGGCGAGATCTCGATCGGTGCCTGCGGCTTCGACACGATCAACTGCGCGCCGGCCGACACGGAGAACGCGAACACCGTGGTCGTCTCCCCGCGTGACAGCGCCGGTGCCGTCACGACCGAGGGTGCGCGCAAGCGGTTCTACATCCAGATCAGCGAGTAGCCACAAGCTCCTGTGCTGCACCCGACGGGCCCTTGCCGCAGCGCGGTGAGGGCCCGTCGGCCTTCGGGCGGCGCCCCCGGTGGACGGCGGCGCGGCCCCGCGCTAGGCTGAAGGTGGAGGGCACCGACCCGGCGCCTCGGGCTGCAGAGCACGAGGAGCACGATCTGACTTCTAGGACCGCTGTTTCCTGCGACCTGGAAGGATGCCGTGCCCCGCCCCTCATCTGCCCCGTTCGTCCTTCCGGGCTTCTCCGTGGACGTCAACCGCTGGGGAGGCTGCACCACCATCGCGATGCGTGGTGAGCTGGACCTCGCGACGCGCCATCACGCCGACCGGGTCTGCACCGACCGTGACCTCCTGCGCGCGAGCGTCCTCCTGGATCTCCGCGCGCTGACGTTCATCGACTCCCAGGGCGTCCGGATGCTGACCGGCTTCGATGCCCGTTGCCGCGCGGCCGGCTGCTCGCTGCAGGTGATCCCGCCCGCGTCCGGCACCGCCGCGAGGATGATGGCGCTCCAGCACCTGGAGCGGCGGTTGACGTACGTCGAGGCTCCCGTTCCGCTGGCGAGTTAGCCCTACGCGGCGTCAGCCGTAGACCGTCGGCGGCGATCCGCCCTCGAGCATGAACAGCTCGATCTCGAGGTCAGGGCCGACGCTGTGGTTCGAGATGAACGCGAGCACGCGACGGCCGCTGAGGCGCTCGATCTCGTCGATGAACTTGTGCTGCATGGCGTGCTGGAAGTCGCTGCGCGTCTCCTGGACCACGGTCGTCCGCTGCAGCTCGATCATTGTCTTCTCCACGTCGGTGTAGACGCCGCCCATGACGCAGGCGATGAGATCGTCGCCGAGCAACTGCGTCTTGGCGGTCACCGGGGCGCGGTGGTGGTACCGCTCGTGGAGCGCGACCATCGATGCGGTGACCGCGTCGAGCAGGGCATCGCCGGTGAGGTGTGGGGTGGGGGCCGACACGTCGGCCTCCTCTCTCGTCCTCCAGCTCAAAGGTGCACGCGAGGCGAAGGACGGGCCCGACGAGCGCTGAACGACACACACTAGTCCTCGCACGGCCCGGACCCCGGCGCTTTACGCGCAAGCTACAGTCAAGGTTCTGGAGGGCGCGTGTGCGAGGTCGACCCGGGTGGTCGAAATTGCGTTCTGACTTCTGCAACGGCCGCACCTGCGCCGACCGAATCGGAGAAGACCGTGACCCAAGACGCCATCAGTCCCAGCGACAGGCCGCCACGGCGTCCGCGCGTCCAGGCAGGCCCTCCCCGGACTCCCGGGGACGTGCTGACCGCGATCTCCGACGGGATGGTCCACCTGCTGAAGGAGTTCTACGGTCGCGGCCCGACAAAGGCGAAGTCCTACTACCAGGACGATCTCGTGGTCTGCGTCCTCAAGGGCGGCTTCTCGCGCGTCGAGCAGACACTGCTGGAGGGCGGTCGCACGCAGGCGGTCATCCAGCAGCGCATGGAGTTCCAGGAGCTGATGCGCGACCGGTTCACCGACGTCGTGACGCGGGCCACCGGCCGCCCGGTCATCGGGTTCATGAGTGGCAACCAGCAGGAGCCGGATCTCATGTGCGAGGTCTTCATCCTCGGTCCCACCGACCTGATCGAGGAGCACGAGCACCCGGCGTCGCGGACGGGCACGACGCCACCGCCCTGAACGCGGGACGTTTGGCCGGCTTGACCGCGGGTATACGGTGAGCCTTGGAGGGCACCCCCCCGAAGCTGGCTCCTCGAAGCTGGTAGCGGAACACTGACTTCCGAGCTCCATCACGCGACTCAGGAAGGTCCATGCCTGCGGTGCCCCGCTCTCTTGACGCCTCCGGCGTCGTGCAGTCCCAGATGTCTCGCCGTCGGCTCTCACGGTCGATCGGCCGCGTGCCCTGTGGTGGGGCTCCCGCGCCTACGGCGATGCAGGCGACGCGCCTCCGGGTGCGGCACGGCCGCTCTCTCGCAGCCGGGATCCCCGTCGTGCCCGAGGACGTCGCCAGGGAGGTGACCCCGGAGCTGGTCGGCCTGCGTGATGGCCGGCCGCCCCGGGGCGCCCCCCGATACCCGGGGCCTGCGTTACACCCCACCACTGCCGGGAGGCACCGATGGAACCAGACCAGACCATGAAGGGCGCCAACGAGCCGCGCATCGCGCGCGGCGGCGCGCTCGATGAACTTCAGCGGGACCCGTCGTCCCGCGCGACGTTCCTGCGCATGATGGGCGGTGGCAGTGCGGCCGTCGCGCTCGGAACGCTGCTTGCCGCTTGCGGCGATGACGACGAGGACTCCGGTTCGACGGGTGGCTCGACCAGCACGCCCGAGGAGACCGCCACCCCGGCCGACGAGAGCGCTGACAATGCGGGCGACATCGAGATCGTCAACTACGCGCTGACGCTGGAGTACCTGGAGGCCGACTTCTACAAGCAGGTCATCGACTCCGGCATCGTCAAGGACAAGGCCACGCAGGACATCGCCAAGCAGTTCGGCGAATCCGAGCAGGCGCACGTCGACGCGCTGATCTCGGCCGTCAAGGGCCTTGGCGGTACGCCGGTGGAAGCACCGAAGACCGCGTTCGAGGACGTCTTGGCCAGCGGGCTCATGGGTGTGCTCGAGGCGGCTGCCGACGTCGAGAACCTCGGCGCGGCCGCGTATCTCGGACAGGCCGGGCTCATCAAGAACAAGGACATCCTCGCCGCGGCCCTGTCGATCCACAGCGTCGAGGCCCGCCACGCGGCGGCCCTCAACAAGCTGGTCGGCCGGGACTTCAAGGCCGACAACGGTCAGGGCTCGGTCCCGGACGGTGCGTTTGCCAAGCCCATGGACATGGCAGCCGTTCTCGAGGCCGTCAAGCCCTTCATCGCAGCGTGACCTGGAGACAAGAACTCATGAGCCATCAGATCAAGATCCCCGAGCTGGCGCAGATCCAGGTTCGCGGACACACCCGGGCCGCGTTCCTGACGCGTGCCACCATCACCGCCGGTGCCGTCATGGGCCTCGGCGCGGTCACGCCGTTCACCCGGGCGGCCATCGCCCAGGGCGGCGGCGGCGACCTCGACATCGCCAACTACGCACTCACCCTCGAGTACCTCGAGTCCGCGTTCTACACGCAGGCGCTCAAGGAGGTCTCCGGTCTCAGTGACGACGTCAAGAAGCTCGCGACCGAGTTGCGTGACAACGAGGACGAGCACGTCGGCGCCCTCATGGCGATGATCTCCGACGCCGGCGGCACTCCCGTCGAGGCCCCGGGCGTCGACTTCGGTGACTCGTTCAAGAGCGAGGCGACGTTCCTGATGACCGCGAACGTCTTCGAGGACCTCGGTGTCTCCGCCTACAACGGCGCCGCCCCGATGATCGAGAGCGTCGACATCCTCGGCGCGGCGGGCACCATCGTCCAGGTCGAGGCACGGCACGCCGCTCTCGTGCGCCTGGCACGCGACAAGCCGCCGGCGCCGCAGGCGTTCGACAAGGCCTCCACGATGGAAGAGGTCCTGGCCGCGGCCAAGCCGTTCATCAAGGCCTAGGTCGGTCCGGTGGGGGTCGCGATCTGCGACCCCCACCGCCGATGATCCGGTCAGGCCGCGGCGCGGTGCCCGGCCTCGCCAGGTCTCGGCACGACGACGGCCGAGCGCAGCACGGTGTCCATGCGGACGTCCACGACGCCTGCAGCAGTCAGGACGGTCGCGTGCCAGACGCGGCAGTCGGCGAGCTGGACGAGGCCGACCACGGTGCCGCCGCCAGCGGCCTGCGCCGCGGTCTGGGCGAGCGTCTCGCGGTGGGGGTTCGTCGGGGTGGGGAGGAGGGTGAGGGAGGTCATGGACCGCATCCTCCATCCGCAACCTCAAGCCCAGGTACGCGCAACCTCAGAAGTTCCTGAGGAAGCAGATCTGTTTCGTCGTTCGTCATCTCGACGTCACACCTGCCACCTAGCGTCCGGTGGGTGATCGGAAGGCGCAGGACCCCAGGTCCGACCGTGGCGCTCCTCGCGGCGGCAGCGCTCCTGACCGGCTGCGGCGCGCAGGCAGGAAGCGTCCCAGCTCGCGTCACGGAGGCCGGTGGTGACGCGCCGATCCGCCCGTCGACCAGCCGCCCGGCCGGTCCTGCGCCGGTCGGGGTGCGCACGGCCTGGCCGGGGTTCGGACGCGACAGCTCCCACAGCGGTGCCTCGCCGGCGGCCGGGCCGCGGAGCGGACGCACACGCTGGCGCCGACGGTTGGAGGGCGCGGTCGTCCCGGGTCCGGCGGTCGCTGCCGACGGCACCGTCTACGCGGCCTCCAACGGCGGCGTGCTCCACGCCCTCGATCCGCAGACCGGCCGTGACCGTTGGACCTTCGACGGGGGAGGGTCGTACGGGATCGACCTGTCGACCACGCCGCTGCTCGTGCCCGAGGGGCTGATCCTCTGGCCCGGTCCTCAGGACACCCTGTTCGCGTTGGACGAGAGCGGTCGTGAGCGCTGGCGGCTGCGGTTCGACGCGCTGGTCCTCTCACCCGTGCGCGGCGACGACGGCACCGTGTACGTCGCCGACATGGGCGGCGGGCTCCGCGCGCTCGACATCTCCCGTGTCGGGGTCCGGGAACGCTGGCGGACGCGCCTGGGTGACGGGCCGTCCTACGGCAGCCCGGCAATCGGTCCGGACGGCACGATCTACGGCACGTCGGGGAACGACCTCGTCGCAGTCCGCCCGGGCGGCGAGGAGCGGTGGCGCTTCGCGGCCCAGGACCTCGTCGAGGTGTCGCCCTCGGTCGGCCCTGACGGAACCGTCGTCCTGGGGACCAACGACCGATTCCAGTACGGCATCGGCCCGGACGGCCGCGAGCGTTGGCGATTCGTGCGCGGGGCGCTGACGTACTCGTCCCCGGCGGTGACGCCCGCAGGGCTGGCGTACTTCGGCGACCATCGGGGACGGCTCTCCGTGCTGGACGTGCGTACCGGGGCGCTCGTCGCGCGGCACGTCGGCCTGGGACGCTCACCAGCCCTGCGGAGCGTCGGCATCTGGACCGCACCGGTGATCGATCGCGACGGCAACGTCTACTTCGGCACGCGTCCCGGCCATGTCTACGGCTTCACGCACACGGGTCGCCGGCTGTTCGATCTCGACACCGGTGCCAGCGTGGAGTCCTACCCGGCCCTGGGCCTGGACGGCTCGCTGTACATCGGCTCGGAGAACGGGCTGCTCTACGCGATCGGGGACTGACTCCGAGGCCGGTCGAGGCGCTGCGGGCCGAGCGGCTCGGCCGGGGCCTCCGTCCGCGGGTCGTCCGGCCGCAGGTCGAGCTGGAACCAGCCGACGTCCAGCCAGGCGCCGTGCTTGTGGCCGACCCCCGCATAGACCCCGACCAGCTCGAATCCGAACGCCTCGTGCAGAGCGACACTGGACACGTTGGGCAGGGTGATCCCTGCATGCACGCGGTGCATCCCCTGCGCGCGCAGGAGTTCCAGGAGCGCGGCGTAGAGCTTCCGGCCGACACCACGGCGATGGTGGGCCGCGTCCAGGTAGACGCTCACGTCGCACGACCAGCGGTACGCGGCCCGGTCGCGGTGGGTGGTCGCGTAGGCGAAGCCCACCACCGCGTCGGCGCGCTCGGCGACGAGGAACGCGTGGGATGTGCTGCAGGTGCGGATCCGCGCCGCCATCGAGCCTGCGTCGGGCGGCACGGTCTCGAACGACGCGACGCCGTCGGCGACGTAGGGCCGGTAGATCGCGGCGCAGGCCGCGGCGTCGCGGTCCGGGTCGGCGTGACGGGGCACCACCCCATTATGGTCCGCGCCATGTCGCCTGCTCCCCGCCGCCGTGCCGTCAAGCTCCCCGGGAACCTGCCCGAGGCCGAGCCCGGCGAGGTCCTGATCTGGACCGACGGCGCCTGCCAGGGCAACCCCGGCCCGGGCGGCTGGGCGGCACTCGTGGTCTGGCCTGACGAGGTCGTCGAGGAGCACTCCGGCGGCCTGCCGCACACGACGAACAACATCATGGAGATGTCCGCCGCGCTCGAGGGTCTGCGCTCGCTCCCGGACGGGTCGCGCGTCTGCGTCGTGACCGACTCGCGCTACCTGCTCGACGGGATCACATCGTGGATCGTCGGCTGGAAGCGCAAGGGCTGGAAGACCGCAGCGGGCGCGCCCGTCAAGAACAAGGAGCTGTGGGAGGCGCTCGACGAGGAGGTCGGCCGCCATGAGCGCGTGCGCTGGCACTGGGTCAAGGGCCACGTCGGGACCGCGCTGAACGAGCGCGCCGATGAGCTGGCCGTCGCCGCAGCTGAACTGGCCGACGGTATCCACCCCTGAGCACCTGCCGTCGCCGCGGGTAACCTTGCGCCCATGCGCTGGCCCCTGCTCGACGCCGTGCCCGAGGAGGACGTGGCGCGGCTGCTGAGCATCGCGCGGCGCCGGCAGTTCGCTCGCGGCGAGGTGGTCTTCCACCAGCACGACCCGGCCGACACCCTGCAGCTGATCGTCAAGGGGCGGTTCGCGGTGCGCGTCGCCACGAACCTCGGGGACACGGCGATCCTGGCAGTGCTCGGTCCGGGCGAGATGTTCGGCGAGATCGCGCTGCTCGGCGGCCCGGACGGGGAGGTCACGCGGCGCTCGGCGACCGTCGCCGCGCTCGAGGCGGCCGAGACCCGGTCGGTCCACCAGATCGACTTCGACCGCCTGCGCCGCGAACACCCGTCGACCGGGGAGGTCCTGATCCAGATCCTCGCCGGGCAGGTCCGGCGGCTCAGCGGTCAGCTGCTCGACGCCCTGTACGTCCCCGCGGACAAGCGGGTGCTGCGACGGCTGCTGGACCTCGACCGCGTGTACGGTCCCGGCGCGCCGATACCGCT
This sequence comes from Solirubrobacterales bacterium, assembly GCA_038257095.1. Lineage (GTDB taxonomy): Bacteria > Actinomycetota > Thermoleophilia > Solirubrobacterales > Solirubrobacteraceae > Paraconexibacter. Next base: position 213,923 of record JBBSJQ010000002.1, read on the forward strand.
CACGCAGGAGGATCTCGCCTCGATCGCCGGCACCTCGCGAGCGACCGTGAACAAGGTGCTCCGCGAGGAGGAGTCACGCGGCCACGTGCAGCTCGGTCGTGGCCGCACGACCGTGCTGGACGCCGAGGCGCTCGCCCGTCGCGGGCGCTGAGATTGCCGAGCGCCTCCGGCGGGTAGACGTCCGCCGCAGTCCGCGGACATGGGGTCCGCGGCACGAGCTTCTGGAGCCATCCGATGGACCTCGAACCACCACTTCCGGCCGGCAGGAGCGCCGAGACGCCGGACGTGCCGCCCACGCGGCCGCTGCTACCTATCGTCCTGCTCGTCGCGATCGTCGGGCTGCTGATCTTCGCCTGGGCCAGCGTCGCCGGGGCCCTCGACATCAACTCCGGCACCGACCGTGACGTCGCCACCGAGGAGCTCGCGGCGGACGCCCGCATCATGGACAGCGCCGCGGGGCTGCTCGAGGACGCCGACGGCGTTGCCGAGCTGCGGGCCGCCGGCCGCGCCATCGGGGAGCTGCGCCTCGGGCTCGACGACCAGCGTCGCCGGCTCGCAGAGGTCGAGGACCCGGCCATGGCCGACGTCGCGCTTCGTACGCACCGTCAGATCGTCGCCGTGCTCGACGGCTGGGCCCAACTCGAGCGGCTCGACCGCGCGGACCTCGGATCGTGGCCCCGGCGTGAAGCCGGTCCGGTGCTGGAGTCGACCAACCGCCTCCGCGACGGGCTGGTCAGCAAGGTCCGCGCGCTCGCCGAAGGCGACGACCCGGTCGACCTGGATCATGCCCGGGCACGGGCCGCGACCCTGAAGGTCGCGCGGTTCCTCGATCGGGCCGCTCGCCGCAGGTAGGCGAAGGGCCCCGGGTCAGGCGCCGCGACGGGAGCCGGTCGTCGTGATCTTGACGCTCCGGCCCGGTGTCAGCAGGACGCTGCGACCGCGCCGACGGTCCAGGACGCGTACGCGGCCCTCGCTCACCGTGATGCGCGTCCCGTCGCACAGCAGCGTCGTCAGCCAGCGCGTCCCGACGCTCGACGCACTCGTCGAGCCGGTCGAGGTACGCCAGTTGCCGCCGCGGTCGGAGACCCACAGCCGCCGCTGCTTCTTCTTCCTGGCCTTCTTCTTCCTGGCCCGGAGCTCCGAGGACGTGGCCCGGGAGCCCGTGGAGCCGCAGCCGTCCAGGCGCGGGACACGCAGGTCCGTCGTCGTCCCGCGCGGTGAGTCGACCTGGCTCACCGTGAACGGACCGTCGTAGACCTCTGCGGTCTGTTGCACACCGGACGCGTCCTTGGCCGCGGTCACCGCGATCTTGCCCGTCGTCGCGTCCACGGCGGACCCGCTGGGGACGATGTCCTGCTCGAGCAGCGGGAGTGCCGCGGGGGCGCCGAGCGGGGCGACGGAGGTGCCCACGATCCGCGGCGCGACGACGATCGAGCGGCGGAGCACGGCCGGCGGGATCGCCCCGAAGCCGCCGACCCGCCGGATCCGCGCGTTCGCGGTGTCGGCGACGAGGAAGCCGCTGCCCCCCGGGGTCAGGGTGATGCCCCCGGGTGCGCTGAGCCGGGCGCCCTTGGCCGGGCCGCCGTCGCCTCCGGTGCCCGCGCTCGAGCCGGCCACGGCGACGATCGCACCGAGCGGCGTGACCCGGCGGACACGGGCGTTGCCGCTGTCGGTGAGCAGGAGGCCGCCGTTGGTGAGCGGCAGGACGCTCGCGGGGGCCGAGAGCTGGGCGGACCGCGCCGGGTCACCGTCGCCTGAGAGCCCGGCGCCGGTCCCGGCGATCGTCGTGATGACCCCGCTCGCCTCGACCCGGCGCAGGCGGTGGTTGCCGGCGTCGGCGACCACGAGCCGGCCCGCGCTGTCGAGCGTCACGTCGCGCGGGGAGGACAACTGTGCGGCGGTCGCCGGTCCCCCGTCGCCCGAGAAGCCCGTCGTGGTGCCGACGATCGTCGTGATGATGCCGTCCGGGCCCACGCGACGGACGCGGCCGTTGCCGGAGTCGCTGATCAGGAAGCCGCCGTCGGGCAGGACGGTGGTGTCGGCCGGGGCGTTCAGCCTCGCGGCGCTCGCCGGGCCGCCGTCGCCGGCGAGGCCGGGCCCGCCGGCGCTTCCGGCCACGGTCGTGATGGTGCCGTCGGGGCCGACCCGGCGGATCCGGTGGTTCATCGTGTCGGCGACGAGGTACCCGCCGTCCGGCAGCGACGTGACCCCGCCCGGCGTGTCGAGGTCGGCCTGGGTCGCGGGGCCCCCGTCGCCGGTGAAGTCCTGGGCGCCGGTCCCGGCCGCGGTGGTGATGACGCCGCTCGCGCCGATCCGGCGGATCTTGCTGTTGCCGCTGTCGGCGATGACGAGGCTGCCGTCGGCGAGGTAGGCGACGTCGCCGGGGGAGCTGAGCTGCGCCTGGGCCGCGGGGCCACCGTCACCGCCACCGCCGACCTGGCCGTTGCCCGCGACGGTGGTGATCGTCCCGTCGACCGCCTGGCCGTGCGCGCCGGGGGCGACAACGGCGGCCGCCGCCAGGGTGGCGACGGTGAGGCGGAGCGTGGAGGCCGGGCGGACCATGTGACGCACGGTACCCCGCCCGTCGGGCCGGGTCCGTCTGCGGCGTGACGCGCGGAGTGTCACGCTCGTGACAGACCGTGGGCGGGGCTAGGGTTGCGGCGTGGCCCGCACCGTCCAGCTGCTCCTCGTCGCCACCCTGGCGCTCGCGGCGGGCGCGGCCGGGACGGCGACCGACGTCCTGCAGCGGGCCGAGCTCGCGACGGTCGACGCGCGGTTCGACGTGCGGGGCACCCAGGAGCCGCCGCGCGACGTCGTCATGGTCGGCATCGACACGCGGTCGCTCCGCGCGTTGCGCGTCCGGCCGCCCGTCCCGCGCGACCTGCAGGCCCGGGTCGTCGACCGCCTGCGGCGCGCGGGGGCGAAGGTCATCGCCTACGACCTCGAGGTGCTCGGAGAGAGTGCCGACGTCGAGGCGGACAACGCGATCTTCCGCGCGATCCAGCGCGCCCGCGGCACCGTGCTCGCGGCGACGCAGTTCAGCGACGAGGGCGTCGGCCTGACGTTCGGCGGGGATCCCGCGACCCACCGGGCGCTGGGCGCCGTGGTGGCGAGCACGAACTTCCCGGCGCGGACGGCACGCGGCGGCGTGATCCGCCGCGTCCCCCGGACCGCGGACGGCGTCCCCTCGTTCGCCGTCGCGGTCGCGACGCGGTTCGCCGGTCGCGCTCCGGGCGCCTCTGGCTTCGGCGACGACGGCGCGTGGCTCGACGTCCCCGGGCCCGCGGGCACGATCCCCACGCTTTCGTTCTCCGACGTCCTCGCCGGGAGGCTCACGCAGGACGTGCGCGGGAAGGTCGTCGTGGTGGGCTCCACCGCCCCGGGCCTGCAGGACATCAGCCCGACCGCGGCCGGGGCGGGTGTGCCCGGCCCGGAGATCCAGGCCGCGGCGATCGACACGCTCCTGCGCGGCGCCCCGCTGCGCGACCCGGCAGGTGCGGTGGTCGCGCTGCTCGTCGCGGCGGCCGCGCTGCTGACGCCGCTGAGCGCCCTGGGCCTGCGCGGGCTGTGCTGGCTCCCCGTTCCGGCCCTCTCCCTCGTCGCGCTGCCGGTCGGAGCGCAGCTCGCGTTCGGCGCCGGGACCGTCCTGCCGGTCGCCGGACCCGCGGCGGGCCTCCTCGTCGGGCTCGCGGGGACGACCGTGGTCGCCTACGGCACCGACCTGCGCGACCGTCGTCGCCTGCGCGCGCAGTTCAGCCGCTTCGTCGGTCCGCAGGTCGTCGACGCGATGGTCGACGCGGCCGGGGGCGAGGCGCGCCTCGGCGGCCGGAGGGTCGAGGCGACCGTGCTGTTCTGCGACCTGCGCGGCTTCACGACGCTGGCCGAGCGGCTCGACCCTCCGGCGGTCATCGACCTGCTCAACCTGTACCTCTCGCAGATGAGCGACGCGATCCTCGACCAGGGCGGCACCGTGGTCACCTACCTGGGCGACGGGATCATGGCGGTGTTCGGCGCGCCGGTGGAGTGCGACGACCACGCCGATCGCGCCCTCGCGGCCGCAGCGGACATGCTCGGCGGGCGTCTGCGCGCGTTCACGGCCGCGGCCCGGTCGGGCCTGGGGGTGCAGGAGGAGCTCGCGATCGGGGTCGGTGTCTGCACCGGGCCGGTGATGAGCGGCACGGTCGGCTCGTCGCGGCGCCTGGAGTACACGGCGGTCGGCGACACGACGAACACCGCGGCACGGCTGCAGGCCGCGTGCCGGGAGCTCGGGGTGACCAGCGTGATCGCCACGGCGACCCGGGACGCCCTGACGCGGCCGGCGCCGCCGCTGCGCGACCTCGGGCCGGTGGCCGTGCGCGGCCGCGCGAAGCCGGTCCCGGCCCTCACGCTGGGGCCGGGTGGGTGAGGGGAGCGTTCTCAAGGCGTCGACTGCCTCACCCACCTGAGTGGAGCAGGGAAACGGCTGTTGGACGGTCTACCGCGGCGGTGCGTAGAGGCGGAAGGTCGCGCCGGAGCCCTCCGGGATCGTCACGGCTGCGCGGCCGTCGTCGATCAGCGCAAGCGCCTCGCCCTGGCCCTCGTCCGACAGCGAGGCCGGGGCGCGGCAGGTGGCGGGCCGCCCCAGCGTGCGCGTGAGCGGCTCGTCCCCCCGGCGGCGCCAGATCGCCAGCGTGCCGTAGGAGCGCAGCGCCACCAGGCGGCCGTCGGCGCTCACGTCGCCCGCCGTGACGACACCGAGGTCGACGTCCTTCCCGTCGCCCAGCTCGATCACCGACCCGGGTGCCGCGAGCGCCGACTGCGGGCCGCCGCGGAACGCCCGCGCGCCGAGCACCCGCTTGGTCACCACGACGAGCTCGTCGCGTACGGGGTCGACGATCAGCGTCTCCGCGTCCTGCGCGCCGTCCGGGTAGCGCAGCTCCAGCCGCGCGGCCGGCGCCGACGGCGGGATCGCGGCGGACGACGACGGCGCCGGCACGCGGTACACCTGCACGCCGTCGGACCGCACGCCCTCGTTGTCGCCGATGTCCGCCGCGTAGAGCGACGGGACGCCGTCCGGGCCCGGACCTGCCGCGAGGTCCTCCCAGTCCACGTTGGTCGCCCCGTCGAGGGTCATCACGCCGAACGGCACGCCGTCGCCCGACAGCGCGACCATCGCCGGCGGTCCACCCGAGTCCTCGATCACCCAATAGCGGTCGCCGCGGAACACGAGGCCGCTGATCTCGTCGAGTGCGGGGTCGACGACCGTCCCCATCTCGACCGCCGACGTGGCCCGGCACAGCGCCGGGCGCGCGGGCCGGGGCGTCGCCGTGGCGGTCGGCGCGGGGCTCGCGGCGGGTCCGGCCGTGGCGGGGACGGAGGCGACGGACGACTCGTCAGGCCCGTCGGACGAGCCGCAGCCGGCCAGGACGCAGAGCAGGGCGAGGAGGGCGGGGCGATGCACCGCAGGAGTATCGCGGGCGACCCGGTAGCGTCCCTCCCCATGTCACTGAACGAGAAGCCGCAGGTCGACGTCCCGGTCGGCACCGACCCGTCCTACCAGCTCGAGCTCGAGGACCTGGTGGTCGGCGACGGCGACGAGGCGACCTCCGGAAAGACCGTCGAGGTCCACTACGTCGGCGTCTCGTGGAAGACCGGCGAGCAGTTCGACGCGTCCTGGGACCGCGGCGACACCTTCAAGTTCGGCCTCGGCAAGGGCCAGGTCATCAAGGGCTGGGACGACGGCGTCGCCGGCATGAAGGTCGGCGGCCGCCGCCGGATCACGATCCCGCCGATGCTCGCCTACGGCAAGCGCGGGGCGGGCGGCGTGATCGGGCCCGACGAGACACTGGTCTTCGTCGTCGACCTGATCGGCGTCCGGTAGGCACCAGGCATGAAGGTCATCGTCGTCGGGCTGGGGGAGGTCGGCCTCCACGTCGCCCGCACCCTCAGCGCCGAGCGCCACTCGGTGACCGTGCTGGAGAAGGACCCGGTGCGCGCCGAGTCGCTGCAGTCCGAGCTCGACGCGCTCGTCGTGCTCGGCAACGGCGCGTCGCCGCGGTTCCTCAAGGAGCAGGGGGCGGCCGAGGCCGATCTCGTCGTCGCCGTCACAGCGAGCGACGAGAGCAACGTCATCACCGCCCTGGCCGCCCACCAGCTCGGCGCGGGGAAGACGGTCGCCCGTGTGCGCGACCCGGACTACTTCGGCGAGGACGAGGGCTTCTCCCGCGACACGCTGGGGATCGACTTCGTCATCCACCCCGAGCGCGCGACCGCGGAGGACCTCGCCGAGGCGATCATGCTCCCGGGCGCGGTGCACGTCGAGTACTTCGGCAACGGGCGCGTGGCGGTCGCGGAGTGCGTCGTGGGCACCCGCTCGCCGCTCATCGGCAAGGCGCTGCACGAGCGCCGCGCCGCGCTGCCGCACCAGATCGTCGGCCTCATCCGGGACACCCGGATCGTCGCGGCGGAACCGGGGCTGCGCCCCCGGGCCGGGGACCACGTGATCGTCGCTGCCGACCGCGAGGACATCGGCTCGGTCGTCGCCCACATCGCCGGGCACACCCGGCAGGTCCGGGACGTCGTCATCTTCGGCGGAGGGCGCATCGGCCTGCCGCTCGCCCGCCGGCTGGAGGCGGAGGGCCGCTTCAGCATCACCGTCATGGAGAGCCAGCTCGAGCGCGCCCGCGAGGTCGCCGAGGTCCTGCGGCGCGCGACCGTCCTGCACGAGGAGGGCATCGGCAAGGACGCCCTCCTAGCCCACGGCGTCGACCAGGCCGGGGCGTTCGTCGCGGCCGCCGGCGACGACCGCGCGAACCTGCTCGCCGCCCTGAACGCCAAGCAGCTCGGCGCCGGGCTCAGCCTGGCGGTCGTCTCCCGCGAGGAGTACACGCCGCTGGTCGACGCGCTCCACATCGACGCCGGCTTCTCGCCGCGGCTCGTCACCGCCGAGGCGATCCTGCGGGTCGTGCGGGGCGACAACGTCGAGGCGATCCACCTGCTGCTGGGCGGCGGCGAGCTCACCGACGTCACGGTGGACGCCGGCTGCCGGGCCGACGGCAAGTCCGTCCGCTCGGCGGAGTCGATCGCGACGACCCGCGTGGCCGCGATCGTCCGCCGGGACCGCGTGCTGTTCCCGACCGACGGCGAGACGGTGCAGGCCGGGGACCGGGTCATCACGTTCAACGCCCGCCGCGGCACGAACGCGATCGCGGCGGCCTTCGACGCGTGATCGGGCGGGGTGGCCGGGTCGGTCCCGGCTTCAACTGGGGCCTCATCCTGCCGGTCGTCTCCGGCGTCCTGGGTTCCCTGGCGCTCGGGATGGTCGTCTGCGCGCTCCACGCGATCGCGCACGACGACGGGACGCGCGACTCCTTCCTGTTGCCGGCCGCCGTGCTGCTGCCGCTGTCGGCGCTCGGGTTCCTGGTCGCGCGACGGACGCGCACGGTCCCGCTGCGGGCCCGCGACGGCTTCCTGGCGGTGACCCTCGCGTGGCTCGCGGCCGCGGCGGCGGGGTCCGCGCCGTTCCTGCTCGAAGGGACGCTGCCGCGCCTGGTCGACGGGCTGTTCGAGAGCATGGCCGGGTTCACGACGACCGGGTCGACGCTCGTGGACGTCGACGCGGCACCCGAGTCGATCCTGCTGTGGCGGTCGCTCTCGCAGTGGCTCGGCGGCGTCGGGATCGTCGTCCTCGTCGTCGCGATCGCGCCCGCCGCGGGCCTGGCGACGCAGCGGATCTTCCACGTCGAGACCTCGGGCGTCACCGCCGAGCGCCTGACCCCGCGGATCGCCGACACGGCCAAGATCATCTGCTCCATCTACGGCGGGCTGACGCTCGTCGGCTTCCTCGCGTTCTGGACCGCCGGGATGGGGCCGTTCGACGCGATCAACCACATCCTCGCCACGATCTCCTCCGGCGGGTTCTCGACGCGCGGCGCGTCCATCGGCGCCTTCGACTCCGTGGCGGTCGAGCTCGTCGCGATGGTCTTCATGGTCGCGTCCGGCATCAACTTCGCGTTCTACTGGCGCGCCCTGCGTGGAGGACCGCTGTGGCCGCAGGCCGCCGAGGTCCGCGCCTTCCTGCTGATCCTGCTGGGCAGCACGGCGACGGTCACCGCGTCCCTGCTGCTCGCCGACCACCCGGGCGGGTTCGGGGGCGGCCTGCGCTCGGCGGCCTTCGCCGTCGTGTCGGTGGGCAGCGGCACGGGGTACCTGACCGACGACTTCGACCAGTTCAACGACTACGCGCGGGCCCACCTGCTGCTGCTGATGTTCATCGGCGGTTGTGCCGGCTCGACGTCCGGCGGCATCAAGGTCGTCCGCGCGATGCTGCTCAGCAAGACCGTCGGCCAGGAGCTGACGAGGCAGCTGCGTCCGCGCGCCGTCCAGGTGCTCCGCACGCGCGGCAAGGTCTTCAGCGAAGAGGTCCGACGGGCGGTCCTCGGCTTCACCGTCATCTACTTCCTCGTCGCGGTCGCCGGCACGTTCGCGATGCTCGTCGCCGGCCTCGATCTGCTGAGCGCGGCGACCAGCGCCTCCGCCTGCCTCGCGCTGCTCGGCACCGGGCTCGGGGAGGTCGGGGCCACGGAGAACTTCCAGGCCATCCCCGAAGGCGCCAAGGTCGTCCTCATGTTCCTCATGCTCGCCGGCCGGCTCGAGGTGCTCACCGTGCTCGTGCTGCTCACGCCCGCCTTCTGGCGGCGCAACGTCGCCTGAGGCGTCCCGGCGGGCCTACATGCCCTCGTAGAGCAGGACCGACTCGATCCGCTTCAGCAGCGCGAGGAGCTCGTCCTGCTGCGCCTTCTTGCCGAACAGCCGCAGGCCGATGGCGCCCATCGCGCCGGTGCTCTCCCAGGACTTCTCGACCGTCAGGAGGGTCGTGCCGTCCTGGCCGCCGGGCTCGACGGAGAACCGCTGGCCGTTGCCGTACACCACGAGGGTGTACGGCCGTGCCTCGGTGATCTCGACGTAGGGCGCGAAGCGGTCGCGCCACTGCGTCTGCTGCTCCTCGTCGGCCAGGAGCTCGTAGACGTCCCACGGCGACGCCGGGATCTCCAGCGACGCCGTGAAACTACGGGAGTGCTCCTTGCCGGCCACGGGGGGAGTATCCCCGGTCTACAGCACCCCGTACGAGTTCGCGGGCGCCACGGTGGCGACCGGCGCGACGTGGCCGCTGATCGTGGGCGGGGCCATGAGGCCGAACGCGGTCAGACACGCGAGGAGCTCGCGGTGCCCGAACGCCTGGCACGCCGACGCGAAGCCCGCGCGACGCGTCGCCCCGTGGATCAGGCAGTGCGCGACGTACGCCTGCAGCAGACCGGTCTGCTTGTAGTTGCAGGTGCCGTTGAGGACCACGTGCACGCGGCCCGAGGGACCGCTGGCGTGGACGGAGTCCAGCGAGATGTTGATCCGCTGGTTCTCCCGCGGCGGCATGTCCGACTGGGTCTGCGCCGCGACCTGGGCCAGGAACGTCTTGGCCTCCTCCGGGCTCATCTCCGCCGCCTGCGCCGCGACCTGGCCGGCACCCTCGATGACGCCCTGCATGCGGGCGCGGTCGAAGAGGCCGCCCAGCGCCTTGACGTTCGCCACGCGCGGATCGCGCTTGAACCAGACCGGGTGGGCGGTGCCGCCCCACTCGAGCGCCAGCGCGAGCTCGTGCTGGCCCGGCACGACGACCTCGTGCGGCTCGACCGTCCACGGCTGGTACTGGTTCTGCTCGAGGTAGTGGCGGGGGGAGAGGAGGTTCTCGAAGATCGTCGCGGTGGACGCGACCGTCGGGAAGCCCTTCCACAGGACGAGGATGTCGAGGGTGTCGAGGCCGGGCGTCTCGAGCGCCAGGTTCGCTGCGATCTCACCGGTCGTGTACATCTGCGCGACGCCCGGGGCGATGAGAAGGCCCTTCGCGGCGAACTTCGGGCCCCACTGCTCGTCGCAGACGATCATCCAGTCCTGCTCGCCGTTGGTGTCGGTGTAGTGACACCCGGCGGCCAGCGACGCCTCGACGGCCTCGGGGCCGAGCTTCATGAACGGGCCGACCATGTTCAGGACGACCTTCGCGCCCGTGAACAGCTCGGTGAGGGCGGCGACGCTGTGGTCGACGGCGGCGACCTCGTAGTCGGCGGTCTCGATGCCCGGGATGACGTTCATCGCCTCCTGGACGCGTCCGGCATCACGGCCCGCGGCGACGAAGGGGATGTTGTACTCGCGCAGGTACTCGCAGACCAGGCGGCCGGTGTAGCCGCTGGCGCCGTAGACGACGACGGGCTTGGTGGTGGGCATCGGGGGAACGTCTCCTCTTGCTGTTGGGGTGGCGCAGCCGGCCAGATGGCCGGCGAGCCGGGCCCCCTGATCGGATCGGTCGTGGACGATCGCGAGCCTATGCCGGGGCTCGGGAGCGCCCGCCGTCGGCAGAACACAAACCGCGAGCCGGAGATCGGTGGTGCTCCGACGACCGGCGCTTCGGACCGGTGGGCGCCGGGTACCCGCGCTCCATGGCCACCTACACCGCCTCCGTCACCTCCGACAAACCGGCCGAGGAGGTCTTCGCCTACCTCGCGGACTTCCGTACCGTCTCGGAGTGGGATCCGTCGATCACCGAGTCCACGCACACCGGCGGCAGCGCTCCGCCCCTGGAGGGCGCGCGGTACCACGTGGTCACGCACATGGCCGGTCACGACACCCCGATGGACTACGAGACCGTCGAGAGCGAGCGGCCCGCCCGCGTCGTCCTGCGGGGGGAGAACGAGTCGGCCGTGTCGCTGGACACCATCTCGATCACGCCTCGCAGCGACGGCGGCTGCAACGTCACCTATGAGGCCGTGGTCACGCTCAAGGGCGTCAAGCGGCTGGCCGACCCGCTGATGGGCAAGGCGCTGAACAAGCTCGGCGACCGCGCGCGCGAGGGCCTGCAGGCGAAGCTGCGCGCCTGAGTAGCGGGGGCGCCAACTGGGTACCCCCGATGCATGAGCAGCCCCAAGTCCCTCATCCGCCGCAAGGCCGCCAAGGCCGTCGTGACGCACACCGCCCACGGTGCGCTTGCGAAGGTCCGCCGCCGCCCGGCCCGCACCGCGAGCCTGCTGACCGCCGGTGCGCTCCTCGGCGCGGCCGTCGGCTTCCTCCTGGGGCGCCGCACGGCCCCGACCCCGTCCCCGGCCCCCGCCGCCACGGCCGGCCCGACGCCGGTCCGTGACGCCACCCCGTCGGCCGGGCCTGCGGTCACGCCGGTCGGTTCCGCGGCGGTCTGAGCGCGCGGGTCGCCGCCTGGCGACCGCGTCCGCCGACCGGCGGCGCCGCATACTGCCCGCATGGCCGAGCGTCGCCCCCTCAGCGAGATCGTCGACCCGGGCTGGGCCGTTGCCCTGGAGCCCGTCGCCGACCGCATCGCCGCGATGGGGGAGTTCCTGCGCGGCGAGGTGGCGGCGGGACGCGGCTACCTGCCGCGGGGCGAGCACGTCCTGCGGGCGTTCCAGCAGCCGCTCTCCGACGTGCGCGTCCTGATCGTCGGTCAGGACCCGTACCCGACCCCCGGGCACGCGGTCGGCCTCAGCTTCTCGGTCGCCCCGGACGTGCGGCCGCTCCCGCCGAGCCTGCGCAACATCTTCCAGGAGTACGCGAGCGACCTCGGTCTCACCGCTCCCGACACCGGCGACCTCTCGCCGTGGGCGGACCGCGGCGTGCTGCTGCTCAACCGCGCGCTGACCGTCCAGCCCGGCCATGCCAACGCCCACCAGGGCAAGGGCTGGGAAGCCGTCACCGAGCAGGCGATCAGGGCGCTCGCCGCTCGGGGCGGACCGCTCGTCGCGATCCTCTGGGGCCGCAACGCGCGCAACCTGAAGCCGCTGCTGGATCCGGTGCCGTGCCTGGAGTCCGCACACCCCAGCCCGCTGTCGGCGCGCAACGGGTTCTTCGGCTCCCGCCCGTTCAGCCGTGCCGACGCGCTGCTGCGGGAGCAGGGCGCCGAGCCGGTGGACTGGCGACTGCCGTCCGGCTGATCCTCAGGCCAGCGCCGCGGCGAGCTCGTCCAGCGCGGCGACGGCGAACGCGATCATGTTCCGCTCGCGGGACTCGTCGCCGGTGAGGAGGTTGCGGGTGCGCAGCGCGCCGTCCGGTCCCGACACGGCGACCCACGTGTGTCCGGCCGGGTCGCCGTACGGGTTGCCGCTCGGTCCTGCCGCGCCGGCCTCACCGACGCCCCAGTCCGCGCCGACCTTCGCCGCGGCCGACCGCGCGTGGAACGTCGCGAGGTGCTCGCAGGCCCCGCGGCGGCCCGGGTCCATGTCGGTCGCGCCCACGAGGAACGCCTCGATGCTCACGCGGTCGTAGACGACCGTCCCGCCGCGGTAGTAGGCGGACGCGCCGGGGACCGAGAGCAGGGCCGCGCAGATCAGGCCGCCGGAGGACGACTCGCCGACGGCGACGGTCTCGTCGCGCTCGCGCAGGCGGGCGGCGATCGTGGTGGCCGGGGTGGTCAGCGCGGCGGGGAGCACCGGGCAACCGTACCGACGCCGGCGCGGCGCCCCGCGGGGCGCCGCGCGGCCTGCTGTCTAGAAGCTCGCCTCGGCGAGCTCCATGACGTCGTTGTCGATCGCCGCGATGCTGTCGCGGACGCCGCTCAGCAGCGGCAGCTGCGTGCGCGCGAAGAAGTTCGCGGTCACGATCTTGCCCTCGTAGAAGGCGACGTCGCTGTCCTTGGCGCCCGCGTCGAGCGCCTTCTGGGCGGTCTCGCCGTGGGTCAGGAGCAGCCAGCCGATGAGCAGGTCACCCATCGCCATGAGGAAGTCGACCGAGCCGAGGCCGACCTTGTACAGCTGCTTCGGATCCTCCTGCGCGCCCATGAGGTAGCCGGTCAGCGTGCCGACCATCGCCTGGATGTCGGCGAGCGCCGTCTTGAACCGCTCCTTGGCCTCGGCCAGTGCCGGCGAGGAGGAGTCGGCGTCGATCGTCTTCTGCATCTGCGTCATCAGGTGCGTCAGAGCGACGCCCTTGTCGCGCGCGATCTTGCGGAAGAAGAAGTCCTGCGCCTGGATCGCGGTGGTGCCCTCGTACAGCGAGTCGATCTTCGCGTCACGGATGTACTGCTCGGCCGGGTAGTCCTGCAGGTAGCCGGAGCCGCCGTAGGTCTGCAGCGACTCGGTGAGCACCTCGTAGGCGCGCTCGGAGCCCACGCCCTTGACGATCGGCAGCAGCAGGTCGTTCACGCGGTGCGCGGTCTGCTAGTCGGCACCGGAGGCCAGCTTGGCGGTCTCCAGGTCCTGGTGCGCAGCGGTGTACAGGTAGACGGCACGCAGGCCCTCGGAGTACGCCTTCTGCTTCAGCAGCGCCCGGCGGACGTCAGGGTGGTGGATGATCGAGACGCGCGGGGCGGTCTTGTCCGTCATCTGCGTCAGGTCGGCGCCCTGGATGCGCTCCTTGGCGTACTCGAGCGCGTTGAGGTAGCCGGTCGAGAGCGTCGCGATGGCCTTCGTGCCGACCATCATGCGGGCGTGCTCGATGACCTGGAACATCTGGGCGATGCCGCCGTGGACGCCGCCGACGAGCCAGCCCTTGGCGGGAATCCCGTTGTCGCCGAAGGCGACGTCGCACGTAGCGGACGCCTTCAGGCCCATCTTGTGCTCGAGGCCCGTGACGAACACGCCGTTGCGCTCGCCGAGCTCGCCGGTCTCGCTGTCGAAGTGGAACTTCGGCACGAAGAAGAGGCTGAGCCCCTTGGTGCCCGGGCCCGCGCCGACCGGGCGCGCGAGGACGAGGTGGAAGATGTTCTCGAAGAGGTCGCCGGAGTCACCGGAGGTGATGAACCGCTTGACGCCCTCGATGTGCCAGGAGCCGTCCTCCTGCTCGATCGCCTTGGCGCGGCCGGCGCCGACGTCGGAGCCCGCGTCGGGCTCGGTGAGGACCATCGTGGCGCCCCAGTTGCGCTCGTAGGCCATCGTGGCCCACCCCTTCTGCTCCTCGGTGCCGAGGGTGTAGAGGATGTGGGAGAACGACGCGCCGGCGAGGTACATCAGGGCCGCGGGCTGCGCGCCGAGGATGAACTCGTTGATCGCCCAGGTGACGGTCGGCGGGGCGGAGACGCCGCCGATGTCCTCGGAGATGCCGATGCCGGGCCAGCCGCCCTCGTGCCAGGCCCGAACGGAGGCCTTGAACTCCTCGGGCAGGGTGACCGTGCCGGTGGCCGGGTCGAAGGTGGGGGGGTTGCGATCGGTCTCGTGGAATCCGGCGGCCACCGGGCCCTCGGCGAGGCGCGAGGCCTCGTCGAGCATCGTGCGGACGGTGTCGCCGTCGAGGTCGGCGTAGTCGCCCTGACCCAGGACGTCGTCGACGTGGAGCGTCTCGAACAGGTTGAACTCGAGATCGCGGACGTTGCTCTTGTAATGGCTCATGTGAGGGGATCCCGGCGTACGAGACGCGGTAGGGGACACGAAGGTGAACGGCGGCGTTCATCACGCCACCCCCTGAATGGTGCCATACGGAGGACCCGATTGACTCGTCAGTCAACGGAGGGCCGACGTCGATCCGCCAGGTGGGCGCTCGGACGTTCCTTCGTCGTCGCGATCCGGCCACCGGGCCGCCCGCCGCGGGCTGGAGGCCGGGCGGGCGGGGTCCGGCGGGAAGCCGACTATCCGACGTCGAGACGGCGCAGGCGGCTGAAGCCGTTGACGCGGGTGCTGTCGCCCGAGACCTTGACGCGGTAGGTGCCGTCACGCGAGACGCGGATGCGACGCGAGAAGGTCGAGCGGGTGGTGCCGGCGTCGCGGAGCGTCGTGCTGACGACAGTGACCCAGCGTCCGGTCGGCGAGCGCTTCTGGATCAGCGCGTTGCGCCCGTCGTAGGCCGGGAAGACCGAGCCCGAGAAGAGCACGCGGGAGCCCCTGCGCGGGGTGCTGTCGGAGACGCGCAGGCCGACGCGGATGCGGACCAGGACGAGCTTCGCGGCACTCGTGACGTTCGGCGAGGTGCGGGCGGTCACGCGGTACTGCGTGTTCTTGCCGGGGGCGGCGGCGAAGGAGTACTTGCCGTTGGCCGCCGTGACCGCGGTGCGGCCGGTCGGCTTGTAGCTGTCGCCGTAGGGGCGCGTGTCGTCGGCGTCGAGCTGCACGGTGACGCCGGAGTTCGAGGGACCGGTGACCGTGCCCGAGAGGGTCGTCGACGAGTTGAAGACGACGATCGACGGGGCGGCGCCGAAGCTGACAGCCTGCGCGCCCTTCGGCGGCTTGGGCGTCTTGACGGGCTTCTGCGCGTCGGCCACAGGAACGGCGACGACGGTCAGAGCGGCAGCACCGAGAAGGGTGCGGAGGGATCGGGGGTGCATCGGGAACGTCCTTGCCTGGAAGGCGGACCAGCGGGAGGCGCGGTCTCTCGAGCTACAACGCCGCAGACGAGACGGAGGTTGGTCGTATAGGTAAGCTATATATATCTCCGATATGTCCTTGCACGTCCCCGAGCCGACCCGTCACACCGACGTCGAACGCGTCGCCGGTGACCTGTTGCCGCAGGCGGCGCTGCTGACCCGGTTGCTGCTGCGGGGCGTCGCGCCGACACTGACCCGCGGGGAGAGCGCCCTGCTCGCGGCCGTCGAGCACGAGCCACGCCGTGTCTCCGAGCTCGCCGCCGAGCTCGCATTCGCCCAGCCGACGGTGACCCAGCTCGTCGGCCGGCTCGAGGACCGCGCGCTGCTTGAGCGCAGCCGGGATCCGCACGACGGGCGTGCGGTCCGCGTGAGCATCACCGCGTCCGGGCGGACCGCGCTCGGGGATCTGCGAGACGCCTACCGCGCGGTCCTGCGCGAGAAGCTCTCCGACCGCTCGGACGCGCAGGTCCACGCCCTCTCCGCCGCCGTCGACGTGCTCGAGGACCTCGTCGACGCGCTGCGTGACGAGCGGCCGGCATGACCGCCCGTCTGCGGCTGCTGCTCCCGACGCTGTTCGTCGTAACCGTGGTCGGCGCGGTCATCTCCTCCCTCGGCGCGCCGTTGATCCCGCTGGTCGCGGACGAGCTGAACGTGTCGCTGAGCGACGCGCAGTGGTCGCTGACCGCGGCGCTCCTCGTCGGCGCCGTCAGCGCGCCGGTGCTCGGGCGCCTCGGCGACGGGCCGCGCCGCCGTCCCGCCCTGCTGACGGGGCTGGCGGTCGTGGCGGCCGGATGCGTCATCGCGGCGCTGGCCGGCTCGCTGGGCGTGCTCGTCGCCGGCCGGGCGCTGCAGGGCATCGGCCTCGGCCTCGTCCCGCTCGCCATGGCCGCCGCGCGCGACGGGCTGCCCGACGCCCGCGTCACGCCGGCCATCGCGCTGCTGTCCGTGTCCGCCGCCGCGGGGGTCGGGATCGGCTACCCGGTCAGCGGGCTCATCGCGGAGCACCTCGGCCTGGCCGGCGCCTACTGGTTCGGGGCGTCGTTCGCGCTCCTCGCGCTCGGGCTCGTCGTCGCCTTCGTGCCATCCGGCAGCCGGACGCCGGCCGCGCCGCTCGACGTCCGCGGAGCGCTGGTGCTCTCCGCGGGACTGGTCGCGCTGCTCCTCGCGCTCGGCCAGGGTGAGACCTGGGGCTGGGGCTCGGGGCGGGTCCTGACGCTCGCCGCCGTGGCGCTCGTCGTCATGGGCGCCTGGGTGCCGCTGCAGCTGCGAGCGTCCGCGCCCCTGATCGATCTGCGCCTGCTGCGCCACCCGGCGGTCCTCACCGCGAACGGCTGCGCGATCGTGCTCGGGGCCGCGATGTACGTCGACCTGACGGTCGTTACCGCGTTCGTCCAGGCACCCGCGGCCGGCGGCTACGGCTTCGACGCGACCGTCCTGACCGCCGGGCTGTGCCTCGTCCCGTTCTCCCTGGCGAGCCTCGTCTCCAGCCGCTTCCTCCCGGCGCTCGGGCGCGCGGTGGGGCGTCGCAACGTCCTGCCGGTCGGGTGCCTGCTGTGCGCGCTGGCCGGCGCGTTCCTCGCCCTCGGACACGGGGCCTTGTGGGAGGTCTTCGTGGTGATGGGGATCGTCGGCGTCGGCATGGGGTTCACCTTCGCCGCGATCCCGGGGATGATCGTGGGGGCGGTCCCGGACGACGAGATCGGCAGCGCGACCGGCTTCTACCAGGTGGTCCGCTACGTCGGCTTCTCGATCGGCAGCGCCGCGACGGCCTCGATCCTGGCGGCGCACACGGGGGCGGGGGAGCGCCTCCCGACGGTCACGGGCTTCGAGACCGCCCTGTGGCTGAGCGTCGCGCTGTGCCTCGCAGCGGCGCTCGTCGCCCGCCTCCTGCCGGGCCGCGCGGTGGCGGCGGGCCGGACACGCGCACGGCGGACGTTCGAGGAGGAGGACGCCGAGCTGGGCACCGCGGGGCTCGTCGGCCCGCGCGGCTGATCATGCTCCGGTGCGGATCTCGAGCCCCGCGATCGACACGCCGCGCGGGCCTGGCGCGTCGACGCTCAGCAGACGGCCGTACCGCGCACGCCCTCGGTCGCAGCGGCATCGCCCCGGCCCAGCTCCCCGACCCGCGGAGCGCCGCCGCCTGCGGGCAGGGCGATCAGCACGCGGCGCGACGTGCCGCGGGTCGCGTCCTCGATCCGCACGATCCCGATGCGTCCGGTCGGGTCGGCCACCGCCCACTCGACGATCGGCGCGCCGTCGGCGGCGATCGCGCCGCCCTCGCGGCGGATGACCCGGCCGGGGCAGAAGTCGGTGTCCCGGCCGCCCGCGCCGATCCGCGCGCCGTTCAGCGCGGCCAGGAAGCCGTCCCGCGCCGCGGCGCTGTCGTTGTCCAGCGTGCCGTCGGGGGCGTTGGCGCCGCACGGGTTCGCGGCGGGCGAGAGCTCGGCCGCACGTCCGGGCATCCGCACCACGCCGTCGGCGCCGAGCACGAGCTGCAGCGTGCGGGTCTCGAAGCTCGACTTGTCGAAGCGCACGAGGACCTCCGTCGCCAGCGACCCGTCGGCCTGACGCGCGGTGTTCGTGACGGCCCAGGACCCAGACTCCTGCGTCAGAAGGGACTGCTCGGGCGAGTCGCGGAAGATCGTCTGCTCGCGCCGCGTGGTGCGATTCTCGGCGCAGAAGGCGGTGACGTTCTCCGTGGAGGAGTTGGTGTCGGTGCGCACGTCGCGCAGCTGACGACCCTCGAGGGCCCGGCGCATCGCGCCGACCTGCGCCGCCGGACCGTCGGTCTCGACGGCCGGGCCCGGGGTCACGGTGCCACCGCCACCGCAGCGCGCGACGAGACCGCGGCGCGCCGCGCGGGCGGAGCGGTCGGCCGCCCGCAGCGCCTGCGCGCGGCCGACGCGGGTGAGCGATCCCAGACGGGCCGCCCCGCGGCGCACCATGTTGGTGTTGACGAGCTTGCCGGCGCGGGTGACGTAGCGGCCGCGGCCCCGGAGCCGGGTCTCGTCCTCGATCCCGATCCGCGCGCGCACCGGGAGGAGCCTGCGGAGTTCCCTCCGCGACTCGGTCGCGAAGCACTGCCCGCCGGTCGGCGCCTTCACCCCGATCAGGTCGATCGTGCCGAGCCGGCCGGCGACGCGCACGCGCACCGTGTCGCCGTCGACGACCGAGACGACGGTCGCGGGCCGGACGGGGGCCGCGGCGGCCGGTCCGGCGAGGAACGGGAGCGCCGCGGCGGCGGCGACGAGGGCGGCGGCAGTGCGCATGACGGTCATGCTTACAGAGGACGCGTCCCGCGGCGCGATCCTTCCCGACCGTCCCCGGACGCGCCCGTTTTCGGTCAGACTCGCCCCACGATGCGGATCCTCCTCACGGCCGTCGTGGCGCTCGCCACCGCGGCTCCAGCGCTCCTCGCTCCCGCGGCGACCGCGCACACCCCGAGCCCCGCGGCGGTCGGCGGCGGCCCGATCGCGAGCCGTGCGGTCACCGCGCAGGAGACCGTCGCGCTGCGCCGCCGCTACTTCGGGGCCGAGAACGTCGACGCGACGGGCGCCGTGCGCAAGGACCGCGTGATCCTCTCCTGGGTCGGCGTCATGAACTTCGCGATGGCGATCCGCGGGCACGTGGTGCTCCTCGACGCATGGGTTCCGCGCGGCGGGACCACCGGGTACGTGCCGTCCTCGCCGCAGGAACTCGCTGCGCTGCGCCCGGAGGCGATCTTCATCGGACACGCCCACTTCGACCACGCTGCCGACGCCGTGCCGATCGCGATCGCGTCGGGCGCGACGCTCGTCGGGAGCGCCGACCAGTGCGCCGAGCTGCTCTCGCGGGTCGCCACGGCGATGCCGCCACGCTGCGTCTCCGGGCTCCCGTCCGGCGCCGCACCCGGCACCCGGGCGTCGGTCGACGTCCTCGGGGGGGTCAGTGCGGAGATCTTCCAGAGCCTGCACTCGGCCGCCGCCGCGCCGGACGTCCAGGACGGCTTGCACGTCCCGGTGCTGCCGCCGCCCTCCACGACCCAGCTCGAGCATCCGCCGACGCCGGAAGACCTCGCCCACCTCGTCGGGGTGCTGCCCGATGCGGAGGCCGGCACCGTGCTCTACCGCTTCTCGGTCGGGGACTTCTCGATGGTCTGGAACGACTCGGCCGGGCCGCTGAAGGACCAGGCGCCGGGGGCGCTCGACCGTCTGCGGGAGCTTCGCCCGGTGGACCTGCACGTCGGCGCGATCCAGGGGTTCGGCCAGTTCACCAACGGGATGCGCGACATCCGCCAGTACATCGAGGCGGTCGGCTCGCCGCTGTTCGTCCCCGGACACCACGACGACTGGGCCGCGGGAATCACCACGAAGGGCGAGAACTACCGCGAGCCGCTGCGGCAGGAGCTCGCGCAGATCCCCGCCGAGCGTCGGCCCCAGGTGCGGTTCATCAGCGACCCGGCCGACTACGTGAAGCCCGAGGTCCTGACGTTCCCGGTGAACATCGAGCCGATACGGCTCACCCGCCGCTGCCTGGCCGGCAAGCGCCTGCGGCTACGGCTCACCGGGGACGTGGCCGACGTGCGCTCCGTGCGGTTCCGCGTGGGCGCCCGTTCGGTGACCGACAGGACCGCGCCGTTCGAGACGACGCTCGCGGGCCGGCGGGTTGGCCGTCTCCGAGCCGTCGTCACCGAAGCGGGCGCGGCGCCCAGGACGCTGCGCCGCACCCTGCCGAGCTGCCGGCGGACCTGAGCCCACCGGCAGCAGGGCCGCCCGTCCTTACCGGGTCCGGACCCCAGAAACCGGTGCCTGGTCACTCCGGCAGCCGGACGCGGCCGCCCGCGGGGTGGATCACGGTGAGCAGCCGCCCGTCATCGACGACGCCGACGTGCGCGTCGCTGCCGAGGCCCGCGATCCGCCGGCGGGCTTCGTCGGTGAAGCGCAGCTCCTGCTGCCCGTCGGCGCGACGGACGATCTCCTCGACGTCCGAGCCCGTCGCCACCGGGGTCACGGGACGGATGGCGACCCAGCACTCCTCACCCGACGGTGCGTCCCGCGACCGCAGCACCGTCCGGCCCGGGCGGTCCTTCGCGACGTTCTCGGTCTCGCAGAGGGCCGACGGATCCGCGCGGCTCCAGTCCAGGACGATGAGCCGGTCGGAACGCAGGTCGGAATCCGTCTGACCGGCGTCGTCCCCGCAACCTGCGAGCAGCGCGAGTCCGAGAGCGGCGGCGAGGATCGCGCGGGGCACTCCTTCAGGTATACCGGGCGACGACGAGCAGCCGGTCGGGGTCGGAGCCGGGATCATGGGACGGGGCATACTTGCCGTCATGCGGCGACCGCTTGCCCGAAGGACCCCGCGTGGCGGGTGAGCGTGCTCCGGCGACCGGGATCACGCGCCGCCGCCTGCTGGCCACCGGAGCGCTCGTCGGAGTCGGCCTGGTGGCCGGACCTCGGGGCGCACGGGGCGCGGAGGGCCGGGCGGCCCGCGGGATCGAGTTCGGCGCGCTCCCAGCCGCTGACGGGTGGGGACCCGGCTGGCGCTGTCCGGGAGCCGCCAATCTCCGCGTGGCCGGCGGCCTGGGCGTGCTCGAGGCCGGCTCCGACGTCTTCCCGAACGACCCGCGGCCGGTCGCGTTCGCCGTCGACTCCCGCTTCGTGAGCGGGAGCGTCCGCGGCGACTTCGCGACCACGGGCTCGCAGTGCGGGGTGGTGCTGCGACGGACGTCGCCGACCGACCACTACGCGGCGTTGTACGACTCCCAGCTCGCCGAGTTCTCGATCGTCCGTCGCAGCGGTACCGACCTCGTCACGCTGGCCCGGACGCCGGCGCCGGTCGGCGACGCGGACGTCGTCCTCGAGCTCGCGGCCGCCGGGACCCGCCCGACGGTGCTGACCGCGACGCTCACCCCTCCGACCGGAGCGCCGGTCAGGACCACCGCCTCCGACGGGCATGCCGCGCTGCAGGGGCCTGGTGACCCCGGGGTCCTGAGCCAGGCGCGCACGCTCTTCCCGAGCGCCGGTCCGGCCGCCTTCCCCGCGCTCGGCAACCTGCACCTCCTGCCCTACGGCGTCCAGGAGGGCGAGGCGTTCCTCCAGTCACCGGCCGGCCAGACGGTGATCGGCGAGATCCGCCGCCAGTCCTCGGTCGCCCTGCGCCGCGTCGCCGTCTCGACGTCAGAGCCGCCCGGGATCACGCCGGCGTCGGTGATCGCCGCCACCACCGGCCTGCCCCGGGGTGGCGGCGCGCGTCTGCACGTCGCGAGCGACCTGGCCGCCGACGTCGCGATCGAGGTCGCCGACGACGCCGACTTCACGCGGCCCCGACGAGTCGCGGCGGGGCGGACGACGGCGTTCGACGCCTTCACGACAGACGTCCGCGGGCTGCCCTCGGGTGCACGGGTGTTCTGGCGCGCCACGTTCACGCGCGCGAGCGCCGTGACGGTGGGACCGACCCGGAGCCTCCGCGTCCTGCCCGCCGCAGGCGGGCCCGGCCGGGTCCGCATCGCGGTCGGGTCCTGCGGGGCGCAGTTCGGGCCCCTGTTCGACGATCTCGTCCGTCTGGACCCCGACGTCTTCGTGTGGCAGGGAGACCTGAACTACCCCGACACCCACGGGCCGTTGGCCCAGACGACCAGCGGCTACGCGGGCATCTGGCGGGACTTCCTGGCCAACCCACGCCTGGCGCCTGTGTTTGCGCGCAGTGCGCTCGTCGCCGTCCGCGACGATCACGACTACGCCGTGCAGGACGCCAACGCCGCCACCATCCCGGAACGCCCGTGGGGGCTCGGACCCTGGGACGCGCTGCTCGGTGCCGGCTTCGGATACCGCTTCTCAGCAGGCCCGGCCGACGTCTGGGTGCTCGACCAGCGGCGCTTCAAGACCGTGCCGACCGCGCCGGACGATGACGCCAAGACGCTGCTTGGGGAGCGCCAGCGCACGTGGCTGCTGGACAGCCTGCGTGCGTCCACCGCTCCCCTCAAGATCATCTGCTCGCCGTGCACCGTCTTCATGCCGTTCAACCTGCGCGACGGCAACTGGGCGGCGGGCTTCACCGCGGAGCGCGACCTACTCCTGGACCACATCGACCGCGCCGTCTCCGGGCGCGTCGTCTTTGTCACCGGTGACACCCACCTCACCGGTGTCCACGACCGCGACGGCCGACTCGAGGTCCGTGCGTGCCCGATCGGGATCCCGGTCCCCAACGACATCACGATCTCCGACCCGGGGGCCGGCGAGCGGCTGCGCGGAACGCCGGGCGTCACGTACGCCGACGAGCGCTGCCACTTCGCCGTCCTCGACATCGACGCCACGCAGGACGCCGCGACGCTCGAGGTCTCGCTGCGCCGCGAGGACGGGACCACGCCCTACCGGAAGGTCATCACGGTGCCCGTGCCGCCTGCAGCGCTGGGCGTCACGATCGACGGGGTCGCGTTGCCCGACCGGGTGCGGGCAAGGGTCAGCCTCGACCGTCCCGGCCTGGTGCGCCTGCGCGCGACGATCCGACGCACGGGCAAGGGGTCGGGGGAGGGCCCGACGACGACGATCGCCGACCGCCTGGTCCGCATTGACCGAGCCGGGACGCGGCGGTTCGCCCTGCGCCTCACGCGACGCGGACGGCGGGCGCTGCGCCGGTCGGGCCGCGTGCGGCTCACCGTCACCGCCCGGCACCGCGCAGCGACCGGGCGCACGACCGTCGCCCGGGCTCGCCGGCTGCTGCGCGGTCGCGGCCGGGGGGCCTAGGAGACTGCTGCCCGCTCGCGGGCGCCTGGCTGCTTCACAGCGCGACGGGCGAGGGTGCACCCTCGCGCGCGGCGAGGGAGCGCTTGACCGCGTACATGGCCTGATCGGCGCGGCGCAGCAGATCCTCCGGACTGGCGTCCGGGTCGAGCGTCGAGGCGCATCCGATGCTCGCTCCGACGCGCACCGGCCCCGCGGAGGTCGCGACCGGCTGCTCGATGCTGCAGTGCACACGGTCGACGAGCACGCTCAGCGCAAGCTCGTCGGCGAGGCCGTCGAGGAGGATCACGAACTCGTCCCCGCCCAGACGGGCGACCGTGTCGTGCTCACGCACGACGGTGCCGACACGCGCAGCGGTCTCGATCAGGACGTCGTCGCCGACGTCATGCCCGTGGCGGTCGTTGACCTCCTTGAAGTCGTCGAGGTCGATCAGCACCAGCCCGACGGGCGCCGCGGTACGCGAGATGCGACGACAGGCAGCGTCCAGGCGGTCCATCAGCAGCCTGCGGTTCGCCAGGCCCGTGAGCGGATCGTGCAGCGCGCGCTCGTCGCTGCTGACAAGGCCGGCCATCAGCGCTGCAGCGGTGAGCGCCGAGATCGAGCACGTGGCCAGGTACATCTGCGCGGCGAGCAGACCGGTGAACGGACCCGCGCCGGCGAACGGTCCGCCGCCGAGTGCCGTCACGGCCTCGACGAGGATCCCGACGAACAGCATGCCGCCTGCGGCTGCGCGCGTGCCCATGCGCATGCCGACGAGGGCGAGCGCGGGGATGACGATGAACGGTAGGCCGATGGTCGCCGCGAACTCCCACGGCAGCGCGCACACGGCCACGACCCCGAGCACGGCCAGCGTCCAGCTCTCGGAGAACCGCAGCAGCGCCTTGTCCGGCGGGCGCATGACGCTGACGAGCAGCGGTGCGATGACGATGACCCCGAGCGCGTCGCCGAGGTACCAGCGTCCCAGGCGCGGCCAGACCGGATCCCCGTTGACCACCCACGGCCACACCGATCCGATCACCGCGCCGAGCAGCGGGCCCGCGACGGCCGCCGCGACGAAGGCCATCGCGAGCTGAGACAGCTGCGAGAGGTCCGGTGCGCGCGGCAGCCACCGCCGCAGCAGGGTCGCCGCGAGCAGCGGCTCGGCGACGTTCGCGAAGGCCATCCCGACGCTGACCGCGACGCTGTAGTCGCTCCGGAGGTCCATCGCGAGCTCCGTCAGCCAGATCGCTGCGATGTAGGCCGGCCACTCGCTGCGGGGACGCAGGAGCAGCACCGACACGGTGACGCCCGCACCAGGCCAGAACGTCGCACCGACGCTCGACCCGAAGGACGTCTGCAGGACGATCAGCTCGTAGAGGGCGGCGTACGCGACGACGAGCACCAGCGCCCGAAGGGCGACTGCGCGCGCGGATGAGGCCTCGGACGACGGCGGCACCGAACGGTCCCCGAAGCGTCGCGAGTACATACTCCTGAGATCGGCAGGGTGGAGCCGGACTTGAGCCACTCGGCCGGAAGGCGTAGGCGTCGACGCGCCGGGTACGCCGAACCGCGTGTTCTTCTTCAGCAACCGTCTCGGTTGCCTCCCGTCCCTGCTGCTGTCGATCGTCGCGACGAGCGTCCTGCTCGTCGTGCTCGACGCCATGTAGCGGTCCGGGTGGTGCGGGGACGAGCGCCCGGCGCTGTCCCGCGCACATGTCGGGGTCGGGGTGCCCGGGCCGCAGGGCCACCCCCGACCCC
Organism: Solirubrobacterales bacterium; assembly: GCA_038257095.1. Classification (GTDB taxonomy): domain Bacteria; phylum Actinomycetota; class Thermoleophilia; order Solirubrobacterales; family Solirubrobacteraceae; genus Paraconexibacter. The sequence continues at coordinate 238,700 of JBBSJQ010000002.1, forward strand.
GCGGGCCGCTCCTAGTCCTTCCTGCTCTTCTTGCGCTTCTGGCCCTTCTGGCCCTTCGTCTTCTGCTTCGACGAGCCGTCGACCTTCACGACGTCGTAGCGCGTCTCGGGCGTGGCCGGGGTGCCGAAGCGGGCGTTGACCGCGTAGAAGCGACCCTGCACGTACGCGACCGTGGTCGGAACCTGGAAGTCCGGGTCGGTGAGCGTCCGCACGATCCGGCCGGTGAGCAGGTCCTTCGAGAGCTTCACCTGGGCGATCTGGTTCAGACGGTTCTGCACGACACTGAGCACGCCCTTCTTGAGCAGCAGGCCGTCGCCGTTCGCGAGGACCTCGCCGCCGAGGTCGATCTTCCGCGCGTCGCCCGTCTGCGGGTCGATGCGGAACAGGACACCCTGGGCGACCGCGACGAGGAAGCCCTTCGTGGCGACGATCCCGTTGAGGCTGTTCATGCCCGCGGGAGCCTGCACGAACTCGCTGCCGGTGAGCGTGATGGTGCGCAGCGGGCCGCCGTCGGTGGGCAGCGCGTAGACCTTCGGCGCGCGGGAGTCGGTGAAATACGCGATGCCCTTGGAGACGACGACATCGTTGACGAACGTGGAGCCGAGCGTGCCGGCCTGCTCCTCGCGGATCACCGCGCCGGTCCGCGCGTCCTGGACGCGGACCTTGCCGGTCTGGCCGCCGGCGACGTAGACACGGCCGTCGCCGACCTTCACGCCGATGGCCGAGCGACCCTCGGTCGGCGGGCTGAGGGTGATGAGCTTGCCGGTCTTGACGTTCGCACGAGTCAGCGCGCCCGTCGGGATGGAGCCGACGAGCACTTCGTTCCCGTCGTACTTCGCGATCCCTTCGGGCTGGTAGCCGCCGGGGAGTTGGACGAGCTCGGGAGCCGAGCCTGCGCTTGCGGGGACCGCGAGCGCGACGAGCGCGGCTCCGGTCAGGAGGGGGAGACGTAGGGACATGACCCGGAGCTTCCCCCTCTGCGCGCTGACAATCGCAGCCTGGCGCGACTGCGTGCACTGATCGCGACCCGACGCATATCGCCTCGAGCCGAGAGTGCGCGCGCTCCTGGCGATTGATCCGGTGCTGAAACGCGATAGATTTGCTTCGTCCGGATTCAGGAGAGAAGGCGAGTGCAGATGTCGAGCAGTCGGTGGGCGATCGTGGTGGGTGCGCTGGCGCTGGGGGTCGCGATCCCCGGGACGGCCGGGGCGCACCTGGAGCGCCCGTCCTACTGGCCCGACCCCGCGCCGGACACCGCGGTGTCACCGCCGGCGGGCGGGGCCGTCCCGAAGGCGCGGTCGCTCTCCTCGGCGGTCTCGCGGACGCCGTCGGTCGTCGCGCGTCCCGGCGACGTGCGCGTCGTCTGCCAGGGCAAGCGCGGTGCGACGTCGATACGGCTCGCGCAGATCTCGATCCGCCGTGCGCAGCGCGACGGCTTCCGTGTGCGCCCGAGCCAGCCCGTCGTCCGCTACACGGCGAAGCAGGCGCGGACGATGCTCTCGATCAACCGGAAGCTGCGCGACATGTGCCGCTTCAAGACCGTGCAGGCCGCGGTCACCGCCTCCGGCAACAACGACCGCATCGTGATCATGCCGGGGCTCTACACCGAGCCCCAGGCGCGCAAGCAGCCGACGAACGACGAGCGCTGCCGGCCGCTGCTGCAGCGCGACGCGAGCGGCAGCCCGACGCCGAGCTACGAGTACCAGGTCATCTGCCCGCACGATCAGAACCTCGTCTACCTCCAGGGCCGCGAGGTGACAGGCAAACCGCTGTCGACGCCGCGCTCGGATCGGCGCGGCATCCCGAAGCAGGAGCTCGGCGCCTGTGTGCGCTGCAACGTCCAGATCGAGGGCAGCGGCCCCCAGGCCGACGACGTCATCATCGACGCGGGCAAGGACTACGCCGGCTCCGGCCCTGAGGCGCGGCCCGGCGGCCACGCGAAGGACGTCGTCCTGCGCGTCGACCGCGGGGACGGCTTCGTCGGGCGGAACTTCCTGATGCGCGGCGCGCGCGAGCACGGCTTCTACACGGAGGAGACCGACGGCGTCCTCCTGGACCGCACGAAGTTCTTCTGGAACGCCGACTACGGCCACCTGGCGTTCACGAGCGACCACCAGCTCATTCAGAACTGCGACGGGATGGGCGCGGGTGACGCGGCGCTCTATCCGGGCGCTTCCCCGGAGACCGGCGCGCAGGCGACGGACTTCTACCCCGACGCCCCGCGTATGAACACGACGGTCCGGCGCTGCGACATGCGCAACTCGGCGCTCGGCTACTCGGGCTCGATGGGCAACGCGGTGCGCATCACCGAGAACCACATCTACGGCAACACCGCGGGCATCGCGAGCGACACGCTGTCGTCCTCCGGGCACCCGGGATTCCCCGCGGACTCGTCCCAGATCGACAACAACTTCATCTACGCGAACAACTTCAACGTGTACTCGAAGGATTCGCCGGTGAAGCCGCTCATCACCGTTCCTATCGGGACCGGCGTGGTCTACGCCGGCATGAATTCGGCGCGCGTCCACAACAACTGGTTCTTCGACAACTGGCGCTTCGGGACGATGCTCTTCGCGGTGCCCGACGCGCTCACGAGCTTCGGCGGGCCCGAGGGGGACGTGTTCCCCGGCGTCGCGTGCGCGGGTGCGCCCGGCAACGGCATCTCGACCTCCTGCGGCAACAATTACCACGACAACCGCATGGGCCAGGTGCCGCCGGGGTTCACCTACCCTGCGAAGCTCGACGAATACAAGGTGCCGCACGGCGATCCGACCCGCGAGCAGCTGCCCAACGGCACGGACTTCTGGTGGGACGAGTTCCCGACGAACACCGGCAACTGCTGGTACGACAACGTCGGCCGGGACGGCACCAAGGGCAGCGTGAGCGGGCCCGGTGACGCCGGCAGGTCTCCGGCCCTGCCCCCGAACATCCTGCCCGACTGCGCAGGCGGCGAGAACCCGGCAATTTCGATCGGCCTGGGCGACGTCGCGAAGGAGCAGTACCTGCTGACCTGCGCGGAAGGCCCGAACGCGACGGGCCCGCTGCCGTGCGACTGGTACGAGGCCCCGACCCGTCCTGGCAGCGCGCAGGCCGCCGCCCGCAGCCGCGCGATGGCGGAGGCCTCGAAGGCCTTCGCCCGGACGCCGCAGGCCGCCGAGCTGCGTGCCCGCATGCAGGAGCTCGCCGCAGCGGGTGCGAGCGGGTGAGGCGCGCGGGCGCCGCCGTCCTCGCGGCAGTGGCGGCGGCTGTCGCGGTGGGGTGCGGCGACGACGAGCGTGCGCCCGAGGCGGCGCAGCCCGTCGGCCCCGCCCAGGCGCAGCCCGTCGGGGACGTCTCCGGCGGCTCGACCGCGCAGTTCGCCGACTGCGGTGACTGGAAGGCGGGCTCCCGCGCCGAGCGGGAGGCGACGGTCCGCGAGCTGCGCGGCCAGTTCACCCCGCAGCGCTCGAAGAGCGCCGCGTCACCCCTGGCGGACGAGCGCGCGTACGAGATCTTCGAGAACGCCTGCGCTCCGGACTACTCCGAGAGCCTGCGGCTCTACAAGCTCTACGTGAAGGTGCAGGGCTTCGCGCCGCTGAGCGGTTGACAGGGTAGGGGCGCCACTTCCAAACCTCTCTCGAATCAAGAAAAGCTGCCAGTTCCAGCTGTCTCACAACCGTAGGCTCGTGTAACGGGGCATTGACGTCGATAGCGAAGTATCGACGTTCAAGCCTCGCTTCCGTCCGAGCTCGCGGCCTCACGGCTTGGTCGACTGCTGGGCGCGCTTCCCAAGGGCCGCTCGCTGCCTGCCGCGTCGTGGGTGCGACGCCACATGTGGCTCTGTCGACTGCTGTGGGCGCATGTCCCGGTGATCTTCCTCTTCGCACTCGCCCAAGGCAACGGCGTCACTCACGCGTCGGTTGAGGCATCGGGCATCGCCGTGTTGGCCTTCGCCGCATCGTGGCTCTCGATTCGTGACCGGCGGTGGTCCTCGTCGATGTTGGCCGTCGGCCTGCTGACGTGTTCGGCGGTCATCACCCACCTCTCGGGCGGCTACGTCGAGGCGCACTTTCATTTCTTCGTCGTGGTGACGCTGCTGGTGCTCTACGAGGATTGGCTGCTGTTCCTGTTGGCTTTCGCCTACGTGCTGGTCCACCACGGGGTCGGTGGTGCGCTCACGCCGGAGTCGCTGTTCAACCACCCGGACGGCATCGCAGATCCGTTGAAGTGGACCGGTATACATGCCGGCTTCATCGCGGCGCTGAGCATCGGCAGCATTGTCTCCTGGCGCCTGAACGAGGACAGCCGTGAGGATGCGCGCCTGGCTCACGAAGGGACGGAGCGGGCACTGGAATACGCACGGATCAGCGAGGATCGGTTCCGCAACTCCTTTGAGCACGCACCGATCGGCATGGCCCTGGTCGGCCTCGACGGTCGCTGGCTCAGGGTCAACGCAGCTCTGTGCGCGCTGACCGAATATTCGGAGCTCGAGCTGCTCAGCAGGACCTTCCAGGACGTCACCCACCCGGACGATGTCGATGCCGACCTACCCAACGTCGCCGATCTCCTCTCCGGCGCGATCGCTGCCTATGAGATGGAGAAGCGGTACATCACCGCCTCCGGGGAGACTGTCTGGGTGCTGCTGTCGGCGTCGCTGGTACGTGACCGCGACGGTCAGCCCATGCATTTCGTTTCGCAGATTCTCGACATCACCGACCGCAAGCGGGCTGAGTCCGAGGTCCGGTACCTGGCCGACCACGACGCACTCACCGGGTTGTGGAACCGTCGGCGGTTCGAGGAGCAGCTTGATGGAGAGCTGGCCCGCGGAAAACGCTACGGCCATACGGCGGCGCTGCTGGTGATCGACCTCAACCACTTCAAGCAGATCAACGACACCTACGGCCACAAAGCCGGCGACGAGGCGCTGGTCCACGTCGCTTGCGCGATGACTGCTCGGGTTCGCGCGACCGACTTTGTCGCACGGCTGGGTGGCGACGAGTTCGCGATCTTGATGCCGCACGTGTCCGCGGGTGAGACCGGCGAGCTCGTGGCGACTTTCCTGGCGGCGATCTGCAGCACCCCCCTGGAGTTCGCCGGGCACGAGATCAAGATCGAGGCGAGCGCCGGCACGACAGTACTGCCCCTCCGGGACCACGACACCAGCGACGAAGCCATGGTGAGAGCCGACTCCGACATGTACGCGTCCAAGCCGGCAAAGGGCGGGCGCACCAGGACCGCTTCGGGGCAGTGAATACGTGCCTGCTCCGAAGCCTCCGGTTCTCTCCCGTTCCGGTCGAGACCGTCACCATCACCGCAGCGCTAACACAGCGCTTCCACAGAACGACTGAGTCCCACCGCGCCCTTTCCGCGCTGTGTCCTCGCGCGCTGCTCGGTGGTCACCAGGTCGCGGGAAAGATCCTCGGCTCGGTCGCGTCGCTCACCGAGCAGCACGTCGAGCGCGAAGATGACCCCAAAAGATGAGGAGGTTGCCCCCGAAGTCGGCGATCGAGCGGCCGCCTTCGTCGAACAGTCCGGTGCCCACGACTCCAAGGGCCACCAGCACCGCTCCAGCGACCGCTGCGCGCCCGCTGAGGAGGTCACCACGATCGCGGCCATGAAGAAGCCGCCAAACACAGGCGCTGCGCCGGCGAGGGCCGACTGCGCGCTCAACCCATTCGAGACGAGCGTGTGTAGTCGCCATTCACACCTATTTCGGTGCCACCGTCTCGGGGTGGCTGGGGTCGTCTCCGTCAGCCAGCGGTGCGCCGATGCCCCTACGGGCAGGCGGTGGGCGGAGGTCTTCCGGCGAACCGGTCGGCGATCCACCTGACGACGCCCGGCACGGCCACGTGTCCGGCGTCGAGGTGGGCGACCCCGTCGAGGATGCGCAGGTCGACCGTCTCGCCCGCAGCGCACAGCTTGTCGACCAGCCGTCTCGTGAGCTCGGGCGCGACGATCGGGTCCTTCTCGCCTTGCGTGATCAGGAGCGGCGCGCCGGCGGGCGCGCGTCCCGGGTTGTTCTCTTCCGCGATGGTTTTCCACGGTTCGGTTTCCCAGGGTGGTGCGCGGAGGAACGTGAGGCGGAGCGCGAGGGAGCCGGGCACGGACGCGAGGATCTGGCGGGGGTTGTAGAGGCAGTTCCTGGCGATCCGGCCGACGACCGGGCGAGCGCCCGAGGTGACGACCTGCCCGAGATCGGCGTCGTAGACCTCAGCCCAGGACGTGAGCGCCATCGAGACGAGGATCTTGCCCACCGTGGTCTCGATGTTGTTCTTGACGAGCTCGGGCAGGTTCGGGACTGGTGCTCCGGCGGCGACGCCGAGCAGCTCCAGTTCGGGTGCGTAGGCTGCGGCGAGCTGGCCCGTGAAGAGCGCAGCGTGTCCGCCTTGGGAGTGGCCCCACACCACGAACTCCGCTCCGGCGTCTGCCGAGGGCAGGTTGCGCGCGGCGCGCACGATGTCGAGCTCGCTCATGGCCTCGGCGTCTCCCACGAGGTACGGGTGCGGGCCTCGCGTTCCGAGCCCCTGGTAGTCGCTGGCCGCCAGGACGTAGCCCGCGTCCAGCAGCTCTCCACCTCCTTCGAACAGCAAGGGCTGCTGCTCGCGGGCGGTGACGAGCGATGGCGCGCAGTTCGAGGCGACGCCGACCGTGCCGTGCGTGTAGGCGACGACGTCGCGGCCTCCCGCCGGGGGCCTGCCGTCGGGCACGACGATCAAGCCGCTGATCGCGGTGGCCTCGCCGTCGAACCCGGTGGACGTATAGAGGACCCGATGTGCCGTGGCGCCTGGTTGGAAGCCGTCGATGACCTCGCTGCGGATGATCGTTCCGGGAGGCCCGGCCGGCAGCGGTGAAGGGGCCGCGTAGAACGAGCCCGGCGCGCCCGGCCGGGAACCCTCGACGAAGAGCGCCCAACCGGCCGTGGCGAGCGCCACGAGCGAGAGGGGCACGAGGATCCAAGTCCGTCGCCGCGGGCGCGGCCATCGCCTGCGGCGCTGAGCGCGCCGAGAGCCGGCAGCAGACGACGAGCCGGGCTCGGACATTGCCCGAGCATAGTCCCAGCGGAAGCCCTCGGTCGCGGAGACCGCACGAGCTCACTCGCCGGCCTTCACCGCGACGATGACCGGCGGCATGGTGGTCCAGAGGCCTGAGTCGTCGACGGGAGGAGCGCCCGCAACGGGTCGGCCATTGAGCCCGGATCGAAAGCGCGGCCGTGTCGCGGCCGTGCGTGGTCCTGCTACTGCCTCGCTACGCGGTAGGCAGGTGCTGCGGCGTGCGTGCTACGCCGCGACGCGTCCCGCGTCGGTGCGAGGCTCGGGTACCGGCTTCCCCTCGCCGCGGAGGTAGGCGAGGTGAGCGGAGAGGGCCTCCTTCATCCTCTCCTCGACCTCGTCGCGGGTGCTGCCGAGAGCGAAGACGCCGTCGACGTCGGGGCTGTGCGCCCCCCAGCCGCCGTCTTCAGCTTGTTCGTAGATGACGAGATAGTCCGTCGGGATGCTCCCACGTCTCGTGCGAGCCGGACTGGCGAACGCGGGCCCATCTCGCTTGCGTGAGTGCCCTTCGAAACTCGCGGTACTTCGTCGCCACGTCGAGCACCCTACGGCGAGGGCCGGGCGACACAAAAGCAACAGACGTTCGATGGGCGCGGTTGGTTCGAAAGCGCGTGGGCGTTCGCCCCGCGAACCCGAGAGCCACGTCGTTGCTACGCGGCGCGAGGCATCTCGTGACCTCGCGCTACGCCGCGATGACTTCGCCGGCCTCGGCCGACGGCGCGGGAACAGGCAGGCCCTCCGCCCGGAGTCCATCGACGTGGAGCGCGACGGCCTCGCGAATGCCTTGCTCGGCCTCGTCCCGGCTCGCGCCGGTGCTCACGCATCCGGGGAGGTCGGGGATGTAGGCGCTCCAACCGTCGTTGTCGTGCTCGTACACAGCGAGGTATCGGGTCATCGCAGATCGTCCAGTCCGGTCGCGCGCCGGATACTGGCGAGCGTTCCTGGTTTGAGGGTATCGCCTGGCTTCCCGGACAACGTCACGACGTGCGAGCCGTCCGGCGCCCGGTACTGGCGGTGAGAGCCACGCTGGCGCACCAACGTGTAGCCCTCGGACTCCAAGCGCTTGAGGACATCGCGGACCTTCATCGGCACGCGCCGGACCGTAGGCGTCCATCCAGACGAACAAACGTTCGATGGGCGATCGAGGGCGTTCTGACGGGCGTGCGCTCAGCCCAGGAACCTCGAACTCCCGCCGCTCCAGTTCAGCACCACGAAGACCAGGAACAGAGCGACGGCCAGCAGGACAGCGACTACACACACGACGTCGATCCAGGGCGCGCCTCGCTGGGCGCTGCGCCGTTCCTTCCGGCTGAGCAGGCGATCGGCCATGGGGCTCATGATGCGCCCTTTCGCTGCCCGTGTAAAGCGGCATGTCAGTCGGACTGGCGTTTCAGGAGCGTTTCCGCAGGGCTGACGGCGGCCGCTGCGCGTCTGGCCCGAGAACGCGAAAGACTCCGTGTCGATGGGGCCTTTCGATGATGGGCGCGGCGGGGTTCGAACAGCAGCACCCATCGGCCGATCTGCAGGTGTCGCTACGTGCCTGCTACGCGATGTCGCCGGGCCGAGGGGCGCTTGCTACGCGGCTACCTCAGCGCTCGGCCATGTCCCCGTGGTCACGCGGAGGTAGAGCGTGTCCGGGGCAAGGTCAGCACCGCTGGGCCACACAATGGTCCCGCTCTCGGCGTCCACAGTGACCTCGGCGAAGCCCTCGGTCGTGCGGGCGTGCCGGAACACGGGGCCACGCATCCGTTCCAGCACGTCCACATCCCCACGCGATCCGTCCGCGAAGGCTAGTGCAAGAACGCCGTGCCGGACGACGGCAACGGCAGCGATGTCGGGAGTGAGCTCGGTCATGTCAGAGGCGCGATCTCGTGAAGTGTCTCACCGGCACGGGCGCGGCGCCAGTTCTCCGCAAGCTCGTCCTGGTAGAGCTCGGCCCAGGCAAGGACGAACCGAAGCTGTCGTCGAGCGAGTGTGCTGTCCATGACCTCCAACGTGTCGATCCGGACTTTGGCCTCGCCACTCTCGTGCCGGGCGTGAAAGTGCGGGAACCCGTGATCGTCGTAGTACATCGTGATCACGATTCCGAGGAATCGACTAATGGTCGGCACTGCATCCGACGGCACCTGGCGCATCGGACGAACGCACGTTCGGGCATGGGCGCGGCGGGTTTCGAACCTGCGACCTCTCGCGTGTGAAGTCGACACAGATCGTGCCGTCTGGTGCGGTCTGTCGGCGGGTGTCTTCAACTACTCGGCCCGCCACCTCGGCTACCCCGGACAGAACCCCGTGTCGCTGCTGGCCCGTACCGAGCGGCCGAACAGCGACGAGGACGAGAAACCGAAGCGCATCCTCACCGACGACGAACAGGTCCGACTCTTGGCCGCCGTCGAAGACCGCTACCGCCCGCTGTTCCTCCTGGCCGCTCGCACCGGCCTGCGGCTCGGCGAAGTGCTCGGGCTCGCGTGGGAGAACATCGAGGCCCGCGAGGAGCCGACCGCTGGCCCTGCGCAAGCTGCGCAGGGCCAGTCCGATCACGCCCTCGTTTTCGCCACCGCGACCGGGGCTGCGCTCGACCACCGCAACATCGGTGGCCGGGTCCTCGCCCGTGCGGTGAAGAAGCCGGGGCTCGGTGATGTCGAGGTCGGCGGGGAGATCGTGGCCCACGCTCCGACGTTCCATTCGCTGCGGCACTCGTTCGCGTCGTTCCTGATCGCGGAGGGCTTCGACGTCGAGGAGGTCAGCCGCGCACTCAGCCACGCCAACCCGGCGGTCACTCAGCGCATCTACGTGCACCAGTACGACGCGGCCAAGAAGCGGGACAAGATGCGCGGCTTCCTGCGCTCGCGGTTCCCCGTATCTGTGGAAGACGCGCTCTGCGTCGTGTTCCGCTGACGGACGACGTGCTCCGCCACCATGCGTCGGCGGCGGTGCTGAACGTCAGCCGCGGGTCCAGGGCGACCTTCAGGACCGGCAGGAGCTGATCAGAGGTACACGTTGAGGTCTTGCGCGGCACCATCAGATGTGCCAGCGTCATCGCCCATGCTCCGAGTACGCCTGGCGGTATGGATCCTCTTCGCGTCGGTGGCGTTCGCCCCGGCGACGGCGGGCGCCAACGAGTCGGCCGACCGGCCGCTGCAGCAGGCGCAGATCGGCGCCGGGGGTGAGCACACGTGCGTCGTCCTCGCCGATGGGGCAGTGCGATGCTGGGGGGCGGACTCCTTCGGCGAGCTGGGCGACGGCGGCGTTGCCGCCCCCGCTGAAAACCCGTCGCCGCGGCCGCAGGTGCCGTTGGGCCAGCCGGCGCGGGCCGTGGCGAGCGGGCTCTACCACACCTGCGCCCTCCTACTGGACGGCGCGGTGCGGTGCTGGGGTGACGACACCCAGGGCCAGCTCGGCGACGGGACGGTCGCGGCTCCGCTGACCAACGCCAGCCCGGGACCGGCCGTCGCGCTCGGACAGCCCGCGCGCGCGGTCAGCACGAGCGAGACACACACGTGCGCGCTGCTGGCGGACGCGAGCGTGCGCTGCTGGGGGGAGGACACGTTCGGCCAGCTGGGTGACGGGACCGTCGGGCCCGACAGCGCGGTGCCCGCGCCTGCCGTCGTGCTCGGCGAGGGCGCGCAGGCGGTGGCGGCGGGCGAGAACTTCACGTGTGCGCTGCTGGCCGGCGGCGACGTGCGCTGCTGGGGCCGGGATCGGTTCGGCGAGCGCGGCGACGGGACGATCGGCGCGCCGACGAGCAACCCGACCGCAGGCCCCGCCGTGGCGCTCGGCCAGCCCGCCCGGGCGATCGCCGCGGCGGGGGAGCATGCCTGCGCGATCCTCGCCGACGCGAGCCTTCGGTGCTGGGGGCGCAACCTGGACGGCGAGCTCGGTGCGGGAACCCTCGGGACCGACAGTGCGACGCCGACCGGACCGGTTCCGGTCGGGCAGCCCGTCCGCAGCGTGAGCGCCGGCAGCGGCGACAACACCTGCGCACTGCTGGGCGACGGCACCGTGAAGTGCTGGGGGTGGGACACATCGGGCCAGAACGGCGATGGCACGATCGCCGCGCCGAGCGGGACGATCACCCCGGGGCCCGCCGTCGCCCTGGGGCAGTCGGCGCGGGCAGTCTCGCTCGGGGAGACCCACTCCTGTGCGCTGCTGGCCGACGCGACGATCAAGTGCTGGGGCAACGACGGCGAGGGCCAGCTCGGGGACGGCGTCGGCGGGGTCGACAGCCCGACGCCGACAGGCCCGGTCGGACTGCCGGGGCTCGCCTCGCCCGACAGCGCCGATCTGTCTGTCACGCTGACGGCGCCCGTGGTGGCGACGGTCGGGGACACCGTCACCCTCACCGCCACCGTCGCGAGCGCCGGGATCGACCCGTCGACCGCGACCGTCGACGTCGGCCTGCCGGGCGGGCTGACGGTGGTGAGCGCGACGCCGTCGCAAGGGACGTACTCGGCGTCGACCGGCTTCTGGAGGGTCGGGACCCTTCCCGCGAGCGCGAGCGCGACGCTCGTCCTGACCGCGCGGGTACTCGTCGCGGGGGCGCTCACCAGCACCGCCGAGATCGTCGGCGCCGGCGCGCAGGACCCCGATTCCACGCCGGGCAACGATGTGGCCGGCGAAGACGACCGGGCCGGCGCGACGACGACGGCAACGGCAACGGCGGCGGCGCCGGGACCCCCGGTCACCGCGCCCACTCCGACACCGGCGGCGGACACCGTCAACCCGAAGGTGACGCTCGTCGTCCCTCGTCAGCGGCTGCGCACGGTCCTCGTCAAGGGCCTGAAGCTCACGGTCCGCTCCACCGAGCTCGGCCGCGTCGCGGCGACGCTGAGCGACGGCAAGCCGTCGGCGCGTGCGGCGGCGACCATCGGCAGCGGGAAGGCGACGATCACGCAGGCGAGCACGGCCGTGACCGTGAAGCTCAGCGCCACGGCGGTTCGGCGGCTGCGCAAGGCCAAGCGAGCCCGCGTCACCGTCGTGGTGAGGGTCACCGACGCCGCCGGCAACCGCGGGACGGCGCGCAAGACAATCACGCTCTGAGCAACGTCCTTGCGACGTCGTCCGGGGTCCAAGGACGGTCGTGGTGCACGCTGCGCAGCACCCGTGGGTGGGACCAGACGCAGAGCCGGAGGCCGTCGAACCCGAGCACCTGGCCGCTGCATGCGCGGCGGCCGGCGAGGCGAGGAACGCGCCGGTCGCCCGCCTCCTTGAGATGCCTGGCCTCGTCGCCGAGGCCGGCCGCCTGCTCGGCTGACGGCCCGACCGGCCAGCTCGAAAGCCGTGCCCATGGGGCGGGTGCGGGCCTGCAGGAACGATCCTTCGTCCTGGGTCCGATTCAGGACGTCGGTGTTGTTCTTGCTCGTGCCTTCCGGACGCCCGCGCCATCGGCGCGGAAGCGTCCGGCGGCGCAGCGGCTGGCAGCCCCTTCCGTAATATGCCCGGGGTGCTTCCACCGGTCGGCGTATGAGCGCCCCTCACCGCGTCGTCATCGTCGGCGGCGGCTTCGGCGGCCTCTCCGCGGCGCGCGCGCTGCGGCGCAAGGACGTGCAGGTCACGCTCGTGGACCGGCGCAACTTCCACCTGTTCCAGCCGCTGCTCTACCAGGTGGCGACCGGCTCGCTCTCGCCCGGGGACATCGCCTCGCCGCTGCGCGGGGTCCTCAAGCGCCAGCGCAACACGACGGTGACGATGGCCGAAGTCACCGGCTTCGACCTCGAGGGCAAGCGGGTACTGCTGGGCCGCAAGGCCAACCGTGAGGAGCACGGCGAGCTGCCCTACGACTCGCTGATCGTCGCCGCCGGCGCGCGCCACTCCTACTTCGGCCACGACGACTGGGAGTTCTACGCGCCCGGCATGAAGACCGTCGAGCACGCGCTGCGCATCCGCCGCCGGATGCTGCTGGCGTTCGAGGCGGCCGAGCTGGAGACCGACCCGACGGTGCGCGCGGAGTGGCTGAGCTTCGTCGTCGTGGGAGCCGGCCCGACCGGCGTCGAGCTCGCCGGGCAGCTGGCGGAGATTGCCCACTACACGCTGCGCAGCGACTTCCGCACGATCGACCCGCGCGAGGCCACCGTCTACCTCGTCGAGGGTGGAGATCGGGTGCTGCCCGCCTACGTCCCGAAGCTGTCGGCGAGCGCCCAGCGCTCGCTGGAGCACCTCGGCGTCACCGTGGTCCTCGACGGGCTCGTGGACCACATCGACGCCGAGACGGTCCGCGTGAAGACCGCCAGGGGTGAGCAGACGATCCGCGCCCGGACGAAGGTCTGGGCCGCGGGCGTGCAGGCCTCACCGCTGGCGGGTGAGCTCGCCGAGGCGGCAGGGACCGCGGTGGAGCTCGACCGTGCGGGCCGGCTGACCGTCACGACGCAGATGACGCTGCCCGGGCACCCCGAGGTCCACGTCATCGGCGACATGGTTCGCGTTTCCGACGGTGCCGGGGGCGTGCAGCCGTGGCCTGGCGTCGCGCAGCCCGCGATCCAGGCCGGCAAGTACGTCGCGCACCAGATCGCCGACGCGCTTGCCGGAACGCCGGACGCGAAGCCGTTCACGTACCGCGACAAGGGCAACCTCGCGACGATCGGCCGCGCCCGCGCGGTCGCCGACGTCAAGGGCATCCGGTTCTCCGGGATCCCGGCGTGGATCACGTGGCTGTTCGTCCACATCGCGTTCCTGGTCGGGATGCAGAATCGCGTCATCGTGTTCACCCGCTGGGTGATCAGCTTCCTCACGCATGGCCGCTCGCAGCGGCTGATCACCGGCGAGTCGGTCGCGACCGACTTCGAGCGGGTGGGCGCGGTCGCGGACCCGGTGCACCCTGACTGAGCTTCGTCAGCCGCCGAAGCAGCGTCACCGGCAGGCCAGCGCCGGCCCAGCGCGCTGAGGATTCCCTTCGCGCTGAGGCTCGCGCTTCCATAGAACGACCGAGGCCCACCGAAGTGAGCCTCAGAACCAATGGGCGCGGCGGGTTTCGAACCTGCGACCTCTCGCGTGTGAAGCAGCCCGGGTGCTCTCGCGTTCGTGCCCGAAACGCCGTGTCTACAGGCAGACCGGCGTTCTCGCGACGTGCGAAACGACACTGGTTGGCGCCAGTTCGAACCAGATGCGGGCAGAAACGCGGTGATTTCTGCCCAGTCACTGGAAGCCGTCGAACCGGACCCCCGAAAACGTCCCGAGCGAAACCGGCGTCAAGTCACCCTCAGTCCGGTGTCGTCCGCCCGAAACTCAGTCGGCCCGGCCGGAAGCGAGAACGTCTACCGCGTGCGCGGACGCCGCTTTCGCCAGCCGATCGTCATATGTGAGCACAGCTCCGAGGTCGCCCCCGAGCGCGAGCGCCGACGCGAGAGAATGGCATCGAGGGTGCGGAGCAGCGGCGGCTCGATCTGCCTTGCCCGCGCGAGAACCCGTGGGGACATCGGGACCTCCGCGAACGCACGCACGACGTCGCGGACCGTCTCGTCGTCGGCGACGTCGCCGCGCCCGCTCGCACGCGCCCGTTGCACGGTCCGGCCCAGTTCGACGCTCGTCCGCGAGCTGGTCTTCGCCCAGCCCAGCGCCCGACTTCGACTTCGACTTCGAGAGCCTCGCTCTCGGCTTCGCGGACGACGAGCCTCACCAGCGCCGAGGTGTCGACGTAGATCTCACGGCCGCCGGAGCGGAGCGCCACGGTCAGACTGGGCGCGAGGCCCGCGACACGATCGAGGGTGTTCTACGGGCGTGCGCTCAGCCCAGGAACCTCGAGCTCCCGCCGCTCCAGTTCAGCACCACGAAGACCAGGAGCAGAGCGACGGCCAGCAGGACAGCGACTACACACACGACGTCGATCCAGGGCGCGCCTCGCTGGGCGCTGCGCCGTTCCTTGCGGCTGAGCAGACGATCGGCCATGGGGGCTCATGATGCGCCCTTTCGCTGCCCGCGTAAAGCTGCATGCCAGTCGGGCTGACGTTCTCGGACTTCCGGCTGCTGGCCCGCCGATGAACTACTCGTCCAGTCGGAGCTGCCGCCGCACGCCGGACGCTCGCGGATCTCCGCGCAGAGGAACTCAAGAGCCCAGCGAAGCGACGAGCCGACGCAGCGGCCCTCGCGACGATCCGCGACGAATGGCAGGCCGCCGAGCGACAGGCCGCCATGCGCGGTTTGCTTCCCTGGGGCGGCTGGTCCTGGAGGTACGGGAGCGACGTGGCTCGGAAGATTCGGCGGCGTCGCCACCTGTTATGTTCGGGCCATGTTCCGGGCTATCGCAACGGCAATGGCGACCGGGGCCTTGGCTCTGGCGTCCGCATCTCCGGCGTCCGCAGCAAGGTGTGGGGAGATCCCCGGTGCCTTCTCCGGCGAGGGCGTCGCGCTCAGCGTGAGCGGCGGGACTACCTGCAAGGCTATGAAGCGCGTCTACCGGCGCTGGTTCGCCAAGGTCAGGCGCGAGTACAACGCCGACACCGGCGGACGCACGTCGTTCACCATCGACGGCTACCGCTGCGCCTTCGGGGACGTCGCTGGGCGGTACTCGTGCAAGAAGGGCAAACGCGTCGGGACCGGTCGCGCGATCGAGGACTGAGAGCAGGGCCTGCCCTGATGCCGGGCCGAACGCGTGGCGCTCCTTCGCGTAGGCAGTGGGGGCCTCCTAGCGCTAAACGACAAGATCCCGCTCTACAAGCGGGATCTCGACAGTATGGGCGCGGCGGGTTTCGAACCTGCGACCTCTCGCGTGTGAAGCGAGCGCTCTCCCACTGAGCTACGCGCCCTCAGGGGACGGTCATCCTAGCGCGGGGAACAGTCCGGTGGTCGCTGCGCGCAAGACCTCCGGGAAGCAGGGCGCCAGGCTCAGCCTCGCGGCCCCCGGCACGCCTAGGCGCGTGGGAGGACCGTGACCGGCCCGTCGATCCACGCCTTGACGCGGTCGCCGGGGTGCCAGGCGGGGTAGCCGGGACGGCGCGAGCGCACCTTCAGGCCGTCGTCGAGTTCCAGCACCACGAGCTGGTCGTGTCCGTAGTACTCGCGTTCGACGACCAGGGCGTCGCGCGCGCCTCGCGGCGTGCCGACGGCGTCGATGTGCACGCTCTCCGGGCGCACGAGGATCTCGACCGGTCCCTCGAGCCCGGGCCGGCACGGCAACGCCGCCAGGACTGACGTGGCGGTCCCGGCGCCGTCGGCCGAACCGGGGAAGACGTCGACCTCGCCGAGGAACTCCGCGACCCACCGCGTCGCGGGGGAAGCGTAGACCTCCTCGGGGGTGCCGACCTGCTGCAGCTGCCCGGCGTGCATGACCGCGACCCGGTCAGCCATGGAGAGCGCCTCGTCCTGGTCGTGGGTCACGAGCAGCGCCGTGACGCCCGCCTCGCGGAGCAGGCGACGGACCTCGCCGCGCACGCGGACCCGCAGCGCGGCGTCGAGGTTGGAGAACGGCTCGTCCAGCAGGACCACGGCCGGGCTCGGGGCGAGCGCCCGCGCGAGCGCGACCCGCTGCTGCTGGCCGCCGCTGAGCTCGTGGGGCCGGCGGTCGCCATGCTCCTCGAGCCCGACGAGCTGCAGGACCTCGTCGACCCGCGCCTGGTCGGGCCGGCGCCCGAGCGCGTAGCCGACGTTGGCGCGCACGTCGAGGTGCGGGAACAGCGCGTAGTCCTGGAAGACCATCCCGACGCGCCGGCCCTCCGGGGCGACGTGCACCGCGCGGCCCTCCCCGGTCGCGTCGGTGACGAGATGCCCGCCGATCGTGATCCGTCCGTCGTCGGGGTGCTCGAACCCGGCGAGCGTCCGCAGCATCGTTGTCTTGCCGCAGCCGCTGGGGCCCAGCAGCGCGACGATCTCGCCGCGGCGCACGTCGAGCGAGAGCCCCCGGACCGCGTGGATGTCGCCGAAGCGCTTGCTCAGCCCCACGCAGCTGATGGCGTGGCAGGGCGGACCGTCGAGGTCGTCCGTGCCGCCGGGACCCGCGGTGGGGTCATCAGCTGGGGAGCGGAAGCGCACGGTCGTATCGTCGCAGGCGCACGTCAGGAGGTGACTGTCGCCCGGGCGGCGGTCACCGGCAGCGGTTCCGCGCGACGGGCGGCGCCGTCCCGCTTCGCCCAGCGGGCCATGGCGGGCTGCTCGACGAAGCGCCAGCTCGCGGCGCCGGCGGCCACGGCGCAGGCGATCGTCGCCACCAGGTGCAGGCCGACCGGCACCGACGGCCAGAGCTGCTCGATCCCCTTCTGCGCGATGTAGCCCCAGAGGAAGATCCCGAAGGACCAGCGCCCGGTCGCCTGCGCGGGCCGGGACGCCAGGAGGCGCTGTGGCCCGAGCAGGCGGTCTCCGTGAAGCACGACGGAGGCGACCAGCAGCACGGCGGCGACCGTGTCGAGCTGGTCGCGGAGCTCCTCCAGCGCGACCGGTACGACCATGCTGGCGGAGGTGACGAGCAGCGCCGCGAGCCAGGCGGCTCCGGGACGGCGACCGATGCCCGTGAGCCTGGAGCCCACCATGCCGCGGTCGCGCGCGACCACCACGACGGCCAGGAGCATCCCGGCGGCGAACCAGTCCGCGCGCCCCAGGACGCTGTAGACCGGCTGCTCGAAGACCGGGTCGGTGACCGAGGTCAGCCGGACGAGCCAGGCGGCCGCGACGAGGGCCAGCAGGCAGCGGACCTCGCCCTGCAGCAGCCACCGCCCGCCGCGGCCGTCGGCGGCGGAACGCGCCCGCCACCGCGACCACGGGATCAGCGCGACGTAGAACGAGAGGAACAGCGACAGCGACCACGCGGGTGGCAGGCCCTCGAAGGGCGTGTCCGGCCCGAGCGTCTGGGTCAGCGTCAGCACCTGCGGCAGGTCCAGCGGCTGGTCCATGAGATGCAGGCCGACGGTCGGCGCGGCGAGCAGCAACGCCACCCAGTAGCCGGGGAAGACGCGGACCGCGCGGGCACGCAGGAAGACACCGGTCCTCGGGAGGGCCCGGCCGTCCAGGCGGGCCTTCAGGAAGGGGACCGACAACAGGAAGCCGGCGAGGATCGCGAACACGGTCACGCCGTGGTTCTGCTCGGTCCAGTGCCCGAGCCCCCAGCGGTCCTCGACCACGTGGTCGAACACGACGATCAGGGCGGCGAGGCCGCGGAGGCCGTCGACGGTGCGGATCCGGGTCATCGGTCCTTCGTCACCAGGAGGTAGAGCGGGGGTGCGCTGACCGCGAGCAGGACGAGCGCCGGGATCGCGCCGGCCTCGAAGGCCGCGACGTTCGTCCGCGACCAGATCTGGGTCGAGAGCGTCTCGAAGCCGGTCGGCGCGAGCAGCAGCAGGGTCGGCAGGTCCTTGACGGCGGTCAGGAAGACGAGCGCCGCGCCGGCCAGCGTGCCGCCGATCGCCAGCGGGGCGGTGATGGTCACCCAGACCGACACCGGCCCGCGGCCGCACGATCGCCCGGCCTCCTCGACCGAGCGCGGGACCTGCAGGAGTGCGGTCCGCATCGACCCGAGGGCCAGCGGCAGGAAATGCACGACCAGCGCGAACACGACAATGAAGAGCGTCTGGTACGCCCAGGGCGCCACCCGGATCCCCACGAACACCATCGCCAGGGCGACGACGAGACCGGGGAGGACGTACCCGGTCGAGCTCATCGCCTCGACCACGCGGGTGCGCCGTCCCGGGTGCCGGGCGGCGAGCAGCGCGATCGGCAGCGCGACGAGGCTCGCCGCGCCGGCGGCGAGCCCGCCGGTCAGCAGCGAGTTGCCGGCGCCGGTGAGGATCCGCGACCACTCCGGCTCGCCGGCGATCGCCCGGGTGGACCACACCGCGAGCGTCACCACGGGGATGACCAGGCCGACGCCCACGAGGGTCGTGCACCCCAGCAGCGCCGGGACGGTCCACCGGCCCAGCCGCACCGGCGTCGCCGCCCGGGCCACGCCGGGCGACGTGCGGCCGGACCCGCGACCGCGACGCAGGCGCGCCTCCAGCGCGAAGAGCACGAGCATCACCAGGACCAGCAGCGCGGCGAGGGCGGCGGCGCCGGTGCGGTCGAAGCTCGCCTTGTAGCTCTGGTAGATCACGCGGGTGAACGAGTCGAACCGCAGGATCGAGACGGCCCCGAAGTCCGACAGGGTGTAGAGCGCGGCGAGCAGTGCGCCGCCGGCGATCGCCGGGCGCAGCTGGGGCAGCAGGACGGTCCGGAAGACGTCGACCGGGGTGCGGCCCATGCTGCGGGCCGCCTCCTCCAGCGCCGGGTCCAGTCGGCTCATCGCGGCGCGGACGGGTAGCAGGATCAGCGGGTAGGTGAAGAGCGTGAGGACGAACCACGCGCCGCCGAACCCGTAGATCCAGTCCATCTGCACCAGCACACCGCCCGGGCCCAGGGCGCTGACGAACAGGTACGCGCCGACGTAGCTGGGCACGACGAACGGCAGCGCGGCCAGGACGGCCCAGGTGCGCCGCCCCGGGAGGTCGGTGCGCGTCGTCAGCCAGGCGACGGCGACCGCGATGGCGCTCGCGCTCAGGGCAACCGCGGCCGCGAGCCCGAGGGAGCGCCCCGCAAGCCGGGCGGTGCGGTCACGCCAGAGGGCGTCCCACGCGGTGCCCGGCGCGTCGGAGATCACGATGCCCAGGTACACCAACGGCAGGCACACGCCGGCAGCGGCCAGGAGGGCCGCGGCCAGCAGCAGCGGCGGGACCGGTCGCCCGGCCTCGCGTCGCAGGCGGACGGTCGGGGTGCTCAGAGCACGCCTGCCTTCTCGAGCAGGGCCAGCGTCCCGGCCAGGTCGTCGAGGTCGGCGAGGTCCACGTCGGGGTTGGCGATCTCGTCGAGCGCCGGGACGCCGACGGGAGACGGCACGCCCTGCGCGAGCGGGTACTCGAAGGTCTCGGTCGCGAAGTACTGCTGCGACTCCTGCGCGAGGAGGAAGTCGACGAGCTTCTGGGCGTCCGGGGAGCGGTCGGTGCTCTTCAGCACGCCGACGCCCGCCACGTTGACGAGCGCGCCCGGGTCCTTGCCGTCGACGAAGTGGACGCCGACCGGGTAGTCCGCGCCGTCGGCCTCGCGGGCCTCCAGGACGTAGTAGTGGTTGAGCAGCCCGAGCTCGACCTCGCCGGCCGCGATCGCGTCGCGCAGGACGATGTTGCTGTCGTACGCCTTGGCGCCGTTGGCCTTCATGTCCGCAAGCCACTTGGCGGCGACGTCCTCGCCGGAGATCTTCCGCATCGCGGTGACGAACGCCTGGAAGCTGCCGTTGGTGGGCGCCCAGCCGACCTTCCCGCGGTACTCGGGCTTCACGAGCTCGAACACGCTGTCGGGGACCGCGTCCTCCTGCACCTTGCGGGTGTCGAATCCGATCACGCGGGCGCGTGCCGAGGTGCCGACCCAGGTGCCGCCCGTGGAGCGGTACCGCGCGGGGACGCCGTCGAGGGTCGCCGGCGGGAGCGGCGCGAACAGCTGCTCCTTCTCCAGCGCGCCGAGTGCGCCCGCGTCCTGGCCGAAGAACACGTCGGCGGGCGAGCCTTCGCCCTCCTCACGCAGGGTGGAGGCGAGCTCGGCGGTATCGGCGTACCGCACGTTCAGCTCGACGCCGGACTCCTTCTCGAAGCGCTCGAACAGCGGGCCGACGAGGTCCTCGTTGCGGCCGGAGTAGACCGTGAGGCCATTGTTGTCGTCGCCGCCGCAGGCAGCGAGCGCCAGCGCGGTCGAGACGAGGCTGGTGGTCAGGGCGAGTCGGCAGAGCTTCCGGGCGGACATGGGGACCTCGAGAGACGGGAGCGGAGACTTAGGGTGACCTGATGAGGGAACCCTAATTCGGCGGCGCGGCGAATGTACCTCATTCCCGATCGCCGCGCTCGGAGATACGAGGGTCGTGCACGCTGTAGGCTCAGTCACGGACCGTGCTAGGTGGGGAGGTAGCGGCGCCCTGTCGCTCGCAATCCGCTCTAGCGAGGCCGAATCCCCAGGTTGAGGGGTGAGGTCACGGGGTCAGCACGCCGAAGTCGGTGGTGATGATCCGGGTCCCGCGCGACGACGGCTCGTGAATCAGGTCAGGTCCGGAAGGAAGCAGCCTTAAGCGATCACCGGCGGGCGCAGCGGGAGTTCCTGGGTCGGAGCCGGTGGAAGCGGAAGCGCCCGTGGATGTTCACTTCGAAGCTGGGTGCACGGTCCACTTCTTCAAGGACACCGCGTGGCGACGCTCCAGGAGGCGTTGCCCGCGGTGTTCGTCGTTCCGGCCGCGGGCGCGGGGATCGCCTTGCGCGCGTCGCGCGGGTCGAGGACGAACCGCCGCGCGATCAGCGGGGAGGCCGGGAAGACGTAGTCCCCGCGCGCCGGGACCCCGTCGCGCTGGGTCACCACGATCTGCGACGGCGGGACGTCGAGCCAGAGCGCGAGTTGCGGGACGGCGCGCTGGTTGGGGACCGCGAGGCCGCACGCGGCGCTGAGCGCCCCGGGTTTCGAGCCGTCGGGCCGGGTGAGCTCCCGCAGGTCCACGAGGATCTGCGTCTGGGTGCTGATCGAGGCGCGCAGCCGGTCGATCCGGTCGGCCTGTCCCGGGGCGAAGGCCACGAGTGTGGTCGCGACGACGATCGCCGCGCCGTAGGCCGGTCGTCGCAGGCGGTCGCCGGCCGCCAGCCGCGTGAACCCGACGAGCGCGACGGCGGCGAACAGCGCGAGCAGCACGGAGAGCAGCAGCAGGTAGCGGGTGATGATCGGCAGGCCGGCACCTGCCAGGAGGCCGAAAGCCACGGCAGCGACGGCGAGCGTGCCGAGCAGGACGCGCGTCGTGTGTTCGGCGCGCAGCCGCAGCGCGGCGAGCCCCAGCCCGAGCGCCGCGCCCAGGAGCACCGGCTCCCGTGCGATCTCTCCCAGGCGCCGGGGACCGTAGAGCGGCAGGTCGTCGAAGCCCGTGCGTCGCTGCAACACGTCGGCGTTGTCGCGCGTGCCGGTGAGCGAGTAGAGCGGGTCCCCGGTGATGAGGAGGTCGTGCAGCGCCCACAGGACCGGGCCGGCGGCGGCGAGCGCGACGAGCAGGGCCAGCCGTGGGGTCCTCCACCGGGCCGGCCACCACAGGTACGCGAGGTACCCGGCGGCGAACAGCCACGCCTCGGGGCGCAGCAGTCCTGCCAGCGTCAGGAGCACGAGGACGCCGACGCCGTCCCGGGGCCGGCGGACCTCACGCAGAACCGCGCCGAGGACCAGGCAGACGAACGGGATGTCGACGTAGGCGCGGACGCCGAAGCTCAGAACGGGCTCGCGCGTGAGGACCAGGACGGCGGCGAGGACGCCCGCGGTCGGTCCTGCCCACCGCTCGCCGAGGCGGTAGACGAGGTAGCCCAGGACGCCGAGCCACAGGAACGCCGCCGCGGTCACGAGCGACTCGGCGGACTCCCAGTACGGGGGCGAGAGGACCCCGGCGTCCAGCGGCGCGAGGAGCGCCCCGACGAGGTTCGCCAGCGGGTGTGGCGTGGGGGAGAGGAAGGCGCTCGTGTCCGGAGCGTCGAGGCGCGCGAGCGACCGTCCCCACACCAACGCGTACTCCGTGTCGTAGTTCGGGAAGCCGTCCCCGCGGAAGAGAACGAGCAGGGCCGCGGCGATCGCCGGGGGCACGAGCATGGCCGGGAGCAGGGCTTTCACATGCGCGCGCACGAGGGCCGTGACGCTACCCGTCGGCCGCGCCGGGGGTATCCCTAGACTGGCTCCTCGTGTCTGCCGGACCCTCGCTCTACCGTCGCCACCGCCCCAGATCGTTCGACGACGTCGTCGGTCAGGAGCACGTCGTGCGGACGCTCCGCAACGCCGTCGAGCAGGGCAAGGTCCACCACGCCTACATGTTCGTGGGCTCCCGCGGGACCGGCAAGACGTCGATGGCGAAGATCCTCGCCGCGTGCCTGAACTGCACGGGCGCGCCGACCCGGCCCACCGTCAGCCCGTGCGGGAAGTGCGCCTCCTGCATCGCCATCGCCAGCGCGACGTCGCTGGACGTCATCGAGATGGACGCGGCGTCCAACAACTCCGTCGACGACATCCGCGAGTTGCGCGACAGCGTCGCCTTCGCGCCCGTCTCCGGCGGCGCGAAGGTCTACATCCTCGACGAGGCGCACATGCTGTCCACGCAGGCGTGGAACGCGTTCCTCAAGACGCTCGAGGAGCCGCCGCCGAACACCATCTTCGTGCTCGCGACGACCGAGGCCGACAAGGTCCTGCCGACGGTCGCCGACCGCTGCCACCGCTTCGACTTCCAGCGCCCGACCGTCGAGCAGCTCGCCAGCGTCGTCGGCCGCGTCGCCGGGCAGGAGTCGATCACGATCCCGCCGGACGCCGTCGCGCTGCTGGCCCGTCACGCGACCGGGTCCTTCCGCGACGCGCTCGGCACGCTCGAGCAGCTCGTCACCTACGCCGGGATCTCCTCGGGGGGCTCGTCCACCGCGATCGCGCTCGAGGACGTCCTCGCGGTGCTCGGCGTGGCGGCGGACGACCACCTCTTCGGCACGCTCGACGCCGTCGCGGCGCACGACGCCGCGGGCGTGCTGCGGGCGATCGCCGCACTGTCGGACGGTGGCCGGGACCTCCAGCACTACAGCCGCCAGCTCGAGGGCCACGTCCGCGAGGTCATGATCGTGCAGACGCTCGGCACGGTGCCGCGCGAGATCGCGATCACCCCCGACCGGGACGCCAGGCTGCTCGAGCAGGCCCAGCGCGTCGTGCCCGGGGACGTCGTCCGGCTGCTCGACCTGCTCGCGACAGCGCTGCGCTCGGTACGCGACGGTGCCGACCCGCGCACACAGCTCGAGCTCGCGCTCGTCAAGGCCGCCACGCCACAGGTCGACGCGACGACCCGTGCGCTGATGTCGCGCATCGAGCGCCTGGAGCAGCGTCTCGCCGCTGGCGCAGCGGTCGCACCCGTCCCGGCGGCGCCCGCTCCGCCGGCACCCGCCGCCGCGCCGACGCCTGCCGCTGCGCCCACGCCCGCAGCTCCGGCGCCGCCGGTCGCGGCACCCGCGCCTGTGCCCCCGGTCGCCGCGCCGCCCGCCCCGGTGCCTGATCCGCCTGCGCCGCCGGTCGCCCCGCCGCCGCCCGTCGCGGTCCCGACGGCGGCCCCGTCCGGCGATCCCGGCCCCGAGAGCGAAGGCCCGCCTTCGCCGGTGTCGGCCGTCCCCGCGCCCGAGCAGCCGGTCGTGGCCGCGGTGCCCGACCCCGTGCCTGCCGCCGCTCCCGCGCCGGCCCCCGGGTCGATGGACCTGGCGGGCGTGCAGGACCTCTGGCCCGCGGTCCTGGAGACGATCAGCGAGCAGAGCGGCCTGCTGGGCGCCGTGCTCGGCGGGGCCGTCCCGGTCGAGCTGCACGGGGAGGAGCTCGTCGTCGCGTTCGACGAGTCCAACGCCTTCATGCGCAAGAAGGCCGAGGACCGGCCCAACCGCGACGCGCTCGCCGAGGCGATCCGCTCGATCACCGGCATGCGCGCCCGCGTCACCTTCGACCTGCGCGACCTCAGCGAGGTCGTCCCGGAGATCGGGGCCGCCGCGCAGCCTCTCGGCGAGGACGAGCTGCTGGACCGCCTGAAGTCCGCATTCGACGCGGAAGAGGACCCGGTCCCGACCCCCGACACCCCGACCACGACGGAGACCTGATGCCCCAGCCGAACATGAACCAGATGCTCAAGCAGGTCCAGAAGATGCAGGCCGACATGATGGCGGCGCAGGAGAAGCTGAAGGACCAGGAGGTCACCGCGACCGCGGGCGGCGGCATGGTCTCGGTCATCGTGACCGGCGAGATCGTCGTGAAGCAGATCGAGATCAAGGCCGAGGCGATCGACCCGGACGATCCCGAGATGCTCGCCGACCTCGTGCTCGCCGCGGTCAACGAGGGCATCCGATCGGCGCAGGAGCTCGCGGCCAAGACCATGGGCGGCGTCACCGGCGGCATGGACCTCGGCGGCATGGGCCTGCCCGGCTTCTAGCCGGCGGACGCGCGTGCAGGCCCCGTCCGTCCAGCGGCTCGTCACCGAGCTCGGTCGCCTGCCCGGGATCGGGCAGCGGACGGCGCAGCGCCTCGCGTTCCACATCCTGCGGACCGACCTCGACCAGGCGCTCGCCCTGGCCGACGCGATCCGCGAGGTGAAGGAGAAGATCGGCTTCTGCGAGCTCTGCTTCAACCTCGCCGAGGGGCCCCGCTGCGTCATCTGCCAGGACGAGCGCCGGGACGCGTCGCTGCTGTGCGTCGTCGAGGAGCCTGGGGACATCGTGCCGCTCGAGCGCACGCACGAGTACCGCGGCCGCTACCACGTGCTCGGCGGGGCGCTCAGCCCGATCGACGGTGTCGACCCCGACGACCTGCGGATCGCCGAGCTCTACCAGCGGGTCGCCCAGCCGCGACCGGGAGACCCGCCGATCCGGGAGGTCGTCCTCGCGACGAACCCGACCACCACCGGGGAGGCGACCGCGCTGCACCTGGCCTCGGGCCTGCACGAGCGGGCGTCGGAGCTCGCCGTCTCCCGCCTCGCCTCCGGGCTGCCCGTCGGCTCGGACCTCGAGTACGCCGACGAGGTCACGCTTGGCAAGGCCCTCGCGGGCCGCCGCGCCGTCTGACGGCCCGCGGCGCACGCCCTCGAGGCGCCGGGTAGCCTGACCCGATGGTCCGGAAAGCCGCTGCATGGTTCGTCGTCGTCGGATGCTGCGCCGGCCCCGCCTCGGCGGCGAGCGTCGACGCCGGATCGCTGAGCGCGACCGACGCGTCCGGGTCGATCGTGTTCACCCAACCCGGAGCGCCCGCCGCGACGCTCCGGGTCACGGGCGCCGGGCCGGCGACGTCGTCGCTCCAGCTGGAGCGCGCGGGGGAGGGCCTCGTGCGCCTGCGGGTGCAGGCACCGGCTGGCACCCGCACGACGTCGGTCAGCTTCGCGCGGCCGGCGGGCGAGCGGTTCCTGGGCTTCGGCGAGCGGTCCGACCAGGTCGTCCGCGACTCGGGCAACGTCCAGCAGCGGGTGACCGAAGGCCCCTACCAGGACATCGAGGAGCCGTTCCTCACCGCGTTCATCCCCGGCCCCGGCTACAACACCCGGGCGGACGCCACGTACTACCCCGTCCCGTGGGCGCTGTCGACGCGCGGCTACGGCGTCCTGGTCGAAGACGACGCGACGAGCACCCACCACCTCGGCTCACCGTGGCGCGTGGATATCGAGGGCGACCGGCTCACGCTGCTGGTCGTCGCCGGTCCCACGCCGCGGGACGCCCTGCGCCGCTTCACCGCGCACGTCGGCCGCCAGCCCGCGGTCCGGCGCGAGGCGCTCGGACCGTGGTGGCAGGTCCGGGACGGCGGAGCGCTCAGCGACGACGAGGCGCTCGCCAAGCTCCGCGCGGCCGACGCGCTCGGCTCCATCGTGCAGACCTCGACGCACTACCTGCCGTGCGCCGATCACGTCGCCGCCGGAAGGCGCGCCGCCGAGAAGGCCCGCGTCGCCCGGTTCGAGGCCGCCGGCCTCGCCAACGTCACCTACTTCAACCCGATGATGTGCACGACGCATCCCCGGTACCGCGAGGCCGTGGACCGCGGGCTCGTGACCCGCAACGCGCTCGGGCTCCCGTACGAGTACCGCTACACGGGCGCGTCCGTCTTCCTCGTCGGGCAGCTCGACTTCCGGGCCGCCGGCACGTCGTCGTTCTTCCGCGAGCTGCTGGCGGAGGCGGTCGACGACGGGCACGTGGGCTGGATGGAGGACTTCGGCGAGTACACGCCGGACGACGCCGTCGCGGCCGACGGCGCCACCGGGTCCGCCGCGCACAACGCCTACCCCCGCGAGTACCACGCTGCGGCCCAGGCGGCGTTCGGGGACCAGAAGCTGATCCGCTACGTCCGGTCGGGCTGGACCGGCTCGGCGGTCAGCTCACCGGTCGTCTGGGGCGGGGACCCCACGACCTCGTGGGGCTTCGACGGCCTGGAGTCGGCGGTGCGCACGGGGCTCTCCATGGGCCTGTCGGGCGTCTCGCGGTGGGGCAGCGACATCGGGGGATTCTTCGCCCTCAGCCAGCCCCAGACGACTCCCGAGCTGATGAACCGCTGGATCCAGCTCGGCTTTGCGTCCGGCGTGATGCGCACCCAGGGCAACGGCTTCACGCTCAACGGCGCCTACAACGGCCGGCGTGCGGAGATCACCGACGACGACGTCCTGCCGACCTGGTCCCGCTACGCCCAGCTGCGCACCCGGCTGCTGCCCGAGATCGAGCGGGCGGAGCGGGCGTACGACCGCGAGGGGCTGCCCATGATGCGGCAGCTCGCGCTCAACCACCCCGATGACCCCGCGGCCGTCGCCCGGGACGACGAGTGGCTGTTCGGGGACGACCTTCTCGTGGCCCCGGTGCTGGGCCCGGGCCGGACCGAGCGCCGGCTGTACCTGCCGCGCGGACGCTGGGTGGATCTCTGGCGCAGCGCCGACGCCGGCCTGCAGCGGCTGGGCCGGGCGACGGTGCTCGACGGCGGACGCGAGGTCACGCTGCCGGCCCCGCCGCAGGAGCTGCCGATGCTCGCGCGGTACGGCTCGCATCTCGAGCTGCTTCCCGAGGGTGGGCCGTCGTGGCGCGAGGCGGTCGCCGCGGGCGCCACCCGTCGCTCGATCCTGGCATTCGGGGGGAGGACCGTCCGCCTGGACGGGCCGCGCCGGCGCTACGACGTCCAGTGGGCGACGCCGCGTCGTCCGCGGGCGCTGCACCTCGACCGGCGCAGGCTCCCGTTCCGCTACGCCGACGGCGTCGTCCGCGCGACGGTGACCGCGCAGGGCGGCACCCTGCGGCTCACGTGGCCGCGGCGACGCTGAACGACAGGCTCAGCCGATCCCGTAGCGCTGTTTCAGCGCGGCGGCCCGGTCCAGCGCGTCCTTCACCCGTGCGGCGCTGACCGTGCCCTGCCGCACCGCGCGCACGACGGTGCGGACCGCCTGCTCCTGATCTGCGGAGTCGCCCGGCAGCAGCAGCAGGTCGCAGCCGGCGTTCAGCGCGTCGACGGCGGCATCGCCCGGCGTCGTCCCGGAAGCGAACGATGCCGCACCGAGGTCGGCCGACAGCACGACACCGTCGAACTTCGCCTCCTTGCGCAGCAGGGCGACGGCCTCGGGGAGGAGGGTCGCCGGCGTGACGCCGTCGAACGCGGCGTAGAGCGCCCCGCTCATCGCGACGACCTCGGCGTCCGGGCCGACCTTCACGAACGGCAGCAGGTCGGCGAGTCGCAGTTCGTCGAGGCCGAGCCCGACGGTCGCCGGGCCACGGAGCGGGTCCCCGGAGGCGCCGCCCTCGCCGGGGAAGTGGCCGACCGCGGCCACGACCTTCGCCCCGCGGTAGCCGGCCACCGCCGCGTCGGTCTTGGCGGCGACGTCCCGGCCCTCGGCGGAGAACCCGCGGCCGTCCCAGGGTCCGCCCACGGAGCCGAGGTTCGCGTCGGGCGCCAGCGTCATGTTCAGTCCCAGCGCCCGCAGCTGCTCGCCCGCCCGCCGGGCCTGCGCCCGGGCGTCGGCGGGGGTGAGCTGGTCGAACTGGGCATCGGGCGGGAGGTTGCCGAAGGCGGAGTCCTCGCCGCCGGCCTGGCGGGCGGCCACCAGCGGCGCCTCGTGGCCGCTCGCCTTCGCGACGGCGGTGACGCGGTCGGCGAGCGTCTTGAGCTGGCCCGGCTCCACGTAATTGGACCGGGTGAGCAGCACGCCGCCCCACTCGCGCACCTTCAGGCGGGAGAAGAACGGGGCGTTCGGTGTCTTCCCGGGGAACCCGACGACGAACAGCCGCGCGACCGCCCGGTCGACCGGCATGCCGAGGTTCGAGTCCGCGCCGGCCTCGTCGGCGCCGGCGCCCGCGGCGGGGCTGCCGGTCGCGCCCGCGGCGCCGGTCCCGCGGGCGGTGCCGGCCCCCAGGAGAGGCGCCAGGGCGCTGATGAGCGACGATCCGCGCTCCCGCATCTCGGGTGCGGCACCGAACGAGGAGCCCGCCTCCGCCATCGGCGGAGCCGCCTCGTCACCGTTCACGAGCAGCGGGATGGCGGCGGCGATCGCGGCCAGCAGGACCACCAGCAGGACGGTCCGCCGACGCAGGTGCACGCTCATGATCCGCACCGCCCGCCCGCGGACGGTGCCGCCTCGTAGAATCCGCCGTCCCCATGAGCCCCACCCCGATCGTCGTCATGAAGTTCGGTGGCACTTCCGTCGCCGACGCCGAGCGCCTCAAGCGCGCTGCGAAGCGCATCGTCGAGAAGCGCGAGGCCGGCTTCCGCGTCGTCGCGGTCCTCTCCGCGCGCGGCAAGGAGACCGATCGGCTGATCGCCGACGCCTTCGAGGTGAGCCCGGTGCCGGACCCCCGCGAGATGGACATGCTCCTCTCCACCGGCGAGCGCGTCAGCTGCGCGCTCTGCGCGATGGCCATCAACGACCTTGGGCACCGAGCGATCTCCCTGACCGGTTCACAGGCGGGCATCGTGACAGACACGTCGCACACGAAGGCGAGAATCCTCGACGTGCGCGCCGATCGCATCACCCGGGCGCTCGACGAGGACAACATCGTGCTGGTCGCCGGCTTCCAGGGCGTGTCGACCGCGAAGGACGTCACGACCCTCGGTCGCGGTGGGTCGGACACGACCGCGGTGGCCCTCGCGGCCGCCGTCGGGGCCGACGTCTGCGAGATCTACACCGACGTCGCGGGGGTCTTCAGCGCCGACCCGCGCATCGTGCCGGACGCGCGCAAGCTGAACGTCGTCTCGTTCGACGAGATGCTCGAGATGTCCGCGTCGGGCGCGGGCGTGTTGCAGCTGCGCAGCGTCGAGTACGCCCGCAACCATGGCGTGCGCATCCATTGCCGTTCGAGCTTCGACGACGGGCCAGGAACCGTCGTCGTGTCCGAGGAGGACACCGTGGAACATCCGCTCATCACCGCCGTCACCCACTCCACCGGGGAGGCCAGGGTCACCCTCATGGGCGTCCCGGACACCCCCGGCATCGCCGGGAGGGTCACGACCACGCTCGCCGAGGCGAACGTGAACATCGACATGATCATCCAGAACGAGGCCGTCTCCGAGGGCGGGAAGGCCGACATGTCCTTCACCATCCCGCGGGAGGACCTCGACGCCGCGAAGGCGGCGCTGGGCGATCTCGCCGCCGAGCACGGCATCGAGGTGGTGGGCGACGAGTCGATGGGCAAGGTCTCCATCGTCGGCGCGGGCATGAAGTCGCACCCGGGTGTGGCCGCCAAGGTCTTCACGACCCTTGGTGAGCAGGGCATCAACATCCACATGATCTCCACGTCCCCGATCCGCATCTCGTGCGTGGTCCCGGGCGACAAGGTGCCGGACGCCGTCCGCGCCCTGCACTCCGCCTTCGAGCTGAGCGGCCCGGACACGATCCGGCCCGAGCAGCCTTTCGGGGAGTTCGCATGACGGGGGACATGGCGGGCGGCGTGTGCCCGGTCACCGGCGGCGGCGGATCGTCCGACGGTCCGATCGTCGCGGTCGTCGGCGCCACCGGCGCGGTCGGCACCACGATGCTGCGGCTGCTGCGCGAGCGGCGCTTCCCGGCGGCCGAGGTCATCCCGTACGCGAGCGAGCGCTCCGCCGGGAAGATCATTGACGGCGGCCTGAAGGTCGAGCCGATCGCCGACCACACCATCGGCGGCATCGACATCGCGATCTTCAGCGCCGGCGGCTCGATCAGCCGCGAGTGGGCCCCGAAGTTCGCGGGCCGCGGCGCGATCGTCATCGACAACTCCTCGGCCTTCCGGGCCGACCCGGAGGTCCCGCTCGTCGTGAGCGAGGTCAACGGCGACCTCGTCGCGAACACGCCGAAGGGCATCATCGCCAACCCGAACTGCACGACGATGGCGTTCATGCCGCCGATGAAGGCGCTGCACGACGCGTTCGGCCTGAAGGCGCTCGTCGCGACGAGCTTCCAGGCCGTCGGTGGCGCCGGGCAGAAGGGCATGGACGAGCTCGCCGAGCAGATCCCCGTGCTGCTGCAGCAGCGCGACAGGCTCGTCGACGACGGTGCCGCCGCGTACGCCAGCGTCACCGCATCGGTGCACGCGAAGCCGATCGCGTTCAACGTCGTGCCGTGGCTGGGCTCCGAGACGGAGGGCGGCTACACCGACGAGGAGCTCAAGATGCTCACCGAGAGCCGCAAGATCCTCGACCTGCCCGACCTCGCGGTCTCGCCGACCTGCGTGCGCGTGCCGGTCATGGTCGGCCACGCGATCGAGCTGCGCGCCACGTTCGAGCGTGAGCCGAGCGTCGCGCAGGCCAAGGAGGTGCTCGCGGCCATGCCGGGCGTCGAGCTCGACGAGGTGCCGACCCCGCTGGAGTGGGCCGGCCGCGACGAGGTCTGCGTCGGACGGATCCGCAAGGACCTCGCCGACCCGTTCAGCCTCAACCTGTTCGTCGTCGGCGACAACCTCCTCAAGGGCGCCGCGCTGAACACGGTGCAGATCGCCGAGCTGCTGGTCGAGAAGGGCCTGGTCGGGAAGAAGAGCTGAGACGCCGGGGCGCTCAGACCCCGAAGAGCGCCATCGTGGCCGGGTCGCCGTGCGCGTGCAGGGTGGCGACGCGGCCGGTCTCGTCGACGTCCAGGACCAGCAGGCGGTGCGGCCGCGAGGTGCCGTCCTCCTCGACGATCCGCAGCCCCAGCGCCGGTCGGCCGTTGGCCCACATCGGCCGCGCCGGCGGCAGCCCCGTGGTGCACGGTCCCGCAGGGACGCAAGCCCGGTCCGATCTGGATTGCACGTTGACCCCCGTTCGCGGGTGGAAAGGTGCAATCGAAAGCCCATCAGCCTCGCCCGCAACGGCGCGCGCGTGTCGCAGCCTCGTGTCCAGGCGCCAGCGGGAGCCATGAGTCCCTGAAGAACGGATCCAGGACTCCCCGTGGCGCGGCTCGCGTCGGGCCGGGCGACCCGAGGTCAGCGTTCGCGGCGCGCGCCTTTGGGCGAGGCGGGGCGCAGCGCCCCGGGCAGGACCTACGCGGCGGCGGGCGGGAACAGCTCGCCGGCGCGGATGCGCGCGGCCATGTCCTTGGACTCCGCGCGGTAGGCGGTGCCGTCCTCGAACTGCACGACGGGCAGCTTGCTCTGGCCGCTGACGTCCTCGAGCGCCGGCCGGTGCCCCTTCTTCAGGCCGTTGTGCTTGACGATCTCGTACTCGATCCCCTGCTCCTTCAGCGCCTTCTCGACCACCCAGCAGGCGTCGAGGTTCACGTGGAGCCACGTGAACTGGCAGCGGTGGAGCTTGACCTTGGGTTCGGGCATGAGACGCACCCTACCCGCAGGACTGCCGTCACCTGGCGCCGCCCACCTGGGAGGTGATGCTCGCCAACTCTCGACGGGTACGGACCCCGAGCTTGCGGTAGATGTTGCGCCGGTGGGTGCGCACGGTCTCGATGCCGACGTGGAGCGCGAGCGCGATCTCCGCGTTGGAGCGTCCCTGCTGCAGGTGGTCCAGCACGTTCGCCTCACGGGGGGTGAGGAGGTCCGGACCCACGTGGTCGCCTCGGCCGACCCCGCCAGCACTGTCTGACGCGAGAGCCTGGGGGAGCACCTGCAGGCCGCGGGACGCGAGGTGGATCGCGTTCAGCACGTCGCGGGCCTGCGTGTCCTTGCTCAGGCAGGCGGTGGCGCCGAAGGCGAGCATCTGGGTCGCCTCGGCCGTGCTGGGACGGTTGGCGAGGACCACGAGTTGCGTGTCGGGGTGGGCGGCGTGCAGGCGGTGGACGTCCGCCGGGCTGCGGAGGTCGCCGAAGTTGATGATCGCCACGCGTGGGCGGTGGGCCGTGAAGACCCCGTCGAGATCGCCGTACTCCACGTCGGTCGCGACGACGTCGAGATGCTCGTCGTCCTCGACGAACGACTGCAGGCCCCGGGAGACGAGATCCTCGAACCGGGAGATGGCGACGGAGATGGAACGGCGGGAAACCATGAGGAACTGCGACCCCTATCGGCAGATACCCCGAAAAGGGTGAGCCCTACCTCACCCCTTGATCACCCGGCGGCTCACCCGAAGTTCACCCCGCGTAGGGGACGACGTACGACCGGGCTTCCGTCACTCTTCCTCTTGTCGCCTGAGCACACGGCGCCCGACCAGCAGGAAGGTCGGAACAGGACTTCCCTGGGGCGGAATGGGGTACGACCGGGAAGCGAGCGAGCGGGCTGTTCGAGGCCCGCTCGTTCGCGTTTCCGCACGCTCGTCAGTCGTCGTCGACCGGCGCGATCTCGCGCCGCAGCCGCGCCCGCGCGGCGTCCAGACGCGCGACGTCCAGCGGGCCGGCGGGTGAGGTGCCGCCCTTCGGGATGCCGAGAGCGCGCGCCCGCTCGTCGATGCCGTCCTGCGCCGGCAGGGGGAGGAACGATCGCGGCGCCGGCCGGGAGGGACGCTTGGGACGGCGGCGCCCGGGGAGCATCTTGTCGAGATCGGTCAGGCGCATTGGGTCCCTGATCCTAGGGGTCCCGGCGGGGTTGGACGACCCAACCGGAACATCCCTGCAAACGGGGGTGCAGAACGACCGAGGCCGCCCGTGGAGGCGGCCTCGAAGATCGTGCGACGGTGCCGCGGACGGCGGGCTCGGCTACCAGCCGCCGCCCTCGCCGCCGACGCCGGCGATGACGCTGGCCGACCAGTCGACCACGGCGGTCGGCTTGACGACGTGCTTGTTCAGGCCGATCTCCTTCGGCGACAGGCCGAGGGCCAGGCCGACGAGCTGCGGCAGGTGCAGCACTGGCATGTTCAGCGGCGTCGGGACGAGCTTCGCCGCGATCGGCTGCTGCAGATCGAGGTTGAGGTGGCACAGCGGGCACGGCGTGACGATGCAGTCCGCGTCCGCGGCCTGCGCATCCCCGAGGTTGCGCGCCGCCATCTGCAGCGAGGCATCCTTGGCCATCGTGATGATGGGGAAGCCACAGCACTTGTGCGAGCCCGCGTAGTCGATGACGGTGCCACCCAGGGCCTCGATCACCAGCGACAGGTAGCTGTCGCGCGGATTCTCCTCGTCGATGCCCAGGCGGTCCGCCGGGCGGACGATGTAGCACCCGTAGAACGGGCCGACCTTCAGGCCGGTCAGAGGCTTGACGACCTTCTCCTTGAGCCGGTCGAGGCCGTAGTCCTCGACGAGCAGCCAGAGGAAGTTCTTGTTCGCGATGCCCTCCGTGTAGGAGAGGCTCTCCTTCGACAGCGTCTCGTTGACGTGGTCGCGGTAGACCTTGTTCGCGTCCAGGCGCTCCTGCGACTCGCTCTGCGCGCCCTGGCAGGTCGAGCAGATGTTCATCATCAGGTCGGCGCCCTTGCCGATCTCCTGCTGTGCGAGCGCGAAGGTGCGCGCGTTCAGCGTGTCCGCGAGTTCCTGGCTGTGCTCGGCGATGACGCCGGCGCCGGTGCAGCACGCACGGTCGAGCTCCACGAGCTCGATCCCGAGCTTCGGCGCGACCTGGGCCATGGAGCCGTGCAGCTCGGGGGTGAAGCCGCGGCTGACGCAGCCGGGCCAGTAGGCGACCTTCATCAGGTGGTGCTCCGATCTCCGACCGCGCCCTCGATGGGCTGGTCGTTGTCCTTGTCGTCGCCGACGACGTAGAGGTTCAGCTCGTACCGCTCCTCGCGCGCCTTGACGGTGTCGAAGATGTTCTGCACCGCCTCGAGGTCCGGCTTGGCCAGCTTGTGCGGGAAGAGCGCCGCCTTCGGCGTCACCTTGCGGCGCAGCAGCGCCTTGGTGATCGCGGGCAGCGACGCGACGAGCTCGGCGCCCGCCTTCGGGGCGAACTTGCCGAACCAGCTGTCGCCGCCGTAGGAGCGCGGCAGCAGCTCGGCCTCGTGCAGGAGGCCGCCGTCGCGGACCAGCGTGACGAACGCCGCCTCGTGGCGGTGGCCGTTGTTGCGGTCGTTGATGTGGTGGTCGGCACCGGCACGGCGGCGCAGGCGCATGATCTGGTTCATCGGGGCGACGCCCTTGGGGCACGCCTCGACGCACTTGAAGCAGTGCGTGCAGTTGTAGATGCCGTTGGGATCCTCGGCGAGGTCCTTCAGGCGCTCCTGCTGCTGCGCGTCGCGCGGGTCGCCGACGAAGCGGTAGGCCTTGGCGAGGGCGGCCGGGCCGATGAAGCCCGGGTCGACCTCCATCGAGAGGCAGTCCGAGACGCAGGCGCCGCACTGGATGCAGGCCATCGTCTGGGTCACGTCGACCATCGAGAGGCGGTCGACGACGTACTCGCGCTCCGGCACCGGCGTCTTGCCGATGAGCCAGGGGGTGACGCGGTTGATCTTCTTCCAGTGGACCGCGTCCATGTCGACGATCAGGTCCTTGATGACGGGCATGTTGCCCATCGGCTCGACCGTGATCTTGCCGTCCTTGGACCGCTTGAGGGCGTCGTCGAGATGGGTGTGGCACGCCAGTCCCGGCTTGCCGTTGACGCGGACGCCGCAGGAGCCGCAGATCGCGGCACGGCACGAGCAGCGCACGCCGATCGAGCCGTCGAACTTCGCCTTGGCCTGCAGCAGGCCCTCGAGCACCGAGCGGTGCGGCTCGAGCTTGATGACGTGCTCGTCCCAGTAGGGGGCCTCGCCCGACTCGGGGTCGTAGCGGCGGATGCGCAGGGTGTAGTCCTGCGGGGGCTTACGCGTGTCCATCTAGTACTTGCGCTCCTCGGGCTGCCACTGGGTGATCGTCACGGGCGAGTAGTGGAT
Source organism: Solirubrobacterales bacterium (assembly GCA_038257095.1). GTDB lineage: Bacteria > Actinomycetota > Thermoleophilia > Solirubrobacterales > Solirubrobacteraceae > Paraconexibacter. The sequence continues at coordinate 274,327 of JBBSJQ010000002.1, forward strand.
CCTCGGCACGCCCTCGCCGTCCATCGACGTGTTGATGTGCTTCTGCCACTCGTCGTCGTTGCGCTCCGGGAAGTCGGTGCGGAACTGCGCGCCACGCGACTCCTTGCGCTCGAGGGCGGCGACGACGCAGCACTCGGCGGCGTCGAGCATGTAGCCGAGCTCGATCGCACCGAGGACGTCCTGGTTGAAGACCGTGCCCTGATCGTCGATGTAGGCGGTCTTCGCCTCCTCCTTGAGCCGCCGCACGACCTCGTGCGCGTGGAGCAGGCCCGGCTCGTCGCGGAAGACGGCGACGTAGCGGTTCATGACCGTGCCGAGCTCGTCCTTGATCTCCGAGACACGGCGACCGGTCTTCGGGCGGGCGATGATCTCCTTGATCTCGGCCTCGTCCTTGAGCAGCTGCGTGCGGTCGTTGGACGGCATCGACATGCTCTTCGCGCGCATCGCGGCGTGCTCGCCGGAGCGACGGCCGAAGATCAGCGTGTCGAGCAGCGAGTTCGCGCCCAGGCGGTTGCCACCGTGGACGGACACGCAGGCGACCTCGCCCGCGGCGTAGAGGCCGGAGACGGGGGTGGCGCCGTCGACGTCGGTCTTGACGCCGCCCATGATGTAGTGCTGGCCGGGCCGGATGAGGATCGGCTCCTTGGTGATGTCGACCCCGGCGAAGTCCTTGCCGATGTTGACGATCTCGCGCAGCGACTCGAGCGTCCGCTTCTTCGGGACGACGGTGATGTCGAGGTAGATGCCCGCCCCGTCCTCGCCGACGCCGCGGCCCTCGTTGATCTCGGTCTGCTCGGCGCGGGAGACGACGTCGCGGGAGGCGAGCTCCATCTTGTTGGGCGCGTACTTCTCCATGAAGCGGTCGCCGTCGGCGTTGAGCAGGTGCGCACCCTCGCCGCGGGCGCCCTCGGTGATGAGGAAGCCGTTCTCGACCAGCGTGGTCGGGTGGTACTGGATCATCTCCATGTCCATCAGCGGCACGCCGGCGCGGTAGGCCTGCGTGATGCCGTCGGCGGTGCAGATGAGCGCGTTGGTGGACGGCTTCCAGATCTGGCCGGCGCCGCCGGAGGCCAGGATGACGTTCTTGGCCGAGAAGACCTCCATGTCGCCCGTGCGGATGTTGCGGGCGACGCAGCCGGTGCAGGTGCCGTCGTCGTCGAGGATCAGGGAGGTCGTGAACCACTCCTCGTACCGGTCGACGGTGTCGGAGTGCTTCATCAGCTGCTCGTAGAGCACGTGCAGGATGGCCTGGCCGGTGATGTCGGCCACGTAGGCGGTGCGCTTGACCGAGGCGCCGCCGAAGGCACGGAGGTCCAGGAGCCCGTCGTCGTTGCGGTGGAAGGTGACCCCGATGTGCTCGAGGTGCATGACCTCGGCCGGGGCCTCGGAGCACATGACCTCGATCGCGTCCTGGTCCCCGAGGAAGTCGGAGCCCTTGACCGTGTCGTAGGCGTGGGAGCGCCAGTCGTCGGTCACGCTGACGGCGGCGTTGATGCCACCGGCTGCAGCCACGGAGTGCGACCGGACGGGGTGGACTTTGGACATGATCGCCACCGTCACGCCAGCTTCCGCGGCGGCGAGGGCGGCGCGCTGGCCGGCAAGGCCGGCGCCGATGATCAGAACGTCATGTGAAGGCATGGACTCTCTCTGCGACGGGCGGTTCCGGGACGCACTCTATACGTGCGAGCGCCCCTTCCGGCCTGCGGCTCTGCGAGTCCGGGCGCCTTGGAATACCCACCGTTCCGGACGGAGTTCCGGACGATCAGCCGGTGCCGACGGCGGCGCCGAGCGCCCGGCGGACCTGCTGCAGCGTCACGACGCCACGCAGCCGTTCCTCGGCGTCCACGACCATCAGCGCGCCGAGCTCCCGCAGCGGCGCCGAGGCGAGCAGCGTCTCCAGCGGCTCGTCGTCGCGCACCCGGTACGTCCCGGCATCCTGGTCGAGCACCTCGCGGACCTCGAGCGCCGGCTGTCCGGCCGACACCGCGCCGTCGACGCGGGCGCGCGGCAGGATCCCGAGATACCGGCCCGTCTGCGGGTCGGTCACCGCGAACCACTCCCAGCCGTAGCGGAGGAAGAAGTCCTCCTGCGCGCGCAGCGTGGTGGTGTCCGCGGGCAGGGTCACCGGGTCGTCGTCCATCAGATCCGCGACCGTCACGCCGTCGATCCGCTCCGCGAAGTCGCTGGTGGCGACCGCACCCGAGGCCGCCTGGCCGAGGAACCAGCCGAGCACCATGAGCCAGACGCCGTTGATCGGGTCGGTGGTGAACGCCAGCAGGCCGCCGCCGCCGATGAGCAGGAAGCTGAACCCCTGGCCCAGGCGCGCCGAGAACCGCGTGCCGCGGTTCTTGTCCCCGGTGATCTTCCACGCGGCGGCGCGCGCGAGGCGTCCGCCGTCCAGCGGGAACGCGGGCACCATGTTGAAGACGAAGAGGAACGCGTTGACGGTGAACAGCCACGATGCGAGCGCGAGCACGGGCGTGGTGCGGACCTCGTTGAACACGACGTTGTCGAAGAACTCGTCGGCGCGCGAGAGGCCGAAGCCGACACAGAGGCACAGGAAGCAGACCAGCAGGGTGACGGCCGGCCCGGCGCCCGCGATGCGGAACTCCTCGCCCGGCGTGCGGCTGTCGCGGCTGAGCTTCGCGAGCCCGCCGAAGAACCAGAGGTCGATGCCTTCGATGCCGATCCCGCTACGGCGGGCGACCAGGGCGTGCCCGAGCTCGTGGGCGACGAGCGAGACGAAGAACAGCAGCGCGCCCGTGACCGCGACGAGGTACGCCTGCGTGTCCGACCCGTTCAGGACGTTCTGGAACTGCCCCGAGAGGAAGTAGATCATCAGGAAGAGGAACAGGAACCAGCTCGGGCTGGCCCCGATCCGGATCCCGAACAACCGCCCGAGCTGGACTGAGGAGGTGCCGATCACGCCTCCATGGTCGCACGCTGCAGGAACGACAGGAGCGCCATGCTGAACCCCTCCGGGTCGTCGTCGACGAGGAAGTGGCCGGTCCCCGGGAGGATCTCGAGCCGGGCGTGAGGGATCTCCTTCGCGAGCCGGTGCCCGCCGGCGAGCGGTGTGAGGGGGTCGTCCGCTCCCCAGAGCAGGAGCGTCGGGACGCCGAGTGCGGCGAGCTTCCCCTCGTACGGGGCGAGCTCCTCCATGTTCCCCGAGCGGTAGAGATCGAGGGTGGCGAGGCGGCCCTGCTCGCTCTCGAACGCGCGGTAGTACTCCGCGAGGGCCGCATCGTCCATGCCCGCCGAGACGCTGCGTAGCAGGCCCGCGAGCCCCTGCCGGGTGGTCTGGGTCATCAGCTGCTCGCCGGTCCCCGGCTCCCGCATCGCCTTGGCCAGGCCGTGCCACTTCCCGTTCGCGAAGAAGCCGGTGTCACTGATGCTGAGCGCGGCCACCGCCTCGGGGTGGTCACAGGCCCAGCGCAGGCCGATGAGACCGCCCCAGTCGTGGACGACGAGCGCGACCCGTTGCAGCCCGAGCTCCGTCCGGAACGCCTCGAGCGCCTGCACGTGCATCGCCCAGGTGGCCGGGCGGCGCAGCTCCGAGCCGCCGTAGCCCGGCAGGTCGGGGGCGAACGCGCGGTACCCGGCGTCGCCCAGGACCTCCAGGGGGCGGCGCCACATGTACGAGGTCTCCGGCCAGCCGTGCACCAGGAGCACGGCCGGACCGTCGGCGTCCGCCGGACCGCTCTGGCGGTAGGCCAGCCCGGCGGCGGTGGGAAGCTCGCTCATGCCGCGAGCCTCCCACACCGGCTACTTCACCTCGCGGCGCAGCAGCAGCGCGGTGCCGGCGACCAGCGGAAGGAGGATCCACAGCGAGCTGGAGGTCAGCAGGTGCCACCACCCGTCGCCGGAGAGGCGCATCTCGGCGAGTGTGGTGAGCGACCGGTTGGGGTCGAGCCACTTCCACGTGGACTCGAGGCCGGAGATCAGCTCGCCGAGCACGCCGAACACGGTGGGGAGCGTGAAGTACGCGACGATCGCCGCGGCGGGGGTGCGCAGCACGAGGCCGAACGCGACGCCCCACACCATCCCCATGAGGACGGCCAGGGTCACCTGACCGAGATCGTCGACGCCGAGGTTCCACGTGCCGTCGACTCCGGCGACGCCGGCCACGACGACCGCCGAGAGCAGCGCGGCGGCCAGCCCGGTCGCGCTGAGCGCGAGGGCGGCGAGCAGCTTGCTCAGGACGACGCGACGCCGGTCGGGCACGAGCGCGAAGGTCGTGAGGGCGGTGCGCTGGGTCCACTCGCCGGTGATCAGGAGGATCCCGATGATCGGGAGGAAGATGGAGAACGGGATGTGCGCGAGCTCGACGATGTCGGTCAGCGTCCGGTCCCCGGCCGGGCCGATGAAGCCGCGCATGATCGCGACGGTGACCGTGGTCAGGACGGCGAGGCCGAGGAGCCAGCGGCCCGACCGGGTGTCGGACGCCTTGCGGAGCTCGACCGTGACGAGCCGTCCGAGGGTCGGACCTGCGATGTCGCGCGGGGTGAGCGCGCCGGGAATCGTGGTGGTGCTCATGCTGCGACCTCCTGGCGGTCGGCGTGGGGCTGGGTGGCGGTGAGGGAGAGGAACAGCTCCTCGAGGCCCGCACCGTCGGCGGGGCGGAGCTCGGTGAGGATCACGCCGGCCTGCGCGACGGCGCGGCCGACGGCCTCGGGATCGGCCTCGACCAGCTGGCCGCCGTCCGTGGTCGTGGTGGACGCGAGACCCGCGGTCGCGAGGGCGCGACGCAGCTCCGTGCGACTGGTCGCCTTGACCAGCGTCCCGGCGGACTCCAGGAGCTCGGCCTTGGACCCGTCGGCGACGATCTTGCCGCCGGCGATGACGACCAGCCGGTCGGCGACCGCCTCGACCTCGCGGAGCAGGTGGGAGGAGAGGAGCACGGTGCCGCCGCGGTCGGCGAAGTCGCGCAGCAGGCCGCGCATCCAGTGGATGCCCTCCGGGTCCAGCCCGTTGGCGGGCTCGTCGAGCATGAGGATCCGCGGGTCGCCGATGAGCGCCAGGGCGAGCCCGAGCCGCTGACGCATACCCAGCGAGTAGTCCCCCACGCGGCGGCGCGCCTTCGTGCTCTCGAGGTCGACGAGCTTCAGCAGCTCGTGCACGCGGGCGCGCGGGACGCCGATGACGTCCGCGGTGAGCCGGAGGGTCTCGAGACCGGTGCGGCCCGCATGCTGCGCGGAGGCGTCGAGGAGCACGCCGATCTCCCGACCCGGGTTGGGCAGCGCGCCGTACGGGACGCCGAGGACCGTGGTGGTCCCGGACGTCGGCGGGGTCAGGCCCGCGATCATCCGCATCGTCGTGGACTTCCCGGCCCCGTTGGGACCGAGGAAGCCGGTGACGGTGCCGGGCTCGCAGCGGAAGCTGACGTCCTGCACCGCGGTGTGGCCTCCGTACCGCTTGAAGAGGTGTTCGACCGTGATCATGCTCTGCACGATGGGCGCCGCGGGCCCGGAGCACATCGGCCGAAGGTCGATCGAGGCATCGACTTCGGTCTCTGGTGGCCGTGCGCGGGGGCGCGTACGCTCGTCCGGACCATGGCCACCCCGATCGACTCCGTCGCCGCGCGCACCTGGCGCGACCCCGCGCTGCTGGCCGGCGCGGTGGCCTTCGGCCTGATCACGCTGTTCACCGACGCCCCGTGGGACGCGCACGGCGACGTCGTCGCGGTGCTCGACGTCGCCTGCGGGCTCGTCGCGTGCGTTGCCCTCTGGTGGCGGCGCCGGTACCCGGTGGAGATCGGGCTGATGACCCTGGTGATGGGTGCGTTCGCGACGTCATCGAGCGGGGCCGGCCTCGTGATCCTCTTCACCGTGGCGGTGCACCGCCCGTTCCGGACCACTGCGGTGCTCTCCGTGCTGTTCGTCGCCACGGCCGCCGTCTACTTCGCCCTGTACCCGGACGACGAGATCGCCTACGGCTGGCTGATCGTGATGGTCGCGGTCTTCGTCGCCGCCCACGTCGGCTGGGGGATGTACGTCCGGGCGCGCCGGCAGCTCATCGACTCGCTGCGCGAGCGGGCCGAGCGGGCCGAGGCCGAGCAGCAGCTGCGCGCCGCCCAGGCCCGGGACGGCGAGCGAGCGCGGATCGCCCGCGAGATGCACGACGTGCTGGCCCACCGGATCTCGCTGCTGAGCATGCACGCCGGCGCCCTGGAGTTCCGGCCGGACGCTCCACCGCAGGAGATCGCCCGGGCCGCGGGCGTCATCCGCGACAGCGCGCACCAGGCGCTGGAGGACCTGCGCGAGGTCATCGGGGTCCTGCGGTCGGACGCCGGCGAGTCGTGGGATCTCGGCGCCACGTCCGGCGGCCCGGCGCGGCCGCAGCCGACGCTGGCCGACCTGCCCGCGCTGCTGGAGGAGTCGCGGGCCGCCGGGATGCGGGTCAGCGAGGAGCTCGCCGTCGACGAGGCCGTGCCGACGAGTCTCGCCAGGACCGTCTACCGCGTCGTCCAGGAGGGACTGACGAACGCGCGCAAGCATGCGGACGGGGCGCCCGTCGTCGTCCGGCTCTCCGGGACGCCCGGCGCCGGCCTGCTCGCCGAGGTCGCCAACCCGGCGCCGGTCGGTGCCACGGTCGGCGGCAGTCCGGACATCCCGGGCGCCGGCAGCGGGCTGCTCGGGCTGCGCGAGCGGGCGACGCTGGCGGGCGGACGCCTGGAGAGCGGGCCGACCGCGGACGGCGGCTACCTCCTGCGCGCCTGGCTGCCGTGGCCGACGTGACCCCGATCCGCGTCCTGCTCGTCGACGACGACCCGCTCGTCCGCAGCGCGCTGCGCATGATGCTCGACGGCCAGGCCGACCTCCGCGTCGTCGGGGAGGCCGCGGACGGCACCGAGGTCCCGGCGGCGGTCGACGCCCACCGCCCCGACGTCGTCCTCATGGACATCCGCATGCCGGGGGTCGACGGGCTGGCGGCGACCGAGCGGCTGCGCTCGCGCCCCGCTCCGCCGCAGGTGATCGTCCTGACGACGGTGAACGCCGACGAGCACGTCCTGCGTGCGCTGCGTGCCGGGGCGGGCGGGTTCCTGCTCAAGGACACCGCGCCGGCACGGATCGTCGAGGCGATCCGACTGGTGGCGGCCGGGGAGGCGATGCTCTCCCCGGCGATCACGCGGCAGCTCATCGACCACGTGAGCGACCCGGCGGCCGACGACCGGCGCACCCGCGCCAAGCAGGCGCTGCAGGAGCTCACCGAGCGGGAGCTCGAGGTCGCGATCGCCCTGGGCCACGGTCGGCCCAACGCCGAGATCGCCACGGAGCTGTTCATGAGCGTCGCGACGGTCAAGGCGCACGTGTCGCGGGTGCTGGTGAAGCTCGACCTGAACAACCGCGTCCAGGTCGCGCTGCTCGTGCACGACGCGGACCTGGTCTGAGCCCCGCCGGGAGGGTCGCGGTGCGGCCGGGGCGTCGCCTATAGCATCGCGTCACCCCTCACCGGACCCTCAAGGAGACACCGAACCGTGAGCACTCCCGTCAACGTCGTCGTCACCGGCGCCGCCGGCCAGATCGGCTACGCCCTGCTGTTCCGCATCGCCTCCGGCGCGATGCTCGGCCCCGACACGCCCGTCAACCTCCGCCTGCTGGAGATCCCCCAGGCCGTAAAGGCCGCGGAGGGCACGGCGATGGAGCTGAACGACTGCGCGTTCCCGTCCCTGGCCGGCATCGAGATCTACGACGACGCCACCAAGGCGTTCGACGGCGCGAACATCGGTCTGCTCGTGGGTGCCCGCCCGCGTGGTCCGGGTATGGAGCGCGCCGACCTCCTCGAGGCCAACGGCGCGATCTTCAAGCCGCAGGGCGAGGCCATCAACGCCGGTGCGGCCGACGACATCAAGATCCTCGTCGTCGGCAACCCGGCCAACACCAACGCGCTCATCGCGCAGGCCAATGCGCCGGACGTCCCGGCCGGCCGCTTCACCGCGATGACCCGCCTGGACCACAACCGCGCGATCGCGCAGCTGGCGGAGAAGACCGGCGCCACCGTGTCGGACATCACCAACATGGCGATCTGGGGCAACCACTCGCCGACGATGTTCCCCGACCTCTACAACGCGAAGGTCAAGGGGCAGAACGCCTTCGAGGCGATCGGCTCGGACCTCGACTGGTACCGCGACACGTATCAGCCGACCGTCGGCAAGCGCGGCGCGGCGATCATCGATGCGCGTGGCGCGTCGTCGGCGGCCTCGGCCGCCTCCGCGGCGATCGACCACATCCACGACTGGGTGCTCGGGACCCCCGAGGGCGACTGGGTCTCGATGGCGATCCCGTCCGACGGCAGCTACGGCGTGGAGGAGGGCATCATCACCTCGTTCCCCGTCACCTGCTCCGGTGGCGAGTACTCGATCGTCCAGGGTCTGGAGATCGCCGAGTTCGCGCAGGAGAAGATCGACGCGACGGTCGCCGAGCTCGTCGGCGAGCGCGACGCGGTGAAGGGCCTCGGCCTCGTCGGCTGAGCCCGCGCCACGACTGCTTCCGAGGGCCGGACCGCGCGAGCGGGAGCCGGCCCTCGGTCGTTCCGGGGCCGGGTTCGTCTCAGGCGCCCGCGGCCGCGAGCTCGGCCGGCCTCGTGCCGGGAGGGCCGACGAACGTGATGCCGTGCTCACCCGCGATCCGGGCCAGCCGCTCGACGTCGGGAGGGCCGTCGAGGACCGGCAGGGTGTCGGTAGTTGCCGGCTCGCCGAACTCGCGGACGAAGTCCTCGAACCCGGCCGGGGAGGCGACCACGGTCCACCGGCACGGGCCGTCGCCGGTGACCTCGATCGTGTGGGCCTCCCCGGCGGGTGCATGGAGGGCGTCGCCAGGGCGCAGCACGGTCGCGCCCGCAGCGGTGTGGACGGTGAGCTCGCCGTCGAGCACGAGGAACCCCTCAGCGTCCTTCGCGTGGACGTGGGGCGGAGGCATGTGCCCGGCGGGAGCCAGGCACTCCACCAGGGCATAGGCGCCGTCGGTCTGCGCGCCGTCGACATGGACGCGGACGAGCGTGTCGATGAACCAGAAGAACTGTGCGGGCATGCTGAGCTCCTCGGAGGGCCGATTGCGGAGAGAGTCCGTTTCGGACTCTCTCCTGGGTTCCGAAGGTATAGAGTCTGTTTCAGACCTTGTCAAGCCCGCGAAGGATCCCATGTCCCTGAACCCGTTCTCCCACGTCGTGTTGACCCTCGTCGGCCGCGGCGGAGCCACCGCTCCCGAACTCGCCGACATGATGGTGCGCGGGCGCATCTACTGGGCCGCGCCGCGGTCGCAGTGGTACGCCGAGCCCAAGAAGCTCGCAGCGTCCGGGCACTTGAAGGCCGTCGAGGAGCCGGGTCGGACGGGGCCGCGGATGCGCTACACGCTCACCGCGAAGGGTCGCAAGGCGCTCGCGGCATGGGTCCGGACCCCGGCAGCGCTGCCGAAGATGCAGCACGAGACCATCGTGCGCGTGCTGGCCGTCGACCTCGTCGACGACCCGAGCACCGTCCTGGAGGGCCTGCTGCCGCTCCGCGACGAGCTCGAGGCGACGCGGGAGTTCATCGAGAAGGCCAAGGAGATCGCTCTGACCATCCCCGGGCGCGGCGAGCGGCTGCTGCTGCAGCACACCATGGCCGAGGGCCTCCTCGACGCCTTCGAGCGCTGGCTCGACGACGTCGAGGCGCTGCTGTCGGTGGCCTGATTCAGGCCGCCTCGAGCGCGTGCCAGCCGCGCCCTTCCTTGCGGACCATGCCGTCCTTCTGCAGGCCGGGCAGCACCCGGTACAGGTAGTTCTGTTTGATGCCCATCGCCTCCGCGAGCTCGGGGATCGTGATCCCGGGCTTCTCCTTCACCAACGTCAGCGCCTCGTTGGCCCGCGGACCCGAGCCCTTGGGCCGTCCACGACGTCCGGCGCCCTGTCCGGCGGAGGACGAGCCGCCGCCGGAAGCGGTGCGACGTCGTGGCGTGCGGGCCGGAGCGCCGGCCGCCGGCGTGGCGTCCGCCGGCACGCCGTCGAGCGCCTTGAGCGCCGCGTCGAGCCGGTGGTACTCGTCGACCAGCGGGCGCAGCTCCTTCAGCCTGCCCGCGATCTCCTGTCGTTTCTCGTCGAGAAAGTCGGCCATGTGTGTTGTCCCCTCGTTTCTGCTTGGAACGTGAGAGTAACTGTTAACTAGCAACTCTGTGCTGCTGCACGACCCCTCACGCCCGCGTCGATGGGCGATACTCGCCCTCATGCGACGCAAGATCACCGTGGTGGGCGCCGGGGCAGTCGGGTCGACCACCGCGCTGCTGCTGGGGCGCCGGCCGGATGCCGACGTCGTGCTCGTCGACGCGGACGAGGCGCGCGCCCGCGCGCGAGCTCTGGACCTGACGGCCGCGGTCGCGCTGGACGCCGGCGCGGGGCGGGTCAGCGGGGGCACGTGGGCCGATGCCGCCGGCAGCCACGTGGTGGTCCTGGCCCTCGGTGGGCCGGATCCGCTGTCGGCGCTGGCCGACGTCGGCGTGGAGCTCGCGCGCCGCTGCCCGGACGCGGTCGTCGTCGTGGTCACCACCCCGATCGACGCGGCCACCCGCGCGGTGCTCGACGCCACGCGCTTCCCGCGCGGACAGGTCGTCGGGCTCGGCACCGTGGTCGACAGCGCGCGACTTCGGTCGCTGCTCGCGCTGGCCGCCGACGTCAGCGTCGGCGACGTCCAGGCGATGGTGCTCGGTCAGCACGACGGCGTGCTCGTGCCGATCACCTCGACCGCGATGATCGCGGGCCGCCCCGCCGTCGAGGTCCTGGGCATCGAGCGGCTCGACGCGGTCGTGGCCGCCGTGGCGGACGCCGCGGACCAGCTGACCGAGGGACTGGGCGACCGGCCCGGGCTGCTCGCCCCCGCCGCCGCGGTCGTCGACGTGGTCGCGGCCATCGTCGACGACACCCATCGCCTCCTTCCCTGCTCGGCGCTGTGTCAGGGAGAGCTGGGCATCGTCGACAGCGTCCTCGCCGTCCCGGTGTCGTTGGGCGCGGACGGCATCAGCGCCATCGTCGACGTGCAGATGGCCGATACCGAGCGGCTCGCGCTGCTCGCGGCCGTGGACGTCTGACCGTCCCTCCGGGGCCGGCGCTCAGGTGTCGAGGAGCAGCTGCTGCAGCGTCTTGAGCGACGCCTGCGCCTCACGCTCCGGCACGCCGCCGACGAGGGCCTTGCTGGCGACCGAGCCGAGCGGCCCGAGCGGCGCCTTGAAGTCGTTGCGATAGTCGAACCGCGTGCGCTTCCCACCGTCGATCGGCGTCAGGACGTACTCGGTCTCGGCGTGCGAGCGGGCGGGCCCGCGGCCGTGCCACTCCGCCCGGGCCGCGTCCTCGCAGGCGACGAGCTCCCACTTCACCTTGAACGGCGCGCCGCGCAGGACGAGCACCTGCTCCATCGTCGCGCCCTCGCGCGGCGGCACGGCGTCGTGCTTCTTCAGCTCCTTGTGGATCGACACCCAGTCGCCGAGCCGGTCCGGGTCCATCACGACGTCCCAGACCTCCCGCGGGGTCGCGTCCAGGTCGATCGAGACCTTCACCTCGCTGCTGCTCATTCCACGATCCTCTCAGTGCCGCCCCTACCGGGCGGCCAGGGTCTCGACGGTCTCCCAGTCCCGTAGTGCCCGTTCCACCGCCGCGTCGAACCCGTGCAGGCGCACGTCGAAGAGCTCCTGCGCCTGTTCGTCGCGAGGCAGCAGCGTGGAGTCGAGGCTCTCCATGAGCGGCTCGATCAGGCCGACGTCCTCGCCGGCGATGGCGGCGGCGACCTTGGCGGCGACCGGCGTCATCGAGAAGGGCAGGCGCAGCGCGGGCCGGTTGACCATCATCAGGTCGCGGATCCGCTCGATCATCCCGCCGTAGGTGACGGTCTCCGGGCCGGGGATGTCGAGGGACAGCGAGCCGCTCACGACGTCGCTGGTGCCCGCCTCGAGGAAGTAGGCGAGCACGTCGCGCTCGTCGATCGGCCGGGTGAGGTTGGAGTGCCAGGCCGGCAGCGGGAGCAGGGGGGAGCGCTCGACCAGCCGGACGAGGAACCGGAAGGACCGGCTGCCCCGGCCGATCACGAGGCTCGCGCGGAACGCCACGGACTCCGGGGCGGCGTCGAGCAGGACCTCCTCGACCGCCATACGGCTGGTGAGGTGGCGGGAGGCCTCCTTGCCCTCGGGGACCGGGCCGCCCAGGTAGACGATCCGCCGCAGCCCGGCCCGGGAGGCCGTGGCCGCGAAGTTCTCGGCGCTGCGACGCTCGAGCTCGTCGTAGTTCTCGGCCCCGCCCTCCATCGAGTGGATGAGGTAGTAGGCGACGTCGATGCCGTCCATCGCCTCGTCCAGGCCGGCGCCGGAGACGACGTCCCCTTGGACGATCGCCACGTCGCGACGGACCTTGGACGGCGTGCGCGCGAATGCGCGGACCTCGTGGCCGTCGGCCAGCAGGTGGGGGATGACGGCGTCCCCGAGGTAGCCGGAGGCGCCGGTGACGAGTGCGTGCATCTACCCAACGGTACGCAGGCGTCGGGAAGCCCGATCTCCCGGAACGATTTACCCGCCTTCAGGATCCCGAGCCGGCGCTGAATAGCATCGCGGAGCGATGCTGCTGCTCCGTGACCTCGAGGACCGTGCGCGTGGACGTCTGCCGGCGAGCGTCTACGACTACTACGCCGGAGCCGCGGGCGACGAGCGGACGGTCGCCGAGAACGCCGAGGCCTGGCAGCACGTCTGGCTGCGTCCGAGGGCGCTCGTGGACGTCGCCGCCGTCGACCCGGCGGTCGAGCTCCTGGGGCACCGGCTGAGCGCGCCGATCCTCCTCGCGCCGGTGGCGGCGCAGCGGATGGTGCACCCGGACGGCGAGCTCGCCAGTGCCGCGGCGGCGGCGGCCGCCGGCAGCCTCTACTGCCTCTCCACCCGGGCAACCGCGGATCTCGCCGAGGTCGCCGCCGCGGCCGACGCGGTCGCATCGCCCGCCCGCTGGTTCCAGCTCTACGTGCAGCCCGACCGCGACCGCACCGCCGGTGTCCTGCGCCGGGTCGCCGAGCACGGATACACGCAGGTCGTGGTCACGGTGGACGTCGCGGTCCCCGGCCGGCGCGAGCGCGAGATCGGCCACGGCCCGGTCGCCCTGCCCGACGGCGTCACGATGACCACGCACCTCGAGCGGGTCGAGGGTGCGGCGGCCAAGCCGATGGCCGGCGGCTGGGACGCCCGCCTGGGCTGGGAGGACCTCGGGTGGATCGGCGAGGTGTCCGGCCTGGGTGTCGTCGTCAAGGGGATCCTCTCGCCGCTCGACGCGCAGCTCGCGATCGAGCACGGCGCGAGCGCGATCGTCGTCTCCAACCATGGGGGCCGGCAGCTCGACGGGACCATCCCGACCGCGGTCGCGCTGCGCGAAGTCGCCCGGGCCGTGGACGGGCGGATCCCGGTCCTGGTCGACGGGGGGATCCGCAGCGGCGCGGACGTGGTCCGCGCGCTCGCGCTCGGGGCCGACGCGGTGCTCGTCGGCCGCCCCTACGTCTGGGGCCTGGCGGCGGGCGGGCCCGACGGGGCCGGCGGGCAGGCCGGGGTGCGCGAGGTCCTCGACGGGCTCATCGCCGACACGGCCCGTGCGCTCGCGCTCGTCGGGGCGACGTCGTGTGCCGAGGTCGACGCCGGGCACGTCCACCTGCGCGGCTGGTGAGCACCGTCACAAACGTGCGGAGATTGCGGGATCTTCACATCCGCCGAGGGGAGAAAGCGCAGGGTTTGCAGCGTAGTTGGGAAAGGACCCTGGAAAACCACGGCATTTGCGGGATCCGTTTTCGGGAACCCTGCTCCTAGCGGGAAACCGGCATTGCACGGTCCCGCCGCGCGTGGTTCCATGCCGCCTCCACACGAGGACCGGGGAGGTCTGGGCGGCACATGAAGAAGGGACGGACGACGGCGAAGAAGGTGTCCTGCGAGGACTGCTTCTTCAAGAACAACCTGCTGTGCGCGCTGTCGTGCGACGAGCCCTGTGCCACCTTCCGCCCTGACTCTCCGGAGGGCCTGCGGCCCCCGAAGCAGATGCGCTTCCACTTCCGTCACGAGGAGCGCACGCACGCCTCGTGGGCGTTCCCGACCGCCCAGGAGCAGGCCGCCCTTCACGCGTAGGTCCGCGCCCCGTTACGCTCCTTCACAGGAGAGAGGAGGCGGGTCGGTGCGGATCACCGTGTTGGGCAAGTCGCCGTCGTGGCAGGACGCCGACGGAGCGTGCAGCGGGTACCTGATCGAGGAGGGCGACACGGCGGTCCTGCTGGACTGCGGCAACGGCGTCTTCTCGAAGCTCCGCCGGTTCCGCGACTATGTCGCGATCGACGCGGTGGTCATCAGCCACCTGCACGCCGACCACTTCCTGGACCTCGTGCCGTTCAGCTACGCGTTGACCTACGCCCCGCGCCAGCAGCCGGTCGCGGTGGACCGCTGGCCGGGCACCGACACGCCGTCGCGCCCGAAGCTCTACGCGCCCGACGGCGCGACCGAGACCTTCCGCCGGGTCGTCGGGGCCTGGGGGAACGACGATCTCATCGAGAACGCGTTCGAGCTCATCGAGTACGAGCCCGCCGACGAGCTCGAGGTCGGACCGCTGCGGCTGCGGTTCCACCCGGTGCCGCACTACCTGCCGACCTGCGCGATCGACGTACGCTCGACCGTCAACGGCTCGGGCCGCTTCACCTACGGCGCAGACTGCGCGCCCAACGACGCGCTGATCGAGTTCGCGGACGGCACCGACCTCCTGATGGTGGAGGCGACGCTGCCGCGCCCCGAGCGCGGCGGCCTCCGCGGGCACCTGACGCCGCAGGAGGCGGCCGAGCACGGCAGCAAGGCGAAGGTCGGCCGGCTCGTGCTCACGCACATCTCCGACGAGCTCGACGCCCTCTGGGCCAAGGGCGAGGCCGAGAAGGCCTACGACGGCCCGGTCAGTCTCGCGCGCGAAGGGGCCGTCTACACGGTGTGAGGCGTCGCCCCGGCAACCAGTCGGGGGCGACCCGAATAGCATCGACGGCATGCGACCCGACCGCGACCTCTTCGCGAACTTCGAGCGGATGCGACGCGAGATGGACGAGCTGTTCGGCGACGTCATCGGCACGAGCATCTCGCCGCGACGCCGTGGCGGGTTCACGCCCGCGGTCGACGTGTTCTACGAGACGCCCGAGGAGGGCGAGCCCGCCCGGGCCGTCGTGCACGCCGAGCTCGCGGGGATCGACATCGACGAGATCGGCCTCGAGATCCAGGGCCGCGAGCTGGTCCTCGCCGGGCACCGTCGGCCTGCCGACAGCCAGGACCGCGTCTACCAGCAGCTCGAGATCGACTTCGGTCCGTTCCGTCGCGTCATCCCGCTGGGCGCCGACGTCGTCGCCGACGCGGCCCGCGCGACCTACAAGGACGGCATCCTGCGCGTCGAGCTGCCGCTCGTGCGCCCGGTGAAGCGCACGGTGAAGATCGAGACGGAGACCACGATCGAGGTCATCGAGCACGGCGAGGACGACGACATCGACGACGGACTGCCGCCCCTCCCCGAGGGCCGCTCATGATCGAGATCGACGGCGACGCCGAGGGCCAGGACGTCCTGGTCGGGATCTCCTCACGCGACCTGCCCGAGCTGCTGCCCGTGCTGCCGCTGCGGGAGACCGTCCCGCTGCCCGACAGCCTGACCCCACTCGCGATCGGGCAGGAGCGCTCCGTCCAGCTCGTCAACGACGTGCTCGCCGGCGACCGCATGCTCGTCATGGTCGCCAGCCGCAGGCCGGAGCTCGACACGCCCGGACCCGAGGACCTCTACGAGATCGGCGTGGTCGGCCAGGTCGCGCGTATGCTCAAGGTGCCCGACGGCACGCTGCGCATCCTCGTCCAGGGCCAGCAGCGCGTGCGCATCGACCGCTGGGAGCGGGAGACGCCCTACCTGGTCGGCGCGATCACCGTGCTGCCCGACAAGGTCAAGGAGAGCCCGCAGCTCACCGCGCTCACCCGCAACGTCCAGGAGACCTTCAACACGATCGTCGAGGAGGTCCCGTACCTCCCCGAGGAGCTGCAGCTCGCCGTCGCGAACATCGACGATCCCAGCGCGCTGACGCACCTCATCACGGGCTCGTTGCGGCTGAAGACCGAGGAGAAGCAGGAGCTGCTGGAGGAGCCCGACGTCGCCAAGCGCCTGCGGCGCCTCGTCGAGGTGCTCGCGCGCGAGCTCGAGGTCATCTCGATCGGTTCGGAGATCCAGTCGCAGGTCCAGAACGAGCTCGACAAGAACCAGCGCGAGTACGTCCTGCGCCAGCAGCTCGAGGCGATCAGGAAGGAGCTCGGCGAGTTCGACGAGTCCGCCGCCGAGGCCGGCCAGCTGCGCGAGCGCCTCGACGCGCTGAACCTCCCGGACGATGTCCGCAAGCAGGCCGGGCGCGAGCTGGGGCGCCTGGAGGCGCTGCCGCCGCAGGCCGCCGAGCACGGCGTCATCCGTACCTACCTGGAGTGGATCGCGGAGCTGCCCTGGGACACGTCCACCCAGGACAACCTCGACCTCCACCACGCGCGCGAGATCCTCGACGAGGATCACTACGACATCGAGCAGGTGAAGGACCGCATCCTCGAGTTCCTCGCCGTCCGCAGGCTCATGGGCGACCGGGCGGCCGCGAACCCGAGCGGGTCGATCATCTGCTTCGTCGGCCCGCCCGGCGTCGGCAAGACCTCGCTCGGACGGTCGATCGCCCGGGCGCTGGGCCGCTCGTTCCAGCGCGTCAGCGCGGGCGGGATGAGAGATGAGTCCGAAATCCGAGGGCACCGCCGGACGTACATCGGGGCGATGCCGGGCACCATCATCCGATCGGTCCGCGACGCCGGGTCCAACAACCCGCTGTTGATGATCGACGAGATCGACAAGATGGGCTCGGACTGGCGGGGCGACCCGTCCAGCGCCATGCTCGAGGTGCTCGATCCCGAGCAGAACAGCACGTTCCGCGACTATTACCTCGACGTGCCCTTCGACCTCTCGAAGGTCATGTTCATCACGACCGCGAACACGCTGGACACGATCCCCGGGCCGCTGCGCGACCGCATGGAGGTCATCCAGCTCGCCGGCTACACCGAGGACGAGAAGCTGCAGATCGCCAAGCGCTACCTCGTGCCGCGGCAGGTCGAGCGCAACGGGCTCAAGAAGTCGTGGATCTCGATCAGCGACGCCGCGCTGCGCGCGGTGATCTCCGACTACACGCGGGAGGCCGGCGTCCGCAGTCTCGAGCGCGAGATCGGCACGATCTGCCGCAAGGTCGCGCGCGGGATCGCCGAGGAGGTCGGCGCCCCGGCGAAGGCCGGCGAGAAGGCGCCGAAGATCAAGAAGGTCGGCGTGGGCGAGGAACGCGCCCGCGAGCTCCTGGGCCGCCAGCGGTTCTTCGGCGAGACACAGCGCCGCACGCGCGTGGCCGGCGTCGCCACCGGGCTGGCGTGGACGCCCGTCGGCGGCGACGTCCTGTTCGTCGAGTGGCGCGCGATGGAGGGGAGCGGCAAGCTCCTCATCACCGGTCAGCTCGGCGACGTCATGCGCGAGAGCGCCCAGGCCGCGCTGAGCCACGTGCGCGGCCGCCGCGAGGAGCTCGCCCCCGAGCTCGCCGACGACTGGTTCGCCACGCACGACCTCCACGTCCACGTGCCCGCGGGGGCGATCCCCAAGGACGGCCCGAGTGCAGGCATCACGATGGCGACCGCCCTGGTGTCGCTCCTCACCGACCGGCCTGTCCGTGACGACGTCGCCATGACCGGCGAGGTCACGCTCACCGGGCAGGTCCTGCCGATCGGCGGACTGAAGGAGAAGGCGCTCGCGGCGCAGCGTCACGGCGTGAAGATCATCATCGCTCCGCTGCGCAACGAGGCCGACACCGAGGAGATCGCCGAGCACCTGCGCAAGCAGCTCGACTTCCGCTTCGTCGGGGAGCTCGACGACGTGTTGCGGATCGCGCTCGAGCCCGCGCCCGGCAAGGCGTCGGCCCGGTCGTGACGGACCCGTTCGGCCTGGAGGTCGCCGTCCGCGGCGCCTACGGGCTGACCGACGCGCCGCGGATCGCCGACGACGGGACGCTGTGGTTCAGCGACGTCACGAACGGCGGGGTGTTCCGGGCGCCCGCCTCGACGGGGGAGGTCGAGACCGTGCTCGAGGGGCGCCGGGGGGTGGGCGGGCTGGTGCTGCACGTCGACGGGATCGTCGTCAGCGGCCGGGACCTCCTGCAGCTGCGGGCCGACGGCAGCGAGCATGTGGTCTTCGCCCCCGACGAGGAGCTCGGCATCACCGGGTTCAACGACCTGCACGTCGACCCCAACGGCTGGCTGCTCGCGGGCGCGCTGCGCTTCCGGCCCGTGGCCGGCGAGCCGCCGAGGGACGGGCGCCTCGTCGTCGCGGGCCCGCGTTTCGTGGCCGTCGCCGTGGAGGACGGGATCACGTGGCCCACCGGGATCGGCTTCTCGCCGGACGGCCGGACGGCCTACGTCTGCGACGACGCCCACGGGCGGGTGCTGGCCACGGACGTCGACGGCGACGGAGCGCTCGACGATGTCGTCCGCACCTTCGCGACCGCCCCGCCCGGACACGGATGCGACGGACTGGCGGTCGACGCGGAGGGCGGGGTATGGGTCGCCACGGCGCAGGGCGGAGCGCTGGTGCGCTTCGCCCCCGACGGGTCGGTCGACCGGCTCGTCGAGGGACTCGCGCCGTTCGTCGCCAGCCTCTGCTTCGGTGGTCCTGATGGTCGCGATGTGGCGGTCGCCGTCACGGGAGGACCCGACGGTGGCGAGGTTCTGCGGGGACGCCACGACGTGCCCGGCGTCCCGACGCCGAGATGCTCCGTGTAGCGAGCGCAGGCCGTGGGTATGCTCGACTCACCCACCACGAACGATGTCGACGGAGGACCATGGCTTCGAAGCGAAAGGCCGCGAAAGACGCGGCAAAGGCAGCACCGGTGACGGTCGCCGAGGCCGTCGAGGCGGTCAAGGACAACGCGTACGTCCAGCGCGTCGCCAGTGACGACGAGCTGCGTGACAACGCGCGCGTCGCCTTCGAGGCCGCGCGTGACGCCTACGAGCGCGTCGGCAAGGCCAAGAAGGGCAAGGTCGCCAAGACGCTGACCGGCGACAAGCAGCTCCACGCGTCCCTGCAGGAGGCCGCGGCCGCCCTGAAGGACGTCGGGACCGCGCTCAAGGAGCCGGTGCCGGTGCAGAAGGGCAAGGCGAAGGTCGCCAAGGCGAAGAAGAAGGGCGGTGCCGGGCGCAAGCTCGTGCTGCTCGTCGTCGGTGCCGGCCTCGCGCTCGCGCTGTCCAGCGATCTGCGCGACAAGGTGCTCGACCTGCTGTTCGGCGCCGAGGAGGAGTTCGACTACACGTCCTCCACCGCGCCCGCCACGCCCGCGCCGGCTCCGGCCGCCGCGTAGCTCCAAGCTCCACCAGGCTGGTCGACGGGCGCCCGGATCGGGCGCCCGTCGGCGTTTCGTCCTAGGCTGTGTCGCAGATGTCGAGCCCCGCGACCCCCCGAGCCATCGACGGCGAGAAGGCCCAGCGGATCGTCGAGGCGATGCGTACCAGCGTCGCGCAACGCGGCGTCGCTGCATCGACGTTCGACCACGTAGCCGGCGAGGCCGGGGTCAGCCGCGGCCTGCTGCACTACTACTTCGGGTCCAAGGAGGCGCTCTTGGCCGAGGTCGTGCGACGCGAGAGCGACCTGCGGATGACGCGGCTGGAGTCCCAGCTCGCCGGGGCCGAGAGCGCCGATGCGTTCGTCGAGCTGCTGCGCCTCACGCTCGAGCAGATGCACGAGCAGGACCCGGACTTCGTGGCGCTGCTCTTCGAGCTCTTCACCATGTCGCGCCACAACGACGAGCTCGCCGAGGGCTTCCGTGCCGTCGTGCAGCGCACGCGCGAGCACGTCACCGCCGTGATCGAGGCCAAGCAGGCGACCGGCGTCATCGAGATCCATGCGCCGGCAGACGCGATCGTCGACGTCATCTTCGCTCTCGGCGACGGTCTGGCCCTGCGGATGCTCAGCGAGCCGGAGCGCGACTTCTCCGCCTCGATCCGGGCCGCCGCGGACGCGGTGCGCTCGCTGATCGCCACCGCCTGACCGCGAGCTTCCTCCTCCTGTGTGATCTGTCTCACACGGGCTGCGCGGGGAGCACTGCAGTCTTGACCCAGCTTGACTGGCCAGCCAGCCAGTCGTCAGGTCATCGGCAGCCGCGCACCTCGGGAGGACGTACGTCATGCAGGCCTTCATGCTCCGTCTCGACGCGGTCGTCCACCGCCGCCGGCGGATGGTCCTCGCGGTCTGGGCTCTCGTCCTCGTCGCGTCCGTGCCCTTCGCACTGCAGCAGTCCGACAACCTCACCGGCGGCGGGTTCGGCGTGCCCGGCTCGCAGTCGCGCGCGGTCGAGGAGGCGCTGGCCCGCGACCTTCCCGAGGCGGGCCGGGCGTCCCTGGGCGCCGTCCTCATGCCCGACGCCGGGGCGAGTGCCGCCCAGACCCGCGCCGCACTGGAGCGCGTCGCCCGGGCCGCCGCGGCGGCGCCCGACGTCTCGCTCGCGCCGGCCGCCCGTGCCGCCGCGCTGGAGCGGATCGGCTCCGCGCCCGCGCAGCCCCTGATCGTGCCGCTCGCAGCGACCGTCGACGACCTCGAGGCATCCGACGTCGCCGCCGACCTGCGGGACGAGCTCGGCCTGGCCGAGCAGTCGGGCGATGCCCCGGTGCGGATAGGACTCGTCGGGCAGGGCGCCCTCTGGGCCGGGCTGCAGGACGTCTCCAAGGAGAGCCTGGAGAAGGCCGAGGTGACCGGGTTCCCGATCGTCCTGCTGATCCTGCTCGTCGTCTTCGGCTCCCTGGCCGCCGCGAGCCTGCCGCTGGCGCTCGGCGTCTTCAGCGTGCTCATCACCGGCGCGCTGATCTACGCGATCTCCCTCGTCATGGAGATGAGCGTCTTCGTCACCAACATGGCGTCGATGATCGGGATCGGCGTCGCGGTCGACTACTCGCTCTTCGTCCTGGCCCGGTACCGCGAGGAGGTGCGCGCGGGCGCCGCGCCCGACGTGGCCCGCGCGACCGCCATGGCGACGTCCGGGATCGCCGTCCTCTTCTCCGGCCTGACCGTGATCGTGTCGCTGGCGGGCCTGTACATGGTCGACACCACCGCGATCCGCTCGATGGCGCTCGGCGCGATCCTCGTCGTCGCCGTCTCGATGCTCGCGTCGGCGACGCTGCTCCCGGCCCTGATCGGGGCGCTCGGGAAGCGCGCCTACGCGCGTGGGCGGCTCTTCACGATCATGCCGCTGGTGTTCCGCTCACGGCGCGGGCGCCGCTCCGGGTCGACCGGTCCGGACCTGCCGCCGCGCCCGCCGTTCTGGGAGCGCTGGACCGCCGGCGTGACCCGTCGCCCCGTGGTCTCGCTCGTCGGTGCCACTGCGGTGCTGCTCGTGCTGGCGATCCCCGCGCTGTCGCTGCAGACCGGCAACGGCGCGCTGCGGCAGTTCCCGCAGGGCAACGAGACGCGGGTGGGCTTCGAGGTCGCCGCGACGCTCGCCAGCCCGGGGGCGAGCGCCCCGATTCGCGTCCTCGCCCAGTTCGACCGCGGCACCGTCGCGGACCCCGCGAACGCCGCGGCGCTGGATGAGGTCCGGCGGATGCTGCAGGCCGACGGCCGGGTCGTGGACGTCGCGCGCGCCGTGCCCACCCGGGACGGGCGAGGGGCGGTCGTCGTCGCGATCCCTCGGGCCGACGGCGAGGCCGAGGTGACCAAGGAGCTCGTCGAGGACCTGCGCCGGGAGCTGCCCGCCGGCGCGGCCGCCGGTGCCGCCCGGCTGCAGGTCGGCGGCACGACCGCGGCGCTCGTGGACTTTCGCGACGAGGTGCGCGATTCCATGTGGATGGTCGTGCTGTTCGTCCTCGGGCTCAGCTACCTCGTCCTGTTGGTCCTCCTGCGGTCGGTGATCCTGCCGCTGAAGGCGGTGATCGCGAACCTGCTGAGCGTCGGCGCCGCCTACGGCGTCCTCGTGGCGGTGTTCCAGTGGGGCTGGGTCGACGGCTTCCTCGGCTTCCAGAGCACCGGTCAGATCGACACCATCACCCCGCCGCTGGTGCTCGCGGTCGTCTTCGGCCTCTCGATGGACTACGAGGTCTTCCTGCTGAGCCGCATCCGCGAGCGCTTCGACGCGACCGGGGACACGCGGCTCGCGGTGGCCGAGGGCATCGCGTCGAGTGCGCGGACGATCACCAGCGCGGCGCTGATCATGGTCGCCGTGTTCGCGGTCTTCGTCGGTACCGGCGTCCCGTCGATCAAGCAGCTCGGGCTCGGCAACGCCGTGGCGATCGCGGTCGACGCGACGCTCGTCCGTCTCGTGCTCGTGCCGGCGGTGATGGAGCTGCTCGGCAAGTGGAGCTGGTGGCTGCCCGGGCCGCTGGACCGCCTGCTGCCGTCGGTCGACATGGAGCAGCTGCACCAGCCTGCGCAGAAGACGGAGACCCCGCTCGGCGCGCAGCGTCTGGGCGAGGACCGGGAGCCGGCCGGGGTGGCCTGAAGGCCGCCCTCAACGGACGGTTCGGTCGGCGAGCCGGTCGGCCGCCGTCTTCCAGGACGGGTGGGCCGGGTCGATGATGTCCCGGTGGCCGCCGGTGGGGGGCTCGAGCAGCTCGACGTCCGCGCCGGCCTCGCGGGCGGCCGCGAGGTACTCGCGGGAGCGCGCGATCGGGACGGTCTCGTCGCCCACCGGGTGCACGACCGTCACCGGCACGCCCAGCGGCAGGCGGCGGACCGGGTCGGCCTGCGCGTAGCGGTCGGGCACGTCGTCGTGGGTCCCGCCGAGCACCGCCGCCGCAGGCGCCCCGGCACGGACCATGTCCGTCACCGGGGAGAGGGCGAGCACGTGCCGCGGGCGCACCGCGGGCTGCGCGCCGACCGCCCCCGCCGGGAGACCGGACCGGCCCCCGATCCACAGCGCGAGCTGCCCGCCGGCGCTGTGCCCGACGACCACCGTCCGTTCGAGGTCGAGCCGGGCATCGTCCAGCACGGCGAGGTGGTCCACGGCGAGCCCCACGTCGGCGAACGTCGTCGGCCAGCCGCCACGGCCGCCGCGTCCGATCCGCCCGTACTCGATGTTCCACGTCGCCCAGCCACGCCGCCGCAGGTCCGCGCACACCGGACGCATCACGAGGCTGCCGAACTGCGTGCGCCAGTAGCCGCCGTGGACCACGACGGCGATCGGGTGCGGCCCGTCCCCGCGCGGCACGAGCAGCTCCGCACGGCCGTCCTTGTGGTCGGCGACCCGCCGGCGTTGCGGGTGCTGCAGCAGCGCGTGGCGGACGACCTGCGTGGTGATGGACACCGCGGGGCCGCGAAGCTCAGTCTGCGAGCTTGGGGCTCGTCCACGGTGCGGCGAGCCGCCCGGCCAGCAGCGCGGGGAGCTCCTCGATCGCGATGCGCTCCTGGGCGAGCGTGTCGCGATCGCGCAGCGTGACCGTGCGGTCCTCGAGGGACTGGTGGTCGATCGTCACGCACCACGGCGTGCCGATCTCGTCCTGGCGGCGATAGCGCTTGCCGATCGAGCCGCCCTCGTCGTACTCGGTCTGCATGACGCCGCGCAGCGCCATGAAGACCTCGCGCGCGAGCTCGGGCTGGCCATCCTTCTTGACCAGCGGACAGACGGCGACCTTCACCGGGGCGAGGCGCGGATGGAGCTTCAGGACGGTGCGGACGTCCCCGTCGCCCATGTCCTCCTCGTCGTAGGCGTCGACGAGGAACGCGAGCGTCGCCCGGTCGGCGCCCGCCGCGGGCTCGATCACGTGCGGGACGTAGCGCTCCTTGGTCTGCGGGTCGAAGTACTCGAGCTTCTCCCCGGAGTGCGTCGTGTGCTGCGTGAGGTCGAAGCTGCCGCGGTTCGCGACGCCCTCGAGCTCGGAGACGCCGAAGCCCGGGAAGTCGTACTCGACGTCGGCCGTGCCGCTGGAGTAGTGGCTCAGCTCGTCGGCGTCGTGCTCACGCATCACGAGGAACTCGGGGCGGATCCCCAGACGCAGGTACCAGTCGTAGCGCTCCTTCTTCCAGAAGGCGTACCACTCGTCGACCTCGTCCGGCGGGCAGAAGAACTCCATCTCCATCTGCTCGAACTCGCGCGTGCGGAAGATGAACTTCTGCGGGGTGATCTCGTTGCGAAAGGACTTGCCGACCTGGGCGATACCGAACGGCGGCTTCTTACGCGCGAACTGCAGGACGTTCTTGAAGTTGATGAAGATGCCCTGCGCGGTCTCCGGACGCAGATACGCGACGGACCCGGAGTCCTTCATCGGGCCGACCGTCGTCTCGAACATCAAGTTGAAGTCGCGCTCCTCGGTGAGGTCGTGCCGTCGGTCCTCGGTCTTGGGCAGCGAGGCCTTCGCGGGGCACATCTCCTCGCGGTCGACGTGGTCGGCGCGGAAGCGCTGCTTGCACGTGCGGCAGTCGACCATCGGGTCGCTGAAGCCGGCCAGGTGGCCGCTGGCCTCCCAGACCTTCGGGTGCTGGAGGATCGCGCTGTCGATCGCGACGATGTCGTCGCGCTCCTGCAGCATCGCGCGCCACCATTCGTTCTTGACGTTCGTCTTCAGCAGGACGCCGTAGTGCCCGTAGTCGTAGGTCGAGCCGAGGCCGCCGTAGATCTCCGAGGAGGGGAAGATGAAGCCGCGGCGCTTGCACAGCGCCACGATCTTGTCCATGGTCACGACGTCCTCGGCGGGCATGCACCCAGGGTATTCGCCCCGCCCGGGTATGGTCGTCCGCCCGTGACCGAGCCTGTCCCGACCGCCCCGACGACGTCTCCGCGCCGGAGACGGCCGCTGGAGATGCTCGCGCGGGCCCTCGCGAGACGGTCGCGCGAATGGCGAGGACTCGGGCTGCCGGTCGTCGGTGGGCTCGTGATGGCGCTCGCGCTGCCGCCCACGGACATCCTGCCGGCGGTGTTCGTCGGGTTCGCGATCCTCGCCGTCGTCGTGCGGGACGCGCCGTCGGTGCGCTCGGCGGCGCTGCGCGCGACGGTCTGGGCCACCGCCGGGGGCGTCATCGGGCTGCGCTTCGCCGGTCAGGCGGCCGACCGCTTCGGGGACGTCGGCCTGCTCGGAGGCGTCGCCGCGGTCCTGGCGCTGGCGGCCGTGCAGGCGCTGGTCTGGGGTGCCGGCGCGGCCGTCACCCAGGTGCTGATGCGCCGAACAGTCCTGCCGTTCGCGATCGCCTTCCCCATCGGTGTCCTGGTGGCCTGCTCGCTGCCCGGCGTCTTCACGTGGACCCCGGGTGGCCTGATGGTCTTGCGGCCGGAGCTCGTGCAGCTCGCCGAGGTCGTCGGCGAGCGTGGTGTCTCCGTCGTCCTCGCGCTCGTCGTCGCCCTGGTGGTACAGGGCATCGGACGGCCGGAGCCCGTCGGGCGCCGGGCCGTGCTCGTCCCGATCGCGATGGCACTCGCCCTGCTCGTCGGCGTCGACCGCTGGGGGGCGATGCGGATGGACGTGGTCGCCGACCGGGACCGGGACCGCATGACGGTGGCGCTCGTGGACCACCGGGCACCGGGCATCCGCGGTCCGGACGCCATGGAGCGGCTGCGCCGCGTGCTGCGGCTGCGTGCGCTGTCCGGAGCCGCGGAGCGGGCCGGGGCCCAGCTCGTCATCTGGCCCGAGACCGCCTACCCGGTCACCGTCGACCGGTCCGCGCGGTCGCTCGCGGGCGGCTCGATGGCCCCGGTGGGTCCCGGCGCCCGCGTCCCGCGCCTCATCGGCCTGCGGACCCGGGACGCCGACGGACGGCGGCGCAATGGCGCGACCGTGCTCGCGCCCGACGGATCGGTCCAGCCGGCGTTCGAGAAGCGTCGGCTGCTGTGGTTCGGCGAGACGCTGCCGCTGCGGTCCGTGTTGCGCCCGCTCTTCCCGGGCGCGCCCGACCTACGCAAGGGCGGGTCGCCGCGCGCGCTGTCGGCCGCGGGCGTCCGGCTGGGCGTGCTGATCTGTTACGAGGAGGTGGACCCGGAGACGGCGCGGACGACCGTCCGTGGCACGCGGCCCCAGCTCCTGGTCGGCATGACCAACGCCTCGTGGTTCGCGGACACGACGGCCCCGCGGCTGCAGGGACGGCTCGCCGTGCTGCGTGCGGTCGAGAGCCGGACGGGTCTGGTCCGCGCGGTCAACGGGGACGGCGGGAGCTGGGCGGATGCGTCCGGCCGCGAACGGACGGTGCGGACCGTTGCGCCCGGAGTGGTCCTCGCCGACGTCGGGCTGCGGTCCCCGGACCGGGCGGCGACGCTGTACGTGCGCTTCGGGGAGTGGCCGCTGCGCGCCCTCGCGCTGCTTACCGGGCTCGTCGGCTGGGGCCTCGCCCGCCGACGCTTGGCACTCTCGTAGGGAGAGTGCCAGTATCCCGCCGCGTGGCGTGGCATACTTGTCGGTGACATGCCGATCTACGAGTACCGCCGCCCCGACGGATCGACCTTCGAGGTCATCCAGAAGTTCAGCGACGACACCCTGACCAAGGATCCGGACACCGGCGTTCCGGTCAAGCGCGTGCTGCACGCGCCGGCCATCCACTTCAAGGGCAAGGGCTTCCACAACACCGACTACGGCACGCGGAGTCGCAACCGCGAGCTGGAGAAGTCGGCGGAGAAAGGCGCCGACGAGCACACGGGCAAGATGCAGGACAAGCGTGAGGCCAAGGCCAAGGAGTCTTCGGCCGACAGCTCGCCGTCCACATCCTCCTCCTCCTCCTCCTCCTCCTCGTCGTCCTCGGACAAGAAGCCCGCGAAGTCCGAGAGCAAGAAGAAGCCGACGAAGGCCGCGTAGGACGTCGGCGCCGCTGCACGCGCGCCGGTGGTCCGCGCCGCTCAGCCGGCCAGGAACCGCTGCGCCGCGCGCCGGCGGGCCTCGTCGCTCACCACGAGCCCGGAACCCCCGTCGGGGAGCGTCTGGGCCCCCGTCGGCCTCAGGATGCGGGTGGCCGGCGAGCCGCCGGCGAACGTCGCGGCGGCGAAGCCCATCAGCGTCGGCCCGCTCATGTCGGTGACGAGCGCGCTCGGGGCCTTCCACGCGATCCACGGCAGGCGGATGAAGCCCTGCGGGGAGAGGACGCGCGAGCGCATCGCCTGCGTGATCTTCTGCTGGCGCGAGGCGCGCGTGAGGTCGGACTCCTGCGGGTTGCACTCGTTCTTGCGTGTCCGAGCGAGGGCCAGCGCCTGCTTGCCGTCGATCGTCGTCTTGCCGGCCTTCAGCCGCAGCGTGTAGCCGCCGTTCTTGAAGCCGCCGTTGATCCGGCTGACGACGCAGCCGCCGCGGTAGACCACGCCGCCCATCGCGTCGATGAGCTCCGGGAAGTTCGAGAAGCTGACCTCGATGACGTGGTTGACCTGGATGCCCATGAAGGCCTCGATCGTCTCGGTCATCTTCGCGGCGCCGCCGATCGCGTACGCGGCATTGATCTTCTGGCGCCCGCTGCCCGGCACGTCCACGATCGTGTCGCGCGGGATCGACAGGCGTGACGCCTTGCCGCCGCCGAACCGCATGAGCACGATGGAGTCCGCCCGCGAGGGTCCGTCGGTGGAGCCGCCGGGCTCCTTCGTGTCGGCGGTGCGCTTGTCCGAGCCGAGGACCAGGACGTTGGTCGCCGCGAACGGCGGCACGCCGCCACCACCCAGGACGCCGTTGGCCGCGTCGTCGACCCCGCCGCCGTGCACGGTCGCGCTGACCAGGAAGAGGACTGCCGACAGCATCACCCAGGCGATCGCGGCGAGGAGCACGCGCCACGCGATGCGGGCGGGGGAGAGGCGGCGGCCGCCGCGGCGGCGCGGGAAGGGGAGCCCGCCCACCCGTCGGCGGCGCGGCCCGGGGTAGGGCCCGTCGGGCCGGGGCTCGCGCAGGGGATCGTGTGCCGGACCGATGCCCCCGCGGTCCAGCCGGTCCAGGAACCGCGGCCGCGCCTTGAACACGGGGTACTCCGGCGGCGCGTCGGGACGCGGGCGCGGTGCGGGATCTCGGGGCGTGCGCTGCCGTGGGCGGTCGTGGGGATCGTCCATTCGCCCGATATGGTCGCGGAGATGCCCGTCGGCCGCCTTGTCGTCTGTCCCACGCCGATCGGCAACCTCGAGGACGTGACCCTGCGCGTGCTGAGCGCGCTACGCGACGCGAGCGTCATCGCGTGCGAGGACACGCGGCGCACCCGGGTCCTGCTGGACCGCTACGGCGTGGACGCGCAGCTCGTCAGCTACCACGAGCACAACGAGCAGTCCCGCAGCTCCGAGCTCGTACGGCGGATGACCGAAGGCCAGGTCGTGGCGCTGTGCAGCGACGCCGGCATGCCGCTGGTGTCCGACCCGGGCTTCGTGCTCGTGCAGGCGTGCGTCGGTGCGGGGCTGGCGGTCGAGGTCCTGCCCGGACCGTCCGCGGCGCTCGCCGCGCTCGTCGCCAGCGCGCTCCCGGCCGAGACGTGGCGGTTCGTCGGCTTCCTGCCGCGCAAGAAGGGCGAGCAGACGAGCCTCTTCGCGGCACCGGAGACGCTCGTCGGGTTCGAGTCCCCGCGACGCGTCGGCGCGACCCTCGCGGTGCTCGCGACGGTCGACGAGGCCCGGCCCGTGGCGGTCTGCCGCGAGCTCACGAAGATCCACGAGGAGATCGTGCGCGGGACCGCGGGCGAGCTGGCCGCACGCTACGCCGGGGAGGACGTCAAGGGCGAGGTCGTCCTGGTCATCGGCGGCGCGCCGCCGGTGGACGGGGACCTCGAGGCCGGCGTGACGGCGCTGCGCGAGCTGGTCGCCGCGGGCGCGAAGCCGCGGCCGGCCGCCGCCGTGGTCGCGGGGCTCACCGGCACGAGCGCCAACGCGCTCTACGCCGCCCTCACGGAGCGATGAAGCCCGACGACGGAAGGTCGTCGCGCAGCCGCTGGACCTCCGCCTCGATCTGACGCCGGGCGGAGTCGACCTCCTTCTCGATGTCCTTCTGCACGACATCGATCTCGCTGCTGACCTCCCGGTCGACCTCGGCGGCGGTCGCCGCCAGCAGCACCGTGACCGAGCCGATCGTCGCGAGTGCGCCGAGGACGACCGTGACGACGATCGCCGCGGTGTTCGACCGCCGGTGGAACGACCGGCGGCAGTGCGGGCAGTCCCGCGCGGTGGTCTGCGAGACCGTGGAGCAGCTCGGGCACACGCGCTGCGGATGCGGCGCGTCGGGAGCGGGCGCGGGAGGAAGGTCGGTCGCCATGGTCGCTCGAGCGTAGGACCCCGGCCGTCACCCCGGCGTCAGCTGCCACGCCTCCCCGCCCTGCAGCCGGTACGGGGGACCGACGTTCACCCCGGCGAGGGGGTGAATGTGTGCCGTCCCGGCCTAGTGAGGGTGATGCCGCGCCGCCAGCCCACAGCGACCGCCGCTCCCCGTACCGGGGCCGGGCGCCGACGCCGGATCGTGGTGGTCCTCCTCTCCCTGACCACCGTGGTCCTTTTGGCGCCGGCACCTGCCACCGCCCCGGCCGGAGCCGGCTGGCGTCTGCCCGTCGACGACGCAGAGGTCGTCGGCGGCTTCCGGGTGACACCGGGCGCCCCCTTCGCAGCGGGCCAGCGGCGCGGCATCGACCTTCGTGTCCGTCCGGGGACGACCGTCCGGGCGGCGTGCACCGGGCGGGTCACGTTCGCGGGACGGGTCCCGGCTGCGCCCGCGCGCAGCGCGCTCGGCGTGACGGTGCGCTGCACCGGACGCCCGGCGCTCGTCGCGACGCACCTCGGGCTCGGGATGCTGCGGGTACGCAGCAGCGCGGCGGTCGTCCGCGGCGCGACCCTCGGCTTCGCCGGGCGCCGCGGCACCGTCCGCCTGGGCGCCCGGCGCGCCGGCGAGCGCCGCGGCTACCTCGACCCACTCGCACTGCTCGGCGCTGCCGCCGGGCCGGCGCCGCTCGCGCCCCCGCCGGGCGTCCCCGGACGTGATCCCAGGCGCCTGCGCCCTCCGCCTGCACCGCGGCCCGTGCCGGTCCGGGTCGTGGAGCCCCGACCGGCGACGACGCCGCCGCTGGCCTGGGTGGGACTCGCGCTGATCGCCGCCGCACCGCCGCTGACCCTCGCGGCGGCCACCCGCCGCCGTCGCGGCCGTCGTCGGGCCGCGGGTAGCGCCGCGGCCGCCGCGCCGGTCGTCCGCTGAGCACGCCCGGTCAGCCCGCGCGCAGCCCCCGACACGCGCCCGGCCGGTCGCCGGGCCGACACCGAGGCCCAGGCCCGGGGTCGCGTAGCCTGCGGTCCGCATGTCCTTCTACGTCACGACCCCGATCTACTACGTCAACGCGGCCCCGCACCTCGGGCACGCGTACACCACGATCGCGGCCGACGTCCTGGCCCGGCACCACCGTCAGCGCGCCGACGACGTCTTCTTCCTCACCGGGACCGACGAGCACGGTGAGCCCGTCGCGCTGGCCGCCGAGGCGGCCGGCCGCACGCCCAAGGAGCACGCCGACCTCAACGCCGAGCACTTCCTCGCGCTCGCTCCCCGGGTCAACGCCACGAACGACTTCTTCATCCGCACCTCCGACCCGCGGCACGTCGCGGCGGTCCAGGCCGTCCTGACGAAGGTCAAGGACAACGGATATGTCTACGAGGGCGAGTACGAGGGCTGGTACTGCCCGCGGTGCGCGGACTTCAAGAACGACACCGAGATCGCCGACGGCAACCGCTGCCCGATCCACGAGATCGAATTGATCCGCGAGAAGGAGACCAACTGGTTCTTCGCGCTCAGCCGCTTCCAGGACCAGCTCGAGCAGCTGTTCGAGGACCGCGACGACTTCGTCCTGCCGGCCAGCCGCCGCAACGAGGCGCTGTCGTTCATCAAGTCGGGTCTGCACGACGTCTCCCTCAGCCGCTCGACGCTCACCTGGGGCGTCCCGGTCCCGTGGGATCCCGAGCAGGTCTTCTACGTCTGGTTCGACGCGCTGCTGAACTACGTCACCGCGCTGCAGTTCGCCGCGCCCGACGGCGAGGACCTGGTCGGCCGCTTCTGGCCCGCCAGCGTCCACATCGTCGGCAAGGACATCCTGAAGTTCCACACCGTCTACTGGCCCGCGCTGCTGCTCGCGGCCGGCCTGCCGGTCCCCGACCGCGTCTTCGTCCACGGCTTCCTGCTCGGCTCGGACGGGCGCAAGATGAGTAAGTCGCTGGACAACGGACTGGACCCGTTCGAGGTCATGGACCTCTACGGGGTCGACGCGCTGCGCTACTACCTCCTGCGCGACGTCGCGTTCGGCTCCGACGGCTCCGTCTCGATGGACGGCGTGAAGGCGCGCTTCGAGGGCGAGCTTGCCAACGAGTTCGGCAACCTCGCCAGCCGCACGATCGCGATGGTCATCAAATACCGCGACGGCGCCGTCCCCGCGTGCGACGTCGACCCGGTCCTGGTCGAGCAGTTCGCGTCGCTGCCGCAGACGGTGGCCGACCGCATCGACGCGATCGAGCTGACTCCCGCACTCGACGCGATCTGGGAGCTCGTGCGCCGGCTGAACCGGTACGTCGAGGAGACGACCCCGTGGGTCCTCGCCAAGGACGAGGCGCGCGCCGGCGAGCTCGACACCGCCCTCGCCTCGCTCGTCGCGGGCGTGCGCTCGCTCTCCGTCCTCCTTCACCCGTGGCTCCCCGACGCGACCGAGAAGCTCCGCGGCGCCCTCGGCAGCCCATCGACGGACTACCCGGCCGCCGACCTCGTGGCCGGCGGGGTCACGCGGGTCGAGAAGCTGGCTCCGCTCTTCCCGAAGTCCTAGGCCGCCCCGCCGTCGTCGTGATCGACTCCCACACCCACCTGGACTCGTGCGTGCCGCCGAACGCGGAGCTCGTCGCCGCCGCACGCGATGCGGGCATCACCCGGATCCTCACCGTGGGGATGGACGAGGAGACCAACCGCTCCGCGCTGAGGGCTGCCGAGGAGTTCCCCGAGGTCTACGCGGCCGTCGGCCGGCACCCCAACGCCGCGACCGGCTTCGACGAGGCCGCCTACGAGGACCTCGTCGAGCTCGCGAGGCACCCGCGCTGCCGGGCGATCGGCGAGACGGGCCTGGACGACTACCGCGACTACGCGCCGCGCGAGGACCAGGAGCGCGCGTTCGTCGCGCAGATGGAGCTCGCCCACGAGGCGTCCAAGCCGCTCGTCATCCACACCCGCGCCGCGGAGGACGACACGATCCGGATGCTCAAAGCCCACGCGCGCGGGCTCGACGTGATCCTGCACTGCTTCTCGATGCCGGACCGCTGGGAGGAGTGCGCCGAGCAGGGCTGGTGGTTCTCCTTCGCCGGCAACGTCACCTACCCGAAGGCGCTCGACCTCGCCCACGCGGCGGCGAGGGTCCCGGCCGAGCGGCTGCTGGTGGAGACCGACGCGCCGTACCTCTCCCCGCAGGCCGTGCGCAAGCACAAGAACCGGCCGGATCACGTCACGCACACCGCGCGGTTCGTCGCGGAGGCCCGGGGCCTCTCCTACGACGAGCTGGATGCCCTGGTGACCGTCAACGCCGCGACCCTCTTCGGCTGGTGAACGACGACCTCCCCGCGCAGCCGACGCTGCGCCGCGTCAAGGCGTTCGGCATCAGGCCCAAGCGGGACCTCGGGCAGAACTTCCTGATCGACTCGAACATCCTCGGGGTGATCGAGCGCGCCTCGGAGCTGCAGCCGGACGACGTCGTCCTGGAGGTCGGCGGAGGCGTCGGCGTGCTGAGCGAGCACCTCGCGCCGCTCGTCCGCCACACCCACGTGGTCGAGCTCGACCGGTCGCTGGAGGCGGCGCTGCAGGACGCGATCGCGCCGTACGCCGACCGCACGACCCTGCACTTCGCCGACGCGATGCAGCTCGACCTCGGCGCGCTGGACCCGGCGCCCACGAAGGTCGTCGCGAACCTCCCGTACGGGATCGCCGCCGGTGCCATCCTGCGGACCATCGAGGAGCTGCCCTACGTGACGCGGTGGGTGTCGATGGTGCAGAAGGAGGTGGGGGAGCGCTTTGCCGCGCGGGCGGGCACGTCCGCCTACGGCGTCCCCAGCGTCCTCGCCCAGCTGGCGTGCGACGTGCGCGTGCACCGTCAGGTCGCCCGAACGGTCTTCTACCCGGTGCCGAACGTCGACAGCGTCCTGGTCCTGCTGGAGCGCACCGGCCCGGCCCCGGAGAAGGGACTGCGCGAGCTCGTGCAGCGGTCGTTCGCCCACCGTCGCAAGACGCTGACCAAGTCGGTCGCGATGGCCGGGGGACTCCCGAACCGCGACGGCCGGCCCGACGCCGCGAACTCCGGGGACCAGCGGGAGCTGCTGCGCGCGGCCGTGGTCACGCTCGGGCACCCGGCCGACGTGCGCGCCGAGCGACTGTCCCCCGCGGACTTCCGTGCGCTGTGGGAGGCGATCGCCTGATGGCGGGCCTGCGGACGATCGCGCCCTCGAAGGTCAACATCTCGCTGCTGCTCGGCCCGACCCGGCCGGCCGACGGGAGGCACGAGCTCGTCACCATCTTCCAGGCCCTCGACCTCGCCGACGACGTCGAGCTGCTCGAGACCCGCGACGTGCAGGACGACGCCGTGGTCTGCGACCCGCCACTGGCGGGGACGAACCTCGCGCTGACGGCGATCGGCGCGTTCCGCGCGGCGACCGGCTGGGCCGGCCCGCCCGTCCGCGTCAGCATCACCAAGCGCATCCCGGTGGCCGGCGGGATGGCGGGAGGCTCCTCCGACGCCGCCGCGACCCTGCGCCTGCTCGCCCGGCACGCCGCCCCGGCGCTGACGACCACCGGCCGCCCGGTGCCCGACGGCGCCGCCCTGCGCGCAATCGGCGCGACGCTCGGGGCGGACGTCCCCGCCCTGGTCGAGCCCGGCCGCTGGCTCGGCACCGGGGCCGGCGAGCTCGTCGAACGGCTGCCGCTCCTGCCGCCCGGTCGCACCGCGTACATCGCGGTCACCAGCCCGACCGGCCTCTCGACCCCCGACGTGTTCCGGGAGGCCGACCGTCTGGGGCTCCCGCGGACGGCGTCGGAGCTCGCGCTCGGCGCCAAGGAGCTCCGGGCCCGGGCCGGTGACCTGCCGCGGGCGCTGTGCGTCAACGAGCTGGAGCCTGCCGCCCTGTCGTTGCGCCCCGACCTCCGTGACACGCTCGCGGGGCTCCGGGGCGCCGGGGCGGATGTGGCGCTGGTGAGCGGCAGCGGCCCGACCTGCATCGGGCTCTACGCCGATCCGGTGCTGGCGCGAAAGGCCGCGCCCGTGCTGGCCCAGCGGTTCGGCGACGACCGCGTGCGGCTCGCGGGCGCGCTCTCCCGCGAGTCGGTCGCCGAGCTCGGCGCCCACCTGGGGTCGCCGGCGTGAAGCCTGCGTTCTTCGTCGGTGCGGCGGCGGCCGCCGCCTTCGCCTACCGGCGCCGCAAGCACCTCGAGCCGCCGCTGCTGATCGGCCTCGCCCTCATCGTGATCGGGGCGACGATCTACGGCACCGGGCTCATCGATCCGCCCGACCTCGAGAAGGTCCTGGAGGACCTCGGTGAGAGCCTCGGGAAGTGGACGTACCTGGTGGTCGGCCTGCTCGCCTTCCTGGAGACCGGAGCGTTCGTCGGCCTGCTGGCGCCGGGGGAGACGGCCATCATGGTCGGCGGCCTCGTCGCCGGTCAGGGCCAGATCGACATCGTCACCCTGATCGCGATCGTCTGGATCGCCGCGGTGGCCGGAGACGTGACGAGCTTCTACATCGGACGCAGGCTCGGCCGCGACTTCCTCGTCAAGCACGGCCCCCGGTTCAAGATCACGCAGCCGCGGCTCGAGCAGGTCGAGGGGTTCTTCGAGCGCCACGGTGGCAAGGCGGTGCTGATCGGGCGGTTCGTCGGGCTCGTCCGGGCGGTCGCCCCGTTCCTCGCCGGCAGCAGCGGGATGCGCATGCGCCGCTTCCTGCCCTACGACGTGATCGGCGCCGGCCTCTGGGCGACCACCTTCTGCGTCCTGGGCTACATCTTCTGGCAGTCCTTCGACCAGCTGGTGAGCGCCGCGAAGCAAGGGGCGTTCGCGCTGGGCACCACGATCACGGTCATCGTCGGCGTCCTCGTCGCGTACCGGTGGCTGAAGGTCGACGCGAACCGCACCCGGCTGCGCGCCTTCGTCCACGAGCAGGAGCAGCGCCCCGTCGTCGGGCCCGTCGTGCGGCTGCTGGTCCGGACCTGGCACCGGTTCCGCGGACCCGTGCGTTTCCTCTGGGGCCGGGTCACGCCGGGGCAGCTCGGCCTCGAACTGACCACGCTGCTGGCGATCACCACGGTCGGTCTCTTCAACCTCGTCGGCCCGCTGCTGACCCTCGACGACGAGCGGGCGGTCGTCGCCGGGGACCTGCGGACGTTCCGCCTGGTCGAGGACCTCCGCAGCGGATGGCTCGACGGCCTCGCGATGGGCGTCAGCGATATCGGGCAGCTCGCGGTGACCGGCACCCTGATCGTCGTGGTCGCGGCGGTCCTGCTCGCCCGCCGGCGGGTCGCCGACGCGCTCGTGCTGCTCGCCGGGATGGGGCTGACCGTGTTGGTGGTGAACATCGTCAAGGACGTGGAGGAGCGCGCGCGGCCACTGGGCTCGCTGGTCGAGACCGGGGACTCCTTCGCCTATCCGAGCGGTCACGCGGCGTACGGCGTGGCGTTCGTCGCGATAGCCGTCGCGATCTCGCGGGCGCTGCCCGGGCCGGTCTCCCGTGCGCTGCTCGTCGCCGTCTCGATCGTCCTCGCCGTCGCAGTGGCGCTGTCCCGCGTCTACCTCCGGGCGCACTACCTCAGCGACGTCCTCGGCGGGGTCGGCACGGCGCTCGCCTGCTTCGGCCTCTGCGGCATGGTCGGGCTCATCGTCGCCTTCGTGCGGCAGAATGGACGGAGCACATGAGCAACGAGGCGGTCACCTATCTCGTCGGCGGCATCTGCGGCGTCTTCGCGCTCGCCGCGTACGTCGGTCTGATCCTGGTCCCGGCCTGGGGGTCGTACTCCCGGACCTGGGAGCGGATCGCCGCGACGTTCCTGTCGCTCTACGTCCTCGCCGGCTTCATGCTCGTCGGGCTCGGCGGCGGCGCCGCGATCGTCTACTTCTGGGACTCCATCAGCGCGTAGCGTCCCGGTCGACGTACCGAGGGCACACCGAGGTGCAACCGGCGGGGTGTGGGTCCGTACTCTTCCTCGACGCACCATGCCGACGCCTCCCGACACCGAAACCCCCGTGGGTCTCGACCTCACCGCACTCGACGCGGTCACCGACGCTGTCGAGTCGGGTGCCGGCCTTCCCGAGGTCGTCCGCGCCGCGTCCCGCGCGCTCGGGGCCAGTCTGGTGCTCGCGGATCGCACCGGCGCCACCCTCGCCGTCGCCGCCCGCTCGACCGCCGACGAGCGCGCGCTGATCGCCGGCGCCTCCGGGGTGGAGGTCGTCGAGCTGCGCGTGGCCGACGAGCCGGTGGGGACCCTGCGGCTACGGACCCGCGGCCCGGAGGACCCGATGCGGCCTGCGGTCGTGCGGCTCGTCACGACGCTCATCGCCGGCGAGGTCGAGCGGATCCGTGCCCCCGAGCGCGCCTCCCAGGAGGCGGCGGGCCTGTTCCTGCGGGATCTCCTGGATCGCGTGCTCACGGACAGCACAGAGATCGTGGAGCGCGCGGAGGGCCTGGGCATCGACCTCGGAGCGGGCGCCAGCGTCGTCGTCGCCCGGGCGCATCCGCACGTCACGACGGAGGACGGCTGGCGCTCGCGCGTCCTGGCCGTCGCGGAGCGCGGCGCACGGGCCGTGTCC
Organism: Solirubrobacterales bacterium; assembly: GCA_038257095.1. GTDB lineage: Bacteria > Actinomycetota > Thermoleophilia > Solirubrobacterales > Solirubrobacteraceae > Paraconexibacter. Next base: position 311,064 of record JBBSJQ010000002.1, read on the forward strand.
AACGGGGCGCTCGCCGCCCTGAACGAGTCCCGTGACGCCCCGGGGGCCGAGGTCGTCGTGCTCCTGCCGGGTCTCGAGGAGGCCGACGCACAGCGGGCCGCGGACGGCATCCTGCGTGAGCTGCAGGCCTCGTTGCAGGGACACACCTTCGCCGTCGGGCGCAGCCGGGTGGCTGCGGATCCGTCGGAGCTGCACCGCGCCGGGAGCGAGGCGCTGCTCGCCGCGAACGTCGCAGAGGGCGCGGAGCGTCCGCTCCTGGCGTTCGAGGAGACCGGTGCCTACCGTCTGCTGCTCAGCGCGATGAGCGAGGACCCGGCGGAGCTGCAGCGCTTCTACGCGGAGACGGTCGAGCCGCTTGTCGCCTACGACGAGCAGTACGAGACGGACCTGGTCCAGACCGTCGAGGCGTTCCTCGACGCCGACGGCAACGTCGCCGGCACCGCCCAGCGGCTGTTCACGCACCGCCACACGATCCGCTACCGCCTGGAGCGGGTCCGGGACCTCTCGGGGCTGGACGTCGGGTCGACCGATGGGCGCGAGAAGCTGTCGCTCGGTCTGAAGGCCATGCGGGTGCTCGGCATCGCCCATCGCGGCGGGCCGGCCAGCGAGGCCGGCAGCTCCGGCGGCCGCGTGCCGCGTCGCAGCGCCTGACCCGCTCCGCGCAGAACTTGAGACCGTCAACGCGCCAGCTTTGATGGTCCGGACGCCGGGGTCCTGTGCTGCACGGGGATGCACCGGGAACCAGACCCCGGATGGGATGCCCGACCCACTCAAGCCGCGCCCGCAGAGGCCGATGCCAGGAGTGAGATGGATCCCTCGCCATCCACGACCCGCCGGGACGTCACCGCGATCGCCGCGGGCGCGCTGTGCGCCCTCAGTCTCATCGGCTTCAGCCTCGCGTCCTTGAACGACCGCGCGCTCGGCTTCCGCGACTGGCCGGTGAACGGTCAGGTGGAGCCCCGGGCGTCCGTCCTGCCGGAGGCCGTGGTGCTGCCCGACACGCCCGGTCCCGGCGTCCTCGCCTCCCCGGCCCCCGGTGGCGGCGTGACACCCACGGACCTGCGGGTCGCCCGGGAGGTCGCACGGGTCCGGCCGGCGGCCGGCACCACGTTCGCGAGCGTCTCGGGCGCGGAGCGCGCCGCGGGGCCGCGACTGCCGGGCACCTCGGCCCCGCCCACCGCGACCGCCAGCCTGCGCGACACCGACAGCGACGGAATCCTCGACGACCAGGAGCGCCTGCTGGGCACCGATCCGAGGGCCTCCGACTCCGACCGCGACGGCACGCCCGACGGCTGGGAGCGCGAGAACGGCCTCAACCCGCTCATCGCGGCCGACGCGCAGGCCGACGGGGACGGCGACGGGCTGGTGAACGGCACCGAGTACCGGGCGAACCGGAGCCCGGGGTCCGCCGACAGCGACAGCAACGGCCGTCCCGACGGCGAGGACGACACCGACGGCGACGGCATCCCGAACCTCGTCGAGCAGGCGCTGCAAAGCGATCCCGGCAACGGCGACAGCAACGACGACGGCCGGCCCGACGGCGCCGACGACCCCGACGGCGACGGGCAGACGAGCAGCGCCGAGGTCGAGGCGAGCACCGACCCGGGGGTCGCGGACATGCCGCCGGTCCCGGAGCCCACGCCGACGCCCGAACCCACGCCGACTCCGGAGCCCCCGCCAGGCCCCGGTCAGGTGCCCGAGCCCGACGCGACCCCCGGACTGCCGCCAGAGGTGCCCGCCCCCGGCGCCCCGTAGCATCCGCGGCCATGCGGATCGGGATCATCACGGGCTCTGGCACCTACGCCCTGGCCGAGCAGGAGCGCACGCCGACCGAGGTGGCGACGCCGTTCGGTCCGGCCGCGGTCACGGTCGGTGACTTCGCCGGTGCCGAGGTCCTGCACGTCGCCCGTCACGGCGACGGCCACGCCCGGCTCTCCAGCGCCGTCACGCACCAGGCGAACATCTGGGCGCTGCGCGACCTGGGCGCCGACGCGATCCTGGGCGTCACCGTCTGCGGGGCCACCGACCTCACGGTCCCCTTGGGCTCCCTCGTCGTGTTCGACGACCTCCACTTCCTCGCCAACCGCCTCCCCGACGGCTCCCTCTGCACGCTGCACACCGAGCCGGGGCAGCCGGGTCGCGGTCACTGGATCTTCGACGGGCCGTTCAGCCCTGCCCTGCGCACGGTGCTCCTCGATGCGGCCCGCGAGGTCGGCCACGAGGTCCGCGACGGCGGCTGCTACGGGCATGTCGACGGACCCCGCTTCAACACGCGCACGGAGATCCGCCAGTTGCAGCAGGTCGGCGTCACCGCCGTCTCGCAGACCGCCGGTCCGGAGGCGACGCTGGCCGGCGAGGCGAAGGTCCCGTACGCCCTGCTCGGGTACGCGACCGACTACGCCAACGGCGTGGCCGACGAGCCGACCCCCGTCGAGGAGCTCATCCGGCTCGTCGGGGAGAGCGCCGGCTCCTTCGGCAGGACGCTCGCCGCAGCCGTTCCGCGGGTGCTCGCGCTCGGTGCGGTGGAGCAGAACGGCACCCACTTCGAGTGGGACTGAGCGCGTGAGCACCGTCGCGGCGATCGTCCTGCACGCACTCGCCGCGCCCCGCGACGGCGAGCTCGACGAGCTGCTCGGGCCGCAGCGGGCCCGTGCACTGCGCGATGACCTCGAGCTCGGCGCGCGCCGCTGGGCGGCCCTGGTGTCGCCCGACCTCGCCTTCGAGGCGACCACCGTCGGGGCGGCCGGCATGGCCCTGCACGACCACGACGGTCCGGTGCTCCTGATCGCCCCCGACGTCCCCCGGCTCGACCCGGGGCTCGCGGCGGCCGCGCTCGCCGACCTCGCCGACGGCGCGATCGTCGTGATGGCCCCGACGGCCGACGGCACGCCGTACCTGGTGGGGGTGCCGAGCGCCGCGCCCGACGTGCTCGACCGGGTGGGCGCACCGTTCGAGGGCTTCGCGGACGCCCCCGGCCTGACGGACTCCGGGGTGGGCATGCTGCGCAGCGAGCGACGGCTGGTGACCGCGGACGACGCGCGCGCCTACGCCGCGGACCCGTGCGCGGACCCGGAGCTCCTACGGCACCTCGAACCGGTGCTGCAGGTTCGTGGTCCCCGCGCCGATAGGTGAGCTGGACCGATCATCCGTCCAACCCGCTTGCGCCCCGGCCGCGGATGGCCGATTCTTGATCTTGCCCAGCGACCGATCACGGAAGATCAGGAGGGCGCAAGGATGCATGTTGCAGCGACCGACCTGGCCGCCTATGGCGGGTCGACAACCTTCACGTTTCACGGAGCCCTTGGCAGGGCGACGTCCGACCGTCCGGATGGCGGTCGCGGCGAGACCCGCCCCAGGAGCGTCCCCGCACCCGCCGACGGCGGGCGGATGGACCTCGTCCGCGGTGTCGTCGAGCAGATCGTCGGGCCGGCCCTCGGGGCCGCCGAGATCGACGCGATCGCCGCGTCGGTCCAGCCGCTTTCCCTCGCGTTCGACCGGGCCCGGCAGGCGCAGGCCGCCGAGCAGCGGGTGCGGACCGCGCGGGAGCAGGTCGCGTGGGGCGCGACGCTCGACCTGCGGGAGACCCCGTCGGGCGACGGCGTGTTCGCGGTAAGCGGATCGTTCGTGACCGAGGACGGCCGCGAGGTCGCGGTCGAGGTCCGCCTGCTCGGTCAGGGCGAGCGCGGCGTCATGCCGCTGCGCCTGGACGTCGACGTCGACGCGCAGGGCCGGGCGACGCGGCTCGGGTTCGCCGGACGCACGACGGCGTCCGACGGATCGGCCGGCACCGGGGCGGCGGCGACCGCCGCGGCCTGGGCCGGGCTCCCGGTACGGGTCCACGGACCCGACGGGACGCTGTCGGTCACGACGCTCGCCGACGCGCGCGGCGCGCGGCCGGGCGGGGGCCACCTGGTGGACATGGCGGCGTAGGACGCAGGACCAAGACTTGTCTGCCGGTTGAGGGACCGGGCAGCAGGACGGGCGAGGTGGAGGAGGGTCCACCAGCCCAACCGGGGTGAAGGATGAGGGTCCTGAGCCCCATACGGACGGAGAGCTCGCGGTGCGGTCGGAGGGACCGCCCCGCGAGCCGTCCGCCGTTCTACGCCGCTTCGGTGATGTTGGCCTTCACCTGGTCGACGACCTCCGCCGGCACTTCGTCCATGCCGTGGTCGTTCTTGGCGTGCTCGGCGACCTGCCCGAGGATGCCGTTCTCGTCCTCGGCCTCGAACGTCGCGGTGCAGCCGGGTACGACGGCGCCACAGGAGAACTGCTTCATGTCTTGGTGCTCCTCGGGTACTGGGGAAGGGATCAGGGGCAGCATCGGCGGGTTGGGTCCGCAGCGCAAGTGCGGCATGATGCAGCTGGCACTGCCGAGTCGTCTAACGGGTTAAGACACCGGGTTTTGGTCCCGGGGTACGGGGTTCAAGTCCTCGCTCGGCAGCTACGTCTTCCATCCGCCGGTCGTGCGAACATGTGTTCGTGCCACGAGGGCGGACATGGACCGACGAGCAGCTCGCCGCGGCGGTTCCTGACGCGCTGTCCATCTCCGATGTGCTGAGGGCTCTTGGGCTGCGGATCGCTGGAGGGAACCCGAAGACGATCCGCCGACACGTCCAGCGGCTAGGACTCGACACGTCGCACTTCGATGGCGGAGCGTCGAAGCGGCGCATCGCGCCTCGCGCAGCGATCCCGCTGGTCGACGTGCTCGTCGAGCACTCCTCCTACAGCCGCACGAACCTCAAACGACGGCTGTACGCCGAGGGTCTGAAGGCGCGCGCCTGCGAGCTTTGCGGGCAGGGGGAGTTGTGGAACGGCAGGTCCATGAGCCTGATCCTGGACCACATCAACGGCGTCCACGACGACAACCGGCTCGAGAACCTTCGAATCGTCTGTGCCAACTGCAATGCCACCCTTGAGACCCACTGCGGGAGAAACACTGCGCGTCCACGAGAACTGGTCGCGTGCGACCGCTGCCGGCGACCGTACGAGCGCGCGACCGCGGCCCAGCGCTTCTGCTCCAAGGACTGCGGAACCCGCGGCGCGCCCGGAGACCGGGCCGGGGACCGGCCCACGATACGCCGCATAACCGACCGCCCCCCGCTCGACGAGCTCCGCGCCCGCATCGACGCCGACGGCTACGCCTGGATCCGCGACGAGCTCGGGGTGTCCGACAACGCCGTGCGCAAGTGGTTCCGATCGGCGGGTCAGGAGCCACCCCGCAGGCACGGAAGGGGGTCGGGTCCGTAGCATCCCCGCACGTGAGCGCACCCGTCGTCGTGGTGATGGCCGCCGGGAAGGGTACCCGGATGCGATCGAAGACCCCGAAGGTCCTGCACGAGCTCTGCGGCCGTCCGATGGTCGCCTGGCCGATCGCCGCCGCGCTGCAGGCCGGTGCGGCCAAGGTCGTCGTCGTCGACGGCCCCGACCGCAAGCTCGCCGACCATCTGCCCGACGGCGTGATCCACGCCGTCCAGGAGGTCGCGGACGGCACCGGCGGCGCCGTCCTGGCCGCCGCGGAGCACATCGACCCCGCCGCTCCGGTGATCGTCCTCTCCGGTGACGTCCCGCTTGTCCGCGCCGAGGCGATCAGGGATCTCGTCACGGCGCACGTGGCCGCCGGCGCCCAGGCCACGATGGCCACCACGATCTTGGACGACGCCACCGGCTACGGCCGGGTCGTCCGCGACGCCGACGGGGCCTTCGAGCGCGTCGTCGAGACGAAGGCCGCCGGGGACGCCGATCCCGAGCATCTCCTGATCGGCGAGATCAACACCGGGATCTTCGTCTTCGACGGGGCCGCCGCGCTCGACGCGCTGCCGCGGATCGGCACCGACAACGCCCAGGGGGAGAAGTACCTCCCCGAGGCGCTGCCGCTCATCCGCGCGGGCGGGGGCACCGTGGTCGCCCACGTCCTGGACGACCAGGACCTCGTGCTCGGTGTCAACGACCTCGTCGACCTGGCGAAGGTCCGCGTCATCGCGCAGCGCCGCATCCAGGAGGATCTCCTGCGCGCAGGCGTGACCATCGTCGACCCCGCGTCGACGCACATCGACGCCGGCGTCACGCTCGGGCAGGACACCCGCGTCGAGCCGTTCACGGTGCTGAAGGGCACGACGAGCGCCGGCGCGGACTGCGTCATCGGCCCGTCGACGACGCTGATCGACACGCGGCTGGGTGACGGCAGTCGGATCGTCCACACCTACGCGACCGATGCGGTGCTCCACGACGGCGTCACGGTCGGCCCCTTCGGCTACCTGCGTCCCGGCACGGTCCTGCGGGAGAACAGCAAGGTCGGCACGTTCGTGGAGATCAAGAACTCCGACATCGGCCCGGGGGCGAAGGTGCCGCACCTCTCCTACATCGGCGACGCCGACGTGGGGGAGCGGTCGAACCTCGGCGCCGGCACGATCACCGCGAACTACGACGGCACGACCAAGCACCGGACCACGATCGGCAAGCGCGTGAAGGGCAGCGTCCACACGTCGTTCGTCGCTCCCGTCACCGTCGGGGACGACGCCTGGACGGCGGCCGGCTCCGTGATCACGAAGGACATCGCGCCCGGGGCCCTGGGCGTGGCGCGGGCGCGCCAGACCAACATCGAGGGCTTCTCCGAGCGGCAGGACGAGGGGGCAGAGGACCGATGACGATCCAGCAGACCATGGACCTTGCGGGGAACCCCGTGCTGCCCGCGAGCACGCCGTCGGCACCGGGCCGTAGACTCGCGCCCTCCGTGAGCACGAGCCTCCCGATCGACTACGACAAGAAGCTGATGCTCTTCAGCGGCCGCTCCAACCCGGAGCTCGCCGCGAAGATCGCCGACAAGCTGGGGGTCGACCTCGGCCCCGTCACGCTGAAGACGTTCAGCAACGGCGAGGTGTACTGCCGCTACGAAGAGTCGATCCGCGGCGCGGACGTCTTCCTCATCCAGCCGACGTGCGGCAACCCGGAGACGGGCGTCACCGCCAACGACTCGCTCATGGAGCTGCTGTGCATGATCGACGCGGCGACCGGCGCGTCGGCGCACCGCGTCATCGCCGTCACTCCGTGGTTCGGCTACAGCCGCCAGGACAAGAAGAGCGCGCCGCGCGAGCCGATCACGGCGCGCCTCGTCGCCCGCATGCTCGAGGCCGCGGGAGCCGACCGCGTCCTCACGATGGATCTCCACGCCGGACAGGTCCAGGGGTTCTTCAACATCCCGGTCGACCACATGACGGCGCTGATGATGCTGTCCAACTACTTCAACGACATGGGTCTCGAGGACCTCGTGGTGGTCGCTCCCGACGCCGGGCGTGTGAAGCTCAACAAGAAGTTCGCGGTCAAGCTCGGCGCCGAGCTCGCGATCCTCGACAAGGAGCGCCCCGCCCAGCAGGTCGCCGAGATCGCCTACGTCATCGGTGACGTCAAGGGCAAGACCGCGGTCATCCTCGACGACATGATCGACACCGCCGGCACGCTGCGGGCCGCCGGGCAGACGGTGCTCGACGCGGGCGCCAAGCGCGTTTTCGCGGCTGCGACCCATCCGGTCCTCTCGGGTAAGGCGTTCGAGAACCTCGCGGCCTCCGGCTTCGAGCAGATCGTCGTCACCGACACGATCCCGTTGCGGGCGGGTGCACCGGACAACCTCCGGGTCCTGAGCTGCGCGGAGCTGCTCACCGACTCGATCCGCCGAATCTTCACCGACGACTCGGTCTCCGAGGTCTTCGGCGGCGAGAACCAGCTCTTCTGAAGATGGACTCCACCGCGGCAGCGGTGCTGATGGACCGTCTCGGCCTGACCGACGAGGAGCTCTGCGCTGCGCTCGGCGTCGAGCCGCTCGACGTCATCGGCGGGCAGCTCGACCACAAGCCCCAGCTGCCGCTGCTCCTCACGCTGACGCAGGAGGCGGGGGAGAAGGTCCACCCCGACGCGCTGCGTCGCTGGGTCCGCACCGCTGGACCTGCCGGGCGCCCGCTGGACCACCTGCTGGTGCAGGATTACGGCGCGTTCGAGGACGCCCTGGAGACCCTGAGCAGCCGGGGATTCGTGGTCCGCGCCGCACGCTGACTTGCAGGACCGGCGCCGCCCGTGTCCTACGGTCAAGGCAGCCGCGCCCGCGCGGACCGTCGTCATGCCGCGCCGTCTCCGTCTCCCATCCCTTGCCGTCCTCCTGCTCGCCGTCCTTGCGGTCGCGGTCGTCGTCGCCCCCGGTTCGGCGCAGGACACCGGCGACACCGGACAGCTCCAGCGGGAGATCGAGCAGCGCGAGCAGCGGGAGGCGACGCTCGGGACGCAGGCGGAGCGCCTCGGCCGGCTCGAGCGGCGCATCGAGCAGCAGGTCGGCCTGTTGCAGGCCCGCCTGACCGAGGCGCAGGTCGAGTTCGGCGCGGCCCAGACGAAGCTGCTGGCGACCCAGGACGAGGTGGAGCGCGAGAAGGCCCGGGCCCTGCGCCTGCGCAAGCGGCTCAAGCAGGCCCGCACCGCCCTGGCGAACCACCTCGAGGCGCAGTACAAGGCCTCCCGTCCGGACCTCGTCAGCGTCGTGCTGAACGCCAAGGGGTTCGCGGACCTGCTGGAGCGCGGGGAGTTCCTGCGGCGCGCGGAGGACGCCGGGACCGAGGTCGTCGACGTCATGCGCGACGCGCGCGCCGACGCCAAGGGGGAGGTCCGGCGGCTCGCGCGCCTCGAGCGCCGCCAGGCGACCCTGGCGCTCGCCGTGCAGCGCCGCCGCGACGCGATCGCGTCCATGACCGCAGCCGTCGAGCGGCGCCGGCAAGCGGTCGCCCAGGCCCGCGCGGCCCGGCTCGCGCTCAGGCGCTCCAGCGCGACGGCCCGCAAGCGTGCGGCCCGCACCCTGAAGAAGCTCCAGGACGAGCAGGCGACGGCCCGCGTCTCGTCCAAGGGCCCCGGCGGTCCGTGGGCGATCCCGTGGGCGATCGTCCAGTGCGAGTCCGGCGGCCAGAACCTGCCGCCCAACGCGGGCGCGCAGGCGTCCGGCTACTACCAGTTCATCCCCGCGACCTGGAAGGGCGTGGGCGGCAGCACGCCCCACGCCTACCTGGCATCGAAAGCCGAGCAGGACCGCCTCGCGGCCAAGCTCTGGAACGGTGGCGCGGGCGCCCGCAACTGGGACTGCGCCGCGATCGTCGGGCTGCTGTAGCCCGGACGGGCCGCCGTGGCGGCTACTGCTTCTTCGCCTTCGCCGGCTTGGGCCCGGCCCACACGCCGGTGAGGTGGTGGAACGTCCGCACGCCGGCGCGGTCGAACGCGGCCCGGGTCCCGGCGTAGGTGGCGGCCTCGATCGCGGTCGCCGCGATCGCCTTGCCGACCGGGGCGTCCGCCTCGGTCGGACGGGGCGGCCGGCCGTCGGTCGAGTCCTTGTCGACGGCGGCCCAGATCGACGTGAAGAGCTTGGCGGCGAGCTTGCCGGCGGCGACGCTGAAGAGGATGCCGAACGGCTTGTAGAGGAGACGGCCCATGGCGGGCACCCTACCCGGACCGCCCGCTTGTCCACCCGGGACTCCACCGAGCCGTCCTGTCGGTCGATAACGATGGAAGGGCCTCATCGCCACCATCGATGTCACCGACGTCGGACACAGGAGGATCGGATGGACGAGCAGCACGACCGCGAGACCGGCACCGAGGCCGAGGAGCTCCTGCGGCGCGCGCTGCTGGACCCCGACGCGTCCGCCGCGCTCGCCCTGCGCATCGACGGGCTCGCCCTGACGGACGCCCTCACGGTCATCTTCCACGGCCGGCTGGACCTGGGGACGGTGCAGACCTACGTCGCCCCGGGCGGATTCGGGACCGGCAGCGCCGTCGCCCCGTCCTCGCTGCTGCGGGTGCCGTGCGACCTGGACCTCGCTGACGCACCCGACGCCGACAGCGCCCAGGACCTCTACGCGTCCCAGGCCCGGGCGCTCCGCGACGCGCTGCTGGCCGCCGACACCGTCCTGGCGGTCTGGAAGGACGCCCTCGAGGCGCTCGCGGACGCGCCGGTCGGGATCGACCGCTCGATCGAGCTGAACGTGCGGTTCCCGGCCCACCGCCTCATGCCGGTCGCGCTCGTCGCGCCCGAGCAGCAGCTGACGGTCGTGCCCGTCTGCGGCGCCCGGACCCTGGCCGAGGGCCGGCCGCCGCTCGGGATCGCGTGCGCTCAGCAGGACATCGCGCACGTCTACCCGCTCCCGGACGATCCGGAGCGGTGCCTGGAGGACTTCCGCGAGCGGGCGGCCGACCACGCCCGCAGGCTCGCCGGCCAGCTCGAGCACCAGGAGCAGTCGGTCCGGCGCTTCCTGGAGATCTCGGGACTCGAGGACCTGCCGGAGGCGTGCTGAGAACCCACGGGGCCTGGCGTTCCTGCCATGTGGCCGTGACGCCACCCCTGGGGCCTTGCGTAGGCTGTGCGGCCGATGCGCCGCCGACCCAGCCCGTTGACGCTCGTGCTCGTGGTCGTCGCCTTCCTGGCGATCTCGCTGGGGCTCGCGCGGTACCTCTCGGTGGAGAGCCGGGAGCGCGAGGCGCTGCTGGACGTCCTCACCGCGCAGGCTGAGGGGGACGCCCCGGGGATGCTCGCGGCGCTGGACCCTGCGTGCCGGGCCGTGACCGCGTGCGCCGCCCAGATCCGTACCAATGCGCGTGACCAGCGCATCGCCGGGGACGTCAAGATCATCAACATCCAGTCGCAGACGGCCTACGCCCTGGGCTCGTCGACCGGCACGAGCCGGGTGGTCTGGTCGGTCGTCGAGGGTGGCCTGCCGACGGTTCAGTGCTTCGAGATCCGCCGCAGGGGGAACGCGCTGGCCGGGCGATCGATTAGCGTTCTGCGCGTCAGCGCACCGATCGAACGAGAATCCTCCTGTCCGTGAGCGGCCTGTCCGCCCATGGTGACCGCGCCGGTGCCGAGTTCGGCGGAGCGGGGAGGCAGGCCCCGCAACTCGGCGAACCACCACGTGTCGTCTGCCATCGGAACCCCATGCGCCGAATCCTCACCGTCCTTCCGCTCGCGCTCGCGCTCGCCGCGCTGAGCGCCGCACCCGCGACCGCTCAGACCGACGCGGCGCCTCCGCCCGCGCCCCAGGCACCCGCGCCGGCGCCCCCGGCGCCCCCGGCACCCGCGGCGACCCCCAGGGTCGAGACGCCGAAGAAGGGCGCGCTCTACGCCCAGGGGCCGAGCAACCGGTTCCTCATGGCCGGGACCTGGCTGTTCCGCCTCGATCCGACCGAGGTCGGGCTGAAGCAGGGCTTCCAGCGGCAGACGGCGACGCAGGGGTGGACGACCACCTCGGTCCCGAACGCCTGGAACGCCACCGACGAGTCCGTCGAGTCCATGCAGGGCACGGTGGGGTGGTACCGCAAGGACTTCAAGCTCCCCAGCGCCGCCAGGCGATTCGCATACGTCATGCGCTTCGAGTCGGTCAACTACCGCTCGCGCATCTGGCTCAACGGCAAGCCGATCGGCAAGAACACCGGGGCCTACCTGCCGTTCGAGGTCCGCCTGCCGTCCGGCCTGCTCAAGCGCAACGGCACCAACCGCATCGTCGTGCGCGTCGACAACCGCCGCTACGCCACCGACTTTCCGCCCTCGGGGCTGTCGGTGACCGGCAACCCGACCGGCGGCTGGTGGAACTACGGTGGCCTGCTGCGCGAGGTCTACCTGCGGCAGATCGACCGGATCGACTTCTCGACGGTCCAGGTCCGCCCGGTGCTGGCCTGCGCCACCTGCGCGGCGGACATCCAGTACAAGGTCGTCGTCCGCAACTACGGGACGAGCCCGACCCGGGTGAGGCTGACCAGCCGCTTCGGCGCCCGTAGGGTCGACCTCGGCACCAAGACCGTCGGCCCGAAGAAGTTCGCGGCGTTCACCCGGACCATCCGGATCGCGAAGCCGCGCCTGTGGTCGCCGTCGAGCCCGACGCTCTACAACGCGCCGATCACCGCGCGCGTCGGCAAGCGGACCGTCGCGAGCTACGCGCTGAAGACGGGTGTGCGGACGATCAAGGTCAGCGAAGGCCGCTGGCTGCTCAACGGCAAGCCGCTGAACTTCCGCGGCGTCGGCCTGCACGAGGACTCCAAGGACCGGGGGTTCGCGATCGGCGAGGCCGACCGGCAGCGGATCATCAGGAACACCAAGGACCTCGGCGCGACGGTCATGCGCTCGCACTACCCGCTGCATCCGCGGATGCACGAGCTCGCCGACGAGCAGGGCCTCATGATCTGGTCGGAGATCCCGGTCTACGCGATCAAGACCGAGCAGCTCGCCAAGAAGGTCGTGCGGGAGCTCGCCGCGCGCGAGCTGGAGTCCAACATCCTCACCAACCAGAACCACCCGTCGGTGATCGTCTGGTCGGTCGGCAACGAGCTCAGCTCGCGGCCCGGTCAGGTGCAGGGCTTCTACCTCGCGCGGGCCGCCCGCGCGGCCAAGGCGCTGGACCCGACGCGTCCCGTCGGCTACGCCGTGGCCGGCTACCCGGCGGCCGGCTGCCAGCCCGAGTACGCGCCGCTAGACGTCATCGGCGTCAACGAGTACTTCGGCTGGTACCCCGGTCCCAACGGCCAGATCGCCGACCGCAACCTGCTCAGCCAGTACCTCGACGGCGTCCGCCAGTGCTACCCCGAGAAGGCCGTGCTGGTCAGCGAGTTCGGTGCCGAGGCGAACCGCAACGGTCCGGTCGAGGAGAAGGGGACGTTCGAGTTCCAGTCGGACTTCGTGAACTACCACCTCGGCGTCTACGCGACCAAGCCGTGGCTGTCGGGTGCGATCTACTGGGCGCTCGAGGAGTTCCGTGTCCGGCCGAAGTGGGACGGCGGCAACCCGCGTCCCATGTCCCCGATCCATCAGAAGGGCCTCATCACGTTCGAGAACGTGCGCAAGCCTGCGTTCTTCGAGGTCCAGCGGTCGTTCAAGGCCACGAAGCAGTTCGGCGGCTGACCCCCCGACCGCAACGCGTCGGGGGCGAACGTTCCGCTAGCCTTCCTCGCCGCTGTGGGCCCGCTTTCCGCGTGCCCAGAACCGAACGAGATCGACGACATGGCCAAGACCGAAGCAACCAAGCTCGACGTTTCCTCCCGCACCCCCGGGCACTCCCGGGACACGCGCCGACTCCGCCGCACGGGCCAGGTCCCGGGCGTCGTCTACGGCGGCGGTCAGGACCCGATCTCGTTCCAGATCAACGAGCGTGACCTGCGCCACGCGTTGGCCGCGACCGGCGCGGTCTTCGAGGTCGTCGTGGACGGCGGCAGCGCCGAGGCCGCGATCCTCAAGGACGCCCAGCGCCATCCGGTCCGCGGCGAGATCATGCACGTCGACTTCCTGCGCGTCGACCTGAACCAGCCGATCCAGGCCTTCGTCACGGTCGAGCTGACCGGTGGCGATGAGTCCGAGGGCGTCAAGGAGGGCGGCGTCCTGCAGCAGCTCGCCAACGAGCTCAGCATCGAGGCCCGCCCGGCGGACATCCCGGACATCATCACGGTCGACGTCTCCGGCATGGTCATGAACGACACGATGCTGCTGTCCGCGGTGCAGGTCCCGAACGGCGTCACGTTGCTCGACGACCTCGAGGAGACCGTCGTCGCGACGCTCACCCCGCCGCGCCTCTCCACCGAGGGCGACGACGAGATCGAGGGCGAGACCGAGGTCATCGGCGAGGGTGGCGACGGCGCCGAGGCGTCCGAGGAGGGCGGCGACGACGCCGGTTCCGAGGGCTCCGACGGCGGCGACGACGCCGGCGAGTAGCCCGGAGTGCGGCTGCGCGGAGCATCGTCCGCGCCGGTCGACTGGCTGATCGTCGCCCTGGGCAACCCGGGCGACCGCTACGCCCGGACCCCGCACAACGTGGGGTTCGAGGTCGCGGAGCACCTCGTCGAGCGCTGGGGACTCCCGAAGCCGAAGGCGAAGTTCTCCGGCCTCTACTGCGACGGGAAGGTCGGTGCCCCCGGCGGCGTCACCGCCAGGGTCGGCCTTCTGCTCCCGCAGACCTACATGAACGAGTCCGGCAAGGCCGCCGGTCCCGCCCGCGGCGCCCTGAAGGTGCCGCTGGACCACGTCCTGGTGCTCCACGACGAGATCGACCTGAAGTTCGGGGACATCCGCTCACGGCTGGGCGGCGGGCTCGCCGGCCACAACGGGCTCAAGTCCCTGAAGGCGAACTTCGGCTCCCCGGACTTCCACCGCGTCCGGATCGGCGTCGGCCGACCGGACTCCACGGACCCGGACATCGTCGCGGGCTACGTGCTCGGTCGCTGGAAGCAGATGGCCAAGGAGGTCGGCGACCTCGTCTTCGCGGCCGCCGACGAGGCCGAGCGGATCGTGCTGCCGACGCCCGAGGCCGAACCGCTAGAACAGACAAACGTTTGAGATAACGTACACGCGGTGCTACGCTCGACCCATGACCACACGTGGATGGGACGGGACGAGCTACGACCGCATCAGCGCGCCGATGGAGGTCATGGGCCTCAAGGTGCTCCAGCGCCTCGAGCTCCGCGGCGACGAGACGGTGATCGACGCCGGCTGCGGCTCCGGCCGCGTCACGCAGGCGCTGGTCGCGGAGCTGCCCGACGGGCTCGTCGTCGGCATCGACGGCTCACAGGACATGATCGACGCGGCCCGCACGCGCCTGGGCCCGGACGCCGACCTCCGCGTCCAGGACCTCGTCGAGCTGGACGTGGTGGACGTCGCGCCGGTCGACGCGATCCTCTCCACGGCGACCTTCCACTGGATCGCCGACCACGATGCGCTGTTCTGCGGTTTCCGCGCGGCGCTGAAGCCGGGCGGGCGTCTCGTGGCGCAGTGCGGCGGCTTCGGCAACGTCTCCCGGGTCCACGCCGCCGCCGAGGCCGTCGGCGAGATGCCGCCGTTCGCCGAGTTCCTGCTGGGCTGGGACGGGCCGTGGCACTTCGCGACTCCCGAGGTCACCGAGGACCGGCTCCTGGCGGCCGGGTTCTCCGACGCGCGCTGCTGGCTGCACCCGCAGCCGGTCGTCCCGCCGGACCCGAAGGAGTACCTGTCGACCATCGTGCTCGGGGCCCACCTCGAGCGGCTCCCGCAGGAGCTGCGGATGCCCTTCGTCGAGTCGACCATGGCCGGGCTCGGCGAGCCGGTCACCATCGACTACATCCGGCTGAACATCGACGCGACGGCCTGACCTTCACCTCGGCTTCACCACGACGTCCCGCAGATCGGCAAGACTCCGGTGTATGCCCGCGTACCGACCGGACGACCCCGCCCTCACCCGCCGCGACCTGCTGCTCGCCGGCGGGACCGCCGCCGCCACCACGATCGTCATGGGCGGCCTGCGCCCCGCCCAGTCGGCGGCCGCCAGGAAGCTCGCCCGCGAGGCGCCGCTGGCCGCGGGCACCTTCCCCAGCGGCGTGGCGTCGGGTCAGCCGTTCGAGCGCGGCATCACGCTGTGGACCCGCGTCGGGGACGTCGAGCGATCGGGGCCCCTGCGGCTCGAGATCGCCACCGACGCCGACTTCGCGAGGGTCGTGCACCGGCAGGACGTCCGCGCCGCCGCGGTCCGCGACTTCACCGCCCGCGCCCGCGTGCTGAAGCCGAAGATCCTGCAGCCGGGCGAGCAGTACTTCTACCGCTTCGCCACGCGCTCGACGAGCAGCCCGGTCGGGCGCTTCAAGACCGCGCTGCCCAAGGACAGTCGCGAACCCGTGCGCATCGGGTTCTTCTCCTGCCAGAAATGGCAGACCGGCTACTACAACGCCCACGCGGGCCTCGCGCAGGAGCAGGACCTCGACCTCGTCGTCTGCCTGGGCGACTACATGTACGAGACCAACGGCGGCTCCGACGCGCCGGGCCGCGAGGACCGCACCTCGTCGGGGGAGAACGGCCAGACCGAGACGCTCGCGGACTACCGCGCGAAATACCGTCTCTACCGCTCCGACCCCAACCTGCAGGCGGTCCACGCCAACCACCCGTTCATCGCGGTCTGGGACGACCACGAGTTCGAGAACGACCAGGAGGGACCGAAGGGCGAGGGGACGACCTCCGTGCGGCGCATCCCCTACGAGGAGCGACGCAGGAACGCCTACCTGGGCTTCTACGAGAACATGCCGCTGGAGCGGATCGCCTCGGACCGCGACCGCATCTACCGCAAGCTCCGCCTGGGCGCGAACGCCGACATGTTCCTGCTCGACACGCGGACCTACCGCGAGCCGGACATGTCCACGATCCTGGGTGCACAACAGAAGCAGTGGCTGAAGAGCGGGCTGGAGCGGTCCAAGGCCGGTTGGAAGATCCTGGGCAACCAGGTGATGCTGATGTCGCTCGACCTCCCGACGTTCAACCCGCTCAACCCCGACGCCTGGGACGGCTACGCCGCCGAGCGGCGCGAGGTCGTGCAGCACGTGATCGACAAAGGGATCAAGGACGTCACGGTCATCACCGGCGACATCCACACGTTCTTCGCCGGAACGGTGACCACGACGGGCCGCGTCGACGGGCGGCCGGGCATGACCGAGTTCGTCGGCGGCTCGATCACGAGCGACAGCCTCGACGGGGACGTCGGAGGGGAGGACGCCCGCCCGATCACCGAGCCGGTGTTCGCGGCCGCACAGGCGCTCAATCCGCATTACGCCTACGCGAACTTCAACCGCCGCGGCTACGGCGTCATGGAGTGCCGCCCCGGGCAGCTCACCGTGGACTTCAAGGCCGTGGAGTCCGTCCTGCGACCGAACCTGCCGACGACCACGCTCGCGAGCTTCCGTGTCGACTCAGGGTCGACCACGGTGGTCCGGACGCGCTGAGCGCCCGGACCACCGTCCCGTCGCTCGTCCTACGCGATGGAGAGCGTGTTGACGTCCTTGTCCTTGGGCGTGCGCGCGGCGACCTCGTCGTAGTTGTACGCCGTGCCGGGAACGCTGCCGGGCTTGCCGAAGCCGAAGCCGACGGACTCCAGGGCGACGACCGCATCCGAGATGCGGAAGAAGCCACCCTTGCCCGTCGTCGGGAGCCCGGGGGCGTCCTCGCGCTGGGTGAACTTCGCGTAGGCGCGGTCGTTACCGAGACGGCCGAGCGACTGCAGCGCCAGCGCGCGATGCACGGCCTCGACGGCCATGATCTCCGCGGTGTAGCGGGCGAACTTCGAGCCGCTGAGCGTGCCCTGGCGGGCAAAGACGGTCGTGGCCAGCAGGTAGGCGTTGATGAACACCTGGTCGCCGACGACGAGCGCGCCGAGCAGGTTCTCCGGCGAGGCGAAGATCGAGTCCGGCACGTAGATGGTCTTCGTGACCTCCTTGCCGCCGACGGCGGAGGACGTCAGGAGCTCGTAGTGGTTCTTCTCCTGCTGCGCGGCGGCCCTGACGTTGCGGCGAGTGACGGCGTCCATCTTGCTGCCGAGCTTCTCGGCGCCGACGGTGTTGACGATGGTCGCGAGGACCTCGGCGGTCGCGGCGACGGCCGCCAGGTTCTCGACGGAGTTGGCGTCGTCGGTCTTCACGGCCGCCTGGGCGCCGGCGCTGGTGGCGAAGCCGAGCAGGCCCATGGAGCCCATGGCCGCAACGGTGCCCTTGACGAGCTGACGGCGGGTGGCCGCCGACTTGTCGGCGTTCTGCCGGTCGATCGTGTCGAAGATGTGGTTGTTGACTTCGGACATACGGGTCCTTCCTTTCCGACGGCCGGTCGGCCGCCGAGTACGGGGATCTGAGGGTCACTACGAACGAAGTGCAAATCGCACCGCACTTCTCGGCGCGCTGCCGCTGTCATGGCGGCGGGACGCCGGGTCTTGGCTCGGGCGATTCGGTTCTGCGGTTCCGGGTACCGCGCGCGTCTGATTCGAAACACCGGTTCGCCGGTCGCTATCGTGATCGGACACGGCCGCGCGAGCCCTCGCGCGGCCTTCCTGCGTGCCCCGGACGGTCCCCCTCGTGTCTCTTCGCCCCCTCCTGAACCACCTCAACACCTCCGACGACGCGGTCCGGCTCGCGGCTGACGGCGGTAGCGCCTTCGTCTCGCAGTCCCTGCGCCCGTACCTCCTGGCCGGGGTCCTCGACGGGGTCGACGGATCGGCCGCCTCGGGGCGCCCCGCGATCGTCGTCGCCGGGGACGACCGACAGGCCAAGGAGCTCGCGGCGGACCTGCGCGCGTGGCTGCATCCGCGCCCCGTCCGGTTCTGCCCGTCGCGCGGCGTCGCGTACGAGTCGCACCTCGCGCCGCCCGCGCACCTCGTCGGGCTGCGCGTGGCGGCGCTCGACGCGCTGGTGCGGTGGACCGAGGATGCCGAAGGCGAGCCGCCCGTCGTCGTCGTCAGCGCCGTCGCGCTGAGCGAGAAGGTCCCCGACCCGGCGCTGCGCCCGAAGAGCTTCACGCTGAAGGTGGGGGACCTCGTCGACCTGGACGAGCTGGCCGTCGACCTCGTGGGTGCCGGGTACGAGCGCGTCGACCAGGTCGACGACCGCGGGCAGTTCGCGGTCCGGGGCGGCATCCTCGACGTCTATCCCGCCACGGAGGACCGTGCGGTCCGCGTCGACCTCTTCGACATCGAGATCGAGTCGCTGCGCGGATTCTCGACGTTCACGCAGCGAAGCCTCGACGACCTCCAGGAGATCGAGATCGCCCCCGCGGCCGAGCTCGCCGCAGAGCACCGGGCCGACGCCGAATCCGCGACCGTCGTGGACACCGAGGACCGGCCGGACATCGCCGAGTTGCTCCCGGTCGATCGCTTCCACGCCTTCCTCGACCTCGCCCCGAAGGACACCGTGGTCCTGATCGCCGCCGAGGAGGAGGTCGCCCCCGCGCTGGCCGACCACTGGCAGGACGTCTGCGCCGCGTTCCACGACGTCGACGCCCACCACCTCTACGTGGCGCCCGACTCGATCACCGCGACCCTCGCTGAGCGGGCCCATGTCCGGCTTTCGAGCATCAGCAGCGATCACGCCATGGAGTTCCGCGCGCAGGCGGCGGACACGGCGGCGCGCTCGCTGAAGGAGGCCGAGCCCGAGCTCGAGAAGCTCGTGCGCTCGGGCTACCGCACGGTCGTCTCGTTCCCCCGCCGCGGCGACGGCGAGCGCTCCGCGTACAACTTCGCGCGCCTGAAGGCCGAGTGGATCAAGCCCGGCGACCTCGACCTCCGCGACCGGGGCGACACCGGTGCCGAGCGCGCCCCGACGGTCGACTTCGTCCAGGCCCGCCTGCGCGACGGGTTCATCGCGCCCGGCATCAACCTCGCGGTGATCCCCGACCACCGGCTGTTCCGCCGTCGCCGCCAGCAGCGTGAGGACGCGACGAAAGGCGGCGGCAAGGGCATCATCAAGCGCGGCGCGCTGCGCTCCTTCGCCGACCTGCGGACCGGGGACATCATCGTCCACGAGGACCACGGCCTCGCGCGCTTCGCGGGCTTCGACACCAAGACGGTCGCCGGCGTCACCCGCGACTACCTCGAGCTGGAGTACGCGGGCAGCGACAAGGTGTTCCTGCCGGTCGATCAGCTGGCGAAGATCAGCCGTTACGTCGGCGCCGGCGGCAGCCACCCGCCGCTGTCCAAGCTCGGTGGCAAGAGCTGGGAGACGCTGAAGTCCCGCGCCCGCCGCGCCGCGCAGGAGCTCGCCGGAGAGCTGCTCAACCTCTACGCCGAGCGGCGCCGTCGCCAGGGCCACCGCTTCCCCGAGGACTCCGACTGGATGCGGGAGTTCGAGGAGAAGTTCCCCTGGACGGAGACCGCCGACCAGAAGGACGCCATCGAGTCGGTCAAGGCCGACATGGAGGCGCCACGCCCGATGGACCGCCTGATCTGCGGCGACGTCGGCTACGGCAAGACCGAGGTCGCCCTGCGCGCCGCGTTCAAGGCGGCCGACGACGGCAAGCAGGTCCTCATGCTGGCGCCGACCACGATCCTCGCCCAGCAGCACTTCGGCACGTTCGCCGACCGCATGAAGGACTACCCGTTCACCGTCGCGCACGTGAGCCGGTTCCGCACCCCGGCCGAGCAGAAGGAGGCGATCACCGGGTTCAACGACGGCAAGATCGACATCCTCATCGGCACCCACCGGCTGCTCGGCCGTGACGTGCGCGGCAAGGACCTCGGCCTGCTGGTCGTCGACGAGGAGCAGCGCTTCGGCGTCAAGCAGAAGGAGCTGCTGCGCCAGCTCAAGCTGAAGATCGACGTCATCGCCATGAGCGCCACGCCGATCCCGCGCACCCTGCAGATGTCGCTGGCCGGGTTGCGTGACATTACGGTGATCGAGACGCCGCCCGAGGGCCGGCGCCCCGTGAAGACCTACGTCGGCGAGTACGACGAGGAGCTCGTCAAGCAGGCGCTCCTGCGCGAGAAGGAACGCGGCGGCCAGGCGTTCTTCCTGCACAACCGCGTGGAGACGATCGACGAGACCGCTGAGCGGCTGCGCGGCCTGTGCCCGGGCATGCATTTCGAGGTCGCCCACGGCCAGCTCGACGAGCAGAACCTGGAGCAGCGGATGGTCGCGTTCCTCCGCGGCGAGGCCGACGTCCTGGTCGCCACGTCGATCATCGAGAGCGGTATCGACATCCCCCAGGCCAACACGCTCATCGTCGAGCGCGCCGACATGTTCGGGCTGTCGCAGCTCTACCAGATCCGCGGGCGCGTGGGCCGGTCCAAGGAGCGGGCCTACGCGTACCTGCTCTACCCGGCGGCGGCGGCGCTGACCGAGGAGGCGACCAAGCGCCTCAGCGCGCTGTCGGACTACACCGAGCTGGGGGCCGGCTTCAAGATCGCCATGCGCGACCTCGAGCTGCGCGGCGCGGGCAACCTGCTCGGCGACGAGCAGTCCGGCCACGTCGCGGCCCTCGGCTTCGAGCTGTACATGTCGATGCTCGAGGAGGCCGTCATCGCCGCGAGCGACGAGCCCGACGACGAGACCTTCGAACCCGTCCGCCTCGACGTCAGCGTCGACGCCTACATCCCGGCGGACTACATCCCGTACGAGCAGGCGAAGATCGACGTCCATCGCAGGATCGCGGGGGCGCGCGAGGTCGCGGACCTCGGGGTCCTCTCCGACGAGCTGGCCGATCGCTTCGGCGAGGTCCCCGAGCCGCTCTCGAACCTCATCGCGCTGCAGACGGCACGCGTGAAGCTCGGCCAGGCGGGCGCGCGCAACGTGTCCTTCCGCGGTGGGCTGCTGACCGTCACGCCGATCGACCTGGAGGCCTCCCAGCAGTCCCAGCTGAAGGAGCGCAACGACGCCGTGAAGATCGAGCCGGGGCGCTCCCAGGTGAGCTTCCGCGTCTCCAACGACCCGAAGGAGCGGTTCCCCGCCGTGCTCCGGGCCGCGGACGACCTGCTCGCGGTGACGCGAACGTGACGCAGATGTGGCTACCATCCCCCGTCACATGAGCTCAGTCAAGGCCCGTCTCCTCGTCGCGCCCGCGGCCATCGTGCTGTCCGCCGTCACCCTTGCCGCATGCGGTGGTGACTCGATCCCGGGCAACGCGGTCGTCAAGGTCGGTGACGCGTCGATCTCCAAGACCGACTTCAACCACTGGATGGAGGTCGCCGCGATCTCCTCCCAGGGCGCCGCGAACCCGCAGCTGGCCGCCCAGGGCAAGAAGCCCGCGGTCTCCATCCCGGAGCCGCCCGACTTCAAGACGTGCATCGCCAAGAAGACGAAGGACGCGCCCAAGCCGGCCAAGGGCCAGCCCAAGCCGACCTCCGCCCAGTTCAAGACCCAGTGCAAGCAGGAGTACGAGGGGCTGCGCGACCAGGTCCTGCAGTTCCTGATCTCCGCCGAGTGGATCCAGGGCGAGGCGAAGGACCGCGACGTCAAGGTCTCCGAGGCCGAGGTCAAGAAGCAGTTCGACACGACCAAGAAGCAGTCGTTCCCCAAGAAGGCGGACTTCGACAACTTCCTGAAGTCCTCCGGCATGACGCTGGACGACCTGCTGTTCCGCGTCGAGCTCGACACGCTCTCCAACAAGCTTCGCGAGAAGGTGACCAAGGGCAAGGACAAGGTCACCGACAAGCAGATCGCCGACTACTACGCCAAGAACAAGGCGCGCTTCGCGCAGCCCGAGCGTCGCGACCTGCGGATCGTGCTGACGAAGACCGAGGGCAAGGCGAACGAAGCCCGCGCGGCCCTCGCCTCCGGCCAGTCGTTCAAGGCGGTCGCCAAGAAGTTCTCGATCGACCAGGCCTCCAAGGACCAGGGGGGCGTGCTGCTCGCGGTCGCCAAGGGTCAGCAGGAGAAGGCCTTCGACGACGCGATCTTCTCGGCCGACAAGGGCGCGCTGACCGGTCCGGTCAAGACCCAGTTCGGCTTCTACGTCTTCCGCGTGCAGAAGGTCACCAAGGCCTCGCAGCAGACGCTCGCGCAGGCGAAGGAGACCATCAAGCAGCTCCTCGCCTCGCAGAACCAGCAGAAGGCGCTCGACACCTTCGTCAAGGACTTCCGCGACAAGTGGAAGGAGAAGACGGAGTGCCGCGACGACTTCGTCACGCAGGACTGCAAGAACGCTCCGAAGCCCAAGACCACGGGCCAGGGCGGCGTCGCGACCCCGCCCGCGAACTAGTCGCCCCGCGGCGACACCGCACACCGGCTGCATGAGCGCCTCCTCGGACGAGATCCAGGAGGCGCTCGGTCGTCTGGACGCGCTGACCCGCGAGCTGCGGGTCGCCTGTCCGTGGGACCGCGAGCAGGACGCCCGCTCGATCGTGCCCCACACGGTGGAGGAGGCGTTCGAGCTCGCCGACGCCGCGAATGCGCAAGACGACGCGAAGATGGTGGACGAGCTCGGCGACGTGCTCTTCCAGGTGCACTTCCTGTCGCTGCTGCTCGAGGAGCGCGGGGTCGCCTCGCTGGCCGACGTCGCCGAGGCCTGCCGGCAGAAGCTCATCCGCCGGCATCCGCACGTCTATCCCGACGCCGAGAGCGCGATCGTGGGCCCGGACGGGACGGTCGAGGCGTCCACGGCCGGCGAGGTCCTCGCCAACTGGGACGAGATCAAGAAGTCCGAGGCGGGCCGGAAGCCGGGGATCTTCGGCGAGGTACCCGAGAACCTGCCCGGCACCCTGTACGCCCGGAAGATCCAGCGGCGGACCGCGAGTACCGGCTTCGACTTCGACGGCGTCCCGCTGCACGCGGTGCAGGGCGAGCTCGAGGAGCTGGGCGAGGCCGTCGAGGCGGCCGGCAGCGACTTCACGCCGTCAGGCCCCGCGCGGGACGAGCTGTTCCACGAGGTCGGTGACGTCCTCTTCGCGGCGGTCAACGTCGCCCGCAAGATCAAGGTGGACCCCGAGCTCGCGCTGCGCGCGGCGGCCGAGCGATTCCGCGGCCGGATCGAGGCGGCGGAGGCGGTCGCCGGCGAGGCGGGAGAGGACTGGTCCTCGCTCGGGCCCGAGCGCCAGCTGCAGCACTACGCGCAGGCGCGCCTGCGAGCGGAATCGGGCTGACCGCACGACACGCCTCGCGCATGCGCGGGAGAATCCGGGGCCATGAGCGCGATCCAGTCCGTCCACGCCCGGCAGATCCTCGACAGCCGGGGCAATCCGACGGTGGAGGTCGAGCTCACGCTGGACTCGGGCGCGCACGGTCGCGCCGCGGTGCCGTCGGGCGCGTCAACGGGTGAGTTCGAGGCCACCGAGTTGCGCGACGGCGGTTCGGCCTACCTCGGCAAGGGCGTCACGAACGCGGTCGCCAACGTCAACGGCGAGATCGCCGGTGCGATCGCGGGCCGCGACGGCGCCGACCAGGCCGCCCTCGACGGCGCGCTGATCGAGCTCGACGGGACGCCCAACAAGTCGCGGCTGGGCGCTAACGCCATCCTCGGCGTCTCGCTCGCCTACGCGCACGCGGCGGCTGCGGAGGCCGGGCAGCCCCTGTGGCGTCATCTGGGTGGTGCGGACGCCGCCGTCCTGCCCGTCCCGATGATGAACGTGCTCAACGGCGGCTCGCACGCCGACAACTCCGTGGACTTCCAGGAGTTCATGGTCGTCCCGTGCGGCGCACCCTCCTTCACCGAGGGCCTGCGGATGGGCACCGAGGTCTTCCACGCGCTGAAGAAGACCTTGCACGACCAGGGGATGGCGACCTCCGTCGGTGACGAGGGCGGCTTCGCGCCGAACCTCGGGTCCAACGAGGAGGCGCTGCAGGTGCTGGTCGCCGGCATCGAGGCCGCCGGCTACACGCCCGGGACGGACATCGCGATCGCGCTCGATCCGGCGACCAGCGAGATCTACGGGGACGACGGCCTCTACGACCTCGAGCACGAGGGTCGCAAGCTCACGTCCGCGGAGATGGCCGACTACTGGGCCGAGATGTGCGGCAAGTACCCGATCCTCTCGATCGAGGACGGTATGGACGAGGAGGACTGGGACGGCTGGAAGCTCCTCACCGACAAGCTGGGGGACAAGATCCAGCTCGTCGGCGACGACCTCTTCGTCACCAACCCGGAGCGCCTGAAGCGCGGCATCGATGCGGCGACCGCCAACTCCATCCTCATCAAGGTCAATCAGATCGGCACCTTGACCGAGACGCTCGAGGCGATCCGCATGGCGACCGCCGCCGGCTACACCTCGGTCATGTCGCACCGCTCGGGCGAGACCGAGGACGTCACCATCGCCGACCTCGCCGTCGCGACCGGCTGCGGGCAGATCAAGACCGGCGCCCCGTCGCGCTCCGACCGCGTCGCGAAGTACAACCAGCTGCTGCGCATCGAGGAGGCCCTCGGCAGCGCCGCGAGCTACCCGGGCCGCGGGATCTTCCGCTCGTAGTCCGGCACCCGCCGGGGGTGTGCGGCGCGTTGGGTGGCGCGTTGCATTCCGTCCGGGCGGGCAGGAACCGTCCGGACGCGGTCGAACCTCCGCGGTAGTGCCGCCCCACCGCCGCCCGGGAATCCGCCTCGACCGCGTCTCACGACTGGCGTTCCTCGTCGTGTCGATCGCGGTCGTCGCGCTGTACGTCGGGCCGCTGCACTCCTACTTCACGACGCAGGGCGAAGCCGCCGACCGTCGTGCCGCGGTCGCCGAGCTGCGGCAGGAGAACCGCGAGCTGCGCGCCCGCCGCGCCGCACTGCAGGGCGACGGCGCCCTGGAGCAGGAGGCCCGCAAGCTCGGCATGGTGCGGCCCGGCGAGCGCTCCTACGTGCTGCGGGGCCTGCCCGGCGAGTAGCCGTGGCGGGACGGATTGCTAGCGTCGACGCCGATGTCGACGTTCGAGACCGCGGTCCAGCAGTGGCGTGAGGGGGAGCGTCGGATCGACCTGCTCGACCCGACGCAGCAGATGGCGGTGGAACGGGTCGTCGAGCGCGTCGTGATGGAGCTGCGCCGCCGGCTCGGCTCCACGTTCACCACCGACGAGCTGGTCGAGCTCTACGACGGCGGGACGTCCTGGGTGCTGGACCTCGCCGTGGCGGTCGCACCCGGCGCGCCGTGGGCGTGGGAGCAGCGGGTGGTCGCCGACGCCGCCTTCCACCGCTACGTGCGCGAGGCGAGCGACTACGCGGGCGGCAGGAGGCTCGACTCCGACGTCTGACCCGGCGCGAGCCCCTCGCGCTGCAGCACCCAGACGTGACCGACGGGCACGAAGCCCATCCCGGCGTAGAACCGCTGCGGCCAGTCGTCGGCGTCGGCCGTGAGGAACACGACGCTACCGCCGCGGGCTCGCGCGTCCCGCGCGCACGCGGTGACGACCGCCCGGGCATGGCCGCGGCCGCGGTGCGCCACGAGGGTCGCCACGTCCTCGATCTGGAAGACGTCGCCGTCCCCGTAGAGCGTCGCGTGGGCGACGTCCTCGCCGTCGGGGTCGCCGGCCACGAAGCCGCGGGCGCCCAGGACGGACGCCGCCCGGCGACGGACCGCGACGAGCTGCTCGACGACCTCGGGGGGCAGGCCCATCTCGACGTTCGTGCGTCGCTCGATCGCCCGCAGGCGCGCGTCGCTCACCGCGGGCACGTCCGACGGCGGGAGCGGGACCTCCGCGCCGAGCACCATGAGCACCTCGGCGCCGCCGCCCCAGCCGAAGGGCGCGAGGGCCGCGTGCAGGCGCGCGCCCTCGTCCTCGTCGACGAGGACGGCCCGACGGTGCCCGAGCTCGCCCTGCAGGCCGTCCAGCAGCGTGATCAGGCCGCGGGCGTCGAGGTCGTCGCTGCGCTCGAGCAGCAGCTGGCTGCCGATGTAGGCCTCCGGCTCGGCGGGGCTGCGCAGGACCGTCCCGCGTGGGTGCCGGGCGGTCTCGGCCGCCCCGGCGATGGTGAGCGCCCGCAGGAACGCCCGCGCGGGATCCACCGCCACGAGCGGCGGAGCTCAGTCCTCGTCGGTGGCGCCGCTGTCCGGGCCGATGCGGCGGATGACGATCTGGTCCTCCTCGATGGAGACCTCGATCGCGCGCTCGCCGGCCCAGTGCTCGGCGTAGACGGCGTTGTCCTGGATGCTGGGATCCAGCCACAGGCCGTAGCCCTCGTCGCCGTGGTCGAACGTGCCCTCGTACGGGCCGGTCGACTTGCCGCGACGGCGGCCACGGCCACCACGACGGCCGCGCCGGCGCGCCGGCTTGTCGTCGTCGTCCT
The DNA here is from genome assembly GCA_038257095.1 of Solirubrobacterales bacterium. GTDB lineage: Bacteria > Actinomycetota > Thermoleophilia > Solirubrobacterales > Solirubrobacteraceae > Paraconexibacter. Next base: position 337,522 of record JBBSJQ010000002.1, read on the forward strand.
CGTCCTCGTCGGACTCGCCCGCCTCGGCCCGGCGCTTGGCCTCCTCGGCCTCCCGCTCGGCGTCGAGCGCCTCCTGCTTCAGACGCTCGGCCTCCGCGGCCTCGAGCTCCTCGGCGATGCGGGCGTCGTCCTGGGCGCGGAGGTCGAACTCGTCCTCGAGGATGTCGGTGCCGTTCTCGGACTCCGGCGGCGCCTCGGCGGGGGCGAGGTCGTTGTCGCGCTTGAAGGACGCGATCTGCTGCACGGTCACCTCGAGCTGGTGCGCGATCCAGGCGTCGGTGCGACCCTGCTGCACCCACGTGCGGATCTGGTTGAGCTGAGGACGGAGCGATCGGCGTGCCATGGTCGCGAGGAAACCTATAGGAAGGGCCCGTTCGCAGGGCTCGCAGGCCGCTGCGCGACGCACCGTCGGATGGAGCGTCGCGTACGCGGAAGTTGCGGGGGTTCCGCAACCCTGGCAGAGTCCGCGGCACCGGCAGGGGAACCACGGAGGCCATGGCAGCATGCTCGTACTGACACGCAAGTCCAACCAGAGCATCATGATCGGCGACGACATCGAGGTGACCGTCCTGTCGATCATGGGGGAGAAGGTCCGGATCGGGATCCAGGCCCCGCGCGACATCCCGGTCTTCCGCAAGGAGGTCTACCTGGAGATCCAGGAGGAGCGAGCGATCGAGGCCGGTGCGGGACAGTCGTTCCGCGACGAGGTCGACGACGCGCTCTCCAAGCTCAGCGAGAGCTGAGCGGGCCGACAGCCGACGGGAACCCCGCCGGCCGGGCTCCTACCCCATGACCAGGTAGAGCGTCTCGAACATCGCGACGGTCACCAGGGCGGCGGTCGCGAGCAGGATCAGACAGAGGCTCACGAACCGCAGCTTGCCATTGCGGTGGATGCGGTCGACCTCGCGGCGACGGGCACGGATCTCCGTGCTCCGGGCGAGCGCCTCGCGGCGCTGACGGTCCGCTTCCGCCTCCTCGAAGAACTGCCGTTCGAGGTCCGCGATGGTCTGTCGCATGCGCATGGACGCCTCGAAGGGTAGCTCAGAACGGGTTATCGACAACTGCCCCACAGGCCGTGCGACCGGTCGGCGGCCCGATCGGCCAGCGCGTCGAAGCGACCGCCGTAGGCCGTGTTGGGCGGGATCCGCAGCCGCCGGGCGTACCCGAGACGCAGCAGCTCGCCGTTGAAGAGACGGTCGCCGGGCCGACGCAGGTAGACGAGGGAGCGCCCGTACCGGTCACGTGGTTCGGCGCCGCGGCGCACCAGGACGGCGCGCCCGGTCAGGCGCCTCTTCGTGTAGGCCGACGCGGCCGGTCCGAAGCACTCGACCTGCCCGTGGACCTCCGGGGTGTCGACCCCGATCAGGCGCGCGGTGCCGATCCCCCGCACGACCACCGTGTCGCCGTCGACCACCCGCAGGACGGTCGAGCGGGCCCAGCCGCGCTCCTCTCCCGTGCGCCCGGCGAGGAGCAGCGAGACGCCGGCGGTCGCGAGGGCGACGAGCAGCAGGACCGGGACGAGGGTGGAACGGGCCATCCCGGTCGACCGTAGGTGCACGGGTCCACCGGTCCCCTGGTCGTGACACGAGACGGGGCGGCCCGTGGCCGCCCCGTGACGAAGTGCTGCAGCGTCGTCGCGAAGCTGCCGCGGCCGCTGGCGGTCCTACGCGATGGTGATCGCGGTGTCCAGGTAGACGTCCTGGATCGCATTGAGCAGGCCGATGCCCTCGTCCAGCGGGCGCTGGAACGCCTTGCGGCCGGAGATGAGGCCCGTGCCGCCCGCGCGCTTGTTGATGACCGCGGTGCGGACCGCCTCGGCGAGGTCGGTCGCGCCCGAGGACGCGCCGCCGGAGTTGATGAGGCCCGCGCGGCCCATGTAGCAGTTGGCCAACTGGTAGCGGGTGAGGTCGATCGGGTTGTCGGACGTGAGCTTCGAGTAGACGAGGTCGTGCGTCTTCCCGTAGGCGCCGCTCTGGTTCATCATCGTGTAGCCGCCGTTGTTCTCCGGCAGCTTCTGCTTGATGATGTCGGCCTGGATCGTGGTGCCGAGGTGGTTCGCCTGGCCCGTCAGGTCGGCGGACACGTGGTAGTCCTTGTCCGTCTTGAAGGCGCCGTTGCGCAGGTAGCACCAGAGGACGGTGAACATGCCGAGGCGGTGCGCCTCCTCGAAGGCCGCGGCGACCTCGACGATCTGGCGGCGGCTCTCGTCGGAGCCGAAGTAGATCGTCGCGCCGACGCCCGCGGCGCCGAGCTCGTAGGCCTTCCGGACCGACGAGAACATGATCTGGTCGTACGCGTTGGGGTAGCCCAGGAACTCGTTGTGGTTCAGCTTCACGATGAACGGGATCTTGTGCGCGTACTTCCGCGAGGTCGCGCCCAGGACGCCGACGGTCGAGGCGACCGCGTTGCAGCCGCCCTCCATCGCGAGCTCCACGATGTTCGACGGGTCGAAGTACGCGGGGTTGGGCGCGAAGGACGCGCCGCCGGAGTGCTCGATGCCCTGGTCGACCGGGAGGATCGAGACGTAGCCGGTTCCCGAGAGCCGGCCGGACTGCTGGAGCCACGCGAGGTTCTGCAGGACCTGCGGCGTGCGGTCGCTGTCCAGCCACACACGGTCGATGAAATCGGGGCCGGGGAGGTGGAGCTGCGACTTGTCGATCGTGGTCGACGTGTGCGTCAGCAGGCCGGCGTCGTCGCCGAGGAGCTCTTCGATTCGCGAGGTGGACATGGCGCGCACGATACCGGCGATGCGTCGCGTAGGCTGTCGCGGAATGGACCACGCGTTCCGCGGCCACCGGTACTCCATCGGGCTCGAGGAGGAGCTCATGATCGTCGACCGGGAGAACTTCGACCTGGTGAACGCGATCGAGTCGCTGCTCGAGGACGCCCCGGACGGCGAGATCAAGCCCGAGCTCATGGAGTCGGTGCTCGAGATCGCCACGAAGCCGTGCGCGAACACCGCGGAGGCCGGCGCCCAGCTGCGTTCGCTGCGCACCCAGGTGGCCAGGACGGCCGCGGCGCGCGGCCTGCTGATCGGGTCGGCGGGCACGCACCCGTTCGCGCTGTGGGAGGACCAGCGCATCGTTGCGCGTCCGCGATACCGCGACCTGATCAACGCCCTGCGTTTCGTCGCCCGCCAGGAGCTCATCTTCGGCCTCCACGTGCACGTCGGCCTCGACGACCCGGACAAGGCGATCCACGTCGCCAACGGCATGCGCGTCCACGTCCCGGTCCTGCAGGCGCTCTCCTGCAACTCGCCGTTCTGGCGGGCCGACCGCTCAGGCCTGATGTCGACCCGCGTGCCGATCTTCCGGGCGTTCCCGCGCGTCGGCATCCCCCCGGCCTACGACGACTGGGACCACTACTGCCGCGAGATCGACTTCATGGTCCGCAGCGGGGTCATGGAGGACTACACCTACCTCTGGTACGACGTCCGGCCCCACCCGGCGTTCGGCACCGTGGAGATCCGCGCCTGCGACGCGCAGACCCGTGTCGAGCACACGCTCGCGCTCGCGGCGCTGATCCAGGCGATGGTGAAGGAGCTCGCGGAGCACTACGAGAGCGGCCAGAAGCTGGCGGACTACCCCTGGCAGATGCTCGACGAGAACAAGTGGCTGGCCGCGCGGCACGGGCTCGACGGGGAGCTCGTGGACCTGCCCTCCAGCGACCGCGTCGGCACCAAGGTGCTCGCTCGTCGCCTGCTCGACCGGCTACGCGAGCACGCCCAGGACCTCGGCTCGGCCGACGACCTCGAGGGCATCGACGACCTGCTCGCGCGCGGCAACGGGGCCGCCCGGCAGATCGTGGTCTACGAGGCCAACCACGACCTCCGCGAGGTCATGGCGGAGATCGTGGGCGCCACGGTTCCGTCCTCCTGACGGCATCCGGCCCGCCGGTCCCTAGAATCGACCACAGTGTCCACCGGCGGCCCAGATCTGTTCGTCGTCTGCAAGAGCTGCGGCTCGGAGGTCAGTCCGTACATCACGGAGTGCCCGTACTGCGGACAGCGGCTCCGAAAGCGCGCGCCGAAGATCGAACGCGACATCAGCGGGGACGCCAAGCAGCCCAAGGCGCCGCGGTCCGCGAAGATCCGGCAGCCGCCCAAGCCGCCGGCGCCGCCGAAGGCCCGGCGCGAGCGCAGTTCGGGCGGGCTCTTCCGCGGCGACGAGTTCCGCCGCCCGAACGCGACCATCGCGCTCGTCCTGCTGTCGGCGATCGGCGCGATCGTCCTCGCGGTCGCGGGCCGCACCGACACCGCGCTCATCGGGCCCGTCGGCGACGAGTACTGGCGCTACGCCTCCACGGTCTTCCTGTACGGCAACGGCTGGTACCAGTTCGCCGCGGTCCTCGCGATCGGCCTGTTCGGCTGGCGGCTGGAGCTGCGCCACGGGCCGGCGCTGGTGATGTCGCTCTTCCTGGTGTGCGCGATCGGTGGCACCGCGGTCGCCGCGCAGATCGAGGACTTCCCGGTCGCCCTCGGCGGGATCGGGGCCGGTCTCGGACTCCTGGCGGCCTGGGCTGTACCGGTGATGCGTGCCCGCAAGCGAACCCGTGACGATGACGACGACACCGACATGGTCGGCACGTTCGTGATCGGCGCTGTGCTTGCCCTGATGCCGATCGCGACTCCCGACGCGAACGCGATCGCCGCGGTGGTCGGCCTGCTCCTGGGCGGAGCAGCCGGGCTGATGCTCGACCGCGTCGCGCCACGGGACGACTGACCCTGAGTCCGCGCGACGTGTCGGCGCGGGCGGTCGCGTCGCGCGTCCTCGCGCTGCTCGGTGCGCTCGTGCTCGCGGGCGGCGTGCTGGCGACCTACCTGCGCGAGGAGGTCGTCGACCGGCAGGCGTTCGTGGCCCACGCCAAGGAGGCGCTGCAGGAGCCCGCGGTGCAGGACCTCGTGGCGGGCCAGGTCGTCGAGCAACTCGTCGACGAGGGAGGCACCGACCTGATCGCGGCGCGTCCGCTGGTCCGCCCGCTGGTCGACGCCCTGGTGTCCACGGAGACGTTCACCGAGCTGTTCGAGGTCGCGGCCGGCGACACCCACCGCCTGCTGTTCACCCGTGACGACGACGTCTCGTTTGCGGTCGCCGACGCCGGGACGCTCGCGATCGAGGCGGTCCGGTCGGTCGCACCGGCCCTGGCCGAAGGGCTCCCGGCGACCGTCGACGTCGATGTCGTCGCCCTGCGCGATGAGAGCCTGCTGGCGGGCCTGGCACGTGCCGGCGAGCGCGCACGGACGCTGGCGCTCGTCCTGCCGCCGCTGGGGCTCCTGCTGGTGCTCGCCGGCGTCGCGGTCGCGCGCGACCGGCGCGCGGCCCTCATCCGGGGTGGCCTGGCGGTCGCCGTGACCTGCGGGCTGCTCGTGGCCGCGCTGTCGGTCTGGAGGGCGCAGCTGGGGACCGGTGCGGTCGCGCCGGGGGACCTGCGGGACGAGGACGTCCGTGCCGCGGTCGACGCCGCCTGGGGCGTGTATTTCTCGGCACTGCGCGACTGGCTCATGGTCATCGGGCTGGCGGGCGTCATGACCGCCGCGCTTGCCGCCGGTCGCGTCACCGCCGCGAGCGCGGTCGACCGGCTGCGGGCGGGCGTCCGGCGCGTCGGTGCGCCGCCGAGCGGCCCGTGGACGCGGACCGCGCGCGGTGTCGGCCTGGTCGCGGCGGGTGCCGTCCTTCTGTGGCAGCCCGAGGGCGTGGTGACGGTGCTCGCGCTGCTCGCCGGCGGCACGCTGGTGTACGTCGGCGTCGGGGAGCTCGCGGCGCTGCTGCCCGACCGCCTGACGCGGGACGAGCCCGCCGCGGCGTCGCGGCCCGCTCGGGCCGGCAGCGGCTGGGTGCCGTGGCTGTCGGCCGCCGGGGCGCTGCTGGTCGGGGTCGCCGTGGCGGGGGCCGCGATCGGCGGCGACGGTCCGGAGCCCGAGCGCCCGTCCCTGAGCGCGCCCTCGCCCGAGCAGGCGACGTCGGTGGGCTGCAACGGCTCGCTGGCCCTGTGCGACCGGCGGCTCGATCAGGTGGTCTTCCCCGGGACGCACAACTCGTTCTCCGCCGCGCAGGAGCCCGGGTGGTTCTTCGCCAACCAACGCACTCCCATCGCCGACCAGCTGGACGCCGGGATCCGGCTGCTGATGCTCGACCCCCATCACGGGGTGCGCGACGGCAGCCGGGTGCGGACCGACCTGGAGGCCGACGGGTCCGATCGCAACCGCATCGCCTCGCAGCTCAGCCCGGGCGCTGTGCGTGCCGCCGAGCGGCTGGGCGGCCGCGTCGGCCTGGGCGACCTCAAGGGCCGCCCTGACGTCTTCCTCTGCCACAGCCTCTGTGAGCTCGGCGCCGAGTCGTTCGTCGAGCAGCTCGGGATCGTGCGGGACTTCCTGGCCCGGAGCCCGGGGGAGGTCGTCGTGCTCCTGCTCGAGCCCAGCGTCTCCCCGGGACTGGTCGCCGCGGGGCTGCGCCGCGCGAAGCTCCTCGACGCCCTTGCCGTGCTCGAGCGGGACCGGCCACTCCCGACGCTCGGCGCGCTGCTGCGGCGCGGCGACCGGCTCGTCGTCCTGACCGAGCGCGACGGCGGCGCCTACGACTGGTACCACCCGGCGTTCTCGTTCGTCCAGGACACGCCGCTGGGCGCCACGAAGGCGTCGCAGTTCTCCTGCGCCCCGAACCGGGGCGAGACCGACAGCCCGCTGCTGATGCTCAACCACTGGATCGACCGGTTCCCGCCGCCCTTCGCGGCCAACCGGCGCGCGTCCACACCGACGGCCCTGCGCGCCCGCGTCGACCGCTGCGAGGAGGTCCGCGAACGCCAGGTCAACCTCATCGCCGTCGACTTCTCGGACGCAGGCGGAGTGGTGCAGGTCGCGCGCGAACTGAACGCGAGGGCCCGGGAGGCCGGTGACATAGGGTGACCGGGATGCCCGCCGACCGCACGTTCACCGCCGAGGAGGTCGACGCCGCCGTGACGGCGCTGACCGAGCCGGGACGCCTGGACCACGCCCAGGACGTGATCACGCACGCCGCGCCCGCCCTGCAGCGCATCCTCAACCAGGCCCTCGAGGAGGGCGGCTGGTTCGGCGGTGCGCACGAGCAGGAGGTGCAGCGCATCAGCGCGATCGACGGTGTCGAGTCGCGCGTACTGGAGCTGCGGACGCTGCTGGCCGAGGAGACCCGGATCGGGATGCTCGTCGGTGCAGCGGTCGGCTTCCAGCTCGCGCTGGAGCTGGCGTCCGCATCCCCGACCCCCGCAGAAGGAGACGTTCCCTGATGGAGATCCGCTGGCTCGGCCACTCGGCCTTCGCCCTGTCCCACGACGGCACGACCGTGCTCGTGGACCCCTGGCTCACCGGCAACCCGAAGGGCGCGGTCTCCGCCGAGGAGGTGCAGGCCGACGCGATCCTGCTGACCCACGGCCATCAGGACCACGGCCCGCAGGACGCGGTCGCGATCGCCAAGCGCACGGGCGCGACGATCCAGGCGATCACCGAGATCGCCGGCGAGCTCGGCGCCGAGGGCGTCGACACGATCGACACGAACATCGGCGGCACCGCGACCTACGACTGGGGCAGCGCCCGGCTCGTCCCAGCGTTCCACACGTCCACGACGCCGAAGGGCACGGTCACCCCGGCGGCGGGCCTCGTCATCGAGATCGGCGGCAAGCGCATCTACCACCTCGGCGACACCGCGCTGTTCAGCGATCTGGCGCTCCCCGGCCGCCGCGGGAAGATCGACGTCGCGATCGTGCCGATCGGCGGTCACTACACGATGGACCGCTTCGACGCGGTGGTCGCCGCTGAGCTCATCGGGGCGGACGTCGTGATTCCGTGCCACTACGGGACGTTCCCGCCGATCGAGACCGACGCGGAGGCGTTCAAGGCCGACGTCGAGCAGGCCGGCCACGGGCAGGTCGTGGTCCTCGAGCCGGGCGGGACCTGGTCGGCGTGACCCACGCCATCGTCCTCATCAAGGCGGACCGCGACGCGATGGCCACGCTCGGCTCGGCGCTGGTCGAGCTGGAGGGCGTGGCCGAGGCGTACACGGTGACGGGGGAATGGGACTTCGTCGCGATCGTGCGCGTGCGCCGGCACGAGCAGCTGGCCGAGACGATCACCGGGGAGCTCCTGCAGCTCCCCGGGGTGGCCGGCACGCAGACCATGGTCGCGTTCGAGGCGTTCTCCCGCCACGACCTCGAATCGATGTTCGGCGTCGGGGGCTAGGGACGCGGCCAAGCGCCAGAGAACCGCGATCGGCGTCTGAACTGGGTGAGCCCAAGCCCATATTTGGGCTAGAGGACACCCGGTTCACCGGCATGGAGACTCCGCGGAAGCCTCGGCCGGCCGTCGTTCAGCCGGTGGTCCAGCAGGCGGCGCTCGTGCCTACGGCTGGTTCTGCCAGCCGCGCTCGAACCAGATCGGCCGGTCGTGCCAGTCGTCGGCCATGAGGATGCAGCCCGTCGCCATGAGAGCGACCAGGCCGGTCGGCTTGAGCTTCGCCGCGAGGAAGCCCGCGGTGGCGGCGGCGGTCAGGAGCGCGCCGGTGGCTCCGTGATGGCAGCGCTGCCCGGCGACCCACAGACGGCGGCGCTGCGCGTCATAGTGGATGAGGTGTTGAGCATGCGTGGACATGGTGAGTGTGGTGGTGGGATGAAGACCATCGACAGTCCGGTTATCGGCAGGAGGGCCGTGCGTCTGGCGACGACCTGCGCCTTGATCGTTGTTTCGTCGAGCGGGCTCGTCGCCTGTGGTGGGGACGGCGAGCGCTCCAGCTCGTCCGCGCCCGGCGGCCCGGGCCTGACGACCACCGAGCCGTCGGCACCCGCGGAGCAGGGAACGAACGCCGCGCCGGCGCCCGCGGAGACGGCCGAGGCGCCCGTGGCACCCGGCGCAACCACCGGCACGACCGGTCCGGCCGGCACGACGACGACCGAGATCGGCCCCTCGGTCGGCGGGGAGGAGGGCGCCGGCGACAGTGAGGCGCCGCGCATCCCCGCGGACTTCGCGGTCGGCGCCGCGCTGGAGCCGTCGCGCATCACGGTCCCGGCGTTCCTCACCATCGAGCTCACCGGCCGCTCCTCCGACGGCCGCGCCCACACGTTGCGTCTGACGACGCCGCGCGGACCGGTGACGCTGAGCATCCCGGCGGGCGGTTCGGCGTCCAAGCAGATCGAGGGCCTGCCCAAGGGCGAGTACCTCATCGCCGTCGACGGGCAGGCCGGCGACAGCGCGCTGGTGGTCGGCGGCGAGCCGGGGCCGTAGCCCGGCACCTACACTCAGGACGTGTCCTCTCTCGTTCGTGAGGAGTTCGGGCCGACGCTGCCGGAGCTGCTCGCCGCCCGCACCGGCCGGCCCGCCCGCACCTGGCGCCGGATCCTCGTCGGCGTGCTCGCCGTGGTGCTGGTCGTCGGGCTCGGCGTCCGGATCGCCCAGCGCGAGGCCGCGCAGAAGACCAGCGTGGTCGTCCTCGGCGGGTCGTTCGCGTTCAACCTCGCCTATGACGACGAGCGCCTGGAGCGCGTCGACCCGGGCGCCGGCGAGCGGCTCGTCCTCGGCTCGCCCGGGGACGCCGAGGTGCTCCTGCGCTTCACGGTCGCGCAACGGGGCCTGCCGTCGTACACCGGGGACGCCGCGGGCTACGTGCCCCTGCTGGGCAGCCTCGTCGCCGACGAGATGGCGAAGGTCGACCCGGAGTTCAAGCTCCGCGGCGAGGCGCGGGCGCGCATCAACGACAACCCCGGCTACCAGATCACCTTCCAGACGAAGGTCGACGGCCGGACGGTCTACGGCAAGCGCTTCTTCCTGTACGACGACCCGGACGACAGCGAGGCGACGCTCAACCGGCCGACCGTCGTCGCGGACATCACGTTGCTGAACGCCCGCTCGCCCGCGATCCCGCGGGCCGACGCGGTCGGCGGCAACGGTCCGCTGAAGACGGCGCTGCGCTCGTTCCGTTTCGGCTCCGAGCGGCCGTGAGCGACGTCCCGCCGCTGACGTGGGACGAGTTCGCCCGCGTCGACATGCGGGTCGGCCGCATCGTCGCGGTGGAGGAGTTCCCCGAGGCCAGGCGCCCCGCCTGGAAGCTCCGCGTCGACTTCGGCGAGGACATCGGCGTGCGCCGGTCCAGCGCGCAGATCACGAACTACCCGGCCGCCGACCTCGAGGGCCGGCTGGTCATCGGGGTCGTGAACTTCCCGCCCAAGCAGATCGGGCCGGTGCGCTCGGAGTGCCTGGTGCTGGGGACCTACGCGGCCGACGGCGTGGTGCTGCTGCTCACCCCTGAAGCCGACGCGCGACCCGGCGACCGGGTCGGCTGACCGCAGTCCGGCCGTCGATCAGGCGGCGGGGGCGGCCGGCACGTCCGCGGGCGGCGCCGGGACGTCCGCCGGCGGCGCCGGGGCGTCGGCGGGCGGCGCCGGGGCGTCGGCGGGCGGCGCCGGGGCGTCGGCGGGCGGGACCGGGG